>JAJYCX010000015.1 GCA_021778015.1 Pseudomonadota bacterium
TATAGTCAACTTAAGAACAGTAATTTGGGGAAATGATACGTTCAAACAACTCGATTGATTGGTTTTATGGCTTAGCGTCTATTGTTTGTGCTTTGTTTAGAAAGCGCTCTTGTTTTCTACCTCAGAATGTGGTGCAATAGCCGCTCTTTTATGGTAGTTTGCCTATCCATCTACGACGGTACGCCGCAAACCCCGCCAGACTCGGAAGAGAGCAACGGTAGTGGTTGAATTGTGTGCAGATTGTGGTGGGCGAACTGCCCTCATTAACAAAAACGGTGTAATTTTATGCCAAGTCATGTCTTAGCGCGTAAATGGCGTCCCCAATCTTTTATAGAAGTCATAGGCCAACCCGCTATTGTGCAAGCTTTAACGCACGCTTTAGAAAGTGGTCGTTTGCATCATGCTTACTTATTCAGCGGCACTCGCGGTATAGGCAAGACTTCACTGGCTAGATTGTTGGCAAAATGTTTGTCTTGTGAACAAGGGCCTACGGTTACGCCGTGTGGTCACTGTAATCCTTGCTTGGCCATTGCCCAGGGTAATTATTTAGATCTATTAGAAATAGACGCCGCTTCTCGCACCAAAGTTGAAGATACCCGTGAACTATTAGAAAGCGTGCAATACCCGCCTATTATGGGCCGCTATAAAATTATTTTAATAGATGAAGTGCATATGCTCTCCGGCCATAGTTTTAATGCCTTATTAAAAACGCTAGAAGAACCGCCCAAACACGTTATTTTTTTACTGGCCACAACCGAACCTGAAAAGTTGCCGAATACAGTGTTATCGCGTTGCTTACATTTCACCTTAAAACCATTAAGCAGCGAGGCCTTAAGCCACCATTTTAGCCATATTTTACAGCAAGAAAATATTGTATTTGAGCCTAATGCGCTCGCTTTAATTGCCAAATCCGCTAGGGGCAGCGTGCGTGATGGTTTAAGTCTATTAGAACGTTGCATTGCTTTTTGCGATGATAACATCACGGTAGATAAAATCAGTGAATTGTTAGGCCTAGCCGATAGCCACAGCGTACAACTGCTCTTAGATGCGTTGCTGCAAAACGATGCCGTCAGCGGCTTGACGGTGATTCGTCAACTCGCCGAAAAAGGCGTTGATTTTAGTGAAGTGCTAGAAGCCTTTATGACATTATTGCATCAATTGGCATTACAACAGGCCTTAGAAAAAAATAATTCCGCTGCGATGAGCCCTGAACGCATACAATTGTATTATCAAATTGCCCTGATGGGACGACGCGATTTAGCACTTGCCCCCGATCAGCAAATGGGCTTTGAAATGTTATACATACGCTTATTGGCTTTCCAACCTTGGCAGGATGATAGTGATATCTCCCCTACCGTAAAAAAAAACTTTTGAACCCAGTGACCAATTCTCTATAGAATCAGTGCCCACAGAATTTGCCGTTGTAGCTTGGGATGAACTCTATCCTAAACTCAATTTAAGTGGCTTATGCGCATTGTTAGCAAACCACTGCGCCCTGTTGACAAGATTAGATAATCATTGGCACTTTGCCCTTAACCAAGAACACAGCGCCTTACACGATAAACAGCAAGAAACTTTATTGGCTGACGCCCTAAGCCAGCACTTCAATACCAAGATAGCCGTTTCCATTGAAATCGTAGTAGAGACTATTGCCACGCCCGAAAAAGCACGGCATCAAAAAGCAAGCGACGCTTTGAACAACGCCCACGAGACCCTACAGCAGAATCCACGCTTTAGGCAGATTTTGGAGCAGTTTCATGCTACAATAGTTCCCGGCTCAATAGTGAGCCTAGAACATGACAATTAATGAGGATTATAAAAATGAGCGATAATTTATCAAAACTAATGCAACAAGCTAAAGATCTACAAGCCAATATGAAGAAAGCACAAGACGAGCTTGCTGCTATGATATTGGTCGGTGCTGCTGGCGGCGATATGGTACAAGTTTCTTTAAACGGCTTACATTATTGTAAAAAAGTAGTGCTCAGCGCCACTGCTGTGCCAGGCATGACAGCCGAAAATATCAAGTTATTGGAAGTGATGATCGCGGCCGCCATCAATGACGCTACGGCTAAAATTGAAAAACGTTCCCGCGAAAAACTATCTGCCTTGGCGGGTAATTTGGGATCGCTGCCTGAAGGATTCGGTGGTATGGGTGATAGCAACTAAGGAATAGTATGAGTTTTAGTCCGCTCATAGACAAATTAATAGCACAGCTGCGCTTTTTACCCGGTGTAGGGCCAAAGTCGGCGCAGCGCATGGCTTTTCAATTATTAGCGCGCAATCGACCTGCCGGTAAACAATTGGCCGAAGCCTTGTTGGCTGCTATGAACGAAGTTGGCCACTGCGATCTATGTAGAACCTTCAGTGAAACGGCGCGCTGTCAATTGTGCGCTAATCCTAGGCGCGATCAACGCGTATTGTGTGTAGTGGAATCTCCTGCGGATCTATTGGCGATAGAACAAACCGGTTTTCATGGTTTATATTTTGTATTGATGGGCCATTTGTCGCCCTTAGATGGCATTGGTCCGGAACAATTGGGTTTAGGATTATTAAAACAACGTTTTCAAAATGAAGGCCTAGGTGAATTGATCATCGCTACCAACCCTACCGTAGAGGGCGAAGCCACGGCCCATTACATACACGAATTAAGCCTTCCTTATCAGCTGCGCGTTACGCGCATTGCCCATGGTGTACCTTTAGGGGGTGAATTGGAATTCATCGACGGGGGTACCTTAGCGCGGGCATTAGCCAGCCGTGAAATTTTAACTTAAATTTAAAAACATCCTCCATCTTAGTGTTGACATTATTCTGAAATTAGATCACACTAGTTTCACCAGATCCGTTAATCGACGCCTCTGGGAAGCTTTTTAATTGTAAATAAAATATATCAGGAGACTATTATGTTCAAGAAAAGTTTAGTGGCATTTGCCTTGGTTTTAGCTTGTGCCGCAGGTTTTGCTGCTACTACTACCGATTCTTCATCCGATGCTAATGCTATGCCTGCCGCAAATGCAATGTCCTCTGCTGACGCTTCAGCAAAACCAGCAGAAAAAGCACCAGCGACAAAGAAAGAAAAGAAAAGCAAAAATGAAGCAAAACCTGCAACGAAAGACGCAGCAAAAGATGCCGCAGCACCTGCAGCAAATTAGACCTCTCTGGCATACTGGCCCTGCAAAGGGCCAGTACTCAATATATAACCTTGTTTTTATGAATGCACTCTTTAGAATCAAAGCCTTAACCGAACGCTTGACCTGTGTTTAGAATTAGACCATACTTATAAAGTCCGAACTACACAATAATTTATCGGGTCGGTTTAAGGAGATTTTAATCATGTTAAACAACATCAAAAAAGGCTTAGTCATATTGACGCTGGCTTTGTTTTGCATAGTTGGATTTGCTGATCGGGGACATGGCCACTACTATAACCACCATCAGTACTACTACCGCCACCCCGGCCCGTACTACTACCGCCACCCCGGCCCGTACTACTACAACAACCACCATCGTGCGTACTACCACAATAATCACCACCGTGTATATCACTACTATCGCCACCACTAAGGGCGTAGGGGCTATCCTTAACCATACTGGCTCTGAAAAGAGCCAGTATCAGAAATAAGCTTAACAGAAAGAATTAAAGACCAAGGCGTAACCGATCGGTTGACAACCGTTTAAAATTAAACCATACTTATAAAACTCAGATCCGTTCAGTAACCGTTCTGGGGTAGTTTTTAGTTACTAAAAACATAAGGGGATTTAATCATGCCGAACAATATTAAAAAAGGTTTAGTCATACTAACATTAGCTTTAGTGTGCGCATCGAGCTTTGCTATAACTGGTTCTGGTAACCAAACCCAAAAGCAACATACATGCACATCTAATTGTGGGCCATCTACTAAGGGCTAGTAAAAATAAGATGGGAGCAACCACTCGGGCCCTGCAAGGGGCAGTGTACTCTAAACAAATGTAAATTTAAGAGGAGATTTTAGTCATGAACAACATCAAAAAAAGCTTAGTGATGCTAACCTTGGCTTTGGTTTGTGTCGCCGGGTTTGCAGCTACTAGTGCTAGACAACCGGCACCAGTAAGATCACCGGTAGCACAGCCGATGCCAGTAACACAACATCCAGTGCCAGCGCCAGCACCGCAATCACTACATCGTTAAGCTGTCCTAACCACACCGGCCCTTTTCAGGGCCGGTGTTTCGAATCAGATACTAGTCGCGTTGCTTACCTACGTGTGTAGTGTCAAAGTACTCGGCTAGTTTTTTGCGTAAGGTACCACGGCTGATACCCAAGACGCGTGCGGCTTTAGATTGATTGCCGCGTACATAACGCATAATGCTTTCAATCATTGGCTTTTCAATTTCTGCCATTAATTTTTGATACAAATTATCGGGTTGTTGATTCCCCAACAAGGCAAAGTAGCGATCTAACACCTCATTCACTTGATGGCCTAAACCATGGGCTTGATTTTGGCTTTTCTGTTGAATCGATGCAATTTCTTCCGTGCTCATCATAAGAGTTTGGCTCCTATACAATCTAGTTCATACTTCCCTACTTCGATACGCTTGTATAGAAGCAGGACACAACAATACACTTCCTACAAAAACAGGACGTGAATCTTTTTGGCCATAATTTGTGCGGCTAACTGACCAGGGCTACAAGTTACCATCCCGAACTCAAATAATCAATACTTTTTGTGAAAAATATCAACATTTTTTAGCACATGAATAAACCGCTTTTGTAAGCATCAAAATCATGCCAACAATATCAGATTATGTTATACTACTCGCTGATAATTAACAAACCGAGTGCTCAATGCCTGATAGTACTATTATTCCACATAAAATGAATAAGGTGTTCATTCTCACCCACGGCTGCCAAATGAATGTCTATGATTCGGATAAAATGCTGGCCGTTTTGCGCGATAAAAAAGGCATGGAAATAACGACAGATCCCAACGAAGCTGATTTATTGCTTATCAATACCTGCTCCATACGCGATAAAGCCGAAGAAAAAATGTTTTCTGAGCTAGGTCGTTGGCGCGAATTCAAAGAAAATAATCCCGATATGCTCATCGCTGTGGGTGGTTGTGTGGCCAGCCAAGAAGGCGAAGCCATAGTCAAACGAGCCCCTTATGTCGATGTCATCTTTGGCCCGCAAACACTACATCGTTTGCCGCAGCTAATAGACCAACGGCATGCTACGCGCAAAGCCGCTGTAGATGTGAGCTTTCCCGAAATCGAAAAATTTGATTGTCTACCCGAGCCTAAAGCCAGCGGCGTTACTGCTTTTGTGTCCATTATGGAAGGCTGCAATAAGTACTGTAGTTATTGTATTGTTCCTTATACTCGCGGCGAAGAAATCAGTCGTCCTTTTGACGACATCTTAGCGGAAGTTGCTTCCTTAGCCGAACAAGGTGTTAAGGAAATTACTTTACTGGGACAAAATGTCAACGATTATCGCGGCACTATGCACAATGGTTCTACTGCTGATCTAGCGCTGTTGATTCGTTATATCGCAGCTTTAGATAATATTAAGCGCATTCGCTTTAGCACTTCGCATCCATCGGCCTTTGGCGATGATTTAATAGCTGCCTATAAAGACATTAATAAGCTAGCCAATCACCTACATCTACCTGTACAAAGCGGCTCTAACCGCATTTTGAAAATGATGAAACGCGATTATACTGCAGAAAGCTTTATTGAACGCTGTCAAAAATTGAAAGCAATACGTCCTGGTATTTCTATTTCATCTGATTTTATCGTGGGCTTTCCCGGTGAAACAGACGATGATTTCATCGCCACTTTGGATTTAATACACGCTGTAGGTTTCGATCAATCCTTTAGTTTCATTTATAGTCCACGCCCTGGCACACCTGCCGCTAAATTACATGACGGCATTGACATGGAAACTAAAAAGCAGCGCTTAAAAATACTGCAAGACCGGATCCAACTACAGGCACAAGCCATTAGCCACGCCATGGTAGGCACTATAGTGCCTATACTGGTCGTAGGTCATGCTAGGAAAGATAACACGGAATTGAGTGGTCGTAGTGAAAATAATCGCATTGTTAATTTTAATGGGCCCAAGGAATTCATTGGCCAAGTTGTGCCGGTACGCATCAGCGCTTGTTTGCGCAATTCATTGCGCGGCGAATTGATTTAATAATAATACTTGCATGCATTAATGGTATAGCCATGAAACTGCTATAATTAAAGTACCTAGCCTTATTAACGATTGGTGAAGATTGAACAGTAAATATATCGAAGAAAAAATAAGTTTTATCCCGATTGACAATGATCGATTGGCTAAACTATGCGGGCAATTTGATGAGCATCTACGCTTTATCGAGAAGCGATTGCAAGTTATAATTGCTCCTCGCAGTGGCTCCTTTAAAATCAGCGGCGAAGCGGAGTCTGTGCTTAAAACGGCTAAAATTTTAACCGATCTGTATGAAAAAACTAAGCGCCATACAGATTTAACATTGGATGATATCCACTTATTATTAGGTGATCGCTTAATGGACACATTATCTTACCATAGTGGTACAGATGAAGAAAAATTTGAAATCTTAAATCGTGCTGGCCGCTTGACTGCTAAAAGCGAAAATCAACTCGATTATCTGAATGCTATTCAAAATAACCCCATTGTTTTTGCTGTAGGCCCTGCGGGTACCGGCAAAACGTATTTAGCGGTCGCTATGGCAGTCGATGCTTTACAAAAAGAGCTGGTACAGCGTATCATTTTAACACGCCCTGCTGTTGAAGCAGGCGAACGGTTAGGCTATTTGCCGGGTGACCTAGCACAGAAAGTGGATCCTTATTTGCGCCCTCTCTATGATGCATTATATGAAATGCTAGGCCCAGAACAAGTTACCCGGCTATTGTCTAAAAACCGTATTGAGCTGGCGCCACTCGCTTATATGCGCGGCCGTACTTTGAATAACGCTTTTATCATTTTAGATGAAGGGCAAAATACTACACGTGAACAAATGAAAATGTTTTTAACTCGTATAGGCTTTGGCTCTATTGCCGTGGTCACAGGCGATATCACGCAAATAGATTTGCCACGCGCCGCACCGTCTGGACTCATCCACGCTATTGAGGTATTAAAATCTGTAGAAGATGTTCATGTTACCTATTTTGAAGCGAAAGACGCTGTGCGTCACCCCATAGTGCAAAAAGTCATTCGAGCTTATGAACAATATGATGATGATCACCACATATGATTAAAGCACCCATGCTAGACTTTAATTTACAAGCCATAGATACATCTGTACCCCTAGCAGATGAAAGTCAATTCAACACTTGGTGTTTAGAAACGTTAGCATATGTCATGGCACATGCCGAACCTTTAAATCTACATTCTGACTGGGAAATTACATTGCGCATCGTCGACGCTGAAGAAGGCAAAAGCCTTAATGCCAATTATCGCCATAAAGACTATGCTACCAATGTGTTGTCCTTTTATTACGATGATCCTTTTGCCGACTTAGAATTTTCAGATGAGGACGATGAATCTATGTCCGAAGAACCTATAGGTCAAGGGGATATAGTGTTGTGTGCACCCGTTGTCGCCAAAGAAGCTGCTGAGCAGAAAAAATCTATCCTGGAACATACAGCACATTTAACGGTGCATTCTACCCTGCATTTATTGGGTTATGATCACGAAACAGAGCAAGATGCGGCCATCATGGAAAATCTTGAAATCGCCATTTTAAAGCAATTAGGTTTTAACAATCCTTATGAGGAAATACAGACATTATGAACGACGAACTTGACAATGAAGAGTCTCACCAGAAAGGCTGGCTAGAACGCTTAAGCCACGTCTTATTGAGAGAACCTCATGATAAAGACGAATTAACCGAGATGCTGCGTCATGCAGCCGAGCGCGGTATTATCCCTCACAATGCGTTACAAATGATAGAAGGCGTATTATCTGTCTCTGAATTACAAGCACGCGATATCATGGTTCCCCGCTCGCAAATGGTTGTAGTCGAAATTGACGAAACCGTCGACGAGTTTTTGCCACGCATCACTGAATGCGGCCATTCTCGTTTTCCAGTGATTGGTGAAAATCGCGATGAAGTAATCGGCATATTATTGGCTAAAGATTTGCTGAATTATGACCTTAAAAAAGAAGGTTCTAATCATGCCATTCAAATCGACAGCTTATTGCGTAAAGCCATTTTTATACCCGAAAGTAAACGCGTAGATGTGTTATTGCGCGAATTCCGCATGGAATACAATCATATGGCCGTCGTCGTCGATGAATATGGCGGTGTTTCAGGGTTAATTACTATAGAAGACATTTTAGAAGAAATCGTCGGTGAAATTGAAGATGAATACGATATAGACGATGAAGCCAATATCACTACCGTCGACAAACGCCATTTCATTATCAAAGCCATCACGCCCATAGAAGAATTTAATGAATATTTTAGATTAAGATGGAGCAACGAAGAATTCGACACTGTAGGCGGTATTTTAGTGGCAGAGTTAGGTCATTTACCTAAGAAAGGTGAACGCATATCTTTTGATGATTTAAATTTCAAAATATTGCAAGCTGATAGCCGTAGAGTGAAGACGCTAGAGTTAGTGCTAGAGGAAGACTATACTCCTCCGCAATGAAGGGGCGAGATTTAAATAAACGTATTGAACTTTAATCGAAGCTTTGTCACCCTCGACGCAGTCGGGGATCCAGTTTCAAATCAAGTTTTTTCCTGGTTCCCCGACTGCGGCCTTGCGGCCACGTCGAGGATGACAAAGTTTTTGCGCTCAAGACCCACTGGTTACCGTTTCATCACTGGGTATGGCCACAGTACGTAAATCATTGTCTACGACTTGCAGCTGTACCGTACCGCCTTGCATTAGCACACCAAACAACATTTCATCGGCCAAAGGCTTTTTGATTTTCTCTTGAATAAGACGTGCCATCGGACGCGCACCCATTTTTTCATCATAACCATTAACCGCGAGCCAATGTTTAGCTTCACTATCCACTTTCAATTTAATCTTACGCTCTTCCAACTGTACTTCTAATTCCATTAAAAATTTATTGACCACACTTTCAACGGTCAGCATATCCAAAGGTTTAAATTGCACAATGGCATCGAGGCGATTTCTAAATTCTGGCGTAAAAATACGTTTAATGGTTATCAAAGCATCGCTGTGCTGTTCTTGCTCAGCAAAACCCATCGTATTCTTGGAGAAATCCTCAGCCCCCGCATTGGTCGTCATGATTAAAATGACATTGCGGAAATTAGCCTTACGACCATTGGTATCGGTTAAGGTACCATGATCCATGACTTGTAATAATAAATTGTAAACATCATGGTGCGCTTTTTCAATTTCATCCAATAACACAACAGAATATGGATGACGCGTCACGGCTTCGGTTAATAAACCACCCTCGTCATATCCTACATAGCCTGGAGGAGCACCAATTAAACGCGATACGGTATGTTTTTCCATATATTCCGACATGTCGAAACGAATGAGCTCCACACCCATCAATTGCGCCAACCTACGCGTGACTTCGGTTTTACCTACACCCGTAGGACCGGCCAATAAGAAACAGCCTACCGGTTTATCGACTTCACGCAACCCCGCACGCGACAATTTAATAGCCGCACCCAAGGCTTCAATCGCTTCATCTTGACCGAAAATCATCATTTTTAAATCACGTACCAAACTACGCAATACTTCTTTATCTGAGGTAGAGACTGTTTTGGTTGGTACATGCGCCATTTGCGCCACCACTTGTTCAATTTCAGCGGAATTAATAATGCGTTTCTTATGACCATCCGTTTGCAAAGCTTGGTGTGCACCCGCTTCGTCTACGATATCGATCGCTTTATCAGGTAAAAAGCGATCGGTGATAAATCTAGACGACAGTTCAGCAGCAGCACGCAAGGCTTTTAATGAATAACGAATGCCATGGTGAAATTCGAATTTGCGGCGTAAGCCTTTCAATATTTGGTAGGTTTGCTCTACGGTGGGTTCATTGATATCGACCCTTTGAAAACGTCTAGCCAAAGCATGGTCCTTTTCAAAAATACCGCGGTATTCCTGATAGGTCGTAGCGCCTATGCATTTTAAGTTACCCGCGGTTAACAGCGGTTTAATTAAATTAGACGCATCCATAACCCCACCCGATGCCGCGCCCGCACCGACGATGGTGTGAATCTCATCTATAAACAAAATAGCGCCGGGTTGTGCACTCAATTCTTGTACCAATTGTTTAAAGCGTTTTTCGAAATCACCGCGATATTTAGTACCGGCTAATAAATTGCCTAAGTCTAAGGCATAGACGGTGCAATGGCTGATGATTTTAGGCACCTTGTTTTCAATAATTAACTTAGCCAAGCCTTCAGCAATCGCGGTTTTACCCACGCCAGCTTCACCCACCAATAAAGGATTATTTTTACGTCTGCGACATAAGGCTTGTATGGTTAAAGCAATTTCTTCTTCACGGCCAATTAGAGGATCAATTTTACCTGTCATCGCCAATACGTTTAAATTACTAGTATAGGCTTCCAATGCTGTTTGCCCACCAGAACCGCCTTCATCTTCCCCCAGTGGCGAATGCATACCGTCGGTTTTAAACGGCGATGGGAATTCTTGCGGCTTATTATTCGTTGCCCCTTGGCTCAGATAATTGACTATGTCTAAGCGATTAACTTGTGCATTTTTTAAAATTTGTACCGCTTCACTGTCTGGCTCGCTGAATATGGCTGCCAAGACATTTGCACCATCCACTTCACTTCGTCCAGTTGATTGCCCTACATGAAACACCGCCCGTTGCAAGACGCGTTTAAAGCCTAAGGTGGTTTGTATTTCTTGTTTATCTTCCGTTATGGGATGGCTCGGTATCTTTTCCAAGGCTTCCGATAATTGAAAATAAATTTGATCTACATCAGCACCACACGCCAATAAGGCATCTAATGCAGATACGTTTTTCAATAAAGCAAATAATAGATGCTCTATGGTAATATATTCATGCGAACGATCCCTGGCTTCTTTAAAAGCCTGATTGAGCGTAAGCTCTAACTCTCTGTTTAACACGGTTATTTCCTCCAACGGACTCGATACTTTGCGTTCGCCAAAACGCCTTTAATTTCACTTCCTCTACTTATAACCTTAGCTTAAAAATACAAATATTGCCTAATTTCATGCTGTAAAAGCATGAAAATGAATATATTTTAAACAGAATGCGCGAATTATCGTCAGTGCATCTTTATTTTGTGCAATAAAGCTACATATTCTTATTGATAATTTCACCAAATTCCGAACAGGAAACAAGCGTGGCACCTTCTAGCAAACGTGCAAAATCATAGGTGACATGCTTACTGCTGATAGCGCCTTCCATGCCTTTGATGATGAGATCTGCGGCTTTGTCCCAACCCAAATGACGCAACATCATTTCCGCAGACAAAATAATTGAACCTGGATTAACCTTGTCTTGCCCAGCGTATTTAGGGGCTGTACCATGGGTTGCCTCAAAAATAGCTGTATCCGCACCGATATTAGCGCCTGGAGCAATACCTATACCACCTACTTGAGCCGCCAGCGCATCGGAAATATAGTCCCCATTTAGATTTAAGGTTGCGATAACACTGTACTCTTCTGGCCTTAGCAAAATCTGTTGCAAGAAGGCATCGGCAATCACATCTTTAATGACAATAGTCTTACCCGTTTTAGGGTTTTTGAACGATTGCCAAGGGCCAGAATCTATGATTTCCGCCTTAAATTCGGAATGCGCTAAAGAATAACCCCAGTCGCGAAAGCCGCCTTCGGTGTATTTCATGATATTGCCCTTGTGTACCAGGGTCACAGAGGGTTTATCGTGATCTATGGCATATTGTATGGCTTGGCGTACTAAACGCTCTGTACCCTCTTTAGAAACCGGTTTAATGCCTATACCACACATCTTAGGGAAACGAATCTTCTTGACATGCATTTCATTCTGTAAAAAAGCAATGATTTTCTCCGCTTCAGGGCTGCCACCTTGCCATTCTATACCAGCATAGATGTCTTCCGAATTTTCCCTGAAAATAACCATGTCTACCTTCCATGGTTCTTTGACCGGACTAGGCGTGCCTGTAAAATAACGTACAGGTCTTAAACAAACGTATAAATCCAGCTCTTGTCGCAAGCTCACATTCAATGAACGTATACCGCCACCCACAGGCGTACTCAAAGGCCCCTTAATGGCAACCTTGAAATCGCGTATGGCGTCTAAAGTTTCCGCAGGCAAATATTGATTAGCGCCATAGACGGTGACCGCTTTGTCTCCAGCATAAATTTCCATCCAAGCAATGGCTTTATCGCCACCATAAGCCTTTTTAACCGCATGATCCACTACGGCACGCATCACCGGCGTAATGTCCACGCCTATGCCATCGCCTTCGATAAAAGGAATAATAGGATTGTTAGGGACTACACAATGGCCGTGGGCATCGTGGGTAATCTTTTGGCCATTGGCAGGCACGGTGATGGAATGATAGGACATAAAAAACCCCTTAAATAAATGGTGGAACGATATGGGGGATATTGTACTCTTTTGGCCGAGCCCTGTCATCACTAATATGCTTTGTTTCTGTTACGTCATATCTATACTTTTTTAGCTCGGATATATCCAGGGCTGTATTGTTATAATTCCTCGCTGGCCGGGTCCTGGCACGCGACACCCAGCCATAACTATCGCGCTTTGTTTCTTGTTCATTCATATTTTCTCTGTTCGGCTAAATCCAGGGCTCAACATTATAATGCATCGCTGGCCGGGTCCTGTCCCGGTGATACCTCGTCGTGCTCGTGCCTGCGCGCGCCGAGGACTCCCTCACCGGAACACCCTGCCATAACTATTGCGCTTTATAGTAAGCAAATAAACATAAGTCTCTGTGGGCCGTCATTGCTGTAAAGGTCAAGTAATTCGTTGATAGATTAGTAGGAGAGCCACAACGAACTCCAAAATTTCACGGTACGGTTATTACTCGCGGAGCTCGTCATTGCGAACCAGCGAAAACACAGCATTATAAAGAAGTCTATGTACGTGAATGTCTTTTGAATAATAGAATTTCGCGTAACTGGATGAGCGCAGTGTGGCAATCCATCGTTTTAACAATGAAAATGAATGCTATGTACAGTGAAACTTATAGATCTCTATGAAATGTATTGTGGGTATTTTACTGGATTGCCACACTGCGCTCGTCTAGTTTCGTTGAATTCAATAAGTCAGTTATCATTGCCGTGCTTAGTTTCTATTATAGATTAGCTACTCGCTTGTTCGCAATGACGGGCCGGGTAGAACTATGCTATAGCAATCTGCTCATAGATACGGAGAAAGCTATCAGCGAATTACTTAACCTTTACAGCAATGACGGCGTTCGAGATAGTTGCTTCGTAATGCTCGACAGAGAAAATGAATTCTACAACGACGGCGAACGAATCACCATCATCTTTTCGTATGTCATGTCGTGCATGGAATACGGAATACCGCCGGTGCCAAAACCGGATTGCTTGCGTCCAGCAAAAGGCATCCAATCTACTCTAAAGGCGGTGTGATCATTCACCAACACCGTGTTAGCCTGCAACTGTTTCACCATTTCTAAGGCTATATCTAGATTTTTAGTAAACACCGCTGATTGAAATGAAAAGGGCAACGCATTGGCATTTTTAATAGCTTCTTCGCGTTGTGTATAGGAGTTAATACACACCACGGGGCCAAAAACTTCTTGCGTACACACCTTAGCATCTAGAGGCGGATTATAAAGAATCGTCGGGGCATAACAGCTATCCGACAAAGCCTTGCCACCACACAATAATTTTGCGCCTGCGGCCACGGCTTCATCGACCCAGGTGGCCACGCGTTTTAATTCTGTAGCCGTAATCAAAGGCCCTACTTCAGTCTTTGCATCCAAAGGATCACCCACACGCAATTTTTCGGCCGCAGCCGTCATTTGTTGCGCCAATGTCTGCGCTATTTTTTCGTTTGCAAAAATACGTTGTACCGAAATACACACTTGTCCTGCATGATAAAAACCACCCTTTGTTAATAACGATACGACATCTGCCATCTCGGCATCAGCCTCCACTATAACAGGCGCTGCTCCGCCATGTTCCAAAGTGCAACCTACTCCAGGTGGTAATAAGGATCGTAAATGCCAACCTACACGGCTAGAGCCTATAAACGATAAAAAGCTAATGCGTGTATCGGTCACCAATTTTTCGGCAATTGAACTAGGGCAAATAATCGCTTGCGCAAATGTTTTAGGCAACCCTGCTTCGTATAATAAATCCATAAAAGCCAAACAAGACAAAGGTGTGCTGCTGGCAGGTTTAATCAACACGGGACATCCAACGGCAATAGCGGGAATGACTTGATGTATTACTAAATTAAGCGGATGATTAAAAGCGCTGATCGCCAACACCACACCCACAGGCTCCCTAAAAGTATAGGCCATGCGATGTAATGATGACGGCGTTAAACCCATAGCGATTTCCTGTCCTGTCATATGCGACATCGTTTCTATGGCTATTTTAATGCCTTGGGCGGCACGATCGGTTTCTACCAAAGAATCTGCTAAAGGCTTACCGCCTTCTTCTGCGGCACGCTTAGCAAATTCGTCGCGACGCGCTACTAATAATTGATGCGCTTTTTCTAAAATAGTAATGCGCTCGGGTACAGATAACGCTTTTTTGGGATCGTTAAATAATGCATAAGCCGCCGCTAAGGCTTTTTCTACTTGGGCTTCATCCCATAACTCTATCTCGGCAATCAAATGGTGATCAAATGGCGATAGTACTTTTAATTTAGACATATGATTCTCCTACAACAAACAGGTTTTAGCCAGCAATTCGTGCGTTAGCACTTTGCCATTTTCCGAATAATCTATGGACACAGAAATTACGTGCACACCTTTAGCGTTTAAACATTTTTCTAAGGTAGGCGCGAAATCCTCCGTGGCTGTAATCACATGGCCATGAGCACCATAGGCCTTAGCATATAGGGCGAAATCTGGATTATTATAATCCAAACCAAAATCGTGAAACCCCATTGCTTCTTGCTTCCATTTTATCATTCCAAAAGCATTGTCATTGATGATCAAAACAACTAAATCTAGTTTTAATCGAACCGCGGTTTCTAATTCTTGCGAATTCATCATAAAACCACCATCACCACAAATAGCCAATACTTTACGATCGGGATACACTATTTTGGCCGCAATAGCCGAAGGCAAACCAGCACCCATACTGGCTAAAGCGTTATCCAAAAGCAACGTTTTAGTATTAAATGCGGGAAAGTTACGCGCAAACCAAATCTTATACATACCATTGTCCAATGCAGCGATACCATCTTTGGGTAGAACCTTACGCACATCTCGCACCAAGCGTTGTGGGAAAATAGGAAAATTAGGTGCATCGGATTTTTCATTGATATGGGTATCGATTTCTTTTTTTATCATTTCAAAATAAGAAAAATTCCAATGCGCTTGTTTTTCTATCATTTCCGTCATTCTATACACCGCATGACTAATATCTCCTATCACCTCTAACTGCGGAAAATACACTTCATCGATATTCGCTGGAGAAAAATTAATATGAATGACTTTGCGTTTTTCATTAGGATGCATAAAAAATGGTGGCTTTTCAATGACGTCGTGGCCAATATTGACGATTAAATCGGCACGATTAATGGCGCAATGAATGTAATCGTGATCGGATAAAGCTGCCGTACCCAAAAACCGCTTATCATGTTCATCCAACACACCCTTACCCATTTGAGTATTAAAGAAAGGGATATCGGTTTTATCGATAAAATAACGTAATGCTGCAGAAATAGCGCGTCGATTACCGCCCGCACCGATTAAAACCAAAGGATGTTTCGCAGTTTGAATCAAATTGACAGCTTGCTCAATCGCTACGGCATCGGCTCGAGGCAAAGCAGGTTCAGTGACTTCGTATAAAGGCGCGGTACAGTTTTCTTCGGCTATGTCCTCGGGTAATTCCAGATGCACGGCTCCAGGGCGTTCAGCCTGACTGATACGAAAAGCCTCCCGTATTAAAGAAGGGATTAAATTGCCATTCAAAATTTGGCATGTGAATTTGGTTAAGGGCCGCATCATTTCAACCGTGTTGATAATCTGGAAGCGCGCTTGTTTACTTTTTAATATGGGCTTTTGTCCGGTGATCATCAGCATGGGCATGCCGCCTAAAGTGGCATAAGCTGCTGCCGTCACAAAATTGGTTGCCCCAGGCCCTAAGGTAGACAAACAAACCCCTGTTTTACCCGTTAAACGACCATAGGTTGCAGCCATAAAGCCGGCGGCTTGTTCATGGCGGGTGATGATAAGCTTAATCTTAGAGTGGCGTATCGCATCTAATAGATCTAAATTTTCCTCTCCAGGAATACCAAAAATATACTCTACCCCTTCATTTTCCAGAGCTCTGATAAATTGTTCAGCGGCTTTCATGCTTGACTCCATAGATAAGGACAACACCCTTAAACATAGCAGTCCTTGACGACCTTGTACAGTCCGTTGACACATAAAAATGTGTGTATAAAATAGTCTGTTTACTGAGACAGCACAACACCTACAACGGAAAATCCCCAAACTCCTAGTAAGCAATGCGCTAAAATAACCCCTAGCAGATTATGTGTACGAGAATAAAGCCAGCCTAAATAAAGACCCGCTACAAAAACTGTTATAGCAATTGTCTCTGACAAAAATAGATGTCCCGCGCTAAAGATTAAATTCGATACAAAAATAGAGGTCATTATCCTCCCCTTTCCAATCAAAAATTTTTCTAACAATCCTTGTAAAACGCCACGGGCCATCAATTCTTGCGCGGGAACAAAAAGACAATAAACAAAATTGAGAACTATCCAAGCCTGTATAGTATGTTCTTTTGAAAAAGCAAAAGGTTCAAATAAATGTTCTGATTGATATGTTTGAAAAAAATGGATAGCGAGCCATTTCCCTAACACAATCAATACTAACAAAGGTAATGTAAAGAAAAACCCTTCAAATATAGATTTTTTCCAATTAGCCATCGTGAACCCAAAAACATATAAAGGCAAACGAGAGGAATAAATGAATAGAAAAACAAATCCAGAAATAAGAATAATCATAGGAACTGAAATATAGGTCGTATTTGATACTACAGTTAAAACATGTCTTAAAGGCAGCGTACTATAGGCAAATAGGGAAAGAATCACGATGCTATATATGAAGATCTGGCCGATGTTCGCTCTATTCTTATATTCTTCAACTTGTTTTTTTAAAGCCATCGCCGCTATATCCGTTGTTTCTCTTAATTTTTGGCTAGTCTTTTTCGAAAGCTCAAGATAGATTGTCGAAATATCTTCTCTTTCCCTGGATAATTTATGCAGTTCTTTGGAGGCGATTTTCAATAAGTGCGCATCTGTTACAGCATAAATGGAAGCGGATCGACGGGCTTTATCAAACAGAGTCAATTCCCCTACACTATCTCCAGGATAAAGATGGTTAATCGTATGGTAAATTTGTGTATCTTGATCGTGCTTAACAACCCTTAAATCTCCTTCTAAAATAAAAAAAATGTCTTGGGCTTCCTCACCTTCTTTCATTAAGCACTCATCTTGTTTTAAAAAAACATCCTGGCTGATTGAGTATAGTGCTTTTAAAGAACCCTCGGATAAACCACTAAACAGTGGATTTTTTAGAAAGAATTCAGTGTAATTTTCTTTAGACATCGATAGCGCATCTCCCTAGGATTTCTTTCCATCGCACATATAACTATTTATTATTACACATCACCCTATATTTTGCCAATCTGCATAGCTTACTTACAAAAGCGACTCAACTCTATAGTTATACCATTAAAACAGTCCCCTCTGGAAAATTGCACAAAACTATGGCATTATAGGCTTAATACAACTTAATATGGTTAAATATGAGTCACAACCTGGTAATCATCGGTCTGTCTGGAGGCGTAGATTCCTCCGTGTCGGCTTATTTACTCAAAGAACAAGGCTATGCCGTAGAGGCGGTCTTTATGAAAAACTGGGAAGAAGACGATACCGATGAACACTGCTCTGCCAGCGTCGATGTGGCCGATGCAAAAGCCGTATGTGACACTTTAAACATTCCCTTACATACAGTGAACTTTGCTGCCGAATATTGGGACAGAGTCTTTGATATTTTTCTACGCGAATACAACCTAGGCCGCACCCCAAATCCCGATATCTTGTGCAACAAAGAAATCAAATTCAAGCTGTTTTTAGACTATTGTTTAACAACCCGCGGTGCTCAGTATTTGGCTACAGGCCATTATGCTCGCATTGCAAAAAACGATAATCACTACCAATTATTAAGAGGCGTGGATAATAATAAAGATCAAAGCTATTTCATTTACACCTTGGGCCAAAAGGCGCTAAGTCAATCCTTATTCCCGGTAGGTCATTTAACCAAACCTGAAGTACGCTCTCTAGCTAAAAAAATGGGGTTAAAAACACACGATAAAAAAGACAGTACTGGTATTTGTTTTATAGGCGAGCGTAAATTCAAAGATTTTTTAGCCCGTTATTTACCAGCACAACCAGGTAACATCGAAAGCATCGATGGCCATGTCATAGGCACACACGATGGCTTGATGTATTACACCATAGGTCAGCGCAAAGGTTTAAAACTAGGCGGTAAAAAAGAAGCGTTGGAAGC
Organism: Pseudomonadota bacterium; assembly: GCA_021778015.1. Taxonomy (GTDB): domain Bacteria; phylum Pseudomonadota; class Gammaproteobacteria; order UBA1113; family UBA1113; genus VFKP01. The sequence goes on from JAJYCX010000015.1 coordinate 18,709, forward strand.
ACCTTGGTATGTGATTGACAAACAAGTAGCACGCAATGTACTCATTGTAGCGCAAACACACGAACACCCCTTATTATATAAAAGCACTTTAACGTGCAACGATTTATCTTGGTGCAGTGGCATAGCACCATCCTATCCATTACGCTGTACGGCTAAAACCCGTTATAGGCAAAAAGATGCAGCTTGCACGGTCATACCTAGTACGGATGATACGCTACTCGTCACTTTTGATTCCCCGCAATGGGCTGTGACCCCTGGTCAGGCTATTGTTTTTTATCAAGACGCGTTATGCTTGGGTGGAGGAACCATATTATGATGACATTGAATCGCGACCAAGAACGTGTGCTGGCTTTAGCCGGCATAGTGCAAGCCGCAGCGCTGATCTATGAAATGGTCATGGAAAATAAACTAGACGAAAATGCTTTTACAGTTTGCATGAACAGTATTTATAATCAACAACCCGCCAATCTCATGGATGTTTATGGCGATCTCGCGGGCTTGCAAAAAGGCCTAACTATTTTAAGCCGTCTTTTTAATATGCCTAGAACATTAGAATCTCGCGAAATCAGTCGCTATACCATCAGTGCATTGCATCTGGCACGTAAGCTCAATAAAAATAAAGTCTTGATGGAAAAATTAGCGCAGAAAATTCGTTTTGCTTCTAGCCAAGCGCAATATTTTTCAGCCACACACAGCAATGTTATTTCTAGCATTGCCCAAGCCTATATAGACACTTTAGGAAACCTACCCTTTCGCATTCAAATCATCGGTCGCCCTGAGATCATGAAACGCCCCGAAACCTTAGACAAAGCCAGGGCATTATTGATGGCAGCAGTACGCTCTGCAATTTTGTGGCAGCAATTGGGCGCCTCGCAGTGGTTATTCTTATTCAGACGCAAGGCACTAACAAATACAGCACAAAAGTTGTTGGCACAGATTAAAATATAACAACGGGCGGCAGCCAAAGGCACACCATTGATGCTAATCTTCTCGCAAGCAGGCATTTGCCCATCCAATGCTTCATCCGATGCCTCATTCCATATCGTATTCGATGTCTTCTTCGATGTCAGAGCTTCTTTTAAACGCTCATCATGGCCACGCCCATTATCTTCTGTTACAGGGGGAATAACGATTATTGTGATTGCATCATCACTTTTCTGACCGGGCTTCATATTTTGCAACTTACATCTCTTTCCTCGTTTAGGTTCAGATTTAGCTCCAACTTGTATGTTCGAATGCATCGTTTCACCCATGATCTATACTCCTATTAATTTAATTTTTATGATTTTTATCAAAGACTTAAAAACCTACTTTAAATAGTATCCCTAAAGCTTAAGAAAACATTAAAATTTGCTCTATAATGCAAATATTTTGTTAAGTATCATCAATATGTCCTCAATTACAGATCATAAATACAAAAAAATGGCCGTTTTTGCGTAAAACCAGGGCTTTTTAACTTAGGTAAGCCATGAACATACCGGGCTCAGAGCTAGTCTTTTTTTCTAAAATAGTGTATCATCACATAATTGTATTTTTTTAGGATGGATAAACCTTGGCTGAAGTTATTGTTGTTACCTCTGGTAAAGGGGGTGTAGGGAAGACCACGAGTAGCGCTGCGCTAGGAACGGGTTTAGCATTGAAAGGCTACCGCACGGTTGTGGTAGATTTTGACGTCGGTTTGCGCAATTTAGACTTAATCATGGGCTGTGAACGCAGAGTTGTTTATGATTTGGTTAATGTTGTGAAAAAAGAAGCCAATTTAAACCAAGCGTTAATTAAAGATAAACGCCTAGAAGAATTGTATATCCTGCCCGCTTCACAGACTCGTGACAAAGACGCCCTGGACATAGACGGCGTGGCACGTGTTATAGAAGAGCTCAAAGCAGCTAATTTTGATTACATCATCTGTGATTCCCCTGCTGGGATAGAAAAAGGTGCATTAATGGCACTTTATTTTGCAGACCGGGCAATCGTTGTAACGAACCCAGAAGTATCCTCTGTGCGCGATTCCGATCGTATCTTAGGTATCTTAGCCAGTAAGTCTAAGCGTGCCGAAGAAAAATTAGAACCTATACGCGAACATTTATTGGTAACGCGTTATTCTCCTACCCGCGTAGAACGCGGTGACATGTTAGCCTTGAGCGACATAGAAGAACTATTGGCTATTCCTTTGTTGGGTGTTATTCCTGAATCACTCGCTGTATTACGCGCTTCAAACTCAGGTATTCCGGTAACTTTCGATCAAGAAAGTGATGCTGGCCAGGCTTATTTAGACGCCGTTGACCGTTTCTTGGGTCACAAAGTTCCTTTACGTTTTGTCAACACTAAAAAGCGTACCCTGTTACAGCGCCTATTCAAAGCCAAAGAGGGAGCCGCCGCATGAGTTGGATAGACTTATTTCGTAATAAAAAACGTAATACCGCGGTCACTGCGAAAGAACGTTTGCAAATCGTTATCTCGCATGAACGCACGAGGCAGTCGCAACCCGATCTAATCACCGCCATGCAAGCGGAAATTTTGAGCATTATTGCAAAATATTTAGGTATTCCCACTGATAAAATTCAAGAACAAGTGAAGGTAGATGTAGAGCGCCGTGGTGAGCACTCTGTATTAGAATTGAATATTACCCTACCTGAATCTGCTCATAAAGCCTTACCTAAAGAAACCGCTGCTGAAGAAGCTTAGTTTATTATAATTATAAAATTGCGTGTAAAAGATAATTTTGAATCCTGACGTAACATCGCGCTTAATATCGACTGCATAAATAGTTACTAACTAAGAATAGAAATATTCGGGAAACATTATGGGTTCACAAAAAATAGATAAATTATTTTCTGACGAGCTAAGTTTATATGCTGACCTAGATAAACTTATATCGACGTATACTTCTTCCTTCTGCGCAGAGATATTGGCACAGATACAAACACTACAAAAGGAAGTGGCGAATATACAACGGCAACAAGCAGCAGAAATACAGGCGCTATGTGATAATATTGACTTTGAAAAGGAACATCCCTTATTTTTTAACTTCATAAACAGGATAGACTTTTCAAATTTAGAAATCCCTGAAACAAAATATCTATGCTATCTATCCATTTACAAACTATTACGTAAGGCAACCGGACAAGCCCTCATTTCGAATTTATGCCATCATTTAACTGAAAATCAAAAAATTATCATGCGCAATTCCAAAGATCAGTCTATCTATGTAAAAGAATTTGATTTTTACCACCCAGAGATAGATGAGGATAATACCCTTGTAGTAGCCGGAGAACAAGGTAGTATCATACCAATAATCGATTTTATCGCATTTGGGCATGAACTCATCCATATACTTCATCGTTTATTGGATTTTAAATTTAACACTAAGCATGATTTTAAGCTATCGGACAACAACCCTAAACATTGGCTCTATCTTGGTTCCTTTTTAGAGCCAGAGCTCTCTCCAAAACCAGGCGAATATGCCACTATTGAGAGTTCACGACATACTTTAAATGGTATGAGTGAAAATAAAATTCGTGCTGATTTTGGATTGCCTCTTAGAGGAGCCTGGAGAACCGTTAAGCTAGGGGATTTTACAGAACTTGATAAATATCTGTATTTTGTTAAAAAAATAAAAAATGGAGCACTTTTCTCTACAAAAGAAAAACTTGAAATACCCTTAATGTTTTTCGATAGAAAAAGTAGAAGACCAGAAAAGGTTTCTTCTGCTAAAGAGGAAGAAGATTTTACTATTTCACAATCTAAACCGCTGAGTCTTTATTCGTTTTGTTCTATTTTATAAAATAAGTGAATCTATTTAAAACTCGCTCCAGCATAGGCTGGAGCGAATTATTCAAGACCCATAGTTAACTCAAACTATGCCGACTTTCCAGGGGAAGGCTGGGCAATGGCTTCTTGTTTATTCATTTGACTTAAAAGTGGCTCTAAAATCTTAAGCGCATTTTGTAAATGAATAATCTTTGCAGGGCGCTGCTTTGCTTCTTCGTTACCCTCAAGCTTATGCTTAGCACAATACTTATCCCATTGTGCAATTGCTTTACTATATTCACCATATGCCTGATCAAACAATGCTTCTCCAGCCTTAATATCTGCATCTGTCCCTTGAACTAGGCGTGGCTCATCTGAGTTAGACCAATAGGTATCAGCCATTTTTTGAGCTATATTAACGCTATCATCGGCACCGAATTCTTTACCATTCGCTTCAGCCGCATTAACTCCATTCGTTAAGGCTTGTTTATAAATATCCGTATAGCATGTAATAAACTTCTGTATAGCATCAGTATGCCCTTCACGCAAAAACAGAATAAATTGATCCACGGGATGTGGATATTGTTTTATAATATCTTGTACAGGATCAGTTTTAAAAAAACTAAACATTTTTATTTACCTCCAACTATCTTTATGTAACTCTATGTAAATATTAATATTTAATCTAAATACAATGACTTACATTTCATACTCTTATAGTATACCTAAAAATAGTTAAGGGGATATTAAGTACACATTAAGGTTATATTAAAACATAAAAAAACTAAAGTGCGTATTGCTACAACACTTATTTATCTTTATGGATTGATTTATGGACGGCTCGCGAGCCGTCCATAAGTAAGTGCGATTATGCCAAAAATGCCTTTTGGCACAGCTCTATCATGGTCGTAGGGAATAACCCTAGGAAAAATACGGCTAAGCCGTTGATACTAATGGCTAACTGCGCATCGAAAGATTCTAATATTACAGGTGTCTTTTCGATGGGTTCATCGAAATACATCACCTTAACCACGCGTAAATAGTAGTATGCGCCTATAATGGCAAAGACTAGAGCCAACGCTGGTAACCAGACGATATCTGCTCGTACTAAGGATTCTAACACTCCTACCTTAGCAAAAAAGCCTACGCTAGGCGGCACACCCGCCATAGAAAACATGATGAGCAACATCATCAAGGCTAGCCACGGATTACGGCTGTTTAAGCCTTTAAAATCGTTAATTTTTTCTAATTCAAAACCCTTGCGACTTAATATGGTGATAATACCAAAAGCACCCAAAGACATTATCACATAGGCAATAATATAAAACGTTGCCGAACCGTAACCTCTAGGCGTACCCGCTATTAAACCTAATAACATATAACCCATATTGGCAATGGAGGAATAGGCCAACATGCGCTTGATATTGTCTTGGGCTATAGCGATGATATTCCCCACAGCCATAGACAATACCGCTACTGCGATCAACAAATACTGCCATTGTGGGAACAAGGCGGGCATAGCTTCTACCAACAAGCGCAACAACAAAGCAAAGCCAGCTAATTTAGGTGCGGTGGAGATGAATAAAGTCATGGCATTGGGCGCGCCCTCATACACATCAGGCACCCACATATGAAAAGGTGCCACACCCAATTTAAACAAAGCACCTGCAGCAATGAATACTAAGCCTACCGTCAGCATCATCGGTTGTGAGTCTACAGACAAACTCATCATCGACACGATTTCTTGTAGGTTGAGACTTTGGCAAGCTCCATAGATCAAAGACATACCATACAGTAAAAAACCAGAGGCAATGGCACCCATAATAAAGTATTTCATCGCTGCTTCTTGGCAAACAGGTCGATTATGACGTAAGGCAATCATGGCATACAGCGGCAAGGAAAATACTTCTAGACCTAAATATAAGGTTAAGAAGCTATAGGCCGATACCAATACTTGCATACCTAAGGCACTGAATAATATCAATAGATAAAACTCGCCATGCGCAATCTCGTTGTCACGTATATAAGGGCGGCTGTACATCAGCACAAAAACACTGGACAGTAAAATAAATATTTTTAACAATAACGATTCTGGGTCCAGTATAAAGCTGCCATCGAAAGTAATTTCAGTGGGGTGACCGTATAAAGAGATAGCAATGACCGCCGCGCCCAATAAAGTGATTTGTGTTAAAAAATAAGTAATACCACGATTTTGTTTGTCAAAAAACAAATAGGCCAACATGACCACACAGATCATGCCTAAGGTGAACATTTCACCGATGGCGGGCAAAAAATCAGGGGCTGTAAAATTCATTATGTTCCCTCGTTACAATTTACTGGTAGTAGATAGTTCTAATAAATGCCCTATAGACGTGTGAAACACACTCAAGAGCGCATTAGGATAAACGCCTATAAAAATGACTAAGAAGGCTAAAATAAACAGCACTGTATATTCTGGCATTTCTAAATCGTGCATGTCTTCTACCCCTTGTGTCACCACCTTGCCAAAGAAGACGCGTTTATACATCCACAAGGTATAGGTTGCTGACAATACTAAGGTGGTAGCCGCAAATATGGTGATGACATAACTCGCCTTAAAGCTGCCTAGGATAATTAAAAATTCGCCTACAAAACCTGAAGTACCGGGTAAGCCTACATTGGCTAAAGCAAATAACATAAACAAAGCGGCAAACAGCGGCATTTTATGGGCTACCCCACCAAAGGCATTGATTTCACGACTGTGCAAGCGTTCATATAACACCCCTACCCCCAAGAACATAGCGCCCGTGCTAAACGCATGCGATAACATTTGCACCATGCCGCCTTCCAAGGTTAAATAAGCATCGTGCAAGTTGCCTGTTTTAGCGACAATTTTGTAAATGACAAAACACGCTAACGTGGTAAAGCCCATATGTGCTACAGAGGAATAAGCAATCAAGCGTTTCATATCGGTCTGCCCTACCGCCACCACGGCAATGTACACAATGGCAATCAATGACAACACGATCATCAAGCCTGCTAAATGCTGGCTCGCATCTGGCGTGATAGGCATACTAAAACGCAAGATCCCATAAATACCCATCTTCAACATCAACGCTGCCAATACGACTGAACCACCAGCAGGTGCCTCGGTATGGGCATCAGGCAACCAAGTGTGCACTGGCCACATGGGGATCTTCACCGCAAAAGCCAGCAAGAAAGCGATGAAAATATACACTTGCTCTGTCATTGTTAATTGAACCGTGTAAAAACTCAAAATATTGAAATCAGTAGTTTTAGTGCGTAAGTACAATAAGGCGATCAACATTAACGCCGAGCCCAAGAAGGTATAAAGAAAGAACTTAATAGAAGCATAAGTTCTTCTAGTGCCACCCCACATGCCTATACAAAGGTACATAGGAATGAGCATGCCTTCCCAAAACACGTAAAATAAAATCGCATCTAAGGATTCAAACACCCCTACCATCATGCCCTGCATAATCAAAAATGCCGCCATATATTGAGCGACGTTTTTCTTAATAGGTCGCCACGAGGCTATCACCACCAAAAAAGTGGTAATAGTCGATAGAATAACCATCAAAACCGAGATGCCATCTACGCCCAATTGGTAATGCACGCCAAATTTGGCGATCCAATCGACATTTTCTATAAATTGCATATCAGATGTGCTTTTATCAAAACCCAGATACAAAGGCACACACAATAATAAATTGATAAAAGCAGTGAGCAGCGCTATACAACGCGCACGCGTAGCTTTGCGATCATCACCTGCAAACATACAGATAATGCCGCCTATAACCGGTACCCAAATAATCAAACTGAGTAATGGAACATCAGTAAACATGCCATTTTCCCTATAATTTAAAACGTAACTCTTTACCACCATCATGGCACATTGCTGGCGGGGTCCTGTCACAGTGACATCCCCGTCGTGCTCGTGCCTGCGCGCGTCGGGGGCCCCATTCACTGTGACACCCCGCCATAACTATCGTGCCATTACTCTAATATATCCACATCAATCTGCATTGCGGTGGATTATTTTGAGTGGCTAAAACATCAACCAACCTAATAAGACGATCAATCCTAATACCATCACAAAAGCGTAATGGTAAATATAACCGGTTTGCATGCGTCTAGACGTAGACGAAAACCACTCAATGACTCTACCGGTGCCATTAACAAAAAAGCCATCGATAATTGTGGAGTCACCTTTGTACATCAGCTTCGCCGTGCGTTGACCGCCACGCACGAAGACTAAATCATTAAAATCATCAAAACCATATTTATGAATTAAAATGAAATACAGCAATTTAAAGCGTTGTGCACACAATGCGGGTAAGCCTGGTCTTTTCATATAAGCATACCAAGCGCTGAATGCGCCCAATAAAGCAAAGCATAGGGGTAAGCTGGTCAGATCACGGATGATCATCTGAAAACTACCGTGAAATTCTTCCGCCATGAGTGCCAACACATTATTCTGCGGCAAGACCATGATGCTATTCCCCAACACAGGATTGCTAGAAAACAACATAGGCCCGATCATTAAATAACCTTGAAACACGGAAGGGATTGCCAATAATACCAATGGTAACCATACCACCCACGGTGACTCTTTTAAATGGTGCTTGGTGTGATCATCCATTCGCCCTTCCCCGTGGAAAGCCAGGAACAAAGCCCTAAAGCTGTAGAATGCCGTTACAAAAGAACCTAATACTACGCATACATAAGCATAAGAAGCACCGCTGATCTGGCTATAGCGCACCGCATCTATAATGGAATCTTTAGAGTAGAATCCCGAAAAGGGTGGAATGGCGCATAAAGCCAAAGTTCCGATAAGGAAAGTAATATACGTTATAGGCATGTACTTCCTCAAACCACCCATATGACGCAGATCTTGATCGTGATGCATGGCTATAATCACCGAGCCCGCACCTAAGAATAATAAAGCTTTAAAAGCAGCATGCGTCATTAAGTGGAAGATACTGGCGGAATAGGCGGAAACACCCGCCGCAGCCATCATATATCCCAATTGCGACAGAGTTGAATAAGCAACGACGCGTTTAATATCGTTTTGCACAATGGCAATTAAGCCCGTAAACAAAGCGCCTGTCGCACCTATGATTAAAATAAAACTTTGCATCGATGGTGTGTATTGATACAAGGGAGACAAACGCGCCACCATGAATACACCCGCGGTGACCATAGTGGCCGCGTGGATCAAAGCCGAAATAGGTGTAGGACCTTCCATGGATTCAGGCAACCACACATGTAAAGGCATTTGCGCCGATTTGGCCATTGCACCTACAAACAAGAAGAAACCTATAGCGGTGATAGCAGACCAATGCGTACCCGGTAAGTTGGGGGCAAGTACCGCCACATTGGGCACAGCAGCAAATACTGCAGCATAATCTAGGCTACCAAAATAATTTAGCACCCCGGCTATACCGACTACAAAACCAAAATCACCCACTCGATTGACTAAGAACGCTTTTAAACTGCCCTGGTTAGCCGATTCGCGATCAAACCAAAAGCCAATCAACAGATACGAGGCCAAACCCACGCCTTCCCAGCCAAAGAATAATTGCAAAAAGTTATTCCCGGTAACCAGCATCAACATGAAAAAGGTAAACAAAGAAATATATGCAAAAAAGCGTTGATAACCGCCATCTTCTTGCATGTATCCTATGCTGTAAATATGCACCAAAAAGGAAACAAAAGTGACGGTGACCATCATGCAAGCCGTTAAGCGATCGACTAGAAAGCCTACATTTAAAGTTAAGTTACCGCTTTGTCCCCAGATATACAATACGCCATCGTAGACCCAATTATTGTGTATAACCAAATAAGCTACATAAACCGATAACAGAAAAGAAATCCCCATTAAGGTGATGGTTAAGCGATGCGCAAAAGTTCGTGACACGTGCCTGCAAAATAAACCGGCAGCGGTCGCACCCAGCAAAGGGGTGATAACGATCAATAAAGTTAAGGTCTTTAATAATTCCATAGTAACGTTATCCTTTTAATGCATCTAGATCAGTGACGTTAATGGATTGGCGCGTACGAAATAGAATAATCAAAATCGCTAAACCCAGCGCCGTTTCGGCTGCGGCCACCGCCAAGATGAAAAAGACAAAAATCTGCCCTGCGCTGTCTTGCAAAAAGCTTGAAAAAGCGATGAAGTTCATATTCACCGCTAAAAGCATTAATTCTATGCTCATTAATAAAACGATGAGGTTTTTACGGTTGATAACCATGCCCGCTAAACTTAAGCCAAATAAAATAGCGCCTACGACCAAATAGTCCGTCAAAGTAATCATTCATTCACTCCCATATCGGTAATCACCACTAAGCGATCAGCTTTATTCGCTTCCAGTTGAGCGACAACGCGCTGACGTTTATTATTGGATTTTTCTCTGTGCGTTAGGCCAATCGAAGCAACGATGGCTATCAATAATATCACCGCCGCTAATTCAAAAGCATAGACATAACGAGTGTACAACAGCATACCCAAGACCTTGGTGTTGCTGTAATCCGCCGCATGATGTGCCTTCATAGCAACGCTTAAATCACCTAAGTGTCCGGGTTTAACGGCAAAAACCAATACGCCTACCATCAAGGCCACCACCACAACGGCAAAGGGTAAATAGCGCACAAATTTTTCTTGTACCGCTTCTTTGTCTAAATTCAACATCATGACCACAAACATGAATAAGGTCATTACTGCGCCTACGTATACAAAAATTAATAACAACGCTAGAAATTCCGCTTCCAATAACATCCACAGCACCGCACTGGCGCAAAAAGCCACGATTAAGAAAAAAGCGGCTCGCACGGACTGTCTAGAGACAATCACCATAGTCGAGCTGCCTATTAACAAGGCCGAAAACACGTAAAAAACCAGTTTTTGTATTATCATCTTTTATTTCCTATCTATAGGGCGCGTCATCGCTGCGCGCTTTGGCAATGTCTGTTTCATAGCGATCACCTATGGCCAATAACATAGGCTTAGTCATAATGTTCTCGCCACGATTTTCAAAATGATAATGGCTCAAATCGGTTTCCACAATTGAATCTACTGGACAGGATTCTTCACAAAAGCCGCAGTAAATGCATTTGAACAAATCAATATCGTAACGCGTGGTACGTCTAGAACCATCTTCCCGTGGCGCTGATTCTATAGTAATAGCCAAAGCTGGGCACACCGCTTCGCATAATTTACAGGCTATGCAGCGCTCTTCACCATTAGGATAACGGCGTAAGGCGTGCAAACCGCGAAAACGCGCTGACATCGGTGTTTTTTCTTCTGGGTATTGTATGGTTATTTTTTTGGATAACACATAACGGCCAGTGAGCTTTAAACCCACCAGCAATTCCCACAGCATGAAACTTTTAGCAATATCCTTGAATGAACGCATAATGTATCTCTTTAATTAAACCACGGCGCAACTTTTAACTGAATCAACAATCCCTCGATCACAATCCACACTATGGTGACCGGAATCAATACCTTCCAGCCTAAATGCATGATTTGATCATATCTATATCTAGGGAATGTAGCGCGCAACCACACATATAAAAATAAGAAGAAGCCCATCTTAGCAAAAAACCATACTATTCCAGGCACAAAAGCAAACAGCGGTCCTAAGAAAGGAATGCCTTCAAAAGGTGACAACCAGCCACCCAAAAACAAAACGCTGGCTAATGCACTGATTAAAATCATATTGGCATATTCAGCCAAGAAGAAAATGGCAAAGCTCATGCCCGAATATTCCACATGAAAGCCCGCGACAATTTCAGCTTCACCTTCGGCCATGTCAAAAGGCGCACGGTTGGTTTCGGCCACACCAGAAATCCAATAAACGATAAACATCGGCAATAAAGGCAACCAATACCAATGCCAAAAACCACCTTGTTGATGCAAAACTATGTCTTGTAAATTCGTGCTATCGGCCGCCATCAACACGCCGACTAAAGCAAAACCCATAGCAATTTCATAAGACACCACCTGCGCTGTCGAGCGCATGGCGCCTAATAAAGCGTATTTAGAATTCGATGACCACCCTGCCATCATAATACCGTAAACGCCTAAAGACGTTAGGGCCAATACATACAATAAGCTGGCATTGACATTCGCTAAGATCCAACTCGGGCTAAAAGGAATAACTGCCCATGCCGCCGCCGCAGTAGCAAAAGAAACTATGGGCGCTAAAATAAATACGATTGAGTTTGCCTTCGTTGGAATAATAACTTCTTTAAAAAATAACTTAACACCATCGGCCAAAGGTTGTAGTAAGCCAAAAAGCCCAACGCGATTAGGACCTATACGCACATGAGCATAAGCCAGTATTTTGCGCTCGGCCAAAGTCATATAGGCTACGGCGCCCAATAAAGGCAATGCTATTAACAAAACCTTGAGTACTATCCAAACCAATGAAATAAGTAAATTCATCATCGTTTAAGTTAACTCCGTTACAATGGTGGGTTCTAGCAATAGCGGTGTAAGAGACCACAAGCCCGCTGTATCTGCAAATCCCATAGGCCAATACAATGTGTGTGACGCAACCCTTTTATCCGTCTTAATGCCAACTATAGCCACTTGATTATCCTGTTGATAGGATACGCTATCGCCATCCTGCAAACCATAGTGTGCAGCCGTTTGTGGATGCAGCAGTACCACTGCATCTTCTATTAAGACACAACGTTGTAATGGTTCAGCTCGACGCACCAAGGAATCGCTTCTGTACATAGGCCAATAAGGTTGAATATGCAAACCATGTTGCAATATTGGCAAAGAATAATGTTGTGTAAGCGGCGAAAGCACTACTTTTTCTGCCTCATGTTTGATTTCTTTGCTGATTTCTTTCCAGTTATCATATGCAAAGCCAGGCAACTGTGCCAATTCAGCCAATACCCTCAAGACTTTCCAGGCGGGACGTGCCTCACCCTTAGGATGAGTTGCAGCATTAAATTCTTGCCACAGCCCTTCTAAATTAACCATTGTACCTGCGTATTCGCTAAATGGGGCAATGGGTAATAATACATGGGCATATTCAAACATTTTTTCATTGGTAAATGCCGTCATAGCGACTACGCATTCAGCATCGTGCAATGCTTTCAAGGCTAAAGCAGGATGAGCGCAATCTAGTTCTGGCTCTACATTCAGCAATATATAAGCAGCCAATTTGGTTCGCCATAGATCGGTAATGGCCGTGCCTGGCTTGGGCATAGCGCCTGCCAACACCGCGCCATAATGGTTAGCACCCGCGGCCAACATCATAAATTGTGCACCATAGCGTTGCGTCAGCCACAATAAAGCCTGTTGTATTAAGCTTGCTTGCGGATGATTCACCGCCAGTGCACCCATAATAATCAATTTCTTATCGCCGCTTGCCAATACACTTTTAATGGTAGATATTTCTGCTTCAATCGCAGCACGGTACTCTGCACTGCCGCAATAATCTACATCGTTATTAGCCAATTGCGTCAATAAGGGTAGATCCTTTTCCTCACCCGGTGCCAATTCACTTTTGATCAATATTGCTAAAGCTAAAACAAAGGCTTGGGGATCTATGATACATTTTGCATTTTGTGAAAAATTAAATTTAAAGTCTACAGGATTTAAACTGGCAATGGCTGCATCTTGCAAACTGGCTTTGCGCACTCGTAATCCTAATAACGGCACTTCGCGCTGTATATCGCAACCCACTAGAAAGATGCTGTCCATCGTTTCTACATCGGCAATCTTAGCGCATAGCCCAGTAGGTAAAGCAGCGGCTGGAATCAATTTGCCATCGACTTGTTGCAGTCTGTGCTCTATGTGAGGACTTTCTAAGCCCCGCATATATTTTTGTGCTAAATATTGTTCTTCAATACTTAAATTGGGCGAAACGATAGCTGCGATATGTTCGCCACTTTCTACTTCACGTATAGCTTGTAATCTATCATTGACAATATTGAGCGCCACATTCCAATCACATTCTTGCCATTGACCATGAACTTTGACCATAGGTCGTAATAATCTGTCGCCGCTGTTTAACCCTGTATAACTAAAACGATCGCGATCGCTGGCCCAAGTCTCATTAATAGTTTCACATTCTTGCGGCACTACACGCATCACATCATCACGACGTGTATGGATGTAGATGTTTGCTCCCAGAGGATCGTGTGCCGCAATGCTATTGTGCTGTACCAATTCCCAGGCGCGAGCTTTGAACCTAAACGGTTTAGACGTTAACGCACCTACTGGACACAGATCGATGATATTACCCGAAACTTCCGAGATTAGATGTTCCTCTACATAAGTGCCGATTTCACTGCTTTCGCCGCGACCGGTCACACCCATTTCAACGATGCCCGCCACTTCTTCGCCAAAACGAACACAACGTGTGCACAAAATACAACGCGTCATATCGGTGGCGATAAGGGAACCTAGGTTTTTATCTTTGACAACCCGTTTGCCTTCGCTGAAACGTGAGATATCCTTACCATAACCCATGGCAATATCTTGCAATTCACATTCACCACCTTGATCGCAAATAGGACAATCTAAAGGATGGTTAATCAGCAAGAATTCCATAACCGCTTTTTGGGCCGCGAGCGCTTCAGCGGTTTTTGTTTTTACCACCATGCCATCGGTGATAGGTGTGGCGCAAGCAGGCAACGGTTTTCTGGATTTTTCTACATCCACTAAACACATACGACAATTGGCCGCTATAGATAATTTTTTATGATAGCAAAAACGTGGGATCTTAATGCCCACTTTATCGGCAGCTTCTATAATCATACTGCCGGGTTCGGCCTGTATCTTTTTTCCGTCAATCTCAATTTCAATCATGATGATGTCCCGCTAGGTTACACTTGCCATGCTCTATGTGATATTCAAATTCAGAGCGAAAATGTTGTATGAAGCTGCGCACCGGCATTGCCGCTGCATCGCCTAAGGCGCAAATGGTACGCCCCATAATATTTTCCGCCACGTTGTCTAATAAGGCTAAATGCTCTTTACGCCCTTCGCCGTGCAAAATACGATGTAATATTCTAGACATCCACCCGGTGCCTTCACGGCAAGGCGTACACTGACCGCAGGATTCTTCAAAATAGAAATGCGCTATACGGGCTAATATTTTCACCATGCAAGTGGTTTCATCCATGATGATGACCGCACCAGAACCCAACATAGAACCTGCTTGCGCTAGGCTGTCGAAGTCCATATCTAAGTTCATCATGATATCGGCGGGTAATATAGGTGCGGACGATCCGCCAGGAATAACTGCCTTTAAACGATGACCATTGCGCACGCCACCCGCCATTTCCAATAGGTCTCTAAAAGGCAAGCCTAGAGGCACTTCAAAATTACCAGGATTATTGACATGACCCGACACGCAAAAGATTTTCATGCCGCCATTTTTAGGTTTACCCAGTTCTAAGAACCAATCAGCGCCTTTTTCTAAAATAACGGGCACCGAAGCGAAGGTTTCGGTATTGTTAATGGTTGTAGGGCAACCGTATAAACCATAACTGGCAGGAAACGGCGGTTTAAAGCGTGGATTACCACGTTTGCCTTCTAGAGATTCTAATAAGGCAGTTTCTTCACCGCAGATATAGGCCCCAGCACCTATGTGGTGATAGAGATCAAAATCGAAACCGGAATTTAAAATATTTTTACCTAAAAATCCCGCCGCATAGGCTTCTTTTAAGGCTTCATGGAAACGGTGTATGGGTTCATCAAATTCACCACGTATATAATTGTAGCCTACGGTTGCACCCATGACATAACCGGCTATGGCCATGCCTTCAATCAATTGATGCGGGTTATAACGCAAAATATCGCGATCTTTGCAAGTACCCGGTTCGCCTTCGTCGGAATTACACACCACATACTTTTGTCCTGGACTATTGCGCGAAATAAAGCTCCACTTAAGACCCGTAGGAAAGCCTGCGCCACCGCGACCCCGTAAAAAGGAATTTTTAATTTGTTCTATTAAAACAGCCGGATCGGTTTTGTTCTGTAATATATCACGCCAAATTTTATAGCCACCCAAACTTTCATAGGTTTTCAACGTCCAGGGTTCTGGTAAGTTATTGGCTCTAAAGCAGATTTGGTCCACAGCTATACTCCTCGCACTTGATTTTTAGGTGTTGTTGGCTGCGCCCATCTCGCAAAAGTCATGTAGAGTACTACACTCCTTTTGCTCGAGAGCTTGCCGCCTAACCTAAAAACCAATTGCTGTGAGTATATCATGATCTTGTCTCCAACTCTGCTAATAACGCATCAATTTTTTCAGGCGTTAGTTTTTCATGAAATTGATGACCCAACTGCAACACCGGTGCATTCACACAAGCCCCCAAACACTCTACTTCTTTTAAAGTAAACTTATTATCGTCCGTAGTTTCACCCAGATTAATCGTCAAACGTTTCTTAAGATGCTCAACGATTTCATCGCTGCCGCTCAACATACAAGACACATTGGTACACACACATAATTTGTGTTTGCCTACAGGAGATAATTCAAACATGCTGTAAAAGGTCGCCACTTCAAAGACTTGAATTTGTGGCAAACCTAAATAATCGGCAACGGCTTTCATGGCTTCTTCGGATAACCAGCCGCCATTGGCTTTTTGAGCAATGTGCAGTGCAGGGATCACCGCTGAACGTTTATGTTCTAGAGGATATTGTGCTACCCAAGCGTCAATTTCTGCCTTATCATGCTTACTCAGTTCAAATACTGTATCGGTTACTGTAACGTCTATCAACGATCGATCTCCCCAAAGACTATATCTTGACTCGATAATATCGATACCACATCGGCGATCATATGACCGCGGCTCATTTCATTGAGTGCGGCCAAATGACTAAAGCCCGGCGCGCGGATCTTCAATCTATATGGTTTATTCGCGCCATCGGAAACCAAATAAACACCAAATTCGCCCTTAGGATGTTCCACCGCAGCATAAGCTTCACCAGCAGGAATAGTATAACCTTCGGTAAATAATTTAAAGTGGTGAATCAAGGCTTCCATACTTTCTTTCATGACCGTTCTAGACGGTGGCGCTACCTTAGCATCATTTACCATAACTGGACCTGGGTTTTTGCGCAACCATTCTATACATTGCAAAATGATGCGATTGGATTGGCGCATTTCTTCTACTCGCACTAAATAACGATCATAACAATCGCCATTTTTACCAATCGGAATATCAAAGTTTAAAGCGGAATATGTTTCATACGGTTGTTTTTTACGTAGATCCCAAGCCACTCCCGAACCACGCAACATAGGCCCAGTAAAACCCAATTGCAAAGCCCGTTCTGCGGTCACTATGCCTACATCGACGGTACGTTGCTTCCAAATGCGGTTATCCGTAAGCAAAGTTTCATATTCATCTACACGTTGTGGGAAACGATCGCAAAAAGCTTGTATAAAATCAAGCAGACTACCCTGCCTGCTTTCATTCATTTCCTTCGTATCTTTTTCGCTGCGCCAAGCTGAAGGGGCATATTGGGGCATCGTGCTGGGCAGATCGCGATACACGCCACCCGGGCGATAATAGGTAGCATGCATGCGCGCTCCCGATACCGCTTCATAACAATCTAATAAGTCTTCCCGTTCTCTGAAAGCATACAGAAATACTGCCATGGCGCCTATATCCAAGGCATGTGCACCTAACCACAATAAATGGTTCAGTAAGCGGGTGATTTCATCGAACATAACGCGTATGTATTGTGCTCGTATGGGCGGTGTCACGCCCAATAGTTTTTCTAGCGCTAGTACATAACCATGTTCATTGCACATCATGGAGACGTAGTCCAAACGATCCATATAACCTATGCTTTGGTTGTAGGGTTTAGTTTCCGCTAATTTTTCGGTAGCGCGATGCAATAAACCGATGTGTGGATCGGCATGACGGATCACTTCACCTTCGGTTTCTAATATTAAACGTAATACCCCGTGCGCCGCCGGATGTTGCGGTCCAAAATTAAGCGTATAATTATGTAGTTCAGCCATTTTTTTGCTCCGCTTCTAGGTAACGACTGTCTTCTCGGATCACCTTAGGCACTAATACGCGCTCAGGAATAGTCACCGGTTGATAAATCACACGCTCGCTGGCTTTGTCATAACGCATTTCTACATGGCCTGATGTGGGAAAATCTTTACGGAAAGGATGACCTATAAAACCATAGTCCGTTAAGATGCGTCGTAAGTCTGGATGCCCTTCGAATAAGAATCCAAATAGATCGAAAGCTTCACGCTCAAACCAATCGGCGGAAGGCCAAACGGGCATGATCGACGGAATACACAGTTCATTCTCGTCCAAAAATACTTTAAGGCGCAAGCGTTGGTTGTGTTTAACGGATAGTAAATGATATACCACCGCAAAACGAGATCCAGAGAATGATTCCATACGGATACCATCTTGATCTACGGCTCGTTCAAAACCAGAACCGGTGGCTTTATCGGTGACCCATTCGGCGATACCGTAAGTTAGATAATCCACACCGCATACGTCGATGAGTTGGTCAAAACAAAATTGAGGCATATCGCGCAATTGTATTGCCACGTCTATTAAAGCTTTTTTGTTTAAGATTAAAGTTAATTCGTAGCGATCGCTTTGCAAAGCCATTTGCTCGCGCGGCGTTTCCGCCTGCAACGTTACAAAAGGATGCGCATGATGATTAATTACAAAGCCCTGAGCGGCAAAATGGCTAACAATATTATCTTGCAACGTGTTTAATACATTCATCGCTTAGTCCTTATCGCCACAAAAAATCCGTCTGGTATTTTTAATTTTGTTTTGCAGCTGGATAATACCATAGACCAATGCTTCAGCTGTAGGAGGGCAACCCGGCACATAAATATCTACTGGCACGATGCGATCGCAACCTCTGACTACCGAATAAGAATAATGGTAATAACCACCACCATTGGCACAAGAACCCATGGAAATCACCCAACGTGGCTCAGCCATTTGATCATACACACGGCGCAAAGCAGGTGCCATTTTGTTGCATAAGGTCCCCGCAACGATCATCACATCGGACTGACGCGGACTGGGTCTGAACATAACGCCAAAACGATCTAAGTCATAACGCGCTGCGGCAGAATGCATCATTTCCACAGCACAACAAGCCAAACCGAAAGTCACTGGCCACATGGAACCACTGCGTGCCCAGCCTACCAATTTTTCTAAAGAGGTAGTAACAAAACCATTTTGTTGCATTTCTTGTGGTTGAAATATCTCTTGCGCTGAGGTATCTATTCCCATTCTAAAGCCCCTTTTTTCCACTCAAAAATAAAGCCTACAACCAATAAGCCTAAAAAGACCATCATGCTTAAAAAACCAAACCAGCCTATCTCGCGCAATACAACTGCCCAAGGGAATAAAAAGCCTGTTTCCAGATCGAAGAGTATAAAAAGAATGGCAACTAGATAATACCGTATGTCAAAAGGCATGCGCGCATCTTCAAAGGCGGGAAAACCACATTCATAGGGTGCATTCTTAACCGCATTCGGTTTATGAGGCCCTAGGATCCAGCCGCCCACTAGCGGCACTACAGCCAAGACTATGGCTAGACCTAAGAAAATCAGTATAGGCAGATAGTTCATTAGCATATCATTATCCTTATATATGGTGCCGAAGGCCGGACTCGAACCGGCACGGCTTTCGCCACTGCCCCCTCAAGACAGCGTGTCTACCAATTCCACCACTTCGGCTTCATTTGTCATCCTCAACCGAAGGTCGGGAATCCAGCTCATTTGTTATCCTCGACAAGGCCGCAGGCCACAGTCGGGGATCCAGTTTCAATTCAAGTTTTACAACCTTTTATTGTCCTTGAGATCCATTACCCGGTTGCGGCAATGGAATACTAAAATCACCAGGGGTCTTATTTATTATATCGCCGCTCGCTGGCATAGGTGCTACGGGTTGAGGCAGTATTACATTATTCAAAACAGCTTTATGTTGATTTATTTTGGAGGCATGATAACCCAGCATAATGCTAGTTCCAAAAAAAACCAGGGCTGCAAATCCCGTCAGCTTTAATAAAAAACTAGCCGAGCCTGGACTGCCGAATACGGTATTGGAAGCACCGCTACCAAAAGCGGCACCTATATCGGAACCTTTACCTTGTTGTAGTAATACCAAGGCAAGTATACCCACACAAGCAACTAAATGTACGACTAATAATATTAGTTCCATGCTCTCTCCATCATATTAACGCCTTATAAATAGGCGAGAAAGTATCATATTTTAACGAAGCACCGCCGATCAAACCACCATCGACGTTAGTTAAGGTCAATAATTGCGCAGCATTGTCGCCTTTGACACTGCCACCGTATAATAAACGCACCGTTTGACTGGTCGTGCTATCATACTGTTTTATTAGGTGGTTACGCAAGGCCATATGCACCGAAAGTATTTCATTTGTAGTAGGGGTTAAGCCAGTGCCTATAGCCCATACTGGTTCGTAAGCGATTACCGTGTGTGCAAAATCTTTAGTTGTGGTGACATTAAGCACTGCATCCAATTGCGCCATCACCACGGCTAAGGTCTGCCCTTTTTCACGTTCTTCTAAGCTTTCACCTACACACAAAATAGGCGTCAAGCCAGTTTGCCTAGCCGCTAACCATTTTTGTGCTACCCACGCACTATCTTCGCCATAATATAGGCGACGCTCAGAATGCCCTACGATTACGTAGCTACAACCCACATCGCACAACATCTGTGCCGAAATTTCTCCCGTAAAAGCCCCTTCTGCTTTATCACATACATTTTGCGCACCCCAAGCAATGGGCAATTTTTCGCACAAAGGTCGCATGCTGCTCAAAAATACTGCAGGAACACACAAAGAAACATCAACTTGATTTAAAACTGCACTGTCTTTTTGCAGTGCAGTCAGCATAGCGCTTATATCCGCGCTCATACCGTTCATTTTCCAATTGGCAACAACTAATTTTTTGTGCATATATTTAAAGACTATTTTATGGTGAGCGGATTGTAACCGAGTTGTGGGTAGGAGGCAAATATAGGCAGGAAATTATTTATTCCCTTTATACGGCGTTCCATATAGTCTTTCCCAGATAACGGATTCAAACCCAAAATCACGCATGTTGGTCATTCTCTCGGGATATAAAATGCCATCCAGATGATCGCATTCATGCTGCACCATACGCGCATGAAAATTATCGGCAATTCGTTCTATTCTTTCGCCTTCTTCATTAAACCCCATATAATGAATTTTTTGGTAACGAGGCACTTTGCCCCGTAGCCCGGGAACGCTCAAACACCCTTCCCAGCCTTCAACTTTCTCTTCGCTTAAAGGCGTTATAACCGGATTAATTAAAACGGTAAAGGGAACTGGTTTTTCACTGGGATAACGTACACTACTCTCAAAACCAAAGATCACTATGCGTTGATTGACACCAATTTGCGGTGCAGCAATACCTACCCCGCCTTCTTTTGCGAGTACATCTTTTAAATCCGTTATCAGATCGTATAGTTTGGCGCAGGCGAACTCGGTTATTTCGGCCGATCGCTCAGATAAACTAAGGGTGCCCATTTTTAATACGGGTAAAATAGCCATATCTTATGTCTCCAGTTAGTTTATATAAAGACAATACAATACCTTATTTTCTTCATAATATAAAACTATTATCTTCTCTATTTAAGCACTTGGCGCCTCAAATAAAAGTTTCAGAATAATCCTTCTTGCCACAAAATTCTCTAGCAATCAAGTGCATAAATCCTGTTTTTGGGCTTTTTGCAGCCAAAAATGCAAAATTATCCGATTTTTTTCTGGAAAAAAGCAAAATATACACTATACTCGTGATTACCTTTGATGATGAGCTGTCGGAGTACCTCAAGCAAAGGTAGGTGTTTATTAAGTCCTTAAATAGCCATAAGCCTTAATAAATTGTCTAACCATCATGTTAAAATAAGGAAGTGATACCATGACTGCATATTTTGCCACTACAACACAAGATCCATTTAGCAAACCAATCAGACCTGAAAGTCCTATTCAGGGAACATTTAGTGTAACCGAACCATCGCTTCATTCACAAAATGACGAACACTTGCTTGCCCAAAAACCAATCGCTAAAAAAAATAGCGCCGCTCGCTGCGCCACAGGTTTAGTCCTGTATGCACTGGGTTTGTTTTTATTTGCCTATGGGCAATTGGTGCAACCTTCGTTGTTGTTGATGTTAGCTGGTAGCGCTGTGCTGGTTTTCAGCTGTTATACCTTTATACCTGAAATTAAGGGTAACGCCGCTGATGGCAGTGACGACGATGCCGCTGATGAAGATATATCGAACTCGTAAAGTTTCATCCTCTCTCCTCATCTGATAAAAGCCCGCTATGCGGGCTTTTTTATTTGGTGCGCCCGGAGAGACTCGAACTCCCGACACCCTGGTTCGAAGCCAGGTACTCTATCCAACTGAGCTACGGGCGCATGGGCGGTATACTAACCAAAATATGCGCTAATATCAAGTGCACCTTGACTTTGTGTTCACCGTAAGTTAGCGTTGAACCAAAGCTTTAGCATAAAGGAAGCGCATTTTTGAAAAAAAATCTACTGACATCTCTCTATTTTCAAGTATTAATCGCTTTCATCCTAGGCATTTTGCTCGCTTATTTCTATCCCGCATTAGGTGCCAAAATGGAACCCTTAGGCAATGGTTTTATCAAGCTTATCAAAATGATGATCGCCCCGGTTATTTTTTGTACGGTCGTATCCGGCATTGCAGGCATGGAAAATATGAAGGCGGTAGGTAAAACAGGGGCCTATGCGCTTATTTATTTTGAAATATTCAGTACGGTGGCTCTTATCCTCGGTCTAATCATGGCAAATTGGTTAAAACCGGGGGTTGGCATGAACATAGACATAACCCAAATCGATGTGCATGATATTGCAGCCTTTACCTCGGCACCAAAAATGCAAAGCGTTACGGATTTTTTGCTGAATATTATTCCAGACACTTTTATGGGTGCATTTGCTCAAAGCCAAATCCTACAAGTTTTATTGGTTTCTATCTTGTTTGGTTTTGCGCTGCATATCATGGGAAACAGTGGCCGCATCATTTTAGAATTTATTAATGCCATCTCAGGGGTCTTTTTCGGAATCGTTAATATCATTATGCGCTTAGCTCCTATAGGTGCATTTGGCGCCATCGCTTTTACCATTGGCAAATACGGCTTAGGATCGCTGTTTTCTTTGGGAGAACTCATGGGCACGTTTTATTTAACTTGCCTTATTTTTATCTTTCTGATACTGGGTTGCGTCGCCTTTTTTCATAAGTTTAGTCTATGGAAGCTGATTAAATATATCAAAGCAGAACTCTTGATTGTTCTAAGCACGTCTTCATCAGAATCCGTATTGCCACGCATGATACTCAAACTGGAAAATCTGGGTGTCAAAAAATCAGTGGTAGGCTTGGTCATTCCAGCGGGTTATTCTTTTAATCTAGACGGCACATCTATTTACTTAGCATTGGCTGTAGTGTTTATAGCCCAAGCGACCAACACACCTCTGGATTTGGCACACCAGATCACCTTACTCATCATTCTTTTATTAACGTCTAAGGGTGCGGCAGGTGTAACAGGCAGTGGTTTTATTGTATTAGCAGCTACTCTTTCTTCAGTGGGACATATTCCAATGGAAGGATTGGCGGTTATTTTAGGCATTGATCGCTTTATGTCAGAAGCTCGTGCGCTCACTAATCTGGTTGGCAATAGCGTGGCGACCATTGTAGTGGGCAAATGGTGTAATCAAGTGGATAATCAATGCTTGCAAACCCGTCTGGACCAGGGGAGCCTAGTGGACTAATTTTTGACTTAAAGCCTCTATTTCGTTATTATGCGAGCAATATGGACCACAGGAAGCACAACATGCCTTATTTACATGCCGATTGGCCGCTACAAGGAAAAGTGCATGCTTTTACCACTTTGCGGCCCAATGGTTACAGCCAGGGCATTTATGCGGGTTTAAACCTGGGCTACCGCGTGGGTGATGATCCACTTTTGGTAGCAAAAAATGTTGAGCGCTTAGTGACAGAGATGAAACTCCCCTACACGCCGCAATGGGTCGAACAAGTGCATGGCACTCATGTGATAGCAGCTAGCGATGCCAGCCCTGAAATCAAAGCGGATGGCATCTATAGCCACGCCAAAGGGCAGATTTGCGCTGTGTTAACGGCAGATTGTTTACCCATTCTCATTGCACATCCACAAGGTCTAGGCATAGCCGCACTACATGGTGGCTGGCGCAGCTTGCAACAAAGCATTATTGAAGAAGGCTTAAAGCAGCTGGCTTTGCCTACGAGTGAATTGTATGCGTGGCTAGGACCAGCCATAGGAAAAAAGGCCTATAATGTAGGTGCAGATTTCCGTGAACTATTTTTAGATACCGATCCCAGCTTAGCCCCCGCATTTTATCAAGACGCAGATCAACAGTGGCATGCGGATCTCTATGCCATCGCTAGAATACAATTACAGCATTTAGGACTAACGCGGATTTATGGCGGTCAATATTGTACCTATAGCGATCCACAACAATTTTATTCGGCACGCTATTCGCTACACAACGCAAAACACACCGGTGGTCGTATGGCAACGCTCATTTGGATAGATGAGGAAAATACGCTATGAACAAAAATAATCGCAAACCACGTCGCTATACATGGATCATTTTAATGTTCGTTGTGTTTACGGCTTGTATGCTATGGTTTTATACCCAGGCTAAAGCAAATACCGCTACGCATTGGCAAACATTGGCCCCGGGCTTAGACTACACCACTTTGAATTTAGACCAAGGAAAATTACACGCTTTTAAAATAGACTTAAAACAAAATCGTCTTGCTTTGTTGTCGCCACCAGAACCTAATGACATCAAAGATATGGTAATAAACGCCCATGCTTTATTGGGCGTAAATGCAGGCTTTTTCACACCCGATGGCAAACCCTTGGGCTTACGCATCAACGATGGCAAGGTGCTATCACCCGCAAAATCCATTTCCTGGTGGGGGATTTTCTACTTACATAACAACAAGCCTGAATTGAGCAGTGCTGATAGCTTTAAACTCGACAACGATATAGACTTTGCGGTACAAGCAGGCCCACGTCTATTGGTCAATAAGGATATTCCACATTTAAAAGATGGCGTGGGGAATCGAACCGCCATAGGCTATAACCAAAATGGTGATGTCATTATAGCCGTTAGTGAGAATGCGCAATTAACTACTTTACAATTGGCGCAAATACTACGCGACTCAGAAAAACACGGTGGTTTAGGTTGCTTATACGCGCTCAATTTAGATGGTGGTAGTTCTTCACAAGCTTATGCAAAAGTAGGTAATTTTGTATTGGA
Source organism: Pseudomonadota bacterium (assembly GCA_021778015.1). Classification (GTDB taxonomy): domain Bacteria; phylum Pseudomonadota; class Gammaproteobacteria; order UBA1113; family UBA1113; genus VFKP01. The sequence continues at coordinate 43,817 of JAJYCX010000015.1, forward strand.
TGCTCCCAGTTTTCGCGCAGTTGCCGACGGCGTAGCCGTTTATCCCAGATCATAGGAGTATACAACTTGTCACTTTCCCCCTACATGCAATTTGCACGCGAAGATTGGCGTCATTACCGTGATGATACGCCTTTGCACCTCACTGAGGCGGAGCTTGCCAGCTTACGGGGGTTTAACGAATCCATTTCGATGACCGAAGTTGAAGACATTTATTTGCCTTTATCGCGTCTGTTGAATCTTTATGTGTCTCAAACGCAAAATTTACACGCCATCACCAACCAATTTTTACATCAACATACTCATAAAATGCCTTATATCATCGGCGTTTCCGGCAGTGTGGCTGTAGGCAAAAGTACTACCAGCCGTATCCTGCAAACGGTCTTATCGCGCTGGCCTCATCATCCTAAAGTAGCTTTGGTTTCAACGGATGGTTTTATATATCCCAATGCGGTGCTAAAATCCAAGGGATTGATGACACGCAAGGGCTTTCCAGAAAGCTATAACCGTCAAGCTTTGTTGCAGTTTTTAAATGATTTAAAATCGGGTAAAGCTGAAGTCAGCGTGCCGGTTTACTCCCATGCAAGCTATGATATTACCGATGAAGTGATAAGCATACCCGCACCGGATATTTTAATCATCGAAGGCTTAAATATACTGCAAATGCCCGATATGGCCGAAACACAACGAGTTTATGTTTCCGATTTCATAGACTTTAATATTTTTGTAACCGCGCCTACAGCCATGATTAAATCCTGGTTTTTAGAGCGTTTTCGCTCTTTCCGACTGCATGCAATGGACAAACCACAATTGTATTTTCACCAGTTTAGCCAAATGAATGAAGTTGAAGCGTTGGCTTTGGCGGATAACATCTGGGAAAGCATCAATGCCCCTAACCTGCTCAAAAATATCCTACCCTACCAATATCGAGCACAGTTGATCTTGGAAAAAGGCGCTGATCATGGGATAGAACAGGTTTATTTGAGAAAATTATAGATTTTGCAGATTAGGAGTCACAATAAACTCTAAAATCTCACGGTGCAGCTGCTATACGCGGAGCCCGTCATTGCGAGCAAACGAGTAAGTAATCTATAATAGAATCATTGCCCGGCGGTATTCGCGGAATAATAAAACTGCACGGAATAAAGCGAGTGCAGCGTGGCAATCCATCGTTTGAATAATGAAAATGAACGCTATTTACAGTGAAAATCATAAAACACTATGAGATATAAATTGAGTATTTTACTGGATTGCCGCGCCTGTTCGCTGCGCTCACTGGCTCGCAATGACGAGCTCCGCGTATAATAACCGTATCGTAAAATTTTAGAATTCGAACTCTATATCTAAATTTGTCTAAAATGGATCGGCTAAGTCTTGTACGAGTCCCTCATCCAAAACATCACCCTGCAGCAACTGTTTTTCTAACTCTTTAAACGGCCAGTGATCTTTATCCATCAACTGACTAGGCCTAATATTCCCCAAAGCACTTAAAGCATTGCTAGGTATTTTAGGATTTTCTGCAGCTAACGTTTTCATTAACGCTGCTATTTTTTTGCGGGTTAATTTTTCTTGTGAGCCACATAACGTACAAGGAATGATAGGAAAATTTTGCTCACCCGCATAAGTGATAATATCTTTTTCCTGACAATACACCATAGGACGAATTAAGATATGGCGTTTATCATCGGTTAACAGTTTAGGCGGCATAGAGCGAATTTGACCACTGTAGAGTATAGACATCAGTAATGTATTGACTAAATCGTCGCGATGATGCCCTAGCGCAATTTTGGTAAAACCATTTTCTTTGGCATAACGATAAATATTGCCGCGGCGTAAACGCGAGCACAAAGAACAATAGGTATTACCTTCTGGTATTTTTTCTTTGACTATAGAATAAGTGTCACGACGCAAAACCTCATAGGGAATGCGGCGTTGTTCCATCCAGGCACGCAAACCGCTGTCATCCCACCCTGGTTGCGCTTGGTCTAGGGTAAAAGAAAATAATTCAAAACGATTGTTGGAATTGATACGCAATTGTTCTAATAGACACAACAAAGTAAATGAATCTTTTCCGCCGGATAAACACACCATGACACGATCGCCTTTTTGGATCATGTTGTAATCGTCGATTGCCTTACCGGTGTAATGTAATAGTTTTTTTTCAACTTTGCTATTTGTAAACATTTTTTCTCTCTGTCATTGCTGTAACGGCATGCTATATTTTGTCACAAATATCTTGAATTGCACTGAACTTCGTCATTGCGAGAATACCGTTTCACTACTCTATTCTTTATACGGGGTACATTTTCAATCTCAACCCGTATAAAGATACGCTTCTTTTTAATATCTATGATAAAACAGAGGCCATTCTTATTGCTCAAGATCATGGATTGCCACGTCGACCGTTACTAGCTTTGCTTATTCGCACAAGAACAGTGAAACGGTCTCCTCGCAATGACGGCGCAATTCAATATCTTCATCGGTGGCAAATATATTCTTTCAACTGCTCTAAATTTATTTCATCCATACACAACCCCAGTCGCGTTCTTCGCCATAATAGATCGTCTATACTCTTAACCCACTCTTGCGTTAATAAATAATCCACCTCTGCTTGATACAGACCTGCGCCAAAATCTATGCCCATGTCTGCTAAAGAGTTCTTGCCCCTTAGCCAAAAGAGGCACAGTGTACCATAACAACGCAGATAACGCGATAATACCGCGCTAGGAATAAAGGAATAATCTTGCTTAAATTGTTCCTCGTCTAGTGGCTCGCCGCCGGGTAACGAGATCATTTCGTCTTTTACGGTAGGCCAGGAGGGCCTTATTTTTTGTAGTAAAATCAATGCATCTAGCGCTAAACGTCTATGCGTGGTTAACTTACCGCCCAAAACGGTTAATATGCTATTACCCTTTTCACTCTGTTGCAATTGTAATTGATAATCACGCGATAATTGATGTGCATTATGCATACCATCATCCAGTAAGGGTCTCACCCCCGAAAAAGTGTAAGCTATATCCTGTACTGTAAGCGGTGTTTGCAAATAAACATTGGCGGCCGCTAACAAATATCCTATTTCTGCGGGTTCTACGTTAGTGTCCTCTAAAGAACCCTGATACTCTACTTCGGTAGTCCCCAATAAACAATAGCCAGGCTCATATGGTGTTAAAAAGATAACCCGGCCATCGACGCATTCAAACAAATAAGCTTTGTCATCCGGTAATTCTCTTTTTAAAACCAAATGACTACCCTTGACCAGACGCATTTTAGCTTGAGGATATTCTGCCAAATATTGCTTTTGAAAATGTGCTACCCAAGGACCTGTGGCGTTAACTAGAATCTTAGCTTCATAAGTATTGCGTTGTTGCTTAAACTTATCTTGCACCTCAATTTTCCAGCCATTTTCTGTTTCTATTAATTCTATAATATCTTGATATGTTAAGATCGTCGCCTGGTTTTGTTGCGCTAATAAGGCCCACTCCATCACCAAACGACTATCATGTGTCCAAGCATCGCTGTAAACCGCACCCTGCTTGATATTCTCTTTGAAAAAAGATTGATAAGACGCGATATTCAAGCGAATACCCTTCGCTTTGGTCAATACATTATGTGCACTTAAATGATCATAAATAAATAAGCCCAAACGGATTATAAAACGTCGCAAATGGCTTTCTTTATAATATGGGATAATAAAGTGCATGGGTTTGATCAAATGAGGCGCCATTTTAATCAATAGACTGCGTTCATGTAATGCTTTTTTAACCAATGAAAAATAATATTGTTGCAAATAGCGCAAGCCGCCGTGAATGAGTTGCGTACTTTTGCTAGACGTTCCAGAAGCTAGATCGTTTTGTTCGATCAAAACCACTTTTAAACCCAAGCGCGCTGCTTGTCCAGCTATGGCCATGCCATTGATGCCGCCACCTATGATGATGATATCTTTCTTTTCAACCATTGTGACGACTTACTCCCGCTGATCTCGTCATTGCGAGCTTGCGAAGCAATCCAGGAGTTAAAACCCTGGATTTATACAACCCACATTTTTTTAGCAGCCATTTTCTAAGTAATGCTTTTTTCATCGCCTAACATCTTCCTGGATTGCTTCGCAAGCTCGCAATGACGGGGACTTGTATTTTCTAGCTATTGAAATAGTCTTCATAGAGCAAAAGTGATTACTAATCATTCCTCAGCCTGCCTTAGACAATAGTTGAGGATCATCTGAAAAGATACCCGTTACTCCCGCTTTAAATAATTCTTCGGCACGTGCAACACTGTTCACTGTATAAGCCAAAACACTATATTCACTTTCTGTTAAAAGGCTTAAACGTTTTTGATTTAAAATCTTTTCATCACAATGAATACTAGTGGCTTTTAAATGCAATGCTTTTTCTTTCCAATCCGCTTGCCAACTCGACATTAAATAGCCTAAATTTACTTCAGGGGCATTTTCCCTGTACCACAATAAAGCCTTTAACTCAAAGCTAGACACTAGGATGGGAATACGATCTAAATAAGGACCCATTATTTCCCAAGCACCTTCAGCCGTTGCCTCCGCATACACCGACAGTGCAGGCTTAATTTCTATATTTACACCCCGGCCATATTTGAGCGCCAATTCTAATAATGCTTCTAATTTGGGTGCTGTCGCCTGTATTTTAGTCTTTGCAAAATAAGCGCCTACATTATAATTTTGTAAGGCATCATAGGTTAGGTTATCGATGTCTGCGTGTGATCGTGCAGTGCGCCATAGGTCTCTATCGTGCAAGATCACAGGCACAGAATCCTCTGTTAATACTACATCGCATTCCACCCAGGCAGCACCCATTTGATAAGCCAAGTCAAATGCAGGCAAAGTATTTTCAGGGGCCAATAAATTAGCGCCTCTATGCGAAATGAGTATAGGTTTAGTCTGAAATATAATCATATAATTGTCTTAAAGCAAATTCCACAGCAGCCTCTCGTACTGCTTGTCTATCGCCAGGAAAATGTTGAGTATATGTTTGAACACCCTTATCACCACCCGCAATGGCAAAGCACACTGTGCCTACGGGCTTAGCGACACTGCCACCGCTGGGTCCAGCAATGCCGCTGACCGATACACTGATCTGGGCATGACTATGCTTTAAAGCACCTAGGGCCATTTCCATAACGACTGCACTACTCACAGCACCCTGTTCAGCCAATGTATCGGCAGACACGCCCAACATTTCCATTTTGGCCTCATTGCTGTACGTCACAAAACCGCGTTCAAACCAGTGCGAGCTATCCGGTACCGCCGTTATCATTTGCGCAATATAACCGCCAGTACAAGACTCGGCCGTAGTCAACGTTAAGCTACGCTGTTGCAATAATTTTCCTAGTTTTTGTGATAAATCGTATAATGTCATTTTGTTTAGATTACTCTTCCATTTTCAACTAAAGTTTTTCCTGGATCCCCGACTACGGCCTCGCAGCCGTGTCGAGGATGACAAAACTCCATAGAACTCATTGCCTACAGCGCAGAACTAACTTCCCTGCTAAAACACTGCATATTTTGGCTACGCCATAACATATACAAACCGGGCACACAAATAGCTGCACTCACCCAATAAAAATTAGCCCATCCTAAGTACTGTACTAATACGCCTGAAGTCGAACCTACCAACACTCGACCTACAGAAGCAATGGCAGATAGACTGGCGTATTGCATGGCTGTAAATTTTGGATTACATAAACTCATTAAAAATGCCACAAAAGCAGCACCCGACATACCTCCGCAGAAGTTTTCCGCAAAAATACATACACCCGCTAAAATCATACTTTTGCCGACGATGGCCATTACTACGA
>JAJYCX010000034.1 GCA_021778015.1 Pseudomonadota bacterium
TAAAACACTCAATCTATATATTTCACAGAGTTTTATAATTTTCACTGTATATAGCGTTCATTTTCATTGTTAAAACGATGGATTGCCACACCGAACTCGTCTGGCTTCGTGCATTTTAATTATTCCGTCGTTATTATCATTCACAGCTTCATTATATATCCAGTACTCGTCGGCTCGCAATGACGAGCTTCGCGTGTAACACACGTACCGTGAAATTTTGGAGTTTGTTGAGACTCTACTACTATTCTATCAACGAATTACTTAACCTTTACAGCAATGACGGTCCTGAGAAATTTAACTCATTTACAGTACTAACAAACAATTTTCATTTATTTTTTGCCAAATACCGATCCAACGCATTGGCAAATTCTCGTAAATGCGCTGGATTAATCTTTGCTGGACCACCAGTCAAAACACCGCTAGAGCGCAATTCATCCATTAAGTCTCTACTGGCCAGCTTATTGCTGATATTGGTTTTAGTATACATTTCCCCGCGCGGATTCAGCGCCGCTGCGTTTTTGGCAACGACTAAGCTTGCTAAAGGAATATCGGCGGTAATGACTAGATCACCTGCTACTACTGTGCTTGCAATATAATTATCCGCCACATCAAAGCCACTGGCCACTTGTACCGTGCGTATCAGAGGATGTCTACGCACCGACAACGGTTGATTAGCAACTAATATAAGTTCACAATCACAACGCATCGCTGCTTTATATAGAATTTCCTTCACTGTGTTAGGGCAAGCATCGGCGTCTACATAAATTTTCATAGTGATGTTAAAATCATGTTTTTTTGTACTTCTTTATGATAGAAAGCAATCCATTTATGAACAACCCACACTCTCACCATAAGATAAGAGTGTGGGTTTGGTGGGCCTAAGCTCGGCTACGAAGAGAGGGTGTAGAAGTTTCTTCTTGCTTTTCCTTCTCAGAAGAGCGTCCGGTAATATCCGAAGAGGATGCACCCAAGAACGTCATACGTCTCGCAACTTTGGACGTAACCGATGATGACGAAGTTGGTACTACAACTGGACATTGCGAATTGGAGGTTTCCGTTGGTAAAGACTCGGCACCCAATACCACGCTAGCCCCGCGACCCGGACCTTCAAATGCCTCCATCTGTGGATCGCCTATAACCACAACCGTTTTGTCATCTCCTATCTTTCCGGCAGCAACAGCATATCCGAAAGTACTACTACCTTCACTATCAATGAATTTAACACCTTCTTCTGGAGATAATGAACCTAGGTAAACTTCAGCTGATGCGCTGCTAGTACTAGACAATACAAAAGCTTTAGCACCCTTTTCTGTTCCTATTCCTAGCCCCCCATGCGTATCACCATTATAAAAGTCCCCTGTGGGCGCCAAAGCAAAACCCGTTCCATCGCCATCACATTCTCCATGAACGGTAACTCCTTGTTCCGCAGTTAAATTCCCTAACAAGGTTTGCGAACCGGGAAATCTGTCTTTGGTCAAAGGACCATAAACAATCTTGACTTCTTCTGCCCCTGGGGCACCTATGCCTATATCGCGATGGCCATCTTGATTGTAATCAAAATCGCCTGTGAGGCCTCGCCCTGTTTGAGCGCCGGGTTGAGAACCAAAGAAAACAAACCCTCCCCCTTGTTGCAGATATTGGGCAGTTTGTTTGATGATTCCTGGAAGCCCTCCTTTTTGACCCTTGAATACCACTGCTTTTCCTTCTGGCGCCTCATTCTCATTATATTCTGTATTAAAGTCATATGGAAAAGCCTCGACAAAATCATCCATATCATCCCCAGTCACATCTCCTAAAGCACTCGCCGTACTCAAAGGTTGTGTACCTCTATAATTCTTGGGTTGTACAGGATAAATAAGGGTTGCTTGCTTGCCGTCAAAAGAGACTGTTGATAAATCTACGGTATCTACGCCTTTTTTTCTGTATAGATCGGTACCATACAGCAAGCAAGAATTATCCGTACCGCGTGTATCCCTCTTATCTGCAGGATCAGCGCAACCCGGGAACAGAACATCCGCTTTTCCATCTTGATTAAGATCACCCACCCTGTCGGCCGATGTTTGCAAATAAATAGGAGAACCGTCATTCGAACGAGGATCGGTTTGCATAACATGCAGACCTTGATCGGATGTCATGGTATCTAGATTAACCTCAGCTGGGAAAGTACCATTTTCTGTTCCATATACAATAGCCATCGGAGCCGCAGCACTATATCTAGCCGTTACCAGGAAATCTCTATTCCTATCGCCATCAAAATCGCCTATGTCTTTTACATTCTGCCCATTACCATAAGCTTGGCTATCAAAACGTGCTCCCGTGTTATCACTATGATTGTACAAAGGTACCACGGCTGAATGCGCTTGATTAGTACTATACACCATGTCAGCACGCCCAATAGTTCCTACCTTGTTCTGACCAGGAGAACCTACCAGCACATTGCCATAACCCGTCGCACTCTTAATTACCGCAACGGATTCGCCGGCACGGCCTGGTAAACTTCCAGAAAAATTTGCTTGTGGAGACAATCTATAACCATTGCTGCCATCTAAATTAGCCACATCAAAGACTCTTGTTTGAGTCGTATTAACGCTCCCTGTAATCCTTACTTTAGGAGCATAGGGTCTACTCTCTCTAGAATTTAAACTATGCATATTCATTTGCGCAGCTGCTGGCAAAATAACTGTACTCATAAATTGAGCCGTGGCCGCAACCGTTATTAGACTACGCAAAAACTCGGTATTCTGTTGTATCTTTTCTTTTTTATGCTCATGATACTGTTGTTTCCCGGCAACATGTAATTTTTGCTTATGATTTAATTCGGTTTTGGTTACAAATTTTTCTTGTGGTTCGAGCATAGCACTTTGCTGTGCTTGCTGTTGTGCTTTTAACCATCTTTTTCTTGCTCGTTGTTCTTCTCTTTGTTCTTTACGGCGCTCATATCTAGATTTTGAGTCTTGCTCAAAACCCCATTTACTTTGATCGGCTAACCTCTCAGTTTTCTTCTGGTGTATTGTAACTTCATCATGACTTTTAGAGTAATACTCACCCATTTTTCGACGCTGTGTTTGTAATTGGCTCACTGAATGTTCTCTTTTACCCATGTCTTTCTCCTTGATAATTGTTACTAGAATAAATGTACGGAGATTATATTTCAACCATATATAATGATGCAAGTTATTTTAGAACATTCTTAAAGATCGATCGCTCAGCATGAAAAATGTATGTTGCGTTTCTATCCCAACCAAACTCTCGCATTAACAAATAACCGTTGCCATGGCGTATATTCGGTCCATTCGGGTGCACGCCACGAACATTGCCACGCGCGATAACAACGCTCTGGATGTGGCATCATGATCAACACTCGACCATCGCTAGAACTAAAGGCCGTAGCGCCGTCAGCACTACCATTCGGGTTGAATGGATAACGCGTCGTAGCATCGCCTTGATGATCCAAATAACGCAAAGCGGTTATGGCTTTATTTTTTAACGTTGCATCGGACCATTGCGCTAAACCCTCGCCATGCGACACCACTATAGGTAAACGCGAACCGACCATATCTTTTAATAAAATAGCGGGACTATTGGTGATTTCCACCATCACCATGCGCGCTTCAAATTGCTGCGATTGATTGGCCACAAAACGCGGAAAGCCTTCCGCTCCCGGAATAATGTCGTACAATTGCGATAACATCTGGCAACCATTACACACGCCTAAGGTCAAAGTATCAGGGCGATTGAAAAAACGGCTGAAAGTTTCTTTCAGCGTTTCATTCATTAAAATGGCTTCGCTCCAACCACGTCCAGCGCCTAGAACATCGCCAAAGGAAAAACCGCCACAAACCGCTAACACTTTAAAATCGTCTAAGCGTATACGTTGATTGATAATATCCGACATGTGCACATCAACTGCGATAAAACCGGCTTGCATAAAAGCCGCTGCCATTTCTACTTGGCCATTCACACCTACTTCGCGCAGAATAGCCACCTTAGGTTTAACTCCAAAGTCTAAATAAGGCGCTAAGATATCTTCTTTAAATTCAAAGCTAGGCGAGCTGTATAAACCTGGGTCATGTAACAAGGCAATACGCGAAAATTCTTCTTTAGCACAAACTGGATTATCGCGCAGTGCTTGCATGTGGAAACTCACTTCACTCCACGCGCTTTGCCAAGCGGCCCTATGCTCTTCTATTATCTTTTTACCTTTATGATAGAATGAAATAACTTCGTTAATAGACAATTCACCGATCACATGACTACAATGGACTAATCCATGTTGCTCTAATTGTTTTAACACGGCATGTAGGTGTGTTTTTTCTACTTGAATGACGGCGCCTAGTTCTTCAGCAAATAGGCTTGCAATAGGATCATTCCCCAAAACATCTAATTGAATCGTCAATCCCGTATGGGCTGCAAATGCCATTTCCACTAAAGTAACAAATAACCCCCCGTCAGAACGATCGTGATAAGCCAATATTTGATTATCTTGATTAAGCTGTTGTATCGCATTAAAAAATTGTTTTAACAACATAGGTGAATCTAAATCCGGCGTTTGCCCCTTGCCAGATTCGTTATACACTTCACTTAAAATAGACCCTCCTAGACGGTGGTGGCCTTGCCCTAGATCGATCAAGATCAACACTGAATCATCATAGGTAATTTGCAATTGCGGCGTTAGGCTTAAACGCACATCGTTCACAGGAGCAAAGGCAGAAATAACCAGAGTCAACGGCGAAACCACCTGCTGTTTGACGCCATCCTGTTGCCATTGCGTTTGCATAGATAATGAATCTTTGCCTACTGGAATAGTCAGATCTAAACTTACACACAGCTCTGTTGCCACTGCTTTCGCTGTATCCCATAAGGCCATATCCTGTTGTTGTACACCGCATGCAGCCATCCAATTGGCAGATAATTTCACGTCGCTTAATCTATCTATGGCCGCAGCGGCGATGTTAGTAATCGCTTCCCCCACGGCTAAACGACCCGAAGCCACTGGATTAATAATCGCCACCGGGCTACGCTCACCTATGGCCATGGCTTCTCCGCTGTGTTGATAAAACCCAGAAACACTGACGGCAACATCAGCCACTGGCACTTGCCACGGCCCTACCATTTGATCTCTATAGGTTAAACCGCCGACACTGCGATCGCCTATCGTAATCAAGAAACTCTTATTAGCAACGGTAGGATGTTTTAAGACTCGGAGGCAAGCTTCTTCTAAATTAATATGGCTGTGTTTGAATGCTGTATTTTTTTGACTGGGTCGATTCACATGACGTATAAAAGGCATTTTAGTGTCTAATAAAAATTTTAGATCCATATCAACTATATGGTTTTTGTGCAGCCGATCATAGACAATCAATTGCGGTACTTCAGTAACGATGCCCACTACAGCAAAAGCACATTGTTCACGCGCCGCTATTTTTGAGAACTCCGCTAACCTATTTTCAGTCAGCACTAAAACATACCGTTCTTGCGCTTCATTACACCATAGTTCTAACGGTGATAAGCTCAGATCGGCATTCGGTATATCGCGTAATTCAATTGTAGCGCCGCGCTTGTGATCGTAAACCAATTCTGGAATGGCATTTGATAATCCGCCTGCGCCTACATCGTGTATACTGAGTATAGGATTGTCACGTCCCAAAGACCAGCAGCTATTAATGACTTCTTGTGCACGACGCTGCATCTCTGCATTAGCGCGCTGCACTGAAGCATATTCTAGTGCATTGTTTTCATCTGCTGAAACTTGCGACGACAATGCACCGCCGCCTAAACCGATACGCAATGCCGGCCCACCTAAGACGATAATCAATGCGCCTACAGGCAAAGGCTCTTTAATAAACTGTGATTCGCGTATGCACCCCAAACCACCGGCTAACATCACCGGTTTGTGATATCCCCAATGCATATGCTCAGCCTGTTGCTCGAAGCTGCGAAAATAGCCGCAGGTATTGGGTCTGCCAAATTCATTGTTAAAACTGGCCGCCCCTATGGGACCTTGTAACATGATAGTCAATGCAGAAGCTTTATTTTTAGGCGTATGATGCGTCTTTTCCCATTCCTGGCTAAAGCCTGGAATATTTAAGTTAGACACACTAAAACCGGTTAAACCTGCTTTAGGTTTAGCACCGCGGCCTGTAGCACCTTCATCGCGTATTTCACCACCGGAACCCGTAGCGGCACCTTGAAAAGGCGCTATAGCGGTAGGATGATTATGCGTTTCCACTTTAATGACCATCGCCATGTCTTCATGATGACGCGTGTAATGGTGATCGCCTAGTCGTGGCCAAATCGCTTCTACACTGCGTTTACCAATAATGGCGCCATTATCGCAATAGGCTGAATAAACATCATCAGCATGGTGGTTATAGGTTTGTTGTATATGCGAAAACAGGGATCCAGTTTGTTTCTCTCCATCAATGACCCACTTACTTTTAAAAATATGATGGCGGCAATGTTCAGAATTAACCGAAGCATACATCATCAATTCAGCATCGGTAGGATCACGCTCTAAGCGTGTGTATTCGGCGCTAATCGCGGCGATGGTTGCTTCGTTAAACGCGTAGCCTTTTTCTATGCTGAAGGTCAAGCGCTCTGCAGGGGATAAGTTTAACCAGCGAATTGTTGTTAAGAGCTCAGCACTAGGCGTGTTCAACCACTGATTGACGTCCTTAACCTCATTAACACATTCTTCGGTGAGTCTATCGTAAAACAAATCGGCAATGAGATGCCATTTTGTGGCATCGATGGCCAGCGGTGCTTGCTGATGAATTTGATAACAAATTCCCTGCTCTAAACGCGTTACTTCATTTAAGCCTATACGAGCGATAATGTCTTTAGCCTTACTGCTCCACGGCGATAAAGTCCCGCGCCTAGGCCATACCCAAAACCGATTTAAACCTGCCTCTATGGGCACGACCTCTGCCTGCAATAGACGACTAAGTGCTACTTTCATTTTTTCAGACAAATTTGTGCTGGTTTCCAGCAAATAACAAAAATGTGCTTCTACCGCTTCTGTATCCGGCAAGCGATTGATCAATTCATTTTGCAACTGTTGTGCTTTAAACGCGGGCAATGCCTTACGGCCTAAAAGATAGTATTGCATAGGGTGCTCATTTTTCAGATTAGATACTATTATTTTAGCTTAATCTAGCCCTAAACGCACGAAGTTTTTGTCTTATTTATGAACAGATAATAAAGCTCGTAACAATTGCGCTTTGTTACGCACTTGAAGTTTTTCTTTCATATTGGCTGAGAAAATCTAAGTTATAACATCCTAAAGCGGTCTATACCCATCGTACCTGAAGATGCGAGAGCAGTACTTTCTACGAATACAGTGCTAAAACGTTGTCATCCTCGACCAGGCCGCGAGGCCGCAGTCGGGGATCCAGAAAAAACTTAAATTGAAACTGGATCCCCGACCTTCGGTCGAGGATGACAATGAGCTGGATCCCCGATCGGAGCCTGTACTCGGTACTCCGGGTATCGAGGATGACAAAGCTTCGATTTAAATCTATAGTATTCAGCCAGATCTCGCATCTTCATTGGCGACGGGTCTATCCCGCTTTTTTAAGGCGCAAAGCATTTAATATTACAGATACCGAACTGAATGCCATCGCTACACTGGCAATAACAGGGCTTAATAACCAACCAAATACTGGATAAAGAATTCCCGCTGCAACCGGGACTAGAACGATATTATAAATAAATGCAAAGAATAAATTTTGTTTTATATTTCTTATCGTATCACTACTTAATCTTATTGCTCTCAAAATAGCGGTTAAATTTCCATGTACCAGTATAATACCAGCACTTTCCATGGCTATATCTGCGCCGTTGCCCATAGCAACACCCACATTGGCTTGCGTCAATGCTGGCGCATCATTAATGCCGTCTCCCGCCATAGCGACGATGAATCCTTTATCTTGTAACGCTTGAACATATTTAAATTTATTCTGTGGTAGCACTTCAGCTTCAACTTCAGTGATGCCTACTTGTGTTGCAATGGCATGTGCTGTTTGACTGTTGTCGCCTGTTAGCATGAAAACTTTTATCCCTCTTTTTTTGAATTCGCTAATGACTTGTAACGCATCTGGTTTAATCTTATCCGCTACTATCAAATATCCTGAAAATGTATTGTTTAATGCTATAAACATGATTGTTTGTCCTAGCGCTTTGTACTTTGCAATATCTTGTTCTACTGAAGTTATGTCAATATTCAAAGAATCCATCAACTTAGAATTACCCAGAGCAACCACAATCTCTGTTACTGTACCTATTACGCCTTTCCCTGTAATAGATTGAAAATCGCCACATTCCTGCAAAGAAATAGCCTGTGATTTAGCGCTCTGTAAAACGGCAGCGGCCAAAGGATGTTCGCTTCCTTGCTCAAGGCTTGCAGCAAGTTGAAGCAGCATCTTTTTACTATATTCTTTACTAGTAGAAATAATGTCTACCAAACTAGGTTTTCCTTCAGTAAGCGTTCCTGTTTTGTCTAATACTAAAGCGTTTACTTTTGCCAATGTTTCTAGTGCTTCCGCGTTTTTAATTAATACCCCTTCTCTAGCACCCCGTCCTGTTCCAACCATAATGGACATAGGTGTTGCAAGCCCTAAAGCACAAGGACAAGCAATTATCAGAACCGCAACACTGGTCAGTATTGCATAACCTATTCTGGGCTCTGGGCCGAAAATAGTCCACAAGACAAAAGTAAGAACCGCTACAAGGATAACAATGGGGACGAAATAGGAAGCTACTTGATCTGCTAATTTTTGAATGTGCGCTTTTGTACGCTGTGCTTTTGAAACCATATCAACAATTTGCGAAAGCAACGTATCCGCACCTACTTTTGTCGCTTTCATGATAAAACTGCCCGTACCATTTAATGTGCCTGCTATCACAAAAGCACCCACATCTTTTTCATTGGGCATTGCTTCTCCCGTCATCATAGATTCATTAATTGCGCTACTACCATTTATGACTATTCCATCTACAGGAATTTTATCTCCAGGTCTAATCCGTATCAGATCACCCACTTTAATTTCTGATATTAAAACTTCTTTTTCAGAATGATCATCATAAATTAGGGTTGCCGTACTCGGGGTTAAATCCAGTAGTTGTTGGATGGATTTGTTGGTTTGCGATCGGGCCTTAAGCTCTAAAATCTGTCCCACTAAAACAAGTACGGTGATAATCGCTGCGGGCTCATAATAGACGTCTAATGTTATTGTATTGCCCAGTAATGCCACCAGGATATGAGGTATTAGCGTCACAACAATACTGTAAACATACGCCGTTCCTACTCCTAAGGCTATCAACGTGAACATATTTAAACTTTTTGAAACTAAAGAATGCCAACCCCGGTCAAAGAAAGGCCAGCCACACCATGCTACCACTGGAGTAGCAAGAATGAATTGCAGCCAGTTAAAATAAATGTTGTGCGTAAATGCCTGTAACCATTGTTGTGACGAGAAATGCATCCCCATGTTTAATATAAAAAGAGGCACAGAAAAAATGATGGCAACCCAAAATCGGTGCAGCATATCTCTGTATTCACTGTCATCTTCCATATTTTTAGTATTATTTATTGGTTCAAGCGCCATCCCACATATGGGGCAAGCTCCGGGGCCTTGTTTTTGAATTTCAGGATGCATAGGGCATGTATAGAGCATATTGAGGGATTGGGTGGTATCTAAGCTACGGTGATGGTGGCATTCTTGTGCCGTATGTTTTTTCATAATATTTCCTTTTTTACAAAAAACTCTTAACTCCTAGAATACTGCTTCTAGTCCCAATGTCAATAAACTAGAAGTAGGACCTTCGCCACCCGCTTTCAATATACTGGCGGTATCGCCATAATTGCGCGTATATTGATATTGCAATTGTAATGCAAGGCTAGACAATAATTGATACGATGGGCCTATAGTATATTGTATATTATTAAAGCCTTGCCCTATTTGCGCATAATCCAATGATTTCGTTGCCGCAATCGCTTCAACTTCGGTGTAAAGAGACCAATTGCCCACTAAGGGTATATTCCGTGAAAAGTCCGCATCGATTTCGCCGCTGCCATCGTGCCAATAAGAACGAATATTAGCTGCAATAAAAAATGGTAGAGTGCCTTCTAAGCCTGCACCGGGTTGCCAATAACCCCCAGGTCTGTAATCATAATTAGCACCGCCTTTAATCGCCCAAAAATTATTTAACAAATGCCACGCAAAAATATCCACATCGGCATCAGTTAATGTACCGCGGGTAAACTGTGCTTGATCAGAATAAAGTTGAATTTTGTTATAATCGCCACCAACCATCGTTGTTGCTGTGATCTGATCCACATTACGCGCAAAATCATGCCCATATTGCCAATCGTTGGTCATCACCATGGATGCTGAGTGCGCGGTTTTTGTCATAACATCCGGCCCGGCTGCCATAGGCATTTCGCTTTGTTGAGGCACTGTTTTAGTTGTAGCATAAGAACTTGTAGTTGCAGACACAGCACTGCCGCTAACCGCTGTATTATCGGTTGCATCATCTGGCGTATCATAATGTAGCACCCGCGCCATGCCCGCCTTCATGTGATATAAATTATGACAATGCATGTACCACCAGCCAGAACCAGCGTCAGCATCAAAATCGGCTGTCACAGTTTGAAAAGGACCTACATCGATGGTATGCACTAAAGGATCATAAGCGCCATGGCCATTGCGCAAAATCATCCAATGCCCATGTAAATGCATAGGATGGTGCATCATCGTTTCATTGATAAACACAAATCTATAACGCTGCCCAGGTTTAATTAAAATAGGCTTGGCCAGGTATTCTGGCAATCCATTGATAAACCACATATAACGATCCATATAACCACCTAAGCGCATGGTGAGGACAGTAACCGGTTTATTCGGATCGTTGGTAGGTTTTAATGCTTGCCATTGTGCCGTTTCGTCATTATTATCAGACATAGTCATCGCATCGCTATCCATAGCTGACATGTCATGCTTCATTGCAGGCATATTTTGATCCATGCCTGGCATGCTCATTCCCGCCATATTCATCGGCGGTGGTGGTGGAAATGGCGTTATAGCTGGAACTCGTGTGATTTTAGTAGTGGTAGGATTTAATATGCCTGCAGCATAACCAGATGTATCTAATGATTCCGCATAAATGGTATAAGGTTTCTTTTCTTTAATCTTTAACAACACATCTATGGTTTGCCCTGGAGCCAAAGTAATTTCTTTGACTTCAAATGGCTTAACATCATTACCTTGCACTTCTACAACCGTTAAAGGTTCATTATCAATTTTAATTTTAAATACCGTACTGGCCCCGGCACTTATTAGACGCAAGCGTACAGTATCGCCCACCTTGACAAATTGTTGCCAAGGTTCTTGCTGCGTTTTGCCATTGAATAAAAAAGCATCATATTGCACATCGCTTAAATCATAAACATTCATGCGCGTGATTTCCATATCCCAATAGGTTTTCCAAATCTGTGCTTTTTCTGCTTTTGTTTTTCCAGATAGATCTTGAAAAAGTTGTTGCCATGTAGGCTGCAACGGTGCGGATGCACTGTAAAAGTCCCCATCTTGTTTCAAATGCTTATAGATAGTATCCGGATTTTCATTGCTCCAATCGGATAAAACAATAGGGAAGTCTTTATTGTAATGATATGGTGTCGGAATTTTGGGATCTATGATGAATGCCCCGTATAGCCCCTGCTGCTCTTGCAGATCCGCATGCGCATGATACCAATAGGTGCCGGATTGTTTTATCTTAAAGTGATACGTAAACTCTCCTTGTGGAGGAATAGGCTTTTGGCTCACATTTTCCACCCCATCCATACGCCACGGCACTAACAACCCATGCCAATGGATAGCGGTTCCGACTTTTAAATGATTGTGCACACGAATGATAACGTCATCGCCTTCTTGGAAATGTAAGGTAGGTCCTGGAATTTGTCCGTTGACAGCGATTGCCGTCACCTTTTTGTCAGCAAAGTTAACTTCCTTGTAAGCAACAGTGAGGTCCACGGTTCTAGTTTGCGCGTATAGGCTAGGCACAATCCAGAAAAGCATTAAAAAGAAGCAAATTTTATAGGCTGTGCGCATAGCCAATTCCTGTCACCGATTTTATGAACACAACTATATCATATCTTTAAAAT
>JAJYCX010000016.1 GCA_021778015.1 Pseudomonadota bacterium
CAAAAAAGTTTAAAATATTTATTTATACGAATTCCATTAATGGCAAGCAGAATAATTAATGGCGCTGCTATTATTTTTATTCCAGATGCAATTCCAAGTAAAAGTGAGGCATAACCCTTCTTGTCTTTGTTTAATAAAAAAATAGAGGCGGACACTAGAAATACGACGGGTATTTCTGCACCGATTAATTTTCCTGACCAAAAGGAAAAAGGGAAAGTCAAAAAAAGGAGCAAAACCAAAAGTTTGGTTCTTGCGCTATTTAGAGAGGCCATTAACAAGAGTGGTATTGACAAAAACAAAACCAAGAAAAAAAGTCTATCAACGAAACTGGTTGTTAATAGCTTTAAAAGAAACCAATAGATTGCTCCATAATTTAAGTAAGCGGCTGATTTATCCACTAGGTCAATATTTTTAGCAGCAACCAGAAACCATAGCTCATCCGGCACCATTGCATGATAATTTAAAAATACCTCCATACTGTACAGGCAATAGATTAGAAAAATGCTTATATAAGCACCGCGAGCATATTCTTCGGAAAAAAAGTCACATATCTTTTTACGAAAAAAATAGGTTGACACGCTTAAATTTCCTTTCGCAGATTAATACTGAACTCAACCGTGCGTTTAATGAATTTGTATTTTGATGTCCAGTCAACATTCCAATGCGAAACCCCATGTGCCCGTTCACCAAACTTGACTGGAAATCGATAGACTTTGAGGCCTTGGGTTTGCGCCTGATAATAGGCATAAAGGTCTAGCGAAAAATCGTGGGGTGGCGAACTCCAGGACTCGAAAAATTTTCGTGGAAACATCGTAGGCTGAGCATTGATATCCCACATGGGCTTAAACAGCAGCAGTGTTTCGAACACACTCATGCCGAAAGTAAACACGACATCGGCAAATGGGCGACCATAGCGTCGTCCCTTCACGAAGATGTTTGCGCCATGCTTTTCAAATAGCTCAAGACCTCTTAGTGTATCTTGTGGATCAGTCTGCATGTCCGCGTGTGTCCAACCTAAGATATCACCATTCGCAGCTTTGAGCCCTGATAGAATTCCAAAACCATAACCTTGATTTTTTTCAACATGCACGCTTCTACAGCCTGGATACATGGGCAATAGATTTAAGAGTACCTGAGATGTGTTATCGGTTGAACCATTATCCACCAATATGACTTCAACTTCTGACTTGGCGGCGAGCACTTTGCATCGTTCTAGCAGTGAAGGTAGGTTTGCTGCTTCGTTGTAACAAGGAATAATCAATGAGAATTTCATAAGACCTCCGAAGTAATGTGTGACTTGAACACAAATAACTTCATGCCTAAGAAGTTCAGCATGGCAGAGATCCCCGTTGCAAGTAAAAAGGCGACAATCACATTAGCGAAAAATTTCAATGCCAATGAATTGATTAGTACGTTGGTTCCTAGTGTGATTCCATACAAGAGAGCAAATCGCCACACACTGCCTGGTGCATGTAACTTATGACCAAAAGTCCAGAAACGATTGGCAAAATACGCAAACACTGTTCCGGTTAGGAAACCAATGGCCTTCGCTATATCGATACCTGCTATCCCAAGCCAAACCAAGCTTCGGTACGTACTAAAATCAACTAAAACCGTCAATGAGCCCACAATCAAAAAAATGCCAAATTCACGTTTGATCATGGTTTTTTCCCAGGTAGAGGTGGCAATGTGGTTTGGTATCTTGCCTCAAGCGCTTTTAGCTTATCTTTGGGTACGTGCAGGTCTAGTTCTAAGCTATATGGATGGCTAGGCCATTTGTGTAAACAGGACTGCCAATATTCAAAAGTGCGTAGGTCATTCGGTGTTCCCCAGCACAAGTAGTGCTCCACTTCGAATAATTCACAGCGCAGCCCAAGTTCAATAGCATCGTTGATGCAGGAGTCAAGATAAAATTCATTATTAATGCGGCCGTTGCGCGCAATTAAATGCGCTACAACGCGACGAAAATCTTCGGCACGGCGGAATGTAAATGTCCCTAAGACAATGGGATCAGATGCAGGATTATCGAGTGGTGTTTTAACGGAGATCGATCGGATTTGTTTCCCTTCAACGTCGATCCAGCCGAACATTTTCGGATGACGTACCGCATTGGGGTAGCCACGCACACCCCAAACAATGACATCCACATCTGGGTTATTGACCAATGCTTCAAAAGAGTGAGAGTCATATAATGCAGCGCTGTCACAAGCGCCAATAGTGATAGGTTCGGGGACATTAGCGACTTCATTTTCTAATGCCTCTAAGCCAATCAAAGCTGTACAGGCTTGACCTTCAGTAACGCCACTGATCGTTTTGATGATCGACTTTGGGTAAAGCCGCTTAAGTTCGATCAAAGCATCCTCGTACCCAGGCATATCGATTCTCAATACAAAAACAAGTTGTTCAGCAGGAGGTAAGTCATGTGTTGCTTGTGCAACCATAGGTAATCCCGAAACAGGAATCAATGGTTTTGTCAATGTATAACCTTCATTAGCAAAACGCTGGCCCAGGCCTGCCATCAGAACAATCACAGAACCTTGGCGCTTGGGTTCTTCTTGTGCTGGAATTATCAGGCGTCTAAAGGCATCAGACCAGGTATTATATTCAGTAATGTCTTCTGGTGTTCCCCATTGCATGAAATGTTGCAGTGGATAAACAACTACGGGCTGATCATTGGCAAGAAGTGGCTTATAAGCAAGGCTGACATAATATTCGCCACCCACATTAAGATCTTGCTCCATCGTAGCATGAAAAGCATTACCCATAATTTGAGCGGATGCAAAGTAATACGTTCCACTGGAGGCATATTCCTCCATGCGGTTATTGGTATAGGGCTGTTTTTCTTGAATATCTTGAACCCACCCATTGTATTCACGCATATAGGCATAGTTTGTATTACCCAGCGTGTGGGGGTGGAAACCTTTATATGCGGGTATTGCTCCGGCACAAGTAGTTTCTTTTACAAATTGTTTAAAGTGCTCCCAATCCCAGTAACAAGTAAAATCGCAGTAATTCACCACGACTGGCTGGGTTGGATCAAGCAAATGTTCGATCTGTAGCACAGCATGGATTGGGCCTAGTTTATGAGGAGGAATACCCACGACCAATCCAGAAGGGCAATACTCTCTTAAGGTTGCTTCCATTTGATAAGTGGGTTCATTCAGATGTTCTTGGTTGCAGATAAAGATGAAATTATTTTCGCCAGGAAACATGTCGATAACATGTGCAATGATTGGTTTACCATCAACTTTGATGAGTGGCTTAGGGATTTTATATCCGGCTCGACGAAAGCGTTCACCGAAACCGGACATCGGGACAACTATTTGCACGAAAACCTCATCTTTTGTGGTTGCTAGGTATTTTAGTGTCCTAACTGACTAGATTTTTTCCAGTCCTTTACTATTGAGACACAATTTTAACATTTCGGAACATGTATATCAAATGGCCTTGATCTCAAACGAGGTGAAAGAAGATGGCTATTCTCAAGCATGTTTGTCTAGGAAATGTACATAATTGTGGCGTAGAAGTTTTGTTCCAAAGGATACGAGTAGAGCTAAAAGGTTAAATATGCAAATAGGATAATATAAAGAATAGCCAAGCAATTGCAATGCAACTAGGGTCATCACAGAAATAATGCTTTAAAATGGATCAGGTTAATTTTTAGTCAAAATGTAGACCCGGCCCTTAATTTTATGTTAAAATACAGCCCATTGTTATAATTGGAGTGTTTTTATGTCACGAACTCGGAATGTTTTAGTTACAGGGGCAGCAGGGTTTATTGGTAGCCATTTTGTAGAATACTTCCTTTCCGTAGACAAGAATGTCAGAATATGGAGTTATGACAAGCTAACGTATGCTGGAACTTTAGATAATCTAGAGCCCGTTCAGAATAATCCGCGCCATACTTTTGTGCACGGGGATATTTGTGATCCACAAAAAATAGCTTCACTTTTAAGACTACACCAAATAGACACTATTGTGCACTTTGCAGCAGAATCTCATGTGGATAATTCAATTGAGTCCCCCGCTATTTTTTTTGAAACAAATCTCTTGGGAACTTTAAACCTATTACAACAAGCAAAAGAGTATTGGCTCGATGAGATGCACTGGTCCGAGGAAAATTGTCTTTTCCACCATGTCTCTACCGATGAAGTATACGGTTCTTTAACGGTTGATGAAGCAGCCTTTACTGAAACTACACCTTACGCGCCGAATTCCCCATATGCCGCGTCAAAAGCTAGTTCTAACCACGTAGTACGTGCATACAATAAAACATTTGGACTGCCAGTTACCATTTCCAATTGTTCAAATAACTATGGGCCACGCCAGCATTCAGAAAAACTTATTCCTACAACGATTCGTTGTTGTTTGCAGCAAAAACCTATTCCCGTATATGGAAATGGTCAGAATCAACGTGATTGGTTATATGTTACTGATCATTGCATGGCTATTCATGCAATATTACAACAAGGTGGAGTGGGGGAAGTCTATAATATTGGCGGTGGTTATGATGTAGATAACTTGACCTTGATTAAAGCCATTTGTCGTGTAATGGATAAGCGCTTTCCCGCCCACGCACCACACGAAAATCTTATTCATTTTGTTACTGATCGCAAGGGGCATGACTTTCGTTATGCCATAGACAATACGAAAATTAATCGTGATTTGTCGTGGAGCCCTGAAACAGAGCCGGATATAGGGCTGGAAAAAACTGTAGCGTCATACATGGTAGAGAGAGAAATAGAGAAAGAAATAGAGAAAGAAATAAAGTAATGTTAAAGACACCGTTGCTTTCACAAACTGCTGAATGGTCTTTATTACAAGATCATGCCAATGATATTAGTCAATATCCTTTGACCAGTATTTTGTCGCAAACAAATATGAAGTCTAAGCTGCAATTAGAAGTTGCCGGTATTCACTGTGATTTTAGTAAAAACCATGTTACGCAGAAAACATTAGAATTACTAGAAAATTTATGCCAAACTCGCGCAGCCATGCAATACTTTTGTGGGATGGAACAAGGCGCCATCGTGAATGTTTCAGAAAAAAAACAAGCTTTGCACATGGCCTTACGCAATCCAGAATATTCATTAGAACCTGTAAGAACTATTGTAGAACAAGCATTAGAGAAAATGAAAAGCCTAACGCGTTTCATTCATGAACAACATCGCAATGCCTCTATCCAGCATATTGTTACTTTAGGTATTGGCGGTTCGAGTGCGGGGGCCAAATTATTAACGGAAGCTTTAGAAAAATATCATGTTACTGAATTGTCTTTTCATTTTATTGAGAGTGTTGATCCTTTTGAATTAAGCTCCATTTTAAAAAAAATTAATATTAATAATACTGTATTTATCGTTTCTTCAAAATCATTTGTAACAGACGAAACACAGACAAATTTTTCTAGTTTATGCCAAGCGATTGGGGCTGGTGAAAATTTTATAAAAACCCGATGTATTGCCATTACGGCAAATGAAGAAAAAGCGCTGTCTTATGGTTTTAGCGCAGAGCATATTTTATCTATCCCCGATTGGGTTGGAGGCCGTTTTTCTATCTGGTCTAGTGTGGGATTTCCATTGATGCTGGCTATAGGCATCGAACATTTCAATGATTTCCTGCAAGGCGCACGAGCAATGGATGAACATTGCTTGACAGAAGATTTTTTTCAAAATCCGGCACTCCTGCTTGCGGCAATGGATTGCTGGTACATTAATTTTTTACACGCACACAGTCGAGCCGTTATTGTTTACAGTAGCCAACTGGCGAATTTAATTAATTATTTACAGCAGCTTATTATGGAAAGCAATGGGAAATCACTGTCTATGGCGGGTGACCCTTTAGATTATCACACAAGCCCAATTATTTGGGGTGGAATTGGGCCCAATAGCCAGCATAGCTTTCAGCAATTGCTGATGGAAGGCTCCCATCTAGTGCCAATTGATATCATTCTACCACGAACAACCAGCACACATTTTACGTTACAGCATTCTCAGTTGGTGCGGCATGGGTTGGCACAATCTGAAGCGCTCACATTTGGATTGGGCAATAAGGGCCAGCCGCATAATTTATTTTCATTTGATTCAATATGTCCTAAAACTCTGGGATCTTTATTGGCGCTTTACGAGCACAGAACGGTATTAATGGCCGCGCTATGGGGGATTAATCCTTTTGATCAACCTGGCGTGGCTTTAGTGAAACAATTACTGAAAAAAGAAGGGGTCAATCCATGAAAGGTATCATTTTAGCTGGCGGTAGCGGTACACGGCTTTATCCATTGACTTTGGCTATTAGCAAACAATTATTACCGGTGTATGATAAACCTATGATTTATTATCCGCTGTCAACATTATTATTGGCGGGAATCCGTGATATTCTTATATTATCGACTCCGCGTGATTTACCTCAATATAAAGCACTTCTAGGTGATGGCCAACAATGGGGGGTAAAATTCTCCTATAAAGAACAACCTGCACCAGAAGGATTGGCCCAAGCCTTTATCCTGGGAGAAGAATTTATTGGTGATGATAGTGTCGCCTTGATTTTAGGAGATAACATTTTTTATGGAGCGCATTTAACCACAACATTGCAAAACGCCAGTCGAAATATTTCAGGGGCAGAAATATTTGCTTATTATGTTACTCAGCCAGAGCGATATGGTGTGGTTGAATTCGATCAGCAAGGGCGAGTAATTTCTATAGAAGAAAAACCGAAGACGCCTAAATCAAATTTTGCTGTCACCGGGCTTTACTTTTTTGACAATAAAGTTATTGATTATGCGCACAAAGTTACGCCATCTGCTAGGGGAGAGTTAGAGATTATAGATGTCATTATGTCATACTTACAAGCAGGGACACTACAAGTTGAAATCTTAGGGCGTGGAACGGCGTGGTTAGACACGGGTACACATGCTTCTCTTATGCAAGCCGCACATTTTATTGAAACCATAGAATCTCGCCAGGGTCTAAAAGTAGGTTGTCCAGAAGAAGTGGTCTGGTCACAGGGTTATATTGATGATCAACAATTAATAAAATTGGCGGGAAACTTGAAAAATACGAATTATTCAGAGTATTTACTATCAGTCTTAAAGCATCCTATGCCAAAGAAGATATCTGTTAAAGAGGGTATCATAGCATGATGAACGGATATGAGCTCGTTAAAATCCCCAGTTTTATCGATGAACGCGGAGGCCTCTCATTTGTTGAATGTGGGCAGCTGCTACCTTTTAGTGTGCAGCGTGTTTATTGGCTTTACGAGTTTAAAAAATCTCGCGGTGGGCACGCACATAAAAATTTAAAGCAATTTATTTTTTGCACCCATGGAAGTGTAGATATTTTATTGGATAATGGTAAAGATAATACGATTGTTACACTAAGCTCGCCAGATATAGGGCTGCATATTTTCGAACCCCTTTGGCGTGAAATAAACGATTTCAAAAATAACCCTCAGTTGGTTATATTGGCGTCTGATCTTTATCAAGAAGAAGACTATATTAAGACATATGAGGAGTTTAAACGATGGAAGTCGCATTCCTAAACCTAAAAAAAGCTTATGCTGAATTAAAGAATGATCTAGATTGTTTGTGGCAAGACCTGCACAATGATGGATCTTATATTTTGGGCTCTAGATTGGAAACATTTGAAAAAGAATTCGCTGAATATTTAGGTGTAAAACATGTCATTGGTGTAGCCAATGGGCTAGATGCTTTAACGCTGAGCCTGAACGCTTTAGGCATTGGTGCTGGCGATGAAGTGATTGTCCCGGCGCATACTTTTATCGCATCTTGGCTTGCCATTTCGGAAAGCGGAGCAATTCCTGTTCCTGTTGAAGTTAATATGAAGGATTATCTTTTAGATACCTCTAAGATTGAAGCCGCAATAACACCGCGTACACGTGCTATTATGCCGGTGCATCTTTACGGGCGTGTCTGTGATATGTCGAAAATAACGGCGCTAGCACAACGATATCATCTAAAAGTGATAGAGGATGCTGCCCAAGCCCATGGGGCCTTTGAATCCGTAAGTGGTAAAAAAGCGGGGACATTTGGCGATGTGGCTTGCTTTAGTTTTTATCCGGGAAAAAATTTAGGTTGTTTTGGTGATGGTGGCTGCATAACGACCAATGATGATGAAACAGCGGAAAAAATACGATTACTCCGTAATTATGGCAGTAAAGTACGCTATGAGCATGAAATAAAAGGTAAGAATAGTCGATTAGATGACTTACAAGCAGGGGTACTTTCAATAAAATTGAAACACTTAGAAACTTGGAATGCACGACGACAAAAAATAGCTAAAATTTATCTGAAAGAACTTCAGGGTGTGGGCGATTTAGTTTTACCCGAAGACGAACCAGGCCATGTATGGCATATTTTTTCCGTATTAACGCCGCAACGAGAAAAATTAAGAGCTTTTTTAACAGCGGCGGGAGTTGGCGTGATAATCCATTATCCTAAACCTATTTACCGTCAACTGGCTTATCAAAATACACCATCTGCCGAAATAGGATTTCAAAATACGGATAAGATCTCCAGTGAAATTTTAAGTTTACCGATGGGACCACATTTGGAAGTCGAAGAAGCACTATTTTGTGTGCAGACAATAAAAACATTTTTTAAGTAATTGAGATATCGATGGATAAAGAATTAGCAACAGAACCGAACAAAGATAACGCAAGGCCATTGTATAAAAAATTGACGCTGGCCAATTTGTTAAATTGGTTTGCTTTGCGTTCATTACGTGCGTACACTAAAATTTGTGCCCGCTTAATTCTGTATGCCATTGATTTAGACCCAAGCAGAGAAGTTTTCAGAAAAAATTTAAAAGATTTAAATTTGAGTAATGCATCTTTTCGCGGGAAAAAGAGAAAATTTATATTTTGCACATTTTCTGATGTAAACAAATACAATCACGAAGAAGTCACATTTTTTTATACTAATAAAGCTATTAGCTTATCCAAACCAAAAGTGTATAATCCTAACATTACAGTGCCAGATAGCTATGCCTGTACCGCGTATTTACCAGATGCTTATTTGGCTATAGTAAAGGATGCGCAGATCTTTGCAGGGACAGATTTAATTATTGTCGGCAATATGGCTATATATGATGAGATTAATAAAGAAGAATTAAACCAATCTGCCATAAAATCCCCTATTGTTTCAGCTGTCAACGCAAATGAAATGACCATCAACATGCCAAAGGGAAAAAAGCATATTAATGAGGGGATCCATTTAACAAAAGATCATTCCATAAATTATTTTCATTGGTTAATAGAATGTTTGTCTAGATTAAGTTTGATTTCTGATTTGAACGTAGATATTCCTCTATTGGTGGACGATTTTTTACCTATACAATTTTATGATGCTTTAGACATGCTAAATTCTGGGAAAAGAAAAATAATACGCATGAGAAAAGATTATAGCTATATCATTAAAAAGTTGTATTATCCTTCTCGTCTATCGATTGTTCGTGATAATTATGGCCTACCTGTCTATGATAAAGATGCGATCTATTCGGCTGAAGGAGTCCAGTTCGTAAGAAAGGCCATATTAGCAAAAATAAGCAGCGAAGTTGAACCGGGTAGAAAAATATTCATTTCTAGAAAAAATTCTAGCTATAGGCAGCTACTGAACTCTGTAGAAGTAGAGAATCTTCTAGTATCTAGAGGCTTTGAAATAATTTTTCCAGAAAATTTGTCTTTTTTATCTCAAGTAAAGATATTTTCACAAGCAAAAATAATAATAGGACAAAGCGGTGCCGGTATGGCTAACTTTATATTTGCACCTAAAACGGCTAAAGTATTAATGATGTTAAGCGATGCGCCTGGAAGCAATTTGCAGTTATTTAATGCTTTAGCTGAAGTTGTAGGCATTCATTTAGAATACCTAATAGGCAAAACAACTTCTGTGCTAAAAAAATATAATTTACATAGTGACTTTCATGTAGACATAAATTTGTTAGAAGACTATTTAGACAAAGAAAGACTTTAACTATGAGCAAACAAAATCTTCCTTTGGTGTCAATCGCCATCATTACTTATAATAGCGCTAAATTTATTGCTAAAGCTATGGATAGCGCGCTTGCTCAAGATTATCCCAATATTGAAATCATTGTTTCGGATGATGCTTCAACAGACGCTACGCCAAAAATCATACAAACTTATATAGACCTCTATCCGGATAAAATTAAATTACTAACGCTAAGCCAAAATGTGGGCATCACAAAAAATTGGTTTAACTGCGTGGCTTATTGTAAGGGAAAATATATTACCGGTCTTGCTGGCGATGATATAATGCTCTCCAATAAGGTATCAACTCAAGTGAGCGTTATGGAAAGTGATCCCAATATAGCGATATGCTATAGTGACGCTGTAGTTGTTAATGCCGCTACGCAAAAAATATTATACCGCCTAAGTGATAAAGCGCCCAGCAAATCGGGTGGAATTAAAACCGCATTATCGGATTCTATATATTATTCCCCCACACTAATGTTCCGCAGGGAGTTCTTGCCACTCCAAAATATATATTTGGATATACGGCATGCGACGGATTTGGCTTTTCATAAAGAAGTCATGATATTATCCGCCCCAAACGGCAAGATACAGTATCTTCCGCAGGTATTGTATATATATAATAAGCATCAGTATAATTTAACCGTTATCACAAAGAGTTATTATAAAGAACATATTGAAGCGATTAAAACTCTTCAAAAAAGATACCCACAATATAAACGTGATTTGGACCCCTCTATTGCTGACTTCTGCTGCGTTGCTTTGTTTAAAACGCTGCGCGAATTAAACTTAAGACAAACAGGGTATTTCTTATCTGTAGGTTTAAAAGCAAGTAAAGGTAATCCTTTAAAATTTCTAAGACCTACTATATGGGCCTTGCAGTTTTATTATAAGTTCAAAAAAAGGCAGCTGAACGGACAAGAAATAACTCAGGTAGAGCTTTAGAGATAGGGGCTGCTTTATCACGGAGCCGTGTTTTCTCGCAGCTTGAATATTTTGATGTTGCTTATCGGCACTTTGCAGCACGTACCGCCTTGGACGGATATGTTTTTTATTTCCCCACACTGTATATACTTTTTAGAAAAATCTTTAAAGTATTCTCCAAGTTTATTTTCTGAAAAATCAGGTATTTGTCCGTTATAAGAATCTAGTAAAACAAATGCATTATGGTTTTCAGATAAACTTAAACAGAACTTTGCAAACTCTTTACTTCCAGGATAGATGCCAAAATACCAAGGGCAAGCTGGTGAACGTGCTTTAACAGCGTAGGTAAGACCAGGGACGTCGGTTAAGCTTATCAAGTAATCATTCGCTTTGAAGCCACATTTTTCTAATTGGTTTCGAGTATTATCTATAATATATTTGCTAGTTTGGTCTAAATACAATTCAGTATCATTAACAGTAGTTAGTTGTTTCTGCGCAGATAAGTTTCCATATAGGCCATAAGGCATTTCTTTTAAGCTATAAATAGCATAGTGCAGAGATAAAATACTTATCCCAGCCACTCCAAAGTATGTGAATGTTTTTCCTATCACTTTAGAATTGAGGAGTGAAAAGAATATATATATTGGCATCCATGCAAAACAACTGAGTAGAATCTGCGTGTAAATTGCGTTATTGGTACCCAATGCAACAATAAAAGGGAGCAAAAACAGCATGATAAAGAGGAGGCAATGTATCATGTTTTTAAAGTTAGGTTTTTTTAATTGTTTAAAATTGAAATAGGTTAACCATACTAGACACATAAGGAGTAGCCCAAAAAGATAGAATGAAGATAATCTAATAGAATGCTCGGACTCCCAATAATTACCTATGCTATAGCTTAACACTAAAAAAGTTATCAACATGCCATAACTGATAATGCCTCGAAGGATCCATAATCTAGAAAATAATGATATAGGCCTCAGTAACAGGATAATGACAAAAGTATAAATAATAAATTGATAGCGGTTGTATGTGAACTTCAACAGATCTTGAAATTGTTGGCAATATAATTGCAATAAATTTAGAATGTTATGATTGGACTGAAGTATTTTCATAGATAAAAGACCGGCCTTATATGAGCTTAAAAATAGAGGCCAGCTTTGAAGTAATGAAAAATAGATGAACAAATGACAAGATAATCCAGCAATAAGGGACAATAGCCCTCTCAATGAGAAATGTCTTATCTTTATGCTGTTTAAGCTATAGGCGATAAACGCAAGGAATATTAATATTAATCCAGTTGAGAATTTATTAAAAAAAACAAAAATAGCTACAAATCCCAGTAAAAAAAGCTGCATATTATTGTGGCGAGTTCTGTCAGCTGTGAGCAATAGAATTAATAAACTAGAGTAGATTGTTGAGCCTAATACAGTTAATGTATTATAATTAGGTTCTGCTGGAAACATAAAAGCAATTGCTGAAATAGTTATCATAGAGGCAACCATTAAAAGCAATGTAGCTCGTTTTTCTGAAACGCTTTTTCCTGAAATTATCTTTGTACAAGCGAAGGCTAGTAGAAAAATAGAAGCAGTATTTAAGATCAGCATAGATAAGCGCAAAAATATTATATTTTTTGAAAAGATCATGAATACATGTAGATAAGAATTAAATGAGCTTAGCTGTTCATGAGTGTCCGCTGGATTAGCGCCGCTCAGTAAGTAAAAGCCTTCATCCAATAAATTATAGCCCTTATTTACATTAAAAATGTAGTAGCCAAGCATTAAGATAGCGCAAGCTATCGTTATAAAAATTAAAGAATAATTGATGCTTCTCTTAATCATTATATACCGTAAAAATCATTAATCACATCCAATAACATCATGACATCACTTTCTTTTAAACCATAATACATAGGCAATCGTAATAATCGAGCGCTTTCTACGGTTGTGTATTTATCTTCTCCTACAAAGTTACCATGGATCAATCCGGCTTTAGCGCTATGCAATGGAATATAATGGAATACAGCATCGATTCCTTGCCTTTTAAGTGCTTCAATTAAGCGACTGCGTATTTCTAGATTTGCGACTTTCAGATAAAACATATGGGCATTATGCGTGCAATGCTCTGGAATAAAGGGCAATTCAATGTCCCCGCGTTTTGCTAAATCTGATAACGCACTATTATATCTATGCCATGATTTGAGCCGATCGTTATTAATCTCATGGACCGTTTCTAACTGGGCCCAAAGATATGCGGCATTTAGTTCACTGGGTAAATAGCTGCTGCCAATATCACACCATGAGTATTTATCTACTTGTCCACGAAAAAATTTACTACGATCAGTCCCTTTTTCGCGGATAATTTCAGCGCGTTCAATATGGTTGGAGTTATTCAACAATATGGCGCCCCCTTCCCCCATGGTATAGTTTTTTGTTTCATGAAAACTAAAGGTGCCCATATCTCCAATTGAGCCTAGTGCGCGCCCCTTATAGCTAGACATGACTCCTTGTGCGGCATCTTCGATAACCAATAAATGATACTTTTTAGCAATGGCCATAATGGTATCCATTTCACAAGCTACACCAGCATAATGTACGGGGATAATTGCTTTAGTTTTTGGTGTGATGGCAGCTTCAATGAGTTGTTCATTCAGGTTCATTGTATCTGGTCTAATATCAACAAACTTGACTTTAGCTCCGCGCAATACAAATGCATTGACAGTAGATACAAATGTAAATGAGGGTGCTATGACCTCATCTCCTGGTTGAATATTTGCTAAGATTGCTGTCATTTCTAGTGCGTGAGTACATGAAGTCGTGAGCAATGCTTTACGAATATTAAATTTACGTTCAAGCCAACGACTACATTTTTTAGTAAATTCACCATCACCACAGATCTTGCGATTATCTAAGGCCTGGCGCATATACTCAAACTCTTTACCTGTAAAGGGCGGTTTATTGAATGGTAACATAAATATCCCTCATAAAATTAATGCCGTTTGATAAACAAAGAAATAACTCAAAGAGAAAAGACCTGATAGAACATGTAGTCCAAAAACAGTAAATGCTATTTTAGATTTCCAGTTAAACGGTTGCACCAATAGCACTCTCATTGAAAATAAGAATAAGATATAGTTTGCTGCGATAGCACCCCATCCGTAATTTCCCGCAGCGTATGCAGGATATTCAGCTAACAAAGAGAATATGATAAGAGAAAAGATAAAGACCAACCAAGATATAAGCCAATAAGAATCCATTTTTTTAAAATAAAAAGAAACAGTAGTTAGCGGAAATGCGATAGATAGAATAAGAGATATAAAAATATGTGGTGAATAAGTTCCCCATACTATAAAAGGAGCGAATATGGTTTTCACTGGCGACAGTTCTGTATTATTGTGCTTAAAGGTAAAGTACCACTGAAGCAACAGTAATATTATGGATGGAAGAGCAATGAGTGCTGTTTTTACAATCCCGAGCAATAGCTTTTTTTCTTTGTAGTTTAATAATAGTAGATAGCTGCAAAAAATGGGTAAAAAAACCAACGCATAATTGGGTTTACATAAAATGCTAATGATGCTCAAAATGCTCATTATCCAAAAGTCACGTAATTGATTAGAGTGAATATGCTTTACTGAAAAGTAGAATAACAACAAATTGAAAGGCATGGCGAAGATCAACGTTGAATTATGCCATTGGTTTGGAGAGATGTTTCCTAAATAAACATGGAAATTATTGAGAAATAGCTGGTTAGCCGTTACTGGATTTTTATAAAAACTTATAATGGGCATTGCAATGTTTAAAGAAATTGCAATCAAGAAAGTAAGTGCTATTTTGACGTGCTCAGATTTTAATAAAGAATATGTGATAATGTACTTCAGACACATAAAAAATATTAATAAATAGATCGATGTATATGCAATTATTTTTGAATTTACTGAAAATCCAGATGTTATGTTGACAAGTCTGTACCATAAAGAATATATCGGAAAATTACCATTTTTAGAAAACTCTTCAATAGCGGATGCGTGGGTAGGTATATCGCTTACCCAATGCGAATTAGAGGGTTGCCAAACTTGAAAATAGAATGTATAGTAAAAGACAGAAAAACTTAAGCAAGCTATAACGAATAAGCCAAGATACATATGCTTGTCTTTAACCATTTGCCGCCACCGCTGTTCCAAGCATAATGAGGATTATGCCGAAAGTTTTTTGAAGAGTAATAGGCTCATGCAAAAACCAGGCACTGAATAATAAAACAATCGCAAAATTTAAACTCATAAAAGGATAAGCATGACTGAGTTCAAATTTAGTCATTGCGGCCATCCATGCGAGCGAAGCGAGGAATGCAGCGGCAAAGCCGGACAGGATAATAGGGTCAAGAAAAAGTGAAAATAAAAATTTTATTTTAGAAAATGTATCATCGGGGAGAAAACCAAATTTAGCTATACGCCATTTAAGGACCAATTGCCCATAAACAGTGAGAATAATGGTTGCAAAAATATAAAGATAGTCAAAAGGCCGTGACATTAATTTTCCTCCAGTACGGCTAAACCGAAACCAGTTTTGCCATAATCATTACCGTTGTATAGCATATAGCGCTCACCTTTGTGGTCAAAAACAAATGGGTATTCGATCATTTCGGAATCCCAGCCATCTTTAGACACCGTAATTCCTACTTTATCTAAAGCTAGTTCCCAATGTTGACCATCTGAGCTGACGGCATAACCTATACGGTATGTAGTATCATCACCTGAGCGATAGGAAAACCACATTTCATAATCATCACCGTTAGGTTTCTTTAGCACTACAGGCCTGGAAAATGCTTGTATTTTACCAAGTTCATACGGAACGGCTAATCCTAAGCGTTTCCATTCATGGCCATTGCTCGAAGAGGCTTGCTGAATAACATGCAACATTTCACCGTTTGCTGTTTTCCAAGACAAGGTAGAGCCGTACCACATACTATAAACATCCTCTGCTGTTTTTATAACCCAAGGATAGGAAAGGCTGATGGGGTCAATGGTATTTATGCCGAGGAATGGGTATTCGGTATCTAATTCTAGGCTTAGATCCTGTTTTACAATTAAGCGGCCAATATCACCACGCCAATGGTCGTTCTTAGGGTTTTGCCAACCCATAAAAAGCATATAGGTAGTACCATTTACTTCATAGCAATTTCCTATGCTGACACCATCGGCATAGAAGCTATTAGTTAAACCATGCTCAAAAAAAGGTTCTTTATATTCGCGTATAACCTTTCTTTGAATAATATCGATATCTACTGCGCCAACAGAAGAGCGATTATTTGCATCGCGACCACTAAAAAAAATACGATAGGTATCATTTTCGATAAGCATAGGCAATGGATTTGCAGCATGAGATAGAAGCTTAGGATGTTGATTTTTCTCAGAAGGAGAATAAAGTAACCCTAGTTTTTTCCATTGAATATTCATATTTTTCTCAACTGCGTGCTGGGTAAAGTTGCGCGTGGTGTTGCCGTACCAATGTATAGGCCTTCAGGCGCTGCATCCGCAAGAATTAAAGTGCCAGCACCGATCACACATTTTTCGCCAATTTTGATATGATCCCGCAAAGTAGCATTAACGCCGATAAAACATTGTTCTCCAATTTCAACACCACCGGAAACAACTACATGAGAAGCAATGAAACAATGATCTTTTATAGTGGAATGATGTCCAATATGGTTACCACTCCATAGAGTGACATTGTTTCCAATAGAGACAAAGGGTTGAATAGTATTGTCTTCAAAAATAAAACAATTTTCACCTATATTATAGCCGTTTAAAATGGTGGCGCGTGAACTGATGAAGCTGGGTAAGTGATATCCCATTTCTTTAGCAAGAAGATATTTCTCTTTGCGAATCGCATTGAGTTTAGAATAACTTAGGGCGATAAATAGATCATAGTGTGCTGGAGGATAGTGCGAACTTATTTCTTCAAAAGGAACCACCGGCAAGTCACAAAAACTAGGCTCTGAGATATACTGTGAATCGAGTGTAAATGCAACGACTTCATAGTCTGAGTCTGTCGTAAAGTAGAAGTGCGCAAGCTGAGCCATATCGCCAGAACCAAATATAACCAAATGTTTTTTCATGATGTTTTCCGTACTAGTATTGTAAATTCGTAAAGCCCATAATCATGCAGTAGTGCCACATTACGTGAGTAACGTTGTTTGCATAAATCAAATAGGGTGCAAGGGTTGGCATAATATAGATAATCATGCATTTTATCTGCATCAGAATAAGTAGTTAGGCAATTGAAGGCAAAACCAAGACGGCTTGTGCGATCAAGTAAGTTTAAGGTTGTATCTATATAGGATTGCCATTGCGTCTTTGATAGTTCTAAACAGACATTGAAAATGCCACTGGCAATGCCATAATCTGCTAATTGGGGGGGTTCATTAGACAATGTAAAACGCGCATTATTTTGAGTTTTATAATGCATATTGGCACTGTTGACCATTTCTTCTGATATGTCTATACCTTCATAAGAAAATGAAGTATAGTGATTACTTAAATAGTCATAATATGCACCATAACCGCAACCTAAATCATTGATTGAAAAGGGTGTGGAAGGGGCAATAACTTTGCTGAGTTGCTCAAAGCGCAGTATTTGGCTAGCTGTACTATTCCAGTCTACTCCTTGGGCTGTTTCACCATGTTTTTTTATCTTGGCACTATAATAATCTGATATTGTACTCAGAAAAAGAGGAGTATTTATTTTTTCTGTCAATTTATTTTGTTCTCCTTTAGGCTATTATGATGGTATATTGATTTTATGATTGTATAAGGCCGTTGTTTTGTTTCTAAGAAAATTTTCGAAAGATAGATGCCGATAATACCAATGAACAAAATGATAAGACCCCCCAATAGCCATATTGAAGCCATCACAGATGTCCAACCACTAATGGGCTTGGAAAAAAACAGTTTATTCATTAACAAATAGAAGACAAATAAACTAGAACAAGAGAAAATGATTAGACCTATGTTGAAGATAAATATCAATGGTTTATTGCTAAATGAGATAACAGTATTGACCAAAAGAGACAATTTTTTATGGAAAGTATATGTTGTTTTACTATGTTGTAATTTTTTGACTAGAAAAGGAATTTGAGTAAATCCTGTTAAATACCAAAGACCAGAAATTACCATTTCACGTTCATTATGGCGCAACAAAGCATCTACATAGCGTTTACTCATGAGTCTAGCGGTGGTTATGTTCTGTGGTAAGGGGAAACCCATAACATGGCGCAATAAATCATAATGTAATTTTCCGGATACGCGCTCAAAAAAGCCGCCTTTCCGCTTTTCTTGCACGCCATAAATCACATCGCATTTTTCTTCTTCCATTTTTTTAGAGAAAGCAAGCATCCATTCAGGTTCTTCTTCCAAGTCACTGTCAATGAGAAACACAAGTTCGCCTTTTGCTTGCGCAAGACCCGTCATCATGGCTTTATGATGGCCAAAATTTCTAGACAAATTGATAACGATAAGATGCTCATCTGTTTCTGTTAGTGGTATAGCCAATTCTAGACTATTATCAGGTGACCCATCATTAACTAAGATAATTTCATAGTTATTACCAACTAATCTTCTAGCATTTTCACTGGCGCGTTGATAAAACTCAATAATATAATTTTCTGACTGGTATAGTGTTGCGACAATAGAAAGTTTCATATTTGTATATGTCTCATATAACTCGATGCATTTTTACCACAGTTAAACAGAAGATCAAGAATGCTAACCTGATGCGTAAATTCACCCCAGAGCTGAGGGTATTGTGGATATCCAGTGTAATCGAACCAAGTTAGTTTGATGTTTTCCGATAAAAATAGATCCTTATCAATATAATCTTTAGCCGATGGGCCAGAAATATATTCTGTGGCGCCAGCTTGTAGGCACAAGTCAACTAAACGCTCAGTTTTTCCCTCTTTGAGGACATACTTCTCACAATTTGTGATAATTGTTTTAATTTCTAAGTAATCGCAAATAGCCGTCATAAAGCAAACATTAAGTTCTGAAAGCTGTATATATGGTTGTTTAAGATAAAGGGGTTCTAACCAATGAGCAATTTCATTAAAATAAGGGGCACGGCGATAATTCTGGGATAAACTTTTCCAGTGTTCTGCTGCCCAAGTTGTACCATCGATTTGAGTTTCATTAATTTTTTGAAAATACTTCCCTTTAACTTGTACGGGCACAGTTAACCATTGTGCTCCATGTGGGGTTTTGATTTGATTGCGGTTGCGCCAGTCGCGGCGTGTAAATTGCATTTCATCATAAATAATAAACTCATCTACAGCGGCAATTAGGTCAAAATAACCTTTCCAGGGAATATAATTCGATTGCAAGATAGCAATCTTTTTCATTACTCAGCCTTCTTTAAGCACAGCAATTGGTAAATTGCCATTGAAGCTTTTGTCTGGTAATTTAAACTCCTTGTTTGTATAGACATCTGTATACATTTTCATTAAAAATAAGATATTATATAGTAACCAATGGCTTTTGTAAACTTGAGACGAAGAGAGAGCGAGGGTTTCACCCCAGGATTGGTCAAGAAAAGAACGGATCTAGACGGTTTCGGACCTTTTGTTGTTTTATTTAAGAGATTTAATCAAAATGGAAAAATTTAATAAAGTATTGCCACCAGGCACCATTTTAACACTGATGTATCTCAAGGAGCGATTAAGAAACCTTGTACCAGGAAAATTTATTGAAGTAGGTCCGGGCAGCTCTGGGCTAGTGTCTAAAGTGTTGATTGATTTGGGGTGGAAAGGAGTTGCTTACGAACTAAATCATGATTCAGTTGAAATATTAAACTATAACTTTGGTGCTTATATAAGCAAAGGGCAATTTGAAGTTAAAAATATAGATTGGTTGAAAACAGATAAAATTGATCCCGCTGATCTAATCATATCTTGTATGGTGTTAGAACACCTTTCTTCAATACAAGAAGAAGAATTTATCGACAAAGCTTATCATGCTTTAAATAAAAAAGGTTTATTAATCACTATTGTCCCTTCGTCACAAAAGCATTGGGGCATTGAAGATGAAATTGCTGGACACTTTAGACGCTATTCCATAGAAACTGTAAAACAGTTAGTGAACAATAAAAGATGGAAAATAAAAGACATTCAAGGGTTAACTTATCCTCTTTCAAATATGTTGTTTCCAATATCTAATTATTTAGTAAAAAGAAATGAGAAATCAAAGTTGAACTTATCTTTAATAGAGAGAACGAAGCAATCTGGTAACCGCAATGTTCTAATGAAAACGGATTACCCAAAAATTTTAAAATATATATTAAATGAAATAACCCTATATCCTCTACACGTTTTTCAAAAGATGTTTAATTATAAAAACGCATTAAATTTATATTTTGAAGTTCAAAAGAATGATTAGGTTTTAAAGAATAGACTACAAAGGAGAGATAACATGCAACAATATGGTGATTTAATGATGAAATCTAATGAAGATTTTGCCTCTTGCCATGCAGAGGCGGTTAAATTAAAAGGCTATACGATCATTAAAAGCATCCTCACAACAGAAGATATTTTAAAATTTAAGGCGAAAATATTAGAAATTTATGGCCGCCAGGTAGCTCAATTTGGTGAACAAGAACTATTAGATATAAAAGAGAGTAATGTTGCAAGGTGCATACTAAAGTATGACTATGATCTGTTCAAAAAAATGATATTCAACGCAAGCATCTTAGAAATTGTTTCAAAATTAATTGAACAGAAATATGTGCTTTCTTTACAGAATGCTGTTTTAAATAAAGGTATAAATCATCATCAAGGCAGCTGGCATCGAGACCTGCCATATCAGAATTTTTTATGCAACGAAATTTTATCAGTCAACGTTCTCTATGCATTAGATCCATTTACTGAAGAGAGTGGTGGAACTTGCTTATTGCCCTATTCCATGCATTTTACGAATATGCCCTCTAATGAATTTATTGAAGAAAATATGCTGCAACCTAAACTGGATCCAGGTGATATTCTTATATTTAACTCAATGATATTGCATCGAGCCGGACAGAATCTAAATGGTGTGCAACGAATTTCGGTGAACAATCAATTTATTCGTCCCTTTATCCAACCGCAATATCGTTTTAATGAAATAGAGCCAATTAAGAATAGGGTCTTGGAATTTTCGCCCCAAGAAAAAGACATCTTAGGCTTTAATTTCCCTTCCATTATTGATGATATTGACTGGAGGAATAATCGCTTGCAAAGGGCGGGGCTAGAGCTATTCAAAGTGGAACCCTAAAACTTGCGGGTACAATAAATTTATGTCACAATGCACATTATCTTATAATGTTAAGAGGGCTTAGCGATGCTGCATCCTACATCCATCATATCATCGAAAGCAAAAATAGGACATAACGTTAAAATAGGCCCTTATACCATCGTTCATGACAATGTGATTATAGGAGATAACACTACTATCGATTCACATTGCGAGATCGGTTACCCGTCGCCCTTAGCAGATGGAAGTCCCCTAATCATTGGCCACTCTAGTCTGATACGCTCACACAGTGTTTTTTATGAGGGCTCGACTTTTGGTGAACGCCTGACTACAGGGCATCGTGTTACTGTACGTGAAAAAACACACGCTGGAAAAAGTTTTCAGATTGGTACGCTTGGCGATATACAAGGTACTTGCATCATTGGAGACTATGTGCGGCTTCAATCTAATATATTCATTGGGCAACACGCTAAACTTGGAGATTATATCTGGATATTTCCACATGTTGTGCTAACCAATGATCCGCATCCCCCTAGTGAAATTAGGATGGGTGTATCCATAGAAGATTTTGCCGTCATTGCAACTATGAGCACAATATTACCCGGAGTTAGAATCAAAAAAGGTGCTTTGGTTGCTGCGCACAGCTGCGTCAGATCGGATGTTGAAGAAGATACCGTGGTTGCTGGATCTCCCGCAAAATTTATCTTTGAAACCAGTAAACTTAAACTTAAAGATGGCTCTGGAGACAGTGCTTATCCGTGGCGCAAGCATTTTCACCGTGGTTATCCTGAAGAAGTGGTGCTAGAGTGGCTCAAGGAATTCTAGCGTCAAACATCAACGTACTTTAGTAAAAAAAGCAGATCCTTACCCCTAGTTTTTGTCCTTATTTTGGGCTATAATAAGGCACAAAACAAACAGTAAGGTCAAATTTTGAACAATATCCCCGCACATATCTTCCGCAGCTACGATATCCGTGGTTTAGCCGATACTGAATTGACTGCAGATGCCGTCTATCGCATCGCCATGGCGTTTGCGGCTATGATGCATGCCTCAGGTGAATCCTGTGTGGTAACAGCGTGTGATGCGCGTTTGAGTGCCAATAGCTTATATTCTGCCTTGAAACGTGGCCTATTGGCCAGCGGTATAGATGTAATCGATACGGGTCAGGTGCCTACCCCCGTTTTATATTTTGTCAACGCCACCAGTGCTTGTCATAATGGTATTATGTTGACGGCAAGCCATAATCCTAAAGAATACAACGGCTTAAAAATACTATTGCAAGGCAAAAATTTAACATCAGAACAAATTCAAGATTTATACAAAGCTACGGGTGAAACGTATACCGAAGCAAATACTCGCGGTCAATTAACGCAAAAGAATTTTCTGCCCATCTATATTGACACCATCGTCAATCAACTGACCTTAGGCAAACGCCTTAAGATTGTGATCGATTGTGCTAATGCGATCCCGGCCGTAGTGGCGCCTACTTTATTTAAACGCTTGGGCTGTGAAGTCATTGAATTGCATACGGAATTAGATGGTTCTTTTCCGAATCATGAACCGGATCCCACACAGCCGCGCAATTTAGTCGATTTAATCGCTGCAGTTAAAGCACATAAAGCGGATGTAGGCATAGGCTTCGATGGCGATGGCGATCGCTTGGGTGTGGTGACTAATCAGGGAGAAGTTATTTACGCCGATCGTATATTGATGTTATTGGCACAAGATGTATTATCGCGTCATCCGGATGCGACTATTGTGTATGATGTCAAATGTTCGCATTTATTAAAAGATGTGATTCTTGCTGCTGGCGGTAAGCCGCTAATGGGTAAAACGGGCCATTCCTTAATTAAAGCGCTGATGCGTGTCGAAAATGCTTTATTGGCAGGCGAGATGAGTGGCCATATATTCTTTAAAGAAAATTGGTATGGTTTTGATGATGGCTTATATACTGCCGCGCGTTTATTAAACTTGTTATCACATGCGCCCGACGTAAATGCTATATTTGCCGCCTTACCGCGTTGTTATTCTACGCCGGAATTGGCTGTATCCATGGCGGAAGAGAAGAAAGCTTCTTTTATGCAAGCTTTGATAGCTCGTTTAAAGGATGAACCTAAGGGTGAAATATCTTTATTGGACGGTATACGTATCGATTTTGATGATGCCTGGGGTTTGGTACGACCATCTAATACTACGCCCAGTCTAGTATTGCGTTTTGAAGGACAGAGTGAAGAAAGTTTGGCGCATATTCAATCTTTGTTTAAAGCACAAATGCTGGCAATTACGCCGGGAATAGAATTGCCGTTTTAGGATACCACTATCCTTTTATGCGCTTTTATGTTACAATTTTTGTAACTATTTGCACTTCTGCGACCGTCAGGGAGCGGAGAGGGTAGTTACTAATCTTTTTTCATATAGCAAGAGCCATAGCACCATGACGAGCCAACCCTTCCCTACAACCACATTTTCCTTTATTTTTCATTTTGTTAAAGCACAAAAAATGAAATTTATTTATTTTGCCCTGACCGGGGCAGGCTGGGCCGTTAACGATTCTATTTTTCCTTATTTTTTAAAAAATATAGTAAACACCTTAAGTGGTTATCACGGCACGCCCAATCATATTTTTGCGGCCGTCAAAAATACCTTTATGTTATTAATTGCATTTTGGTTGGTGATGGAACTATTACAACGCGCACAA
This sequence comes from Pseudomonadota bacterium, assembly GCA_021778015.1. Lineage (GTDB taxonomy): Bacteria > Pseudomonadota > Gammaproteobacteria > UBA1113 > UBA1113 > VFKP01. Next base: position 23,898 of record JAJYCX010000016.1, read on the forward strand.
GGCTTATTGCAAATCTACACTTATCCGCGTTTTCGCGCCCAGATACGGGCTACGGTATTTGAACATGTTAAAACCTTGTCTCATGAATATTTCGCCAACAATTTTGCGGGCAATATCGCTAAAAAATTATCAGATTTACCTACTAGCTGCCAAACCATCACCGAAATGGTGTGTTTTCAATTTATCACCGTAGGTGTGGGTATTATCATGGTGTTGGGTTTAATGTGGCAAATAAAACCTATATTTTCCTTTATTTTATTCGCGTGGCTAACATGTCACATAGGCATTACCGTATTATTCTTAAAGCGCAGCAATCGCCTGTGGGCGGTGCATGCTGATTCAGTATCTATATTAAATGGAAAAATAGTCGATGTGTTAACGAATATGAGCACGGTACGTTTGTTTGCGCGCCAGCGGTATGAAGCACAATATATACAATCTGCACAACTAGATGAAATGAAGAAATCTCGTAAAGCTATGTTGCTGATAGAATTAACCCGCGTCGGTTTAGGTATCAGTGGTTTGTTCTTGATAGTTGGTATGGTATTTACCTTATTGTATGGTTATAGCCATGGCTGGGTGAGCATTGGTGATTTCACTCAGGTAGGTATGCAAACATTTTGGCTACTGGGGTGGATTTGGTTTGTCAGTTATCAGCTGATGCAATTTGCACGTGAAAGCGGCACCATACGCGATGCTTTGAAATTGGTTACGGCAACGGCGGATATTAGCGATAGCCCACAGGCTACAGCATTAATAGTAAAACAGGGCAATATAGATTTTAATCATGTGAGTTTTGGCTACCAAAAGAATAAGCCGGTATTCAATGACTTTAGTGTACACATTAAAGCAGGTGAGAAAGTAGGTTTAGTGGGTTTTTCAGGTTCTGGTAAATCGACTTTTGTTAACTTGATCTTGCGCTATTACGAATTACAACAAGGCACTATTTGTATAGATAACCAAGACATTGCATTGGTGACTCAAGATTCTTTACGCCAGAACATTGCTATGATCCCTCAAGATCCCAGCTTGTTTCACCGCACTTTAATGGAGAATATTCGTTATGGCCGCTTAGATGCAAGTGATGAAGACGTTATCGCTGCTGCAAAAATGGCACATTGCGATGAGTTCATTTTGCATCTAGATGAAGGTTATCAGGCTTTGGTAGGAGAGCGCGGGGTTAAACTATCTGGAGGTCAACGCCAACGTATTGCGATTGCTCGTGCCATTTTAAAAGACACACCTATTTTAATTTTAGATGAAGCAACATCTGCATTGGATTCGGTTACCGAAAAATTGATTCAGGATAGTCTAAAGCAATTAATGCAGCATAAAACGACGCTGGTAATAGCGCATCGATTATCTACTTTAAATGGCATGGATAGAATCTTAGTATTTCATCATGGTCGCGTCATTGAAGAAGGGACTCAAGCCGAATTGCTGAAAAAGAAGGGTCATTTTGCACACTTATGGCAAATGCAAAGCAATGGCTTTTTGCCGGAAGAAGAGACTGAGGAAGATGCGGTTTAAAATATCTGCTCATCGACCTTGAGAATGTGAACTTTAATCGAAGCTTTGTCATCCTCGACCAGGCCGCGAGGCCGCAGTCGGGGATCCAGGAGAAACTTGATTTGAAACTGGATCTCCGATCGGAGCCTGTATTCGGTACCCCGGGTATCGAGGATGACAATTTTTTGGTTTGCAATTCTTGCTTGAAGTGGAATGGAGACACCATCACTTCTTCAAAAACTGCTCCAACCACTTCTTAGCCTTAGGCCCTATGCGCGGTTCATTCTGACTGGCACCCACAGAGTAGGCTTCTTGTTTCAATTCTTCCGAGTCGCCGAACATTTCAGTCATTAACTCATTCCAGCTTTGTACCAATGCAGGGGTCGCGCCTAACTCTACTTGATCCAGTAAAGCATAAATACGCTCACGGTAATAGTTGTCAACTGCTTTATCTATCCACTCAACCACTTCTGGTGCCAACGCGCGATCACCTTCCATTTTGCCTTTTTTGAAGCCTTTTTCCCAAATAGAATGCCTAAGGTTAGCGTTTTCTTTGCCGTATAATCCGCCAACTAAATCCATCATTTGTTTTGCAATGCGTAAACCCAATTCGCCTTTAGGATCACTTTTCAAATTCGCTTTAACTTCACCGACTAAAGCCAACCAATTTTGTGTAAAGAGTTCTCTATCTTTGGATGTAAACTTAGTCTTTAAGCTAGCCTCAAAATTTGCATATTGTTTCAACTCTTCTGGAGTGAGGACTTTTCCTGCCCAGGTTTTTTCAAGTTCTACTGTCATACGATATACCTCAATTAATTTAATCCTGCTCTGCCATGGAATGGACTTGTCGTCTTTCACTTCAGTAATAATGCTTTTCAGCGCTTGGCTTGCGGTAACATAAGATTTGGCTTTTTCTTCCAAGAACTGCGCTTGCGCTGCAAAATGTTCCAGTGCACCCGCATTCCCAATAAGCAAAGCTTTAATCTTCGATAACTCAAAACCAAAAAACTTCAAAGCAATAATCTGTTGTAGTTGCAACAAATCCTTCTCAGAGTAAACACGATACCCATTGGTCAAGCGTACGGAGGGCTTTAACAAATCAATACGGTCGTAATGATGCAAGGTCTGCACCGATACGCCGGCTAATTTACTAAAGTCTTTTACAGTCCACTGAGTCATCGTTTTATCTCCTCATCACTAAAGATAGAGTATAGTGTAACTATAGGGTCAAGCGGTTTTTGCACTATACTCTTCGCATTTGATTTTTAGGGTAGGCGCCTACCCTAAAAACCAACTGCTGTGAGTATATTTTGTTAAATTTCTTTAAAAAGTATACTAAGGCAGGATCTACCTGAAGTTAAAAGCAGTAAATTTGAAAAAAATCAATGATTTCTATAGATGGCAAAAAATCTAAATAGTTGGTGGGCCCACTAGGACTTGAACCTAGGACCAAAGGATTATGAGTCCTCTGCTCTAACCAACTGAGCTATGAGCCCGAGGGAGAGAGTTTACGAAATATTAGGGTGATCTGTCAATTCTTATTTGGTCTAAATCTAAACAACACGATGGCCTTCTAATGCGCTACAATGGCGCTCCAATTGAGGATGCACCGATGATGTACCAAAATACACTAAAAAGCCGTGCTATGCCGCTGATCTTATTGGTCATACTAGGCTTTATCTGGGGTTCTGGCTATACTTTGGCCAAATTTGCCGTGACGCATGGCGTATCGCCCTTGGGCTATGCCTTTTGGCAATCCTTGGGGCCCGCCTTATTGGTCACTTTGTTTGTGCTATTCAGTAAAGATCGTTTTGTTTGGAATAAAGAACATCTACGCTATTATGCCGTGACAGGCTTTCTAGGCATCGCCCTGCCTAATACCAATATGTACATAGTAGCAGCACATTTACCGGCGGGCCTATTAGCCATTATCGTTAATACGGTACCTATCTTAACCTATCCGTTGGCATTGTTATGGCAATTAGAGCGTTTTTCTCTACTGCGATTTTTCGGTGTCATTATCGGATTTAGTGGCATTCTTTGCATAGTCTTGCCGACTACTCTGGGTCTTACCACTCTGAGCACTGCTAATGGCTGGGCTTATTTAGCTTTGTTATCGCCATTGTCCTTTTCACTGGCTGCTTTGTATATACACAAAAAACGACCAACAGAAACTTCTGTTATCAGCTTAACCGCGGGCATGTTGTGTTTATCAACGGTGTTCTTACTGCCATTGATGTTCTATGGTCACGGTTTTTATCCTTTAACCCATCTAAACACACCGGAATTGGTGGTGATTTTAGAAATTATTCTGTCTTCCATAGGTTATATTTTGTTTTTTATTTTGATTCGGCGAGCAGGAGCGGTGTATTACAGTTTAGTTGGCGGCATTGTCGCTTTAACCGGGTTATTTTGGGGCTTTTGGATTTATGACGAAACGTTAAGTAGATTGGATGTTTACGCCACTTTGTTAATTTTAGCAGCATTGGTTTTATTATCACTAAAAATGAATAGAAAATAAACATTCTAACTATATCTCTACATTTTTTTCATTTTCTTTGTTTTGAAAACCACTAGTTAAGGTTTCCTTAATGTGCGCCTGCTATAGTTTAAGCGAATCAAGGGTTTATAACTAAAAATTCAATACAACCCCTGATTAAAAATAAATGGCACTTAGGAGAGAAGGCCCTAAGGAGACAATAGTAGGATTTTAAAGGAGATATGAAAATGAGTTACAGTGAAGCAGAAATGCAAGCAATGTTTGGTGATGTTGTAGCGGTTATATCAGATGTTATGCCGAGCTTTAGGCGGCAAGGTCTGATTTTAATTTCCTCTGAACTATCAGACGCAGATTTAATTGCGTCGGAAGGATATATTGAGTTTCAGCAAAACTATGGTGTAGAGTCAGCTAACTATTTGTTGGCAGCAAGGAAAGCTTATAGGAAAAAATGTGAAGGTTTCGTTTTAATCTCCTCTGAACAATCAGACGAGGATTTAATTACATCGGAAGGATATATTGAGTTTCAGCAAAACTATGGTGTAGAGTCAGCTAACTATTTGTTGGCAGCAAGGAAAGATCATAGGAGAAAATGTGAAGGTTTCGTTTTAATTTCCTCTGAACAATCAGACGAGGATTTAATTGCGTCGGAAGGATATATTGAGTTTCAGCAAAACTATGGCGTAGAGTCAGCTCAACGTTTGTTGGCAGTAAGGAAAGAGCATAGGAAAAAATGTGAAGGTTTCGTTTTAATTTCCTCTGAACAATCAGACGAGGATTTAATTACGTCGAAAGGATATATTGAGTTTCAGCAAAACTATGGTGTAGAGTCAGCTCAACGTTTGTTGGCAGCGAGGAAGAAAGCTACAACTGAGAAACTCAAATCACCCGCTCTCGAAGAGCCACCCGCTCTCGAAGAACCACCGGCTCTCGAAGACTTTTGGTCTCACGAGGTATTTGGCTATTTCGGTGCGGATGGTATTGCCAACGTATGGGTAAACTGGATTATAGAACAACCACCGTATTTTAAATCGCTTCTACATAAATATCCTGGAATTTTACCTTTACTTCGCGAAAGAAATTCAGCTGCTGTTTGGAATGTACTGGAAGAGGCCGTTGAAATTTATAGGCCTTCAGCTGCTGTTTTGGCTGAATATATGGCTGAAGAAAATCGCCCTGAAAGGGTTATGGAGTTTATCAGAACGGTTGGTCCTAAGATCGCAGGGTTTTGTACGGCTCTAGGTTTTTCAAAAAGCGAAGAAGAAAAGAAAATTGGTGCTAATGAAGATTGCCATTGGGCTAGCTCAGTGGATTCGATGTCTTTGGATTCAGACTTGGTTAGTGCAGAAGAAAAAGAACGTATGGAAAAACGATCTCTAGGTGCGGATGCAGTATTAGAGTTTCTTGTGGACGATAGCAAAGGACAATTAGCTACAGAGCAAGAAAAAATAACTTCTAAGATCGAAAATATACCGTTGACATCGATTTATGAATACAATCGAATAGCTATAGAATTAGCTATTTTAGAAGGCAAAGAAAGCTTTGAGGCAGTTTTCATTGGCCAGGGTGAAAAGAAACTTACAACAGTTTCATCCGTTATAGGGCACAACTCGGTTGGAAAGAGTTCACTAGAAACGTTAGAAATCGCAGATAAAGCGAGAGTAGAAATACAAGAATTTATTTGGTTAGAATTTGTTGTAAATATTAAGCGAAAAATAGTAAGCGACAGTGTTGTCAATGGGGAGTCTGCGCCAAATGAGATTTACCAATACAATCAAGCCGCTTTAGAACTTGCTATCATAGAAGGTAAAGGAAATTTTGATGCAGTCGTCGCTGGCGAAAAAGAAAAGAGACGTACACAAGTTTTATCTGTTATAGGACGTAATCCAGTTGGAAAGAGTATGCTCGAAAGATTAAACATGGCTGATGAAATGCAAGGATTCATTGAGAGAAAGTTTCAGATGGATCTGGTGAAATTAAGAAACCAGCTTGGAGAAAACATGGGGGAGAAAGAGAGTGAAGAAATACTAGAAAAAATGCTTATTCTTTTAAGAAGCAGGCTTGAAAAGATTTCTGAAAAAGATTCTGCTGCACGCGAAGAAATAATATTGAAAATTGCTGTATTAGAAGGCAAAGATACTTTTGGGATGATGGATGGTCATATGCGGAAAGTTTCATCTGTAATAGGATTTGATACTGCTAATATGACCGCGGCGCACAGATTAAAAACAGCCGAAGCAATAGTCGCTTTGACAACAGAGACGAATACGATAAATAATTCTCCAAATGAAAAAGAAAAAGAAGAAAGCGCAAAAAGGATGACAGGATTTCTGCTGTCTATTAAACGAAAAGAAGTGGAGCAAAGCACCGTCAATTCCAAGTCTACGCCAGAGGAGATTGCTCAATATAATGAAGATGTTCTAAGAATTGCTATTTTAGAAGGTAAAAGAAGTTGTAAAGCAATAATTCAGGGACAACGATTATTCAAAAAACGGGTGAAAATTGAAGATATGATAGGAGCTAATCCAGCTAAAATGACTCCATCTCAAAGACTACAAGCAGCGGCTAATGTGGAAGTTTTTAAAGCTTTCTATGCTTCTACGCTAGGGCTCCAGGCCGCCCAAGAATTGCAAGTTCACATAACTGCGCTAGGTGATTTTGATGCCAGTCATGAACCCGATAAGGCGAAAATGTATCAGGTCTTGTCTGAAGCCAGCGCAATTTTAAATCGAGCCCCGAAGTATCAATTACAGCCAAAATCTAATTCTCAGGGCGAGGCTGTGTTTGTTGATACTGTGCCGGAGTATCAAGTCGATATATTTCATGCTAAACCAGCTGAGCGTCTAGAACTATATCGCCGCTATTGCAAGGAAAATAAAGAGTTCTTTCCAGATGATGGTAAAGCATCCTCAAAATTAGTAAATCTTCTTGAGTCGTTTAAAAATCTCATCAAGGCGAGGATAAAGGAATTTATTCCTGAGAGACCAAAGAAAGCGGGAGTTTTAAGTAAGTCAAAGACGGTTGAAGACGTAACCTTGGGTAGGGAAAGAAGTTCTCCCCCACTGTTGACAAGGTCCTTGAGTACTAGCCATCTGGCTCTATTTGGCGGCGCTAAAGCCAATACCGAGCAAGATAAAAAGTTGGGCGCTGTTGTAGGCACAAGCCATATACCGACTAATAGCGTTGGCGGCTAATTCATTCATTATCAATAGATTGATTATTCTTTGGCAGTAAATCTTCCCGGTTTACTGCCTTTTTTTTGGCTAAGACTCTTTATTTTTAACACCTTTCCCAGATTCAGCAATCATTATGAAGTTATAAGTAATCAAAGCAACGCTTTTTGGAACCAACCCCTTGTACGAAATTTCTCAAAGAACTGCTGCCCAAAGGGCTTTTTCTTATAATTTTCAGGGCGCACATCTGTTTAAGTAATTGATTTATAACATATATTATCTTGTACGGTGCTAAATTGACCTATGGAATTGCACTAAAATGAACCTTGTCTTTTTAGCATGCTCTGGTACAATGTATTTATTGGGTTTAGGGCAGGATACATAAGGATAGTCTCAAGGGATTCACAACCATCAAGGATGATGGTACAGGGAGTGAATAAAGCCTGCTTTAAACTAGAACTGTTTTTGAGTCTGAATAAGACTCGTTGTTTACCTTCGCTAATCTCCCTAAGTCCATATTGTTAGGGAGATCCTAACGGCATGATTTTTATGCCAAGCCCCAGTGTTTCACCGGGGCTTTTTTTTGCCCAAAATTTGAAGTATGCCCATAATCTTATGGTACAATCGCTGTGAAATATTGAACTGCACAAATCTCGTCATTGCGAGCTTGTGAAGCAATCCAGGGGTTCAAGAGCTTATTTCTATAGGTATCATATTGTTTTCATTAGCCTTGTTATAAATGACGTTTATTTTCATTGCTGAACATTTCTCTGGATTGCCGCGCCTGTTCGCTGCACTCACTGGCTCGCAATGACGAGATTTGTGCAGTTTAACTCGTTCACAGCATTATGTGATATTAAAATCTGAAAAAATAAAACCAGTGGCCTAAATCCTATGGAAAAATTTGACGTTATCATCATCGGTGCGGGTGCGGCCGGTTTAATGTGTGCCATAGAGGCAGGCAAACGGCAACGCACAGTATTGGTATTAGACCATGCCAATAAAGCGGGCAAGAAAATTCTAATGTCGGGCGGTGGTCGCTGCAATTTTACCAATTACAATGTAACGCCGGATAATTTCATTTCCAATAATCCACATTTCTGTAAATCGGCCTTGAGTCGGTACACCCAATGGGACTTTATAGAGCTAGTCAAAAAATACCATATTCCCTTTCATGAAAAAGCACTAGGCCAACTATTTTGCGATCATAAATCCAAAGACATAGTCGATCTCTTGTTGGCCGAGTGCGAACTGGCTGCAGCTGAAATACGTTTAAACACCAGCATAGAAAGCATCACAAAAGAAAGCGATCACCATTTTAAATTAAAAACATCAGCAGGCGATTTTCATTGTCAATCTTTGGTGATTGCCAGCGGCGGGTTGTCTATTCCTACCATGGGTGCTAGTCCATTTGGCTATAAAATAGCGGAGCAGTTTGGTATTAAGGTATGGCCTACACGAGCCGCTTTAGTGCCTTTAACGTTGCATCCTGTAGACAAAGATAAATTGTCGCTGTTATCGGGTATAGCCGTAGACAGTATCGTCAGCAACGATAGAATAGATTTTCGTGAAAATATCTTATTCACTCATCGGGGGTTAAGTGGTCCGGCCATTTTACAAATTTCATCGTATTGGCAGCCCGGAGAAGAAATAACAATCAACTTATTACCGCAACTAGATCTGCTAGCGCATTTGAAACAAGCGCAAAAATATCATCCACAAAAACAACTGAATACGCTTTTAGCTGAATACTTCTCTAAACGCATGATTGACTTATTCTTAGAACCCACGCTAGCGGTTAAAACCTTAGCGGCCATTTCATACCGTGAATTTGAACAAATAGCTGAATTGATCAACGCTTATGGGATTAAACCCAATGGCACTGAAGGTTATCGTACCGCGGAAGTAACCTTAGGGGGTGTAGATTGCGCGGCAATTTCGTCTAAAACCATGGAAGCCACGGATATCAAAGGCTTGTATTTTATAGGCGAAGTGTTGGATGTAACAGGTTGGTTAGGCGGTTATAATTTTCAATGGGCCTGGTCTTCGGGTTGGGCGGCAGGGCAGGTGGTGTAGTATAGATTATCTATGCCCATCGCCAATGAAAATGCGAGGAATACTATAGACTTGAATCGAAGCTTTGTCATCCCCGACTGCGGCCTCGCGGCCTGGTCGAGGATGACAAGGTTCTGGTCTACAGTTATTTTTCTTCTTACTGCAATTTATCCGACATATCCACTACAGGCTGCGAACCTTTTGTGCTCAACACTTTTATTGTTTTTGCATTCAGATCAAAGCTGTTAAGTTGCACCATTCTAATAGTCTGATCGTCATACGATTTATAGTAATAGCGCAGATTTTGTGGATCACGCGCCATGGTCAGCAATGTATAGTCCGTGTTCGTTACGCCATTGGATTCTGCTTGAGCAACACCCACGGGGATGTCGAAATTATTTAGAATGTGAAAAATTTGTTGAATGCCCGCATCGGCATTTTTGGCGGGTATAGCCGTAGTGCTAAAGATTGCGGCGCGTACAAATCTTGACGGTGGTGTAAAATCACCGGGCAAGCCTAGCATGCCGTTACCTTGTCCCAGCTCCTTAAAAGTTTGTCCGCCTAAAGTTTTTTCTGGCACATTGTGCGTATTCAGTGAAATGTAATTACGCAGATTCGTCATATGCCAATCTAGAGGCGGGGAATTTGTAAACACACCTAGCGGATTATTACGGACGACTAATTTGCCATTAAGGGGTTCAATGGCAATGCTGGCACCTGATTTATCATAAACGACATAATGAAAGGGGGGCGGTGTACTGCCCCAGCCAGGCATGATGGTGGGGGTGATCACAACTTTGCCGCTTTCAATTGCTTGGCGTACTTCGCCAACGGTTGCAAATTGAGTCAATAGCCAATTCGGAAAATCTCCAGGAGAGAGGGATGTATTTTGATTTTGAGCGGTTTCTGGCGTGTATTGAGCAAAGGTAGGGAAATAGAACGCACCTACCGCTAAACCTTTTTCATTGAGGCCATCGAGCAGATTTAAATCCTTATAGGCAACCACACCCACTGCGGCATATTTGCTGGTGTATTGCATGCCTTTACCCATAGGGGTTTGGCCTACGAAGGTGTAATTTCGTGGTACAACAGCAACGGAACTGTCTATAGCAATGCCGAATTCAACAGTGCGCCCATTTACAAAAGAATTGTCTTGATCTTTTAGCATAATGCCCGTACAAGCGCTGGCAATAGGTTGTATTGAGAGTAGAGTTGCGATGAGAGTGGCTAATAAAAGACCACGATTAGCATTTTTGTTTGACATGGGGTATCTCCGTATTTGGTTATTGTTAGTATATACCCATTACACTTCAAAATGCGAGAACAATACTTTCTACAAACACAGTACTAAAACGTTGTCATCCTCGGCAAGGCCGCAGTCGGGGGTCCAGTAAAAACCTATATGATCCTGGATCCCCGACCTTCGGTCGAGGATGACAACGCTTCGGTTTAAATCTATAGTATTCATCAAGAACTCATATTTTCATTGGTGATAAGGATATATGCATTTTACTTCGAAATGTTAATATCCCACTTTCATCGCTAATGGCATCGTTACGGTTAATGGTTTTTCCATATCGCTAATACAATCCGCTAATCTAGGCAGCAACCATTTTTCTACCGGGTTTTCCTTGAAATGTGCTTCATAGGCTTTTACTCCAGACCAAGTTTGTAAGTAGTTAATAATTTGTTTGCAGCTCCAATGATTGACAATGGAAAACTTTGGAATAGAGGTTATTTCTGTAAAAGGAAAAGGGATCGTTGTATAAGCTTCATCAAGGTATTTTCTTTCGGGTGGCCAATATGGGCTAACAATATCGGTGTAAAAACTATTGATTAGAAAATTAAAAGCGACATTGTCCGTGTAAAATAAAACATAGCACCACACCGCTATAATGCCATTGGGTTTTAACACGCGCTTGGCTTCTTGATAAAATTTGTTGAAATCAAACCAATGTACGGCTTGTGCTACGGTAATTAAATCGACTGAATGGCTATCTAAACCAGAATTCTCAGCCATGGCCACGCGATACTGCACATTAGCGCAGGGTGTGGCTTCATCTAATTGAGTTTTGCTACCGTCTGTGGCGATAACGGTTTTAAAATAGGGCGCTAACTTTACCGCCGCTTGGCCGTTGCCAGTAGCGCAGTCCCAGGCGAGATCGTGGCTTTTAACCAGCGTATTTAAATAGTTAAATAGATTATCAGGGTAGGTTGGGCGTGCGCTGTTGTATTGATGAGCATGTCCAGAAAAATGATCTTTAAACATGGGGCACTCCTATGAATGGATAAATATGGATTATATACCCATCGTGCTTGAAGATACGAGAGTTGAATCAACTTATTTAACTTAAATCGAAGCGTTGTCATCCTTGATACCCGGAGTACCGAGTACAGACTCCGATCGAGGATAACAGTGCTTCGATTCAAAGCCCAGGATTTTCTAGCGCTAGCAATTGTACATATCGACAAAACTCGCTACAATGGAGTGAGCATCGCATAACCCAGCTGGAGTCTTATTATGCCAAATACCACGCAAAAATTATATTATTGTAACGATAACGTTTTGCTAGAAAAAAAAGATGCTACTTATTGTATACCCAAGTTTTTTGCAGCGCCTGCATGGTTAAAAAAACAACAAATTACACATCCGCTAGGAACCTATGACGGATCAGAGATCGACGCAGTAGAGGTAACCGGCCCTAAAGAAATACCGCTTCCTTATACTTGGTTGCCGCTACGAGCCGCACTAGAAGCCTTATATCCACAATCGTTTAATTTGCTGGTGCGCGCACATCAAGTCATCAGTTGGGATAAAAATCATCGCTATTGCGGGCGTTGTGGAGTAGAGACAAAAGTCAATGGCAGTGGTTTTGAGCGACAATGCCCATCTTGTCATTTGCTATTTTATCCCCGTATCTCGCCCTCTATCATTGTAGCCATTCGTAAAGACAATCAAATTTTGTTAGCCCGCAAAGCGGATTTTATACCCAATGTGTACGGTTTAATTGCGGGCTTTGTAGAAGCGGGGGAGACTTTAGAAGAAACTGTGCATAGAGAAGTGTATGAAGAAGTAGGCTTGCAAGTTAAAAACATCCAGTATTTCAATTCGCAACCTTGGCCTTTCCCCGATTCATTAATGATAGCCTTTACGGCCGATTATGCTGACGGCGACATAGAATTACGCGATGGTGAATTAGAAGCGGCGGCGTGGTATACCGCAGATAATTTACCCGGATTACCCGGTTCTTCTATTAGCATCGCCAGAAAATTAATCGATGATTTTGTAGCTAAGAATAAATAACATGAATATGAAAACTATGATGGATACTCTAATCTTGAATTGAAACTTTGTCATCCTCGGCCGAAGGCCGGGGGTCCAGTTTCGACTGAAGTTTTCTTCTGGATCCCCGACTGCGGCCTCGCGGCCTTGTCGAAGATGACAACACTTTTGTTTCTGATGGCTTACAGCATTAAACTCGCATCAAATACTTAAAACTCTGCTACCGTTAGCGGAGAACGTTCTTTATTTTTAATGGTTAATGGATGCTTTAGCATTTCTTCCAAAACGAACAAGGGCGTTGTTTCAGGATAATGCATGACCGTAGGGGGCAAATAAAAAGTTTGCTCTAACACATGTTGTCCAGAGATGGCGGCGTGCGAAACTTGATCTGTATACACTATCCAAGAGCTTTTTGGCGGCAGGCTTAAGGTGGTTTTGATCACCGACTGTTGATAAGCGATACTTTTTTTCATTCTATTGTGTATGTTTAACATAAAATGATCATACAGCGAACGCGGAGTTTTGGTGATTCTAAATAAATGTAGTAACTGTTGCTCTACTGCAGATATAGACGGAATCTCAGGAATAAATCTTTTCGCAACGGTGCTAAAAGATTCGCCCGTTTGCCAAATGCGCGCAACGCCATGCGGATTGACGTTGCTAAATACGCGCAAAATGCGGTAGCCATTGACCGGTGTGGCCGAAAAAGAGTCTACGTGTAAACGGCTATCATCTTTTTTATAAGAGCTACTACGTCCCGAAACTTCTACGGTGCGTAAGCGGGTACGTCCTGCGGTAAGATGCTTTTGATAGCTAGGAAATAAAGTATTGACTAAAGCTAAGGCATGTTGATGATAACGTTGCAGCAAATTATTTAATTGCGTTTGTTGTGGTGCTGAACCTACAACACCACAGGTTTTACCTGAGTGTGGGTTAAGACTAATATTTTTTTGTTTTGGATCAGTCAATGCAGGCGATAATAGGTTATTTTCATCAGTGGAAAGCGCAAAGTTTAATTGCGGTAAAAAAACAATTTTGCCATGTTCTAGCGAGTGTATAGCTTCTTGTGCTGTTTCATTATTGACTTCGCCATGCCAATTATCAACGGCGATGGGTTTTAAGATGTCCATAAAGAAAACTCCTAACGTCAAATAGAATATTATGCTTTGAAAACATTGTCATCCCCGACTTCGTCGAGGATGACAAAGCTTCGATTCAAATCTATAGTATTCATCAAGCTCGCATATTTTCATTGTGTCTGCACAGCAACCAAACATTCTTGCAACCATTTAGAAATGGAGTCAATCTCATTCTTACAAACCTCATGTCCCATCGTATAAACATTCCAGCAAACTTCGAAGCCCTGTTGCTCAAGCAAAGAACGTGTTCGTTCACCTAAGGGCATAGGTACTACATCGTCCATGTTGCCATGAGCCATATAAATGGGTGGCCGATGCTTGCTAATATGCGCTAACTCCGTCGGTGGAATAAAAGTGGATAAAGCAATAATACCGGCTAAAGTGTCTGGATAAGTTAAGGCAGCAGATAAAGCCATAGCGCCGCCTTGTGAAAAACCCGCTAAAATGATGCGTGCGGGCGGTATGCCTCTGTTAATTTCGACCGCTATTAAATCGTGAGCGGCTTTGATTGCTGCTCTCAAGCCTTTTTCATCTATCTTGAGTTCTGGTGTAAGAGTAGTGATATCAAACCACGCTGGCATGGGATAACCGCCATTGATGGTAACGGGAATAACGGGAGCATGTGGGAAGATAAAACGCACTGGCAATGTTTTAGGCAATTCTAGTTGTGGCACTAGAGGCACAAAATCGTTGCCGTCGGCACCCAGACCATGAAACCAGATGACAGAAGCCTCGGCAGGGGAATCGGGCTCTAATGTGATATGTTCTAACAATGCATTCATGAGTTTTGCGTCCGTGTACTTTTGTTGTTAACTAAAGCTGAGTATAATACAAATGAAATAGGTTTTAGAAGAGTTATTACAGAAAATGGAAAATAGAATCAAAATCTTAAGCGTACTGCTTAGCGCTGCTTTACTATCAGCCTGTGGGCAGAGTGGCCCGCTTTATATGCCTGGCGAAGCGACAGGCGTGCATAAAAAGGACGTATTTGTGCTGGGGGGTGATCAAAGCAAGCCGCAAACACCGGTCACGCAAAAAAATACTCAAGAAAAAACAAAGCCTGAGGCCGAGACTACTACCACGCCGCCTGTAAACGATACGACCATCATACCGGACTACGCCGAGGATGAGATTGACCCATGGAATTGGTGATGCTTACAATGCCTCCGCATCGGTTTCGCCCGTACGTACGCGTATCACTTGCTCTAAAGGGGTAACAAATATTTTACCATCGCCAATTTTACCCGTATGGGCCGCTTTCATAATAGCCTCTATGGCGGTATCGACGGTTTCATCAGCAATGGCCAATTCAATTTTAATTTTGGGTAAGAAATCTACAACATATTCGGCGCCACGATAGAGTTCATTATGGCCTTTTTGGCGGCCAAATCCTTTGACCTCAGTGACGGTCATGCCGGGTAGATCTAAAGCATCTAGGGCTTCGCGCACCTCATCTAGTTTAAAAGGCTTAATAATGGCAGTAATGAGTTTCATGTGCATTCCTTTTTAATGTAGTAGTACTATGCTATACTTTGTACCGTACAAAGTATATCATAACTGACTATACGGATTGCAGTCTATACGCGAGGAGAAATTATGTTTGATTCCAAATTTTTTGATGCGCTGTCGAAAAAACTAACGGATGTTTTGCCCGATAGTTTTCACGATGCTAAAAAAGACTTAGAAAAAAATTTCCACAGTGTTTTGCAAAGTGCTTTTTCTAAATTAGATTTAGTCACGCGCGATGAATTTGATGTGCAAACTAAAGTGTTGAGTAAAACGCGTTTAAAATTAGAAGAGTTAGCAGAAAAAATTGAAGAATTAGAAGAAGAGAAGAAGAAAAAAAAGAAAGGCGAATAGCTGATCTATACTCATTTCCAATGAAGATGCGAGATTTGAATCAACGCTTTGTCATTCCTGACTGCGGCCTCGCGACCTTGTCGGAATGACAAAAGAGAATCATAACCATCCCCCAAAAAATAATCAGGGGGGACCTATGGGTTTAGCAATTTTATTTTCCCGCGCGCAGATCGGCGTGCAAGCGCCGGTGGTTACCGTTGAAACGCATATTACGGGTGGCGTACCACGGTTTAACATCGTAGGCTTACCTGAAGCGGCCGTGAGAGAAAGCAAAGAACGCGTGCGCAGCGCTATTATGAACAGTCAATTTGAATTTCCAGCCCGCCGTATTACCATTAATCTAGCTCCAGCAGAAATGCCTAAAGAAGGTGGTCGTTACGATCTGGCTATTGCCTTAGGGATCTTAATCGCATCTGAGCAATTAAAAAAACACGATTACAGCGGCTATGAATTTGCTGGAGAGTTGGCTTTATCCGGTTCATTGCGACCCACTACAGGTTTGGTGCCTTTTGCTATTCATTGCCAAAAAGCGGGTAAAACACTCATTATACCTGCAGACAATGCTGCTGATGTGACTTGTGTACGTCACTTGCAAGCGCGTTCCGCTCAACATTTATTAGATGTGTGTGCACATTTCTCAAAAAAGGGAATGCCCTTACCAGAGATTACCGCTAGTCCAACTCAGACTGAAGATCACAAACATTATTTTGATTTAAGCGATGTGAAAGGGCAACCACAAGCACGACGAGCATTAGAAATAGCGGCTGCCGGCGAACACAGTTTGTTAATGGTAGGACCGCCTGGTACTGGCAAAACCATGTTGGCACATCGTTTAGCGAGCATTTTACCGCCGATGACGGAAGAAGAAACTTTAGATGTGGCAGCGGTGTACAGTTTACAAGGACATAGTGCGCTCAATAAGCGTTGGTTTTGTAGGCCTTTTCGTGCGCCGCATCATACAGCATCGAGCGTGGCTTTGGTGGGGGGAGGTTCTCCACCTAAACCAGGAGAAATTTCTTTAGCACATCAAGGCGTGTTGTTTTTAGATGAACTTCCAGAATTTCAGCGTCGCGTTTTAGAATCGTTGCGTGAACCTTTAGAATCGGGTGTAGTGGTTATTTCTAGAGCCGCACAGCAAGCAGAATTCCCGTCGCGTTTTCAACTCATTGCGGCGATGAATCCTTGTCCTTGCGGCCACTATGGTAATCCATTGGGACAATGTCATTGTAGTGCGGAGCAAATTCAGCGTTATCATCAGCGCTTATCTGGGCCTTTTTTAGATCGCATCGATATGCGCATTACGGTAGCGCAATTGCCGCCGCAGATCTTATTAAACACAACAGAAGTGGTTGAAAACAGCCATACGGTGCAAGCGCGTGTAGTTGATGCACGTAATAAACAATACCAAAGGCAGCAGCAATCCAATGCGCGGTTAACGCATCAAAATCTAGTGCAATATTGTCATTTGACACAAACTTTGCAACATTATGCGGTTTCTATAGTCGAAGAAAGACGTTTATCAGCACGCAGTTATCACCGTATTTTAAAATTAGCGCGTACGATTGCCGATCTAGCACTATGCGATTTCATAGAAGAAACACATTTAGCTGAGGCTTTTGCGTATCAGACGGCATTGATGGCAGTGGATTTATAGGTTTATCGTTGCGAGTTGAGTGCCCAAAGCAACTGCAAACCAGAAGATTGTCATCCTCAACTAGGCCGCAGTCGGGGATCCAGAAAAAACTTGATTTAAAACTGGATCTCCGATTGGAGCCTGTACTTGATACTCCGAGTATTGAGGATAAAAAAGCTTTGGCTAAAATATTAATATTCATCAAGGTCGCGTATTTTCATTGGCGATGGGTATAGATTTTATGCTATAATTAACTGTCTAATATTGTGAGGCACCGAGATGAACTTAATTCAAAGACCTAGGCGATTACGGCAAAATGCTAGCCTAAGGCGTTTATTACAAGAAACACGTTTACATAGCGACGACTTCATTTTACCCTTATTTGTCTGTGCCGGGCGCGGCATACGTCAGCCTATAGCCAGTTTGCCAGGGCATTATCAATGGTCTAGCGATGAATTAGTTGCCGAGGTCAAAGCATTGCGTGACCTAGGCATAATAGGGGTTATGTTATTTGGTATTCCCGACAGCAAAGATGCGCTGGGCAGTCAAGCCAGCCACGATAATGGCGTGGTGCAACAAGCAGTGCGTATTTTTAAAGAATATTATCCACAGTGTTTGGTTATGACCGATCTGTGTTTTTGCGAATACACCGACCATGGCCATTGTGGCGCTTTAACGGCGTCGGGCTTGGATGTAGACAACGATCGTACTTTAGAACTACTAGGGCAACAAGCCGTTAGCCACGCGCGTGCAGGTGCGGATGTCATTGCGCCTAGCGGTATGATGGATGGCATGGTTGCGGCCATACGTACGGCCTTAGATGATGCGGACTTTAATCATATCCCTATTTTAAGTTATGCGGTAAAATATAGTTCTGCTTTGTACGGTCCTTTTCGTTTGGCGGCACAAACCACTTTGCAACAAGGCGATCGTAAAACCTATCAAATGGATCCAGCGAATCGTTTTGAAGCATTGAAAGAAGCGAGCATAGATGTTGCTGAAGGCGCCGATATGTTGATGGTCAAGCCAGCGCACACCTATTTAGACATTATACGCGATGTGAAGGAAAATTTTCCTGAATTGCCATTAGCGGCCTACCATGTCAGTGGCGAATATGCGATGATTAAGGCTGCAGCTGCGCAAGGAAGCATCGATGAAATGGCGGTGGCTTTGGAAGTGTTAACCGCAATTAAAAGGGCGGGCGCTAATTTTATCATTACTTATTATGCAAAAGAGATAGTAACTATTCTTAATTCATGTGTGTCTTAAAGCAAGATGCGCCCAATATGGGCTTTTATTGAAAGATGTGTTGATCTTTAAAGGAGTTTATTATGAAGAAGATTGCGGTTGTTTTATCGGGTTGTGGTGTATTCGATGGCTCAGAAATACATGAAGCGGTATTAACTTTATTGTCTATAGACAACAATGGTGCGCAATACCAATGCGTAGCACCAAATATTTGGCAAAGGCAGGTAGTGAATCACTTAACGCAACAAGTGAGTGATGAAATGCGCAATGTTTTGGTTGAATCGGCGCGTATTGCTCGTGGCGACATCAAAGATATTGCTGCGGTTAAAGCAAGCGATTTTGATGCGGCTATTTTTGTGGGCGGTTTGGGTGCTGTGACAAATTTATCTGACTTTGCCGCGCAAGGGGCGAATTGTCAGTTGGAAGCGAGTACGCTCAAATTTACCAAAGCGATGTACGATGCTAAAAAACCACTGGGTTTTGTCTGTATTTCACCAGTATTAGCGGCGAAAATTTGCGATGCTGGCGTTAAATTGACTTCAGGCAATGACGAAGAAATTGCAGAAAAATTAAAAGCCATGGGTGCCGTGCCTGAAGATTGCTCCGCAGATAATATTATTGTAGATGATGAACAAAATATAGTATCAACGCCAGCATATATGTTAGGGAAAGGACCTGCAGAAATTTATCAAGGCATCGAAGCGATGGTACGACATATTTTATTAGTTGCATGAGTTAAAATCATTAATGCTGAAGCAGCAGGAAAAAATATGAGTGTTGTTAGTTCGGTGAATGTATTAACTTTTTCAGCGCCGTCATTGCGAGCTTGCGAAGCAATCCAGGGGTAAAAATCACTGTGTTATAACTTTCCGCATTGTTTATTAGTCTTGCTATGCCAGATGTTCCTTTTCATTACCTAACATTTTCCTGGATTGCGTCGCTTGCTCGCAATGACGATATGCTAGACATATGATGTATATAATAACTCAGTGAATTCTGTCAGTTCACTTGAGCTATTTTTTTAACTCATACTTCTGTGCCAATGAATGCAACAACGTAAAACTATAAATTCCCGTTTGGTGGCCATCGTCAAACACCAATTTTAATGCATAAAGACCCACCGGCTCGACTGCGGAAATATTCACATGACTAAAATCCTGATTGGGATTCGCGACCATGGCTTGTTTATGATCCGCAGCGGCCGAAGCAGCACGCAAGTAAGACACCGGCAATTCAAAATGACTGCCATCGGCAAAGTCCAAAATAACTTTGCGTTCTTTTTGCAGCAGTTTAAACTCACTCAATAAACATTCTGTCATAATATGTAGTGACTCAAATCTTCATCTTTTACCAAAGCACCCAAGTAAGATTCTACATAAGCAGCGTCTATTGTTACTTCGGTACCACCCTGATCGGAAGCTTCATAGGATAATTTCTCCAATAAGCGTTCTAATACTGTATGTAAACGGCGTGCACCTATATTTTCTGTGCGATCATTGACTTGCCAAGCAATGGTTGCAATCTTTTCGATGGCATCGTCCGTAAAGGATATAGTAACATTTTCTGTGGCCAATAAAGCACGGTATTGCTCTGTTAGGGAAGCATTAGGCTCAGTCAAAATGCGTTTAAAATCTTCGGGCGTTAACGCCTTTAATTCAACGCGTATGGGTAGGCGGCCTTGCAATTCCGGAATTAGATCCGAAGGTTTAGCCAAATGAAAAGCCCCTGAAGCAATAAACAAAATATAATCGGTTTTAACGGTGCCATATTTGGTGGAAACCGTGCAACCTTCGATTAAAGGCAGTAAATCACGCTGCACGCCTTCTCGTGATATGTCGGCACCGCCATTGCGCTCATAGTTTTTAGCGATTTTATCGAATTCGTCTATAAAGACAATGCCATTTTGTTCCATGTTTTCTAGAGCCTTGGTTTTTAAGTCATCGTCATTTAATAAGTTATTGGCTTCTTCCTCTTGCGCTGCTTTTAAAGCATCTTTAACTTTCATTTTACGAACTTTAGTGCGATCGGTGGACATGGTTTGAAACATGGTCTGTAATTGATTGGTCATTTCTTCCATGCCAGGGGGCGCCATAATTTCAACATTGTTACCCGTGGTGCGTATTTCTACGTCAACTTCTTTTTCGTCCAACTCACCTTCACGCAGTTTTTTTCTAAATATTTGTCGCGCTTCGTTATTGTCGCTATTGTTGTCATTATTTTCCTGGTTTTCAGAAAAAGGTTCTTTGCTTTTCGGTAGCAGCGCATCCAAGATCCGCTCTTCCGCAGCATCGGCGGCTTTGTTTTTTACTTTAACTAATTCACGTTGACGAGTTTCCTTCATGGCGATATCGGCTAATTCACGAATAATGGAATCCACATCACGACCTACATAACCCACTTCGGTGAATTTAGTGGCTTCTACTTTCACGAAAGGTGCATTGGCTAGTTTTGCCAAACGTCTCGCGATTTCGGTTTTACCTACACCGGTAGGTCCTATCATCAAGATATTTTTAGGTGTAATTTCTTTACGTAAATCTTTAGGAACTCTGGCACGACGCCAGCGATTGCGCAAGGCAATGGCAACAGCGCGTTTGGCGTCGTCTTGACCGACGATGTGTTGATCCAATTCACTCACAATTTCGCGTGGCGTTAAGGATGCAATGATATCCGACATGGGGAAAACCTCTTATTTTATGATTAATTCTTCAATAGTACGATTATGGTTGGTGTAGATACAAATGTCAGCGGCAATGGCTAAGCTTTTTTCGACTATGGCCTTGGCGTCTAAAGTTGTTTCATTCAATAAAGCACGGGCAGCGGCCTGGGCGTAAGGGCCACCAGAGCCTATGGCAATCAAGTTATCTTCTGGTTCAATGACATCACCATTACCCGTGATGATCAGCGAATATTTACTATCAGCAACGGCGAGCAACGCCTCTAAGCGACGCAATATGCGGTCGGTACGCCAGTCTTTGGCCAATTCCACCGCAGCGCGCATTAAATGACCATGATAGAGCTCTAATTTGGCCTCAAACTTTTCAAATAAGGTAAAGGCGTCGGCGGTGCCACCGGCAAAACCGGCTATAACCTGACTATTGTGCAAACGGCGTACTTTACGCGCATTATGCTTCATCACCGTAGGTCCTAGGGTGACCTGACCGTCCCCACCAATAACGACTTTGTTATCGCGGCGTACGGAAACGATGGTTGTTCCACAGTATTGTTGCAAGGCGGGACTCCTAAAGAATTGCTATAGCTTTTTATATGGGGGCGGGGAAGGAGAAAATCAAGGTTTGGGCATTTTTTGACTAGAAGATTGGCGGCTGTATTTTTTTCCTATCATAAGCTCTCCTTCTTTAGACCAGTCCTCAGATTCCAAAGACAAGTCTTCAGGTTGCCAGAAGGTAGCAAAGGATCGGCGCAACTGGTTGTGCTTTGTAGATACGACTTTTCTTGGTCTTTTGCAGGGGTAGGGAGGTATAACGACAGATTCTTCATCAAGATCTTTTTTGCGCTTTCGATCATTCTTTAGAGTACTCGGAATATGCTCTTGAGAAGCTTTTTCATTTTTTAAGTTTTCTTTTGAATTGTTCGGGGAAGCAGGTTTATTACAATCTACTTCTGTGGTAGAGCAGCTAGAGCTGCTCCTTTGTAATTGATTTGTGGCTGTAGCTTCAATTTTGTCAGGCAAGGTGGCGATATCTGGTTGAAGTGTAATTTCAAGACTGTTAAATGAGCCGCAGTTAGGTTTTGATATGGGCTCTTTTTGATTTTTCATTGCATGCTCTCAAAAAATGTTAGATTAATAATATCATAAAAAAGAAAGACTTGCGAGAGGTAGATGTGTATTTCAGTGTGATTAGATCCAGGACGCAGTATTATAATTCAGTGCTGGCCGGGCTCGGCCACGTGATATTCTCGTTGTGCTTATATGACTGGTCCAGCGACTAGGGCTCCTATCACGTGACACCAAGCCATAACTATTGTGCGTTGTATTGAGCAGTTCATATCCATCGAATATTTTCTTAGCTCGTATACATAAGTCCCTGTGAGCCGTCATTGCGAGGAGACCGTTTCACAGATCGGGTGCGAAAACACAGAATAAGTAACGGTTGACGAAGCAATCCAGGAGATCTTCTGCAATAAAAAGGCAATTTGTTTACAGAAGAATTAAGAAAATGGGGTTCTTTATACGGGACATATTTTTAATCTCAGCCCGTATAAAGATACGCTTCTTTTTAATTACTATGATAAAATAGCTGCATTCTTATTTTTTTAAGATCTCCTGGATTGCTTCGTCAACCGTTGCTAACCTCGCGTATTCGCACAAAAATTGTGAAACGGTCTCCTCGCAATGACGGTTTTGGAGCAAATCACCGCTCAATCTGCCCACCATTAGCATGTAACACGGAGCCGTTAAAAATAGGGTGAGTAGCGGCCATATAAATAGCTTCGGCAATTTCTTGCGGTTGTAATAAACGATTGTCACTTTGTAGGTGAGTCAATTTAGCCAAAAGAGCCGCATTGTTATCTACGCGTAAGCGAAACATTTCGGTATCGGTAACACCAGGGCATACACAACACGTGTGTATAGATTGACCGGCTAAGTCTTGGCACACGCTGCGCATTAAGCCAACGATTGCGTGTTTACTCACGGTATAAGAACACGTATTCCCTACCGCTTTTTCTGACAACGTAGAGCCCACAAAAACAATCGCCGATTGCGGCAGCATCTGTGGTAATAACCATTGACTTAACAAAGCGGGAATGGTGACATTGAGTCTTAAAGTATCTTGCCATTCTGTAGTCTTAAAATTTTGCACTGTGTCGTTATAGCATACGCCGGAGTTATGTACTAAGATTATGCGCCGTTTTTGTGGCACTTGTTTCAGTAATGTATTCTTTATCGTTTCATCCGGAGCGCCTACCAAATCCAACTTAATATTATGGGCCCCGGCTAACGCGCAAGCGTTGCGGGATACATTCAATATCTCGAAACCATTATTCAAAAATATTTCTGCGGTTTTATACCCTATGCCTTTGCTGGCGCCG
>JAJYCX010000035.1 GCA_021778015.1 Pseudomonadota bacterium
AGCAAGACCAAATAGGGATCTATGTGCGGCCCGCACGGGATCCGGGTTGGTTGCTAAAGCGTATTGGTGACAATACGCGTAGACGAATGATCATCCACGACAGAACCCGGCTTATCGGCCAACTCTACTATTCTTCGCATTAAAGCCTTTGATGATGTCCGGGGCTGAAAGCTGGCAGCGGCTTGTGGTTTTCTTTCTCGCCCTCAAAAAAACTTACCGAATTCCTTGCGCTGAAGAGGGGAGAGTGTAAGGGGCTGCTGACCTGTTTTGCTTTAATCAACGACGCGACGTCTTCATAGCCCTTTAGTGCAGCGAGATCTCGCGGAGTATTGCCGTAGCGGGTTTTTTCGTTTACATCAGCACCAGCTGTAATTAACTGCGCCACAACGTTCATATGGCCGTTTTGTGCAGCGGCATGTAACGGAGTATAGCCATTGGAGTTTTTTGCGCTTACGTCAACGCCTTCATTAATCAGCTGCTCCACAACGTTCATATGGCCGTTTTGTGCAGCGAGATGTAGCGGAGTATTGCCATTGGAGTTTTTCGCTTTTACGTCAGCACCATGCTTCATCAGCTGTATCACAACGGCCATATGGCCATCTCGTGCGGCGAGATGTAGCGGAATATTTCCATTGAAGTCTTTTGCATTTATGTCAGCACCGGCGTTAATCAGCAGCTCCGCAACGTCCGTATAGCCACATATTGCAGCGTAATGGAGCGGAGTGAAGCCGTCGGAATCTTTTACGTTTACGTCAGCATCGGCGTTAATCAGTAGCTCTGCAACGTCCGCACGGCCACATATTACAGCACAATGTAGCGAAGTATTGCCGGAGTATTTTTGTACATTTATGCCAGTGGTGGCGTTAATCAGCTGCGCTATAATGTCTAAATTGCCATTATATACGGCCAAATATAAAGGCGTTATTCCATTTGAATCAGCTATATTTGCATCTGCCCCTTTATCCAATAAAAACTCTACTGAGGATGTATTGCCATATAAGACAGCCAGATATAGTGGGGTACTGCCGTTTGCATCTTGTGCATTTATATTTTGATCCAAGTCTGGCGTTGAATCAGTTATATCCCCCTTTATTGCAGCAACGTGAAGAATGCTGCGTTTTTTTCCTTTATCGGAGATTTCTACACGTGTTTTTCTAGCCTCGGTATGATGGTTGCCAGAATAGCCATAGGGGTAAGAAGGTAAGAGTTGATTTTTATCGTCTAAAAGAAGAATTACTTTTGAGTCTTTGGCTTTAGTGAGGTTATGCCCTCCTCTCGTGCCAACGGAACGAAAGTTTTCACAGAACGAGCCTAATCTTGCTGATATACGCGCGTTTTTTGTGTGCGTCTGTTTTAGCTCACGAATTAACTTTGCTGCAAAACTCGATTCGTGATTGCTCCCATCAGAGGCATCGGATCCTCCATAGCAACTATGGAGACTTAAGATCAAATTGGGTGTTTTTTCTTCTGTTATAGTGTGTTGACTAATAAGCGCTGCAAGTGTCTTAAAGTGCATTGACTGATTGTTGTCGTTAGATAAAATGTACTCTCTTCCAGCATTACTATGCCCGACAATGATAACTTTAGTCCGCTCATCTATGCTTAAATTTTCTGGCCAGTAGATGGGATATGATATATTTACGATATGCACAACTTTGCCTTGTTCTTCAAGACGCTTTTTAGTCTGATTGAACTTATACTCAGGCATACCATAACTTAGTATGATAACTTGAGTATAACCGGATCGTTTAAAATCAATTGCTTGGCTAACGGGAGCCATATCGGAACGCATATTATTTACCTCTGCGCTGTTTAATAATTATTGTACAGTACAGGTGGGATTGTACATTAAATTGTCTATTTTATCAACAGGGCGATTAGGCTAAGCAGAGGTGAAAAATCGGATTGTCAGGATAATCTGGGATTACAGCCCAGATTACCCTATAAAATTTGCTATCTTATTGATCCGTAGAGCGAGGTAAATGTGTTGCTACTGAGCAGCTGCCTCATCTACAGGCGATACTTTAGGCGGATTGGTATCCGTATGACTATTAGTATCCACAGCATCGTTACTCATAGGCGACACGGCACTAACCGTCGTTGGATTCAATTCAGGATGCATGGTGCCGCTGATGCTGGTTAACAGGCCGCCATTAAATAGCAAAGTAATGCGTTTTCTAGTGACGTCGCTGCCATTGGGTTGGAAGGTGTAAACATAGTCGGCGCGATTGTTTTCAAAGGTTTCCACTAAAACGGGGTGGCCCATGATAAACTGTACTTGGTCGGAGGTCATGCCAGGATGAAGTTGATTGACCATATCTTGAGTCATCACGTTCCCTTGCTCTACATCCACTTTGTGTATACAAGCCGATAGGCTGAGGACTAGTATGAATAGAGCGAGTATATTGAATATTTTTTGCATTTCTTGTGTATTTCCGTTAATGTAGAACCTTGATAGATGATACCTTATTTTTGCGGAGGAGAACACCATTGAATAATGAAGAATTGCGTAAAGTTGGCTTAAAAGCGACGGCACCGCGGATAAAAATTTTACAACTTCTTGCAGAAGCAGAGCACCACCATGTTAGTGCTGAAGATGTGTACAAAGCTTTACTAGATGCGGGTGTAGACATCGGTTTGGCGACAGTTTACCGTGTGCTCACTCAATTTGAAGCCGCAGGCTTGGTAGACCGTCATCATTTCGAAGGTGGCCATTCTGTGTTCGAAATCCGTCAAGACAAGCATCATGATCATTTAGTGTGCATTAAATGTGGTGCGGTAGAGGAATTTGTCGATCCCATTATTGAGAAGCGCCAATCAGAAATTGCAGCAGAATATCGCTTCACCATGACCGACCATAGTTTGAATATTTACGGAGTGTGTGCTCGCTGTGGTTAATGATAATACATTACACCGTTCTGCGCATTTGTTTCTTAGGCTTAAAACCTTTGCTACGGCCCGGGGCTGAAAGCTGAAGCTAGGAAGGGCGCGGGGCTTTTTTGCGCGCTACTATGCTCGCTACTAAAAAAACTGACCGAATTCCTTGCGCCGGGGAAAGGAGAGTGTAAGGAGGCGCCGGCCTTTTTTGCGCCAATCAACTCAGCGATATCTGCATCGGCCTTGCTACGGTTCGCGAAAGCGGTAGCCATTTGCGCGGGAGTGCGGCCATGATGGCCTTTTGCGTCTACGTCAGCATCGGCATTAATCAGCACCTGTACAACAGAGATATGACCGTCTAATACAGCGAAATGTAGCGGAGTGCAATTACCGGGGGTTTTTGCGTCTACATCAGCACCGGCATTAATCAGTTCCTGCACCACGGCATCATAGCCACTTATTGCAACGATATGTAGCGGAGTGCAATTACCGGGGGTTTTTGCGTCTACATCAGCACCGGCATTAATCAGTTCCTGCACCACGGACATATGCCCCTCCTTTACAGCGAAATGTAGTGGGGTGCAGCCGTTGATATCTTTTGCGTTTACGTCAAAATCTGCTTGAAGTAGGGATTTCGTAAAGTTCATATCGCCATTTTGTGCAGCGTAATGTAGCAGAGTGGTGCCACTAGTTATAGTTACTTCAACATGCTTTTTAAATAGGCGAACCGCAACCTTAAAATGTTTGTTGTGTTCCGCGAGATCTAGTGGAGTGTCGCCATCGGAGTTTTTTGCGTTTACATCAGCGCCATTTTGAATGAGCAGTTCTACAGTGTTCATATGTCCATTCATTGCAGCGGCATGTAGCGGAGTGTAGCCGTTGCAGTTTTTTGCGGTTACGTCAGCGCCGTTTTGAAGTAGGGCATTCACGGCCTCCGTCTGGCCATTTAGTGCAGCGAGATGTAGTGGAGTGTCGCCACCGGAGTTTTTTGCATTTACGCCAGCACCGTTTTGAAGTAGGGCATTCACGGCCTCCGTCTGACCCTTTAGTGCTGCGAGATGTAGTGGAGTGCGGCCGCATTTATCTGTTGCGTTTACGTCAGCATTTTTTTTAAGTAGGTGCTTCACAACCCCGATACAGCCTTCGGATGCAGCGATATGTAGTGGAGTGTAGCCGTTGGAGTTTTTTGCGTTTACTTCAGCGCCGCTTTTAATTAGGTGCTCTACAACCCTCACATGGGTATTGCGCGCAGCGAAATGTAGCAGCGTGTCGTTATTGTCGTATTTTGCCTTTACGCTAGCACCTAGGCCAATCTCCCTTTTCACAGTCCCGGTATGGCCTTCGCGTGCAGCCTTAGCGATATTTTCCACTGAGCTCATACTATTTACCTCTGCGCTATTTAATAATTATTGTATAATAAAGGTCGAATTATATACTAAAATCTCTATTTTACCAATAGGGCCATCAGGTTAATTATGTATTACTCTTTTTGGCATAAATATATAATTTTTTAAATCATTGAGATGCGTTATAAACACATTGCTTTTTATTCTTATCTATCGTACAATGTGCTGCTATCATTCACCACGCAAAGCCTGCGGGAGATTTAGCATGAATATCCTTAAAGAAGCCCTGACTTTCGATGACGTCTTATTAGTCCCTGCTTATTCCGACATTTTACCCAAAACAGCCGATTTAGCGACGCGTCTAACGCGCGACATCACTTTGCGTATCCCTTTATTATCCGCCGCTATGGACACTGTAACCGAAGCGCGTTTGGCCATTGCTTTGGCGCAAGAGGGCGGTCTAGGCATCATTCACAAGAATATGTCCATAGAAGAACAGGCCATGGCCGTGCGCAAGGTCAAAAAATTTGAAAGTGGTGTGGTTAAAGATCCCATCACGGTTACATCCGATATGACCATTGAACAGTTATTGGCGATGAGACTAGAACATGGCATTTCAGGTATGCCGGTAGTAGCTGGCAACAAAGTAGTGGGGATCGTAACCCGTCGTGACGTGCACTTTGAACCGAATCAACGCCGTTTAATTTCCGAAGTGATGACGCCACAAGAGCGCTTGATTACGGTCAAAGAAGGGGCGACTCGTGAAGAAATTATCAGCTTATTACACAAACACCGCATTGAAAAAATTATCGTTGTTGATGATCATTTTCATTTAAAAGGCATGATCACCGCTAAAGACATACAAAAAAATCAAGAAAAACCACAAGCCTGCAAAGATCCCTTAGGGCGTTTGCGTGTAGGCGCTGCCGTAGGGACCAGTAAAGATACCGAACAGCGCGTGGCCGCATTAATCGAAGCAGGGGTGGATGTGTTGGTGGTTGATACCGCTCATGGTCATTCACGCGGCGTATTAGATCGTGTGCGCGCAATTAAAAAAGAATATCCGCAGATGCAAGTTATAGGCGGCAATATTGCGACAGCCGATGCGGCTTTAGCGCTATATGATGCTGGAGCCGACGCGGTCAAGGTTGGTATAGGACCAGGATCTATTTGCACGACTCGTATTGTCAGTGGTGTAGGCGTGCCGCAAATCAGCGCCATTGCTGAAGTCAGCGAAGCTTTGCACAATAAAGACATACCCGTCATTGCCGATGGCGGCATTCGTTTTTCTGGGGATATTGTGAAAGCGATTGCAGCAGGTGCATCCGTAGTGATGGTAGGCAGTCTTTTTGCAGGCACTGAAGAAGCGCCAGGTACCGTTGAATTGTATCAAGGCCGTAGTTATAAAACCTATAGAGGTATGGGTTCGTTGGGTGCTATGGCAGGTGTGCATGGTTCTAGTGATCGCTATTTTCAAGATGGTTTAAGAGAATTAGAAAAGTTGATCCCGGAAGGCGTAGAAGGCCGTGTTCCTTATAAAGGACCATTATTGGGCGTGATCACGCAATTATTAGGCGGTTTGCGCGCAGGTATGGGTTATACTGGTAGCGCTAATATTGAAGCCTTACGCACACAAAGCAAATTTGTGCGTATTACCGGGGCAGGCGTGCATGAAAGTCATGTGCACGATGTGTCTATTACCAAAGAGCCGCCGAATTATCCCGTATCTTAAATAACAAGAGTTACCTTATGCACAGTCATCAACAAAAAATATTGGTCATTGATTTTGGTTCGCAATATTCACAAGTGATAGCACGACGTATACGCGAATGTGGTGTATACAGTGAAATAGTGCCGTGGCGCATAGACGATGATTGGATCCGCAAATTTGCACCACTGGGTATTATTCTATCCGGTGGGCCCGAAAGCACACTAGGTGAAAATAGCCCTAAAATTCCTGAATGTGTATTTAGCTTGGGAGTGCCTGTACTGGGTATTTGTTATGGCATGCAAGCGATGGCCTTACACTTTGGCGGCGCAGTCGAAAGCTCTAAACATAGAGAATATGGCGCTGCTACTGTCAATCTAAAACAAACCTGCAGATTAACCCAAGGTATAGAAGATCGTTATCAAGACGGTAGTCTAGAAGCGCAACTCGATGTGTGGATGAGTCATGGCGATAGAGTCACTGCGATCCCTGCTGAATTTATTGCCATAGGGGTGAGCACCAATTCGCCTTACGCCATTATCGCCAATGATGACAAGCGTTATTATGGTTTACAGTTTCATCCTGAAGTCACACATACGACGCAAGGGCAGCGTTTAATAGAACGCTTTGTGCATGATATTTGTGGTTGCGCCTCATTGTGGACTTTGGACAATATTATTGAAGAAGCCATAACCAAAGTAAAAGAAACAGTTAAGGGCGAGCAAGTTTTATTAGGCTTATCGGGTGGCGTTGATTCCGCCGTGGTGGCAGCCCTATTGCATCGCGCCATAGGCAAACAACTTATTTGCATGTTTATCGATACAGGCCTATTGCGACACGAAGAAAGTAAAAAAGTGATGGATGTTTTTTCGAAAAATTTAGGTGTTAGAGTGATTGCCATAGATGCGAGCGAGCATTTTTATGCAGCATTAAAGGGCATATCTGAACCAGAAGACAAACGTAAGGTTATAGGACGTGTGTTTATAGAAACCTTTGAGCGAGAATCTAAAGCCTTAGGCAATATTCCTTTCTTAGCTCAGGGAACGATTTATCCGGATGTGATTGAATCAGCGCATGCCTCAGATGGCGCTCATGTAATTAAATCGCATCATAATGTAGGTGGTTTGCCTAAAGACATGAAGTTTAAATTGGTTGAACCTTTGCGCGAATTATTTAAAGATGAAGTGCGTAAGATGGGTTTAGAATTGGGTTTGCCTTATGACATGGTGTATAGACATCCTTTCCCGGGTCCTGGATTGGGGGTGCGTATACTCGGTGAAATTCATCCCGAATATGTGCGTATTTTACGAGAAGCCGATCACATTTTTATGTCGGAGTTAAATACACAAGGTTGGTATGATAAAGTGAGCCAAGCCTTTGCCGTATTTTTACCAGTAAAATCGGTAGGCGTAGTCGGCGATGCGCGTCAATACGATTATGTGATCGCGCTACGCGCTGTGCAAACCATCGATTTTATGACCGCGCATTGGGCGCATTTGCCGTATGAATTGTTAGACATCGTTTCAAATCGTATTGTGAATGAAGTAAGCGGTGTATCGCGTGTTGTTTATGATATCAGCGGTAAACCACCTGCAACGATCGAGTGGGAATAATGAAAAATACGGGCTTTAATAAATATAGTCACTGTATTTAAGATTGTGGATTGAGCGTCAAAAATAACTGTAAACCAGAACATTGTCATCCTCGACCAGGCCGTGAGGCCGCAGTCGGGGATCCAGCTTTAAATTAGGTTTTTTTTCTTATGAAAACAAATTTAGACGATACTTTTTGGATGCAACAAGCGCTACAACGCGCCGAACTTGCTTTACAACACAATGAAGTACCGGTAGGCGCGATTGTGGTCCATGATGACAAGATCATCGGCGAAGGCTGGGATCAAACCGTTACAGCAAAAGACCCTACTGCCCATGCCGAGATCATCGCTTTGCGCGCTGCGGGCAAAACGCTGCAAAATTATCGCTTATTGGATGCGACCTTATATGTTACCTTAGAACCTTGTTCTATGTGTGCAGGCGCCTTGGTCAATGCACGCATCAAACGCGTAGTATTTGCCTTAGCCGACAGCAAAAGTGGTGCTTGCGGCAGCGTCTTTAACATCATCGACGCACCGTGTTTAAACCATCGCTTATACAGCACGCAAGGAATATTGGCTGAAGAAAGTTTGGCGTTGTTGCAGAGTTTTTTTAAAGCTAGGCGGTAAAATCCAGGATTAAGTATTATCGTTCATTGCTGGCCGGGCCCAGTCACGCGACTTCTCTGTATTCGGGCAAGATTTCTTGACTATTATTCCTCCTTTTATGCTAAAATTTTAATTTATTTTTAAGACCTCGTGAAAGATCTTATTTCTAAAGACTTTCTAGAAGGTTGAATGTATCTACTAATAAACTAAGGTGGTAAAAATGTCTGCATCAAATGAAGAACTTGCGTTGCTTAAAACTGTTTTTGAGGGATTTACGGTAGAATACAAATATGGGTCTTATTACATATCTCATAAAGAACGGGAAGTTATGCACGCGTTATCACGGACGCTTCGGGACAATGAAATTAAACAAGAGAATGACAGTGCAATGGTCATGGTTGATTTCGTGTTTGAGCACGGAGGAAATCCATGCATTACCTTCAAACAAGACGAATTACCACTTCTAGAAGGGCATACATTTGACGTTGAATTTTTCCTTTTACAATTGGGGCTGAAGGAAAAAGAAGAAATGCCAGCAAGATCCCGAAACACCGGTTCTTCATATGTAGCTTCTTCAGATAGAGGGTCACCGGCCATGTGGAGTAACCCTGGAGAATTATCACCACCCTTAAAAGGGACGTCAGAGAGGTCTTTTCAGAAAAGGTAGAATCTTAAGGTATAGTTACTGAATTTTCCCTAGGCGGCGAAATTCAGGGTTAAATATTATAGCTCACCGCTGGCTGGGTCCTGGCAACGGTGATACCCCGTCGTGCTCGTGCCTGTGCGCGCCGGGGACCCCTCACCGTGCCACCCAGCCATAGCTATTGCGCTTTGTTTCTTGTTTGTATTGTGAATATGTTGTTTGTACGAAGCTCGTCATTGCGAGGAGACCGTTTCACAGATCTGGTGCGAAAACACAGAATAAGTAACGGTTGACGAAGCAATCCAGGAAATCTTGAGCAATAAAAAGAGCGGCTGTTTATAGAAGAATTAAAAAGAAGCGTATCTTTATACGAGCTGAGATTAAAAATACATCCCGTATAAAGATACGCTTCTTTTTAATTATTGTGATAAAATAACTACATGCTTATTTTTTTAAGATCTCCTGGATTGCTTCGTCAACCGTTGCTAGCGTTGCTTATTTGCACCAGATCTGTGAAACGGTCTCCTCGCAATGACGAGTTCCGCGACAAATGACGTACTGTACACAACGGCAGCGATAGCTTTGGACGGTTAACCGAAAGATTTTAAAACAGAATGAACAGAGTTTACCTGACAATTAAACGGTGTTATTATTTAAACATAACATGAATAAGGGCAACATGATGACTCTAAAGAGGTGGACAATGTTAATCCTAGCGATCATTCTAGCCATCGTTATTTATTTAATGGCGCAATATCGTATGCCACAATATCGCGGTCCGATAAGCAATCACTTCAATGGTCTGCGGTTTTCAAATTTAGATGGTATTAATTCGCCACTCGGTTTCAAGAGTTTTATAAAATGGCGTTTACACGACAAACCTACTCCTTGGCCAGCGCATCGTGATAATCTTTTTACGCCTGTAGTCAAACAGCGTGTTTTGGGCGATGATTTACAAGTCACTTTTGTAGGCCATATTACGGTGTTATTGCAAACACAGGGTTTAAATATTTTAACCGATCCTATTTGGTCGGAACGCGCGAGTCCAGTGCAATTTATAGGGCCTAAAAGAGTGCATGAACCTGGAATAAATTTTGCTGCCTTGCCGCCCATCGATGTGGTATTGATATCACACAGTCATTATGATCATTTAGACATTCCTACCTTGCAACGCCTAGAACAGCAATTTCACCCTGTGTTTATAACAGGCTTGGGTAACGACGCGTTATTAAAAAAACGTTTAGGCTCTAATGCACGCATTGTTAGTTTAGATTGGTGGCAAAGCCATAGGGTCAATACAGAGTTGAATATCCTTTTTGTACCTGCAAATCATTGGTCTAAACGCAATCTTTTTGATACGAATAAAACATTGTGGGGTGGATTTATCCTCCAAAGCAAAGGAGGCAATATTTATTCTGCAGGAGATACGGGACTAGGCGATGGCAGTATTTTTTCTCAAATTGCGGACTATGGGCCTTTTCGTTTGGCTTTATTACCTATAGGGGCTTATGAACCGCGTTGGTTTATGCGCTATAGCCATGTTAATCCCGCAGAAGCCGTGAAAGTCTTTAATATTATAAAACCACAATATGCTATGGCAGTTCATTTTGGTACTTTTCATTTGACCAATGAGGGCATAGATGAGCCGATCATCGCTTTAGATAAGGCTTTAAATGAAACACAGTTAACGCAACAACAATTTAGGGTATTGCAAGTTGGTGAAGAATGGCAGTTACCCTCCTTCGGAGAGAAATAATGAATAAAAAACCGCAAATTATCGTTGCCTTGGATTTTTCTGAAGCAAAAACAGCCTTAGATTTTGTAGAGTCCTTATCACCTACTCAGTGCAGATTAAAAGTAGGCAATGAACTATTTACCCGCGGCGGGCCAGACTTAGTGCGACGTTTGGTGGACTTAAAATTCAGCGTGTTTTTAGATTTAAAATTTTATGATATTCCCAATACAGTAGTGCAAGCCTGTTTGGCTGCGGCCGATCTAGGCGTGTGGATGATCAACGTGCATGCCTTGGGTGGAGTTGCCATGATGACTGCGGCTAAAAAAGCTTTGCAGTCTTATGGCACAAAAGCGCCTTTGCTAATAGCGGTTACGGCCTTGACCAGTTATAACGAAAGTGAATGGCAAAGCTTAGGCTTTAATCAAACTATAAATACCAGTGTTTTGCATTTAGCGCAGTTAACACACGATGCAGGTTTAGATGGTGTTGTTTGCTCCGCTGAGGAAGCCGCTTCGTTACGCGCGCAGTTCGGAGCTTCTTTTTGCTTAGTTACCCCCGGTATTCGTTTAGAAGACAATGCCCATGATGATCAACAACGAGTCGTTACTCCGCAAGCAGCGCAAGCAGCGGGCAGCGATTATCTGGT
>JAJYCX010000036.1 GCA_021778015.1 Pseudomonadota bacterium
AATAGCGCCGCGGTATATAAGGCATAGGACCATAAAGCAATATTAGAAGGCACTTTATCCCGGGCATAACTTTTAATGGGTGTTTGTTCGCGGTATAGACGCAAAGTTTGGAATGCGCGCAATAAGCCTAATAGCAACATACCGCCGTTGTGATTAAAGTGAAAATTACGTCTAGAAGGCAATTGCTGTACGAACTCAGCAAAATTTTCTAAAGATTTTAAATACAGATTTTTATATTGTGCGTCGGTAGTATAAATGATTTGTTGTAACTGCGGTAAAACATGAGTGATCTTGGGGCTTTGTAATAAACGTTTACTAGATTCTATAGGCAAGAGCATGGGTAAACGGATACGGTAAGGCTTAGGGCTGAATATTTTTTTATTCGGGACGCTTTGTGAGGAAGCCGCTCTTTTAAACATAGTAGTACTCATTGAAAATCCATTTCCTTAAGGGTTAAAAAAACCTGCCAAGGCATCTAAGTTATTGTAATATAAAACAGACTATGGCGCAAGCCATTAGAGAAATACTTTTAAAATCAATAAGTTTAGGGTACGAAATCTAATTGTCGCCAAGCCTCATAAACAGCGATGGCTACAGTATTGGCCAGATTAAGGCTGCGACTAGGCGCTTGCATAGGAATGCGTAGGATGTGCTGTGGGACTAAGGACGTTAAAATATCCATCGGTAAGCCGCGGGTTTCCGGACCAAACAAGAAAAAATCATTTTTCTGATACTGAACATCGCTATATCTATTTTGCCCTTTGGTTGAAAAAGCAAAAAGACGTATGGCGGTATTGTCTTGTAGGAAGTGAGGCCAATTTTCATAATAACGAATGGTGGCATATTCATGATAATCCAATCCAGCACGTTTGAGTGTTTTATCGCTTAATTCAAAACCTAGTGGTTTAATCAAATGCAAGCTGCAGCCTGTGTTGGCACACAAGCGTATGATGTTACCCGTGTTGGGTGGAATTTCTGGCTGAAAAAGAACAATGTTCATGCGGTATTTAGCTGCCCATTTCAACCAGTTCATTTTGTGCTAGAGATTGTTTCACTGGATCATTGCTGGATTGGCGGAATGATGCCGGTGGTGGCGCAGTTACATTGTTATCCTCTGTGGTACCTTTTTTGCTGGTGCTACTGTTCTTGACTTCATCTTTCGTAGCTGCAGGCGATGCACCGCTGTCTTTTGACGAATCGCCCAGATCATCTAAAGGATCTTTATCTGTATTGCTTTGACCTGTTGTCGCCCCGCTGTCTTTTGACAAATCGCCCATATTATCTAAAGGATCTTCATCGGTATTGCTTTGACCTTTAGGACCTACATCGCGGCCAGTGTAGCCTTTAATGAGGCTAGCCCGTTTTTGTAGATAAGCATTGCGTATAAAGACATATTCATCCAGTGAAGCTTGTCGTACCACGTCTTCAGATGACAGCATGCTGGCACGTAAGTTGACGATATCGATCACAAAGAAAATATTGCGCCATTCATTGTATTTGCCTACATAGCCCCATACACTTAGGTAAGCATAATTTGGCCACAAAGCCAATGCATCGCGTATAGAACTAGGTCCAATCAGAGGCAATACCAAGTAAGGCGAGGTGGTAACACCATATTGCGCCAGCGTAATACCAAAATCGTTGTAATGTTTGGTCAGCCCCATACTAGAAGCTGGATCAAATAAGCCCAACAAACCTATGGTGGTGTTGACAACGAAACGGCCTAAAGCGGTGGCACTTAATTTTAAATTGCCCTGAAGAGTATCGTTGAAGAAAGTAGGAACTTCGCCTATGTTGCTAAAAAAATTGGTGACGCGATCGCGCGCGAATTGCGGTGTAACAAAAGTATAGGCTTGGGCTGCTGGTTTTAGAGCATACTTATCAAATTTTTGGTTAAAACTGTAGGTAACGCGGTTCATGCCCTGTAAAGGATCGGAAGGGTCAGGGGAATATTGAGCACTGGAACAAGCAGTGAGCAAAACGGCCGTAGTACACAGGGTCGTTTTATAGATGGTTCTTTTAGAAAGTTTCATATTATTCTTATCCAAATTTTGCTTGTTTCTCTTACCGCGTACGCGCAAGTTCTAAGATTACCAGATTAGCACAAAACAAAGAAAGATAGTACGGGTCAAAATAGAGCAACAATTGATCAGATCTTATGATTCGTGGCTTGTTTTTTAAAAGGCATTTAGTCATACTGCGCGACTAGCCTCCGTTTTTTATATTAGGATAGAGAATATGCAATCTATTTTGCCGCAACATGCCTTATCGCGTTTAGCGGGGCGATTGGTTGAATGTAAGCAACCTGTAGTCAAATTGTCCTTAATGAAACTATTTTTAAAATATTATGATGTTAATTTAGAGGAGGCTCAATCAGCCGATCTGAACAGCTATCCTAATTTTCAAAGTTTATTTACACGGCCATTACGAGCCGGTGCTAGACCTATCGCCAAAGGGGGTACCGTTTTAGTGAGCCCAGTCGATGGCAGCATCAGCGAGTTGGGGGAAATTAAAGGCCAGCAAATTTTGCAAGTAAAAGGACGTTATTATGATGTGGCCGACTTGTTGGCTTTAGATCCAAAAAAAGAAAACCCATTTGATAATGGCCATTTTATGACCATTTATTTGGCGCCCAAAGACTATCATCGCGTGCATATGCCTTGTGATGGGGTTTTAACCAAAGCCGTTTATGTACCGGGGCGTTTATTTTCAGTCAATACAAAAAGTGTGTTGCGTATTCCACGATTATTTGCGCGCAATGAGCGTTTAATTTGCTACTTTGATTCGCCTGCTGGGCCTTTTGCAGTTGTTTTTGTTGCAGCACTTTTGGTAGCGGGAATACACACCCAATTTGCTGGACGTATTACGCCCAATGCAGCTAAAGATACAGTTAGCACCGATTATCCATCTATCCCTTTTGCTAAGGGCTCTGAACTGGGTTATTTCTGTTATGGTTCAACGGTGATTTTATTATTTCCGAAACAAAAAGCACAATTCTTACCTCAATTAGCTGCAGGTCAAAATGTGCGTATGGGAGAATGTATAGGAGAGTTGAGGTAGAAGAAGCGTAACTACTCACTCTAATGGTTACAAACGGATCAACCGAGCCGCGACCGTCAGGGAGCGGAAAGCGACAATATACGCTAATCTACCCACTATAGATTTTTCTTACTACACAGGTTGAGTCATTACGGAGAAGCTAAACATGCGCACCATTCTTAAAACCATTGTCACTTTCAGCATACTATTAATGGCTATGACCGTATTTGCTGCCGATCAAGTTAGCATTATTCCACCCTATAATGTTGCTGCTTATGATACGGCTATCGAGAGATTATATGCGCATCAACCAGCGACTCAAAAGCTTGAATATTTTAGTGCTGCTTTTCTCGGGCAACGTTATTTGAATGGGGCATTAGGGGAGGGAATGGAAGGCGAGTTTGATCAAAGCCCTTTATATCGCACCGATGCATTTGATTGTATGACCTATGTCAGCACAGTGCTGGCATTAATCAATGCCAACGATTTACAAACATTTAAGCAGATGATTAAAAAAAATAAATTATAAAGAGGGCCTGGTTTATTATCAAAACCGTAATCATTTTACGAGTACAGATTGGAATCCAAATAATGAAAGCCAAGGCTTTATTAAAGATATTACAATGACTATCCATAATCAAAATAATCAATCGATTGCCGAGATAGATAATACTTATATTAATAAGAAAGCATGGTATGATAAAAAAACCTTAGCGAGCATTAAGCTACTTTCACCACTGACTATAGAAAAACAACAGCAATTGTTGGCGCGTTTTCGAGGATTAAGTGCAGAAGTGTCTAACCAAGAAGCGCATATACCTTATGTGCCATTGACAGCTTTATATGATAAACAAGGGCGGCCTAATCAATTTATTTTTGATCAAATTCCTTCAGGCAGTATCATTGAAATTGTACGTTCTGATTGGAAGGCCGATGGCACAGAGCTGGATGTGTCGCATTTGGGTTTTGCTTTACGTACGAAAGATGGTTTAGTGTATCGAGAAGCGTCTTTAATTAAAAAAGAAGTGATTGATATACCGTTGGCAGAGTATTTGCGCAAATATCTAAATGATCGAGCATTTAACGGAATTAATATACAATTGGTTTTACTGAACAAATAATTTGTTGTGAAACAGGATTTATGGTATCATTTATACCCAATGCACTTGAAGATGCGAGCTTTGAATAAACATATTGAATTTGAATCGAAGCTTTGTCACTCTCGACCTTCGGTCGAGGATGACAATGGCTGGATCCCAGACTTTCGGTTAAGGATGACACAACTGCGATTCTAGTTTAAACCTTCAGAAAATCCCGCATCGCCAATTTTTTTGATGTAAAGGAGAAAATTATGATTAAGACTACAGGTTATGCAGCACAACATGCTGGCGCTACATTAGCTCCCTTTGAATTTGAACACCGTGAATTGGGTGCACACGATATTTTAATTGAAATCCTCTATTGCGGCGTATGTCACAGCGATGTACACCAAGCCCGAGGAGATTGGGGAGCTAAGATTTTCCCTATGGTGCCTGGTCATGAAATTGTAGGTT
Organism: Pseudomonadota bacterium; assembly: GCA_021778015.1. Lineage (GTDB taxonomy): Bacteria > Pseudomonadota > Gammaproteobacteria > UBA1113 > UBA1113 > VFKP01. The sequence goes on from JAJYCX010000036.1 coordinate 4,593, forward strand.
ATGTAAGCCGCGTAGGCAAAGAAGTCACTCAATATAAAGTGGGGGATTCTGTAGGCGTAGGCTGTATGGTCGATTCTTGTCGCCAATGTGCAAGCTGCCATGAAAATTTAGAGCAGTTTTGCGTAGAAGGGTTTACCGCAACTTACAATGGCCTTGAGCGCGAGCGTGGTACACCTACACGCGGTGGATATGCTAATTACATCGTTGTCAGCGAAGATTTTGTATTGCGCATACCACCTAAAGCCGATTTAGCTAGCACTGCACCTTTGCTGTGTGCGGGCATTACCACCTATTCACCTATGCGCCATTGGAATGTAGGCCCCGGCCAAAAAGTAGCAGTGATTGGTTTAGGTGGTTTGGGGCATATGGCCGTTAAAATAGCGGCTGCTTTCGGCGCAGAAGTCACGTTGTTTACACGTTCTAATGCTAAACACGATGATGCCCTACGTCTAGGTGCTAGTAAAGTTGTGGTATCCAAAGACGATGCCGCCATGGCAGCACAACAGAATCAATTTGATTTTATTTTAGATACGGTCTCTGCCCCGCATGATATCAATGCACATCTACAAACGTTAAAACGTGATGGCGTTATGGTGATGGTAGGGATCCCTGCAGACAGTATACCACTCTACTCACGTAGTTTAATCGGCGGGCGACGCATCTTAGCCGGTTCTATGATTGGTGGCGTAGCAGAAACACAAGAAATGTTAGACTTTTGTGCGAAGCACAATATTAGCAGCGATATAGAGTTAATCAACATCCAAGATATCAATGAAGCGTATGAGCGTATGGATAAGGCCGATGTTAAATATCGTTTTGTGATTAATATGGCTTCATTGCAAACTGAAAAACCTTAAAAAGGCGGTAATCTGGATATAGCGCTCACAGTTGAAGATGTGAGATTTATGCTGAAAGTTATCACACGCTAGAGTGTTGTCATCCTCGACGTGGCCGCGAGGCCACAGTCGGGGATCCCGTTTCAAATCAAGTTTTTTGGAAATTTTTTGAATAAATGTATTGTAAAAGAAGAATGCATAATTTCCTCTAAGCAATAGCCACATGAAGTTTCTTGCCAATAGCGCGAGCGGCTTTTTCTAATGTGTACAAAGTAACGGATGTATTTTTAATATCAAGAAAGCGTGCTAATGCTGAACGGGAGGTACCCATTTTTTGGGCCATTTGTGTTTTACTTATATGTTTCTCAAGCATTGCTTTTTCTACTTGATAGGCAAGAATACGTTTAATCGCGATTAATTCGCTTTCTACTAGCATATCTTCTTCCGCCAATAACTCGTTTAAACTACTGCCGATATGTTTGTTCATAAATTTTATCCCTATGCTACGGCGTGCCCATTCACTTGTTTTAATAAATTGCATATATATCTATTTATACTAACCTTTTCTTTTAAGGCTAAAATAGCAACTTTCTCATGCAGCTCATGCCCTAAACGAACATTTAAGGAGCCCTTGAACGGAAGTTCTGGCATTATTTTTTCCTGTTTACATAATGCTAAGTAATCGTTCACCGCTTCTTCAAATGCTTTTTTGATGCCCACAGCGTCTTTGGCTTCGTATGAAACTAATGCTTTAATGAACTCTAATTTACCGTAAAAAATAGGCTCATCTACATCATAATGAACTGAGCCATAATAGCCTTTGTACTTTAACATATCATTCATTGTAATAACCCCTTATTTTTCAACGTTTCTACTATTTGCTTTACTTGATAAGCCTTCAATTCTGGTTTTGGGTGCGGCTTGTGCAAACAGATGGGTTCAAAATGCGCGTGTATAAACTTGATGCGTGAACCACTTGTTTTACCCGCATTTGTTTCTTTATAGCCGTATTCACCTAATAACTTTGTTAACTCATCCCACGAAAAATCTTTGGGCATAGATAAAAAACGGGTTTTCAATTTCTCAAATTTTGTCATTGCAATGCCTCTTTATTATAACCTAGCTTAAGGTGTTTGGCAACTATTTTTAGTCGCAAAATAGATTGTTAAATGCTGTGGTCAATAAAGGGTGAGCACTGCAGTATTACAAATAGTACCGTTTGATTGTCACGCCACATCATTTACTTGCATATATATAGCATTATTTCATTCATAAATCAATGGCGATGTATTTCTGGTAAAACCCTGCCCAAACCAAAAGAAACTCACAATAAACCGTTTGCACCCTTGCATTTGGCTACAAGAAAGTCTAGAATGCGAAACCTTGGGTTGTTCTTTAAGAGCAACGAAACAATAGTTCTATATTTAGGAGAGTAACCTTACATGCCTAGTGTTATTGCTAAGCCACACGAGAATCCAGACGGTCTATTACGCCGTTTCAAACGCGCCTGCGAAAAAGCCGGTATATTAACAGAAGTTAAGCGCCGTGCTCGCTATGAAAAGCCTACTAAAGTACGTGCTCAAGAAAAGGCCGCTGCGGTCAAGCGCTACTTAAAGAAATTGGCTAAAGAAGCGCCAACACCTTCGCGTGGTTCTTTCGCAAAGAAGAAAAAGAGCGTTAGGCGTTAAAATGTCTGCCTTAAAAGCGCGCCTACAAGAAGACATCAAGACGGCGATGCGTGCCCAAGATAAGGACACGCTAGGCGCTATGCGTCTGATGATGGCGGCTATTAAGCAGAAAGAAGTCGATGAACGTATTGAATTGGACGATGAAGCTATTATCGTCCTATTCGATAAACTAGCTAAGCAACGCCGCGAGTCCATTGAACAGTATCAAGCGGCTGGTCGTGATGATTTGGCTGCAAAAGAAACTTTTGAGCTAGAGTTATTGCGCCGCTACATGCCTGAGCCACTATCTGCTGCTGAAATTGCACGCATGATAGACGAACAAGTGGCTGCGGTAGGGGCTGTATCCATGAAAGATATGGGTCTGGTGATGGCCGCATTGAAACCTCTATTGCAAGGCCGCGCCGATATGTCAGCGGTAAGCCGGTTGATTAAAGAAAAACTGCAACCATAATCATCCAGCCTTAAGCCTAAGAATCAAATGCCAAGAATATATAAACACCGGAAGTCGACACCATGTCCAATCGTATTGCAGAATCTTTTATCCAAGATTTAGTCTTACGTACGGATATTGTGCAATTGATCGACGGCTATGTGCCTTTGAAGAAAGCCGGTCGTAATTTTGTTGCTTGTTGTCCATTTCATACTGAAAAAACCCCCTCTTTTTCCGTCAATAGTCAAAAACAGTTTTATCATTGCTTTGGTTGTGGGGCCAGTGGCAATGTCATTTCCTTTTTGATGGAATATGCTCACAAGAATTTTATTGAAGCAGTAGAAATGTTGGCCGCGCGTTTGGGTTTGAGCATTCCTCAAGGGGAATACAATGCCAAACAAGCCAAACACAGCTCCTTATACGATGTCTTGCGTGCCGCCATGGATTTTTATAGGCACGAATTAGAACAAGACTCCAAAGCCATGAATTATTTTCAGCAGCGCGGTATTGATGCTGAAACTGCTCAACGTTTTGCCTTGGGTGCTGCGGCAGATCAATGGGATCGTTTATACAATCATTTGATAAATAAGAAATTCTCTGCAGAGTCTATTGCTGCGGTGGGTTTGAGTGTGCGCTCTGACAGCGGCCGTGAATATGATCGTTTCCGTGGTCGGGTAATGTTTCCTATTCGTGATCGCCGTGGTCGCCCCTTAGGCTTTGGTGGCCGTAGTATGGAGGCTGAAGTCCAACCTAAGTATCTGAATTCTCCAGAGACACCGGTGTTTCATAAAGGAGGAGAATTGTATGGCTTATATGAAGCAGAGCAGGTCACACGAAACTTAGAACATTTGATTATAGTCGAGGGTTACATGGATGTAATCGCATTGTCACAGCACGGCATTGTGAATGTGGTGGCAACTTTGGGTACAGCGACCACCAGTGAGCATATGCAAAGAGTATTTCGTTTGACCAGCCGCATCATTTTTTGCTTTGATGGTGACAATGCGGGTCAAAAAGCGGCTTGGCGAGCTTTAGAAGCTGCTTTACCGGTGCTCAGTGACGGGCGCGAGGTACGCTTTATCTTCTTACCGCTAGATGAAGATCCCGATAGTCTGGTTCGTAAACAGGGCAAAGAAGCCTTTAATGCTTATTTAGACAGCGCAATGCCGCTATCTGACTTCTTTTTCAATCAGTTAAGTCAAAATTTGAGCTTAGAGACCCCGGATGGTCGTGCCAGATTGGCCAGTTTGGCCACCCCGTTGTTAGAAAAGATGCCATTGGGTGTGTTTCGGACCTTAATGTTAGATGAACTGGCTAAAAAAACACGCTTGAGCATAAGTTCAGTACAAAAGATATTGCCGGCCAAACCTGAATTGCCGTCATACAGACCCGCTGAAACATCCTCCACTGCACGCAAGACACCCGTGCGTTTGGGGCTCGCTTTGTTGATACAATATCCACATTTGGTGCAATACATTGAAAATAAAGATATTTTTAAAGAAGTGGTGGTGGCGGGGATAGAATTATTTGCGGCTGTAGTGGATTATTTACAAACACATGCTAAACAAACAACGGCCAGTTTGTTAGAACATTGGCGCGATCAAACAGAGGGACGCTACTTAGAACGTTTAGCGGTTGAAGAATTAATGACACCAGAAACGGGTGTACAAGCTGAGTTCAAAGGTATCTTGTTGTATTTACAGAAGCTGGCGGCAGAGCAAACGATTGAGATGTTGTGGCAGAAGGCAAGCAGTGTAGGTTTAAATGACGAAGAGAAGAGTCAACTGCAATTATTGATACAACAACAGAAAAATAATGAATAATTTTTTAAAGATAAAGATGAAACAGATCAAGCAGTTACAAGATTCCATTTTTTAAAGTACACAAAAACCCCCTTATTTTCCTTGACAAAAATGAAATATGGTTTACATTTTAAAAGTTTACTATGCACGGATGGTGTGGTGTTTGAGCTATAATGTTATTGAGTAGAACACTGAACTAGTAGCAAAAAAGTTCGTCAGTGCTTGCGACGAGCAATCTGCTCCGATAATGGACTTTGGGGTAGTTAAGGGTTTTACCCGTGGCATCAAAGATGCACGAGGTAAAGTAATAGGCGTAAAGCCTGAACCTCAACCAACGTGGATAAATCTATGACAGATGAAGATAAACGTACAGCTAACATAATATCCGATTTGGATAAAACAGATGCAGACAAAAGCAAGATCACTCCTATGCTTGATCCTGCAAACCAAGAAGAAAAGCAAAAATCACAGTTAAAGCTGTTGATAGACAAAGGCCGTGAGCGAGGTTTCCTAACAGAGGCAGAAATTTGTGACTTATTGCCGCCCGAATTTACCGATCTAGAACCTTTATTGGCCTTGTTTGCCGAATTTGGTATACAAGTAATGGACAGAGCACCGACTGCTGATGAGACCTTATTAATGGCAGAGGGTGTAGTCGCAGCTGTTGATGACGATAGTTCAGTCGATGAAGTAACTGAACAATTCTCCAGCTTCCATATTGCCGAGACGGCGCGTATTTCCGATCCTGTACGTATGTATATGCGTGAAATGGGAAATGTAGAGTTATTGACCCGCCAAGGGGAAATAGCGATTGCCCGCCGTATTGAAGACGGCTTGCGCATGGTATTGGCCGTATTGGCTGAAAACCCTGAAGTGGTTAAATTCTTAGTGGATGAATACCACCATATAGAACAAAGCGACAACGTTAACTTTAGCGACCTACTGACCGGTTTCTCTGACTTAGAAGCAGGGGAAGCTGCTGCTGCAGAAGCTGCCGAATTGGCTGCAGAAGAAGCGCCAGCAATTATTGAGACGGCTGTGGATAGCGTTGATGTAGTAGTAGAAGAAGATGACGACGACGGCGGTAGCAGTAGTTTCACTGAAGATACTGGTCCCGATGTGGCCATCGTACGTGAACGTTTTGCTAAAATTGAAAAGCTGTGTCGTTCAGCTCTAGACGCAACCAAAAAATATGGCAAGAAACACAAAACCGCACAGAAGTGGCGCCGTGCTTTGTCGGATGAAGTGATCAACTTAAAGTTAGCACCTAAGCAATTTGAGAAAATAAGCCAGGCGTTACGAGCATTACTGCAAGATGTGCGTGTACAAGAACGATTTATTTTAGACGTTTGCGTGAATAAAGCGCGTATGCCTAAAGACGTCTTCTTAAAGTCCTTCCCTACTAATGAAACCAATTTAGAATGGGTAGATGATTTGGTTGCCAGCGGCGAACCATTTTCTAGTCGCTTAAAATTCTACAGTCGTGAAGTAGTGCGCGCTCAAAAGAACTTATTGGTTCTAGAAGAAAGCATGAGCTTAAAAACACAAGACATCAAGGAAATCAATCGCCGTATGTCTATAGGTGAATCTCAAGCTAGACGCGCTAAACGAGAAATGATTGAAGCCAACTTACGTTTGGTGATTTCCATCGCTAAGAAATACACCAATCGTGGTTTACAATTCTTAGATCTGATTCAAGAGGGCAATATAGGCTTGATGAAGGC
>JAJYCX010000037.1 GCA_021778015.1 Pseudomonadota bacterium
TAACTGTGGGGATACCGACCCAGCAGGGTAGAGGTGCGTAGTATCACCGGGCCTATTAGCATCTCAATGCGATGGGTACATTGGCCTTTCTTTTTGCTCACGGCCAGTTGAGGTTAACTCCCGACTGGCCGCCTTAAAATTTAGTTTTTAACTATGGGGCAAAAATGTTAGGTTTTAATAGACGTATCGGAGAAACTATAATTATTGGAAATAATATTACCATTAAAGCGTTGCGCATAAGAGGTAATCAAATTCATTTAGTTATCAATGCACCTAAGGATATTGAAGTACACCGCATTGAAATATATGAAAAGATCCCAAGCGAGAAAAAGAGTAGCCATCATCTCAAAAAGACAATCTATATTGAACGGGATTAACTTGACTCAAATGAAAATTTTGATTTTTAACCATAAGAAAGGTATACTATTACCCAGTAGGTCAACGCAAGCCGTGATGTCCTATAGAACGGTTACGCAGAGTTAAGCCCTATAATGGAGGTGTATTCATCATATCAACTGCTACCGGCTAACGACATAAACTTTGGCTATAGCGAGGCGATAAAAATGTCAATTTTGGGAAAAGACTTTATTTGCACGGAAGATTGGGAACTTAACGAAATTCTAAGAGTTTTGGCTTTAGCTTCAGAGATGAAGAAAGATCCATGCAACCCTAGATGGGTGACCGCGCTAAAATATAAAAGTTTTTTAATGCTTTTTTACAATCCATCCTTACGTACGCATATGTCTTTTGAAACAGCTATATGCGAACTTGGTGGAACGGCCATTTGTAGAAACCCAGAAATGAACTGGAAAAAATCAAAAAATGGGCTATCTTCTTCCGAAGCTCTAAAAGATATAGCCAGAGTAATTAGTCGATATGTTGATGGGGTAGGTATACGTATTACTATGGATGCTGTGTCACGATATGGGGACGGACACAAATTTATAAGAGACTTTGCCCACTTTTCCGATGTGCCAGTAATTGGTATGGCCGATGATCGTGTTCACCCCTGTCAAGGCTTGGCCGACATTATGGGTTGGTCTGAAAGATACTCACCCAATGGAGATGTTGATTCTCTGAAAGGTAAGACACTCTTATTAACTTGGGGTAGTAGTGGGTTTACTAGGCCTCTAGCTTCTGTACAATCTCATCTGCTGTTAGCATCTAAACTGGGTATGAATATAAAAATAGCATATCCAGAAGGATATGAACTAGATGGAGATGTGTGCGAACAAACCAGAAAAAATTGCAAAAAAAATAATGCAACTTATGAGGTTCTACATGATTCAAATTCTGGATATGAAGGCGCTCATGTTGTTTATGCTAGAAACTGGGTAACAAGAGATGCATATGAAAATGGTGAATTTCAATTTCAAAAAGAAATAAATCGGGCATTCTCCTTTAAAGACTGGATTGTTACAGAAGAAAAAATGAAGCGAACTGAGAAAGCCATTTTCGCTAATCCTATGCCAATAGATCGCGGGAGAGAAGCAGAGGACGCGGTCATAGAAAGTGAATACTCTGTTATTTATGATGTTGCTGAAAATAGAAAACATACACAAAAAGCATTACTATCTTTAATACTAGGCGAAGTAAAATGAAAAAATTAGGTTTAATCGGCGGGACTAGTCCAGAATCTACAGTAGACTATTATGATAAAATAAATCATTCCGTAAATAGTTATTTAGGGCGACACCATAGCGCAAAAATTTTAATGGTGAGCGTCGATTTCGAGGAAATCGTAGACGCTATTTTTTCAAATAGGTGGGATATTGTCTTCGATATTATGAAAGATGCCGCGCTTACTTTACAAACTGCCGGAGTAGATGTCGTAGCAATGTGCTCTAATACATTGCATAAAATTTACCCGGAAGTTAAAGCATGTGTTGATATCCCGTTTTTGCATATCCTAGATCCTGTTATTGACCTTATAAAAAAAGAAAATATGGCTAAAATTGCGGTCATAGGAACAACTTTCACAATGGAAGGTGATTTTTACCCATCTTACTTTAAAAACTATAGTGATATTAGGTTGGTCTGCCCACCCAAGCCAGATAGAGAAATAATCAACGATATTATATTTAACTCTCTTTGCAAAGGTGGTTGGACAGAAAAAAACGTTGCTGATATACTAAGGATAGTTGAAAACTTAATGACCACGGAAAAACCAGACGCTGTACTGCTAGGGTGTACTGAGCTTTCTCATTTTTTTCAAGAAATAGGCGGTTCATCTCATAGATTGATAGATACCACTGATCTACATAGCAAAAAACTGGCAGATTACATTTTAAAATATTAAGATAAACCTTGTGGTTTTTTGCAAAAGCTAATCTAGTGGGTTGTAACCAGAAATCAGAGCAATGGAGTAATGAATGTTATTTTCTAGACTTTTTAAAAATCCCAAGAAAAAAGAAGCTGAAGTTAAACTTAAACTTATCGAAAATCACCTTGACGCTGTATTAGAGTCTATAATCGGGAATCATTGGTGGAAGGATACAACGGGGCGTTACCTAGGGTGTAACAAAATGACGGCTAAAGCCATCGGATTAAATAGCCCTAACGAAATAATTGGAAAAACTGACTTTGATATGCCATGGTCAAATCAAGCAGAACAACTTATTGAAAATGATGTTCTAGTGATGTCTTCAAAATCAACAATGAGTTTTGAAGAATACATTGAAAATGACAATAAAGAAATATTTCTATTAACAACAAAAGCACCCTTGCTTGATGAAAAAGGTGTTGTAGTAGGGATCGTTGGTACTTCTGTCGATATTACAGAGCTTAAAAAGATCCAAAAAGAGTTAGAAGATGCAAACCAATCAAAAACCGAATTCGTACAAAATATGCAGCATGATATCCGTACCCCATCGGCGGGACTTTGGGGCGTGCTTGATGTTTTAGCAAAAGCGGAACCCGATGGTAGCAAAAAAGAAGCGTTAGAAATGGCCGTCGCGGCCAGTAAACGGCTTTTAGATCTGTGTAATGACGCAGTTGAGTTCGGCGACTTGGGAGGTAACACGAGGCCGCGTGTTGAGCGCGACTTAGATGTGCGAGCATTAGTCCAATCTGTAATTGAACTCAATAAACCAGCTGCTTTTGCTAAAAATATAGCAATACATCTTGGGGTAAAATGAGCAGCCCCCCGAAAGTGCACGGTCAAAAAACAATCAGATCTTGATTCTAGGCGTAAAACCATCAACTCCCAAGAAATCGTATCTGACACATTGGCCTAGTTCTGCGTGGAACAATGTCCTGTTCAATAGAAACCCTCTTTCACTACTAAATCGCGGCTTTTTTTAAGAAAGTCTGGTGCAATTGTTTGAGTTCACCTGCTAATTGAGCCTTTTCTTGCCCTAAAATCCATTTTTCATTGGCCAGTAATTTATTTTGCCCAATCGTTTCATCTAGTTGTGATTCTACCATGGATAGCTGTTTATTTAACACCGCTATTTCGGTTTGCAAAACCATGATTTTTTCAATTTGGGCTTTTGATTCCAAGCTTAATGCTTCATATTGGGCTGCCCAGTTCTGGTAATTTTCGTTTTTTTGTGCAAGCAATAATTTCGTTTGGTTGAGTTGTAAGCCTATATTTTCATAATCCTGGCGATTGCTATCATTTTGCAAAAGCAAAGAGTCATACTCATGTTGCAGCTTAATGAGCTTTTTATCTAGATCATTTTTTTCTTGCTCTAAGGTTTTATTCGCTAATTTTAGATCTGCACTATCTTTTTCTAGTCTTCGCCGCTCTTCTTCGTTACGTAAATTATCCGTTTGCCGTTGCTCAACCATGGCAGTGCGATAATGCTCTAAATTCGCCTGAATTTGCTGGTTTTGCTTATGCAGCTCATCTATGCGAATTTCCTTTTCATTTAATTTTTGCTCCAGCCCAACTATCTGCGATTCTAGAGTTGCTATGGTTGTTTTTGTTGGAGATAACATCTGTTCTAGCACAACTTTCTCTTGAGTCAATGCATAAACGGATTGCTTAAGCTCCGCTTCATTTTGCAGTAGTCGGTTATTTTCTTTCTGCTGTTGCTCTATCATTTGATTAAGCTCAGCATTGGTTTGAACAGCAGTGCCTTGTATGGTCGCTATTTGGCTTTCAGCCTGCGACATAACACGCTCCCACAACCCTTTGAGCAACCCAACCAACTCTTCTGGCAAGTGTTCCTTGCTGGCGATTTGTTTCGTTATATCTTGTTTGTCTCGCCATTCTCGCAAGTGGTTGGCGATGGTGCTATTACTGCCAGTCTTGAGCACCACACGGATCCGCTCAATGGTAGGCTCTTGCCCGCTGGCAATGAGCTGTTCGACGGCTTTAGCAACTTCAAAGTAGCTGACTCCAGGTCTAGACATGGTTTGTAACTCTTGCGTATTTCGTGTCGTTTAACGTTTTTCATTTTATAACGTTTTATAGCGATAATGCAAGCCCTTGTTTTGCACAAAACAAACTCTCTATAAGCCTAGTTATCGATTCTTTTGTGTTAAACTACATTCATGTTTACCATAAAATAGCGTAGAAACAGGGATTACCCCCTAAATTGTTAAGGAGCCTAAAATGTCTACCGAAATAACCGTCAAAACCGATGAAAACGCCTCATTAAGCCCCGTAGCTTCTCAACACACTACCCAGCACTACATCCATTCAGCTACGAGCCAGAATACTCGCCTGGCTTACCAGGCCGATATTCGCCACTTTGAGCGTTGGGGCGGGGCTCTTCCCGCCACGACAGAAATTATTTTGTGCTATTTGCACACCTTTGCCCTCACATTGAATCCAAGCACCTTGGCCAGGCGACTCATTGCTTTGAAACACTGGCATGAATACCAAGGGTTCGCAGATCCAACCGATTCTAGCTTGGTGGCAAAAATCTTATCGGGGATCACACGTACTCACGGAAAACCCAAAGATAAAGCACAACCCTTACTACCAGAACACTTGTTGCGAATAGTGGATCATTTGGCAACTCATATGACAACACAGACTCTTAGAGATAATGCACTATTACAGACAGGATTTCTAGGTGCATTTAGACGCAGTGAGCTTGTTCAGATCCAAGTCGAACACATTGATTGGCAACCACAAGGAATAGAGATCTTGATACCATCTTCCAAAACCGATCAAACTCATACGGGTCAATACTGCGCTATTCCTTATGGCAATGACAAACTGTGTGCTATCCGCGCGATCCAAGGTTGGTTAGAACATGCCAATATTAAAAATGGTCCTATTTTTAGGCGCATTTATCGCAACAATAAAGTGGGTAAAACAGCCATAACAGCTTTATCTGTCAATCACATCCTTCAAAAGCATGCCATAGCCGTAGGATTAGAAAATGCCAAAGCATTAAGTAGCCACAGTTTACGCAGAGGGTTTGCTACCACCGCTAGTCGCAATGGCGTTTCACTCCAATCTATCATGCAACAAGGACGGTGGAAACAGATCAGCACCGTAATGGAATACATTGAGGCGGCTGGACGTTTTGAAAATAATGCTGCAAGCCAGGTGTTACAAAATTTAGAAAAAGGAGCCTTCAGCGAAAGTACATGAATTCTGTATCACTGCCGAATCGAACTGAAAAACGGATCCGAATTTTAAGCGAAGCTGAGCTGCAAGCTTTGTATGCTAGGCCGAGTTTTACCCAATCTGAAAGAGAATATTTTTTTGAGTTAAAACCACAAGAGCAAAATTTATTGGATCTGCCCATTTCCATCGATTCCCAAGTCCACGCCATTGTACAGCTTGGATATTTTAATTGTAAACACCGTTTTTTTCAGTTTGATTTGGATGAAGTACCAGACGATACCGAATATGTTCGTCAACGCTATTTTCCGCAAAATTGCTTAATAAAACCTGTATTGTCGCGCGAAACAAAACGTCAAAATCAACAACGAATTTTAGAATTAACCGGCTATAAGCTATACACAAAAAAAGAGTATGAAGCGATTTTATTGGATAGAGCGAAGGAATTGTGTCGTATTTCTATAGATCCAATCTTCATCTTTAATGAGATACTTTCTTTATTAGCACAGAAAAAAATCACTTTGCCTGGGTATACTACATTACAGGAAAAAATAATATCCAAAACGATTAAAGAAGAGCAAAACCGAATAAAGGAAATTTTAGATATGAATTTGTCCAAAAGAGAGGGGAAAATAATCAAGCAACTTCTTAAAGAAGATGAAAAATTTTACGCCATTACAGCGCTGAAAAGAGAACCAAAAAATTTTAAGCTTACAGCTATTCGACAAGAATCCAATCAATTTATTCGATATCAACCGATCCATGTTATTGCAAAGCGGGTATTGCCACTGTTAAATATTTCCAATAAAGCGATTATTTATTACGCAAGTCTGGTTGAACATTATACCGTCAGAGGGCTATCCAGATTAGAGAAAAATCAACGTTATTTATGGTTGCTTTGTTTTATTCAAGAACGCTATCAACGAATGCTATACAATTTAACGACCATGTTTATTTACTGTTTAGAGCAATACAAAGAAGCAGTCGAACAAAGCGCTAACGAAGAGTTTATATCCCATAGCCGCGCATCATCAGTCTCAGAACAAGATCTAAAAACAGCAAAATTGCTAAGAAATTACACTTCGCCAGACATAGACACTCGTCAGTCTTTTGAGAAAATAAGACAAGATACTTATAAAAATATCTTAGCTGCAGAAGAAATTAATCGTATTGCAGATTCTTTAGAAGATAAGAAAAAAACTGAAAATTTTCTGGCTAAGCTTAAATGGCAAGCCATAGATACATTATCAAAAAAATATAAATTGCCTCTTCGCACATTGATTAAGGTTATTCCTATTGGAGGAACGCAACATAAATCACTAAGAAAAGCACATCAATTTCTTAAAGACGCATTTTTAGGGGGAAAATCATTGTCTACCATACCATTTAATCAATTTCCACTTCAATTCATCAGTAGCAAAGAAAAAGAACATATTTATGATATTGAGTCGAAAACCATCTATAAAGAGCGCTACGAGTTTCAGTGTTATACACAGTTAGCAGCACATATTCAGGACTATTCACTCTTTGTTCAAGGAAGTCTACATTATGCCGATTTTACTTCGCAACTTTTGCCAAATTGGCATGAGCAAAAAAATGATATTTTGACCAAACTTAATCGCCCGTTTCTCAACCGGCCTTTTAGCGAATTTATAGAAGAAAAAGCACGGCCAATAAATTCAAGCATTAAACGCATCCATACGGCTATTATAAAAGGAGAAGCGGATTTTATTAAAGTAAAGAATCATAAAGATGGAACAAAAAGTTGGACTATTCCCTACACAAAAAAAGAAACAGAGGTTAATAATCCAATCTATCAAAAAATGCCTCGCATAAATATCTTGAAAGTAGCACAATTTGTCGGTAAAAAAACGAGGTTTACACGTTGTTTCACGCATATAAAGCCACACTATTCTAAATCAAGGCAAGATGAAATAGCAACTTATCTCAATGTTTTTGCTAGAGGCACCAACATGACCAGAAAAGATCTGGCTGGCTTAAGTGGGTTATCATTATTAACACTTGAAACAGCCGATAATAATTATATTCGTCTTGAAACGTTACGAGATGCAAATAATGTAGTGAATGATGAATTGGCAAAATTACCTATTTTTAAAGAATGGAACTTGTACTTTGATAAACTTCATGCCAGTTTAGATGGGATAAAACTGACAACACTGTCTGAAACACTGTTGTCACGCTATTCACCTAAATATTTTGGGTTACAAAAAGGCGTCTCGGCTTATTTTTTGATCGTGAATCATGCTGCCGTTAATACAAGCATACATAGTCCAAATGAACATGAAAGCCATTTTGTGTTTGATATGGTATACAACAATCTGTCCGAGATCCAACCTGATATATTTTCAACTGACACAGAAGGTAGTAATCAACTTAATTTTTTGCTACTCTATCTTATAGAGCGGATTTTTGCGCCGCGGTATAGATCTTTTAGCAAAAAAACAGAATCTATTGTTTGCATGGGAGATCCAGATAAATTTAAAAATTATCTGATCAAACCAGAGCGATCGGTAAATGAAAAGTTGATTTTAAAAGAGGAAGATAATATCAAACACATCATGGCTTCTTTACTGATGGGTGATGTTAGCCAAAATCATCTTATTGCTAAATTAAGCGCTACAAAATTTAAAAATAACACAAAGCGCGCTCTATGGGAAATGAACGCTGTACTCATGACGGAACATTTGTTAAATTGTATAGAGGATCTTAGGCTACGCCAAGCTATACAAGCTGCACTTAATCGAGGAGAAGCGTATAATCAGTTGCGCCGACACTTGGAAAGGGTTAATGGTCGAAATATAGGTGGAAAAAATCAAACCCAGATCGCAATAAATAATGAATGTGCCAGGTTGTTGAGTAACTGTATCATTTACTACAATGCGTACATCTTAAACGGCTTACTGGAACGCATGAAAAAAGAGGGAAATCCGAAAATGTGTGAGTTAATCAAACGCTTTTCACCAGTTGCGTGGACGCACATTCATTTTCAGGGGATGCTTGATCTGTCGTCGTTTGATGAGGAGACACCGATCGACATAGAATCCTTGGTGGAACACCTGAGAGGAATGGAGAGTGTATAAAAAATAATACAGATGGCTGTATATTTTTTGGCCGTGCACTTTCGGGGGGCTGCTCATTTTACCCCATCTTACGATTGATTCTTCGGTTCCGCCACATATAGCCAGTGATGAGTTCAGGCTAAGCCGCATTCTAATCAACCTATTGGGCAATTCTATAAAATTTTCTCATGAAGGAGAAATTACATTAAATATTACAGCCTCTTTAGATGAAGGTACACGCAAAGGCGTTTTAACAATAGAGATAAAAGATATGGGCATAGGTATCGCCAGAGACAAAGTAGACAAAATTTTTGAAAAATTTACCCGCGGTGTAGCTTCCAATACAAATAAATACCCGGGTACTGGATTAGGTCTTTATGTAGTAAAAATTTTTATTGATGAATTAGAGGGAGATATTTACGTTGACAGCCATGAGAATAAAGGCTCTTATTTTAAGCTTGATATCCCCTTTAAGGGGCTCTTAGCAGATATGAAAAAACCAGGTATAAAAACTGACGAGCATTTTAAATCATCACTTAATCTTGGTAAAGAAGAAGAACAGAGCCTAAAGTCAGATGGGAAAAGAGAATCTACAGAAAAAACACCATTTGCTCACGAACTTTTGATCATTGAAGATGATAAAACGTGCTTATTTGCAGAAAAGAACT
>JAJYCX010000017.1 GCA_021778015.1 Pseudomonadota bacterium
GCACCTCGATGTCGGCTCATCACATCCTGGGGCTGAAGTAGGTCCCAAGGGTATGGCTGTTCGCCATTTAAAGTGGTACGCGAGCTGGGTTTAGAACGTCGTGAGACAGTTCGGTTCCTATCTACCGCGGGCGTAGGATATTTGAGAGGAGCTGCTCCTAGTACGAGAGGACCGGAGTGGACGAACCTCTGGTGTACCGGTTGTCACGCCAGTGGCATTGCCGGGTAGCTAAGTTCGGAAGGGATAACCGCTGAAAGCATCTAAGCGGGAAGCCTGCCTCAAGATGAGATATCCCGACCTGAAAGGGTCTTAAAGGTTTGTTGGAGACTACAACGTTGATAGGCAGGGTGTGGAAGCGCAGTAATGTGTGAAGCTAACCTGTACTAATTGACCGTGAGGCTTGGTTATATAACACCTGAGTAGTTTAACTAAAGAAATGATGTAGAAATGCAGATATTTTGGAAGGTTATGTTGCGAAGAACAAACAAAAGAGTACACAAGAGAAAAGATAGCGTAGAAGTATTTGCGGATTCCACGAACAGGGCGAAGGTTGCAGACGAGAAAGAGCTGCAGCACAAGCCGACCGATTTTCTGGTGATGATAGCGAACGGGTCCCACCTGATCCCATTTCGAACTCAGAAGTGAAAACGTTCAGCGCCGATGATAGTGTGATTTACTCATGTGAAAGTAGGACGTTGCCAGAAATTTAATACTAAGAAGCCCGAGGCTTAAACCTCGGGCTTTTTTTTGCGTGTATTTTTCTACAAGTTTAGTGTGGGGCTCGGAAAATCCGTTTATACTGAGCCTCGCCGTATTCCGAGCCGCGCGCGTCAGCAAGCGGAAAGTATTCAACGCGAATTCTATTTAAGAACTCTTCGGATGAGTGGCTTTAGAATACTCAATACATTCTCCGAGCCGCGACCGTGAGGGAGCGGCTCTTTCAAAAAAAAACCGCGCCCTTTCGGTCGCGGCTCGGAATTTCATTTCTATTTTTAGCCCGCGTCCTTAATGTTGCATTTTAAACCGAATTCGCGTTGAATACTTTCTGCTTGCTAAAGAGTCGTATTTTTGATATAAATTGAAAATCATAATAATTAAAAGGAAATAAAATGGCTGTTGATAGAACTCAAATAGAACGCTGGTTTATAGAGCAATTGCAATTTTACAATATTAACCCCCGTAATGAGACAACCAATTGTGCCCATTGTGCTTTGGAATTGCATAACCGGATTGTAAGAGGCGAAGTGGTTACAAAGGGAGGGGTTGCAGCTAGAAAAGATGGAAGCCTAATCAAGGCGATTCGAGAATACGATCAGATTATTACGGCTGTTTTTACGTCGGATCAGCGTTTGATAAGCGGTTTTTCGAAGGATGAGGATTTATCTGTACCCCATCGTGGCGAAGAATATTATATGGTGAATGAGGATGATAATGAAATTGTTAACTTCACTGTCCTTGACTGTGAAGAAGGCGGGCCGGAAGTATTATATAAGGTGCTGAAAAAGCAACCACGCGATAGCGTGGGGGTTTGTTTTGGCTTGATTTCTCTTAGTCTACAAATAAACCAGGAACTTGTAAAAGGGAAAGAGGATGAAAACCTAATAGAAGGGCACCTTATTAACTATTTTATTTGTGGTGATGAGGTTTTCTTTTTAGATTCTCAAGCCGGAACAATAACAAAAGAATTAGATCTTGCCCGTTATAAAAAGCAGATTTTCTACGTTCAAGCACGTCATAGGCCGGAGTTTTTACCATCTATTCAATCCCAGCCTATTGAGGTTAAGCCTGAATGTTCACCTGGAATGCTAGGGCCAGCTTCGAACTCAGTTTCATCCTCTAGTGCGGCACCTAGTCAGCATCAGCCTATTTCACCCAATCCTCAATTAGGCGCTGGTTCTAGCGAACAACCAGGCATAATGTCAATCGTGTTTTGCGATTTGTTTAAATATATGAAGCCTAGCAATAGCAAAATTTATGCTATGTATATTATGAATGTCCATGCAAAGACTTTCAAAAAAATCAACGAAACTTCTCCTTCCAATGAGAGGAGAGAAGCGTTGTTAAAATTCAAAGGAAAGGTCGATAATCTTATACGCGCTAACGCAATAACAGAGCAAAACATAAATTACCTGGCGCTCGAGTTTATAAAAACACTTATTCCTACATTATCACGTCAAGGGGAGTTTGCTTTTCAACAGACAGCTGAAAAGTTTATTAACAAACTAAAGCAAGTTCTAGGTAACACTAAAGAGCAATACGCTGTTTTTCTTGCAGAATTCTATCTGGATATGCCTACTATAATCGGAGAGAATCCTGAGATTTTTACAGGGGGGTATAGTGCTATCCGAGACGCAAAACATCAACCAAAGACATTTGAAATATTAAAAGAAGATTTTCCTGAAATAATCAAGATGGCCATAGAATTTGAAAAAGAGTTGGTAAGAAAAAATTTGCACGATCTCGAAACACCGAATAGTCTTTCACATCAAGAAAAAGTCAAAATTTTGGCGGCTATTCTCTTAGAACTAGAGAAATCGCTATTGTCCGAGTTCATTTCTTTCGTTGCTAGCTTTTTTGATGATGGATCGAAGTCAGAGTCTATAAGCCCAATTCAGCCACATGGTTCTTCGTCCTCTAGCGCTTCGTCCTCTAGTGCTTCGTCCTCTAGCGCTTCGTCCTCTAGTGCTTCGTTCTTTGCTTCTTCGCCCTCAATGTCTTCATCCAATAGTTCTGCGCCCCCAAAGCCCCCTAGCAAGTGCTCCATTCTCTAGCGCACCATCCAATAGTTCTGTGCCCTCAAATCCCCTAGTATAAGAAGTGCAAGTCAATTTCCATATTCTGGGGGGACTGGGGCTAATAGGTGTTATATTCATTTTTGGCTTCTACTGTCAGGCTGCGAGGATGACAACGGTTTAGTATTGCGCTCGCATCTTGAGATAGAATAGGTATAGACATAGCCGCTACTTTAAGATAATCTTTATACTATCAAGAATAGGATAGCTGCTATGCATAGAGACAATGCAGCTATAATCGAAACATACTATACAGAGGTTGGGAAGAAGAATATTGAAGGGATAAAACGGTATTTGCACCCCGATGCTCAATTTATTAGCCTGTTTGTAACTGTAAGAGGAAAAGAAGCGGGGCTAGAAGCAACAAAGAATGTTATGACTTTTTTAAGAGCCTTACACTGCGTGCAAAATTAAGTATTATCAAGGAGCTAAGATGAAATCTATATGGTATAAACCAGCTAATGTGGAATATCTCAATCAGATAAGTAAAGGAACCATGGTTGATTTCTTGGGAATTTCATTTATTGAAATTGGCGACGATTATTTAAAAGCAACGATGCCAGTTACTGAAAAAACAAAGCAACCTATGGGTATTTTGCATGGCGGTGCTAATGTAGTGTTGGCGGAGACTTTGGCGAGCATTGCTGCTATGGGCGTATTAAATACGGAAACACATTATTCCGTGGGTTTAGATATTAATGCCAATCATATACGCTCGGTCTCGGAAGGTATAGTCACGGGAATCACTAAACCATTACATTTAGGCCGTACCACGCAAGTATGGTCAATTGATATTTTTAATGAGAAGGGTAGTCTTACTTGTACATCGCGTATGACGGCGGCTGTCATAGAAAGAAAAAAAGTGTGAATAAAGATATACTCGAAAATATGTGGATGATAAGTTGATTAGAGTTTTTAGTATTATGTGGACATACACACAGTACAGCGAGTTATCAACCTTTAAAAAATTTAAATGTAGCAGTAGGTTGTGCTGAATATTATGCTCCACAAGTTCAGAAAATAATTTCGGTGTAGAAGGATAAATAGCATCTGTAACGCCAATCTCTAAGCAGAGTCTTATATCTGTCCAATTTATTGCCATAAAAATTAATGCCCGATTTCAATCTCCAGCGGACGGAGCACTAGATTTGTGCAAAAATAAAACAAAAAAGTAAGGGTTTAGGTAATTAATGAACATTTTTAATCGAATTTTCGCAAAACAGGGTAAAAAATTTGACCTTTTGTGTTTTTTTGCTATTCTTAATACACCACTCTGGAGGAGTGGGAGTTAATTAAGGAAGTTAAATAGTGAGCACGAATTCACGTGAGGTTGTGGAAATTATTTCGCACAGTCTTACGCACAACGAGAGTAAGCACAGTTTTGCGCGCAATGAGATTCAGTACTATCTTGCGCATGAGATTGAGCACCATCTTGCATACGAGATCGCACGCCAGATTACGTCATTAATAAATGATGTGGTTGGTTGTGTTGTTGCTCTAGAGCCTCGTTTATCAGCAAATGATTTTAAATTTTCTCCGGTGCAGAGTGACGCATTGCGCTATGAAGAAAAGGCATATATAGAAGAAGTTGGTACTCAGTTTTTCGAAGAGAAACAAAAACGAATAGACGAAATCAAAAAGCTAGACGAAGAAAAAGCTATTCAAATTAAATTATTAGAGCAATTTAAAACACGTGCAGAGGCATGGTCAGAGAAGTGTGGCCCTGAAGTTATCGATCTTTTAAATAAAGATATGGAAAAAAGAAGGGCGCTTATAGACAATATAGAACAACGCATAGAAGAATATAAAAAGTGTATCCGTTTTGTAGAAGAACGAGAAGTTAAACTAGGTGCAGCACCTTCAGCATTTGTTTTAGCCCGCAATCCAATTAATACCGAGCTAGTTACTTTTGAGCAACCTAAAAAATTAACTAGCTCCTTTAATGGGTGCGGATTTTTCGCAGTTAAAAAACCAAAAATGCCTTCGATTACAGAAGACAAATTAACGCCAGCTTCTACTCTTATACCCACTATCGCATAGAGTGTAATCGCCAGTACAAACGCCATACTCCACTAATCATCCCTTCTTTCTTTAAAAGATAATTTAACACAGCACCCTAAGAAAGGACTGCTTTCAGGTAAAGATTTTAGATGATTTATTTCTCCCGTTTTATCGACTAGCAGCGGTGCGAATTGGTTGTCATTCAGAAAAAGTTGTCTTGTAGGCTGTAACGGATGGTGCGAATCTGAGCTGACATCATTATGATAGAATTCGCAAACAACGTGATTAGCAAAAGTTTCTACCGGTGTGCCTTTGAGCTTAATATTTCCTTCCAATATTTCTAGTCTAAAAGTTTCTGTGACGTAACTGACTTCAAGCATGGCATTCCGTATACTCGGTATTTTGCGCGTATAAGGAGGCGATTCTAATAAACCGGGGCTTTGAAAAGAAAAATAAACAGGAATATTGTCCTCAGCAGACAGATATTTGGGTGCCATAAAAATAGGAATGTAATCTTTAGATTTATAATGTGTGGTGTAAGCCTGTTTCAGTCCGGTAATGGGTGCGGCTTGATTGTTATCATTCGCTACTGCAAAGCCCGGTAAAACGGATGCGCCGATCAACGATAGGTGTTTTACTAAACTGGCATGATAAGGATTCGGTTTTAAATGGCCACCCATCAACTCGGTAGATAATTTCCAAACAAAATCAAAGGACACTTTATTACGCCAGCATTGTGATTGCTTCCAGCAATATTCTAGACAATATGCTTTTAATGGCAGCCAAGAGTCGACAGTCATGATTTTATCTAACCAAGTATCTGGAAAGACTAAAATATCGGTAGTCCAAGCCTGAGCAAAGGAAGGGCTGTTGGCTATTTCTACAAAGGTTTCCCAATGGCCGTAATTGTTTTTGGGGGATTTAGAGCGCAATTTATAAAAACTACGTAACCCCATATAACTGGAGGCATCTGTGGTTTTAGGGACTAAAAATAAGCTGCGCGCACCTGCGGAGATATTCCAGATATCTTTGATGTAGTATGACTGGGATGTTGTGTCTAAGGCTTCCCAAAGACCAAAAAACGAGCCTCGTTCTAGGTAGTTGACAGGGATTACGTTATTATTGACGTTGAAAAATATTTCAGCGGATTTATCTAGAATGAATGACACGGGCAAAAATCGGCGTTGCAAATTTTGTGCTATTGCAGAAGGGATCTGTGGATCGCCTAATGGTGCAACCCTGCCATCGTTAGTGGGAATAAAGCCTATGCCACTGTCGACAATTTTTGCCCCGAAGGGGTAATGCATAAGATATAGCACATCTTCTTTACTGGGAGATACTTTATCAATGGCTGCGGCAAGTTCAGGATTAAGCGCCATAACTTGTGCGCGTACTTGCTCCCAGGTTACCGTTTCTGTCCAAGCTTTATGCGAGTTAGGCATTCATGATACTCCAATTTCATCTTTTTATAGCACTCACGATTATTGTAACATGTTTAATCAAGACGAGTGAATCTTAAAAGGATAAATAAAATAGACCCTCGGATTTAGTTCTTGTTTTTAGCGGCTAAAATGGGTGGTGCTAAATCGATATAAATCTTCTGCTAGGGTTGAGTAGAAAGCTATATTTTTGTTTAATTAACGTACAGAGAATTATAGATCCTATAGTCCCCTCCCTCTACACTGATGCAAAAGGAGGAGGATTGCCGGGTGGGGCAAAAGAAAATTATTCAGGTTCTTTTTCTTCTAAGGCTTTTTTTTCAGCTTGAATACGTTGATATACTTCTAATCGATGTACGCTGGTGTTTTTAGGTGCATTGATGCCTAAACGGATTTGACCGCCCTTGACTCCCAATACAGAAATATGAGTGTCATCGCCGATGACGATAGTTTCACCTAGATTACGGGTTAAAATTAACATATACTTTCTCCTTAAAAAATAATAATGGGTTAATACATTAAATAAAACAAAATATTATTATGCTGCCTCCTCTAGTTCATTTTCAAAATCAACGATAATTTCCTCGTCGTTCCTTAACTTGCACCATTCATTGCTTTTTACGAATAAAAAATAATAGGCGAGATCATCATTTCCTACGCATTGCCTAATGGTTTCGGGTTCTATTTGTCGAGGGTTACTCATCATCAATATTATGGATTCCAGGATATTGATCTGTTTTTGGGTGTCTACTGTATTAAGCTGTTCTAGAATAGCTAGGGCAGTGTAGTTGGGCAAAGATAATTCTTTGATGGGGTTCATATGCGTCTCCGTTCATTATAGTTAATTGTTAAGTGGGAATCCCCCACCAAGCGTTACCTTGTTGTAATCTCCGTGTATTCAGAAGCAAAAAGAAAATTCTTTGTTTTGTAATTTATTGATATTTATATGTTTTCTGTTTAAATGGAGGCTAATGTAGTTCTGAAAGGGCCTTTTTATGTCAAGGCAGGACAAATCTGTTTTTATTAAAAATAGGTGCATTTAAAACCTCCATATCTAACTAAAAGAATAACTCTACCTCCTATTTCCGATAGGAAGATCCAATAGGAAATATACTAGTAGCTTTTTCTTGCTTTGTCAACCTATCCCGCGTAAAATTTTCAATATTCTTATAAATATTTTTAAGGTGCTAGGAAGCCTATGGAAAAAAAGCAAATTTTATCTATTGTTGCTAATAACTTACGCACTTTAATAAACAAACAAGGGCTTTCTGTCTCAGAATTAGCGCGACGCTGTGATATTTCTACGGGTACGGTCAGTAAAATTATGGCGGGGCAGATGGCGCTAACCATTATTACTGCCATGCGTATTGCCGACGGTTTAAACGTAACCATTGATCAACTCATGCAGGGGTTAAATTCCTCGATAAGTTCTGCGTCACAAGAGGATGTCGAGGCTTTAGATGAATTTAGCGTAGGAATTTTATCTTTAGGCAATCGACGGATTACATGTATTCTCGATCAAACAAACACTGTAATCGCTACTTCAGAATTAACGGGCGGCTTGGACTTGGCAGAAACCTCTGGAAAGTTAATGCATTCTATACAAGAAGCTATCGCTACCGCATTGGGAACTTTAGACAAACAGACTATCACGTTGAAACAAATGAGGCTAAAACTGGTCACTCAATCCTATGAATTTGAAAGCACACGTCAGAAATTTATGCATTTTGCAGAGCGTTATTTTAAAGAAGTCATCTTATTATCGGATTGGCAGTTGACCTGTCTTTCTATATTCAATGACAAGCCTGGAATTTCTTTAGTGGTGGATAAGGGTGTGTCTTTATCATATCAATATGAAGGAGTTATCAAAAAATTAGGCGGATGGAAATTTCCCGTATATGATCTAGGTGGAGAAAATTGGCTTGGTGCCGAAACCATACGCCATACTGTAGAAGCCGCCGAAGGTTATGTGCCCATGAGTACTTTGGCACAAACTGTGTTGTCAAAATTTAATGGTAAAATTGAAGCGATTACTGAAACTTGCTTTAAGGCAGGCATGGGGGCCGATGTTTTTTGTACTTTCACACCATTTTTATTACACGCTTATTTTACTCAAGAACCAGCCGCAATAAAAATTATAGACAGTGGAGTTGCCGCTATTCAAAAAATGATTGCACGTGTCGATGCAATTACGGAACAGAAATTGGATATTGCTATGCATGGCTCTTTGCTGGATATTTATAAGAATAAAATTGCTCCTAAACGCTTAATGGCATATGTGCCTATTACTCATAATGTGGAATTATTAGCCCAATTGACCAAAGAGTATTTACAGCAAAAAGGCATTTTGATTGGAATGTGAGAAAATATGCTATAGCTATGGATAGGATAAAAAAACAATTGCTGTAATCAATATAAGAATACTGCAAGCAATATAATTGGTTTTGTGTGGCAATGATTTTTGCTTTATCTCTAAATAGCCCCAAAATTGTGCGCTCAGAATGATGGCTACCATAAAAGCTGGCCAGGCAAAAAGCTGTACTTGACTATTCAAATGAGCCATTGTTGTACTATATAGAACTAAAGAGCCAGTGAAACAAATCCCCATAAGGGCAATTAGTATAATATTTCTCTGCTCTAGACGTAGATTAATGCCATGAGTGAGTAGAGCACTTCGGCGGGCTTGATGATAGAGGCTTATAGCCATAGGAATTGCAGCGCCTAACAAGAAGGGCGGCCAGATCCAAAAAGGGTTTAATGATTTCATAGAAGGTATCTGTGCAAAAAAGATAGTTGTAAACAATATGTTTTGTAAGCCGCTAGCTATGCCCGCTAGAATGGCGAAAACCCAACCTAAACAAGAAGCAAGATAAACTTTTGGGGATGAAGCTCTTCCATCTTTTATAGGTTTTATGGCTAGATAATAAAGCCATAGACTGGTTATCACCAATAAAACAGCTAAAATAACGAAGAAACCATGTTGTGTCAGCAGCATTTTTTTATAGAATACCACGAACAAAGAACCTATAATCGTTCCCATACCTAAATTAACGGCAAAACTTGCTCCTATACCGATGCGTTTTATGGCAGTCATAAAGCAAATTTGACCACCGCCAAAAATAGCGCCAATTAATAAAATAACAAGAAGGAGAGTGTGGGGTAAGGTGGTATAAGCGTTGAATGCTTCAGGTGCAATCATGCTGAGCATCAACCAAGGCAAAATGATTAAGCCGATGATGCTATGATAAAACCAAATTTCATCGTTATTTAATCCACGTATATATTTGCTAGGAACTACAAAAGAACCATTCATTAATCCAGCGATTATAATAGGCCAAAGGGTATTAAACATAATGATTATACCATTAATAGGATTTGCGACAGATTATCTACTAATTCATCGGGTTTGGAAAGTAGTAGTTTTTCTTTGTCATGAGCGCCGTAGCTTACTGCAATGACTTTTACGTCTGCATTTTGAGCAAATCTTATATCGGTAGTGGTGTCACCGATGAATAAAGTGTCATTGGTAGAGGCGTTGCATTGTTTCATGAGTTTATTTAACATAGCAGGATCAGGTTTTCCTGGATGTTCATTGCCACAAGCAATCGCATCAAAGAAATCTTGTAAGGCATGGTATTCTAGAGCGATGCTCAATTCTTCCTTATGCTTAGCCGTGGCAAGTCCTATTTTAAAGCCACGAGATTTTAGTGCTATTAAAGTGGATTTGGCATCAGGAAATAATGGAGAATTGTAGAATGCACTTTTCATCAAGTTTTGATAATCTTTTTGCAATATGTTTGCTAAGGCTTTGGGCGCTGCAGGAAAGGAAATGGACATGGCCTCAGCGAAAGGCAAACCCAGTACTGCCTTGATGATTTCGTTACTGGGAATGCTTAAATTGTGTTTTAAGGCTACAGCTTTCTTACATGAAATGATATTGGGTACAGAATCTGCTAGGGTGCCGTCCCAGTCAAATACTATCAACCGATTCATGTTTATTTTCCTTCAAATAACGCCGTTGTTGTTCAAATACCTTTCTTGCGTTGGTGCTGGTGATGCCCGTAATCTGCTCCAAACTTAAGCCCAGAGTCAATAGATTATCCACTTGTTTTTCTATTCCCTGAGTGCCCACAGCAACGATGCCTTCTTCTTGGTATAAAAGGCTAGAATCCTTTCTAGGACTTAATTTAGTGCCTCCTAAGTGATGGCTTTCTGTGGAATCGGTCATTAGTAAAATATTTTCCGCACCAACCAAGTCTATAGTTTTTCTTAGAATGGCCAAATCAACATGCTCGCCATCAAAATTGATACAAGCTTTTACTAAGCCAGCCAGAGCATTTTTTATGATGACCGCAGGAACTGCGCCTAAGTTATCTTCCAGAGAACCTAAGCTCCACGAATCTAAATGTAACGCTGCTAATTCTTGAGAACGTTTTTCTTTTTCGGCCGCTGTACGCCAAGCATGTTTAAAGTTGTGTGGCATGTCATTATAAAGATGATCAGTAATGATAGGTCCCTTACCCCATGCCTTAACTACATCAAATACAGATTGTAGTGCTTGTGCACTGGCTTTAGGGTCGCTTTTCAAAAAGTGCCCTGGTGCGGGTAGCACACCATTGGCTAATAATGTTTCGGCTATCCATGTAACCGCTGGTCCGATATAATGGGGTAGTAATTGAATATCTGGAGATAATACTGAGTAGATCAAACCTTTTTTACCACAAGCGGCAAGTTCCTGCCATTCCGATTGCGTGGGGAACCAAACGCCTACTTCAGGTGTTCCACCATGGCTGGCCAATAATGGGCCCTCTAAACCAAATCCCATAATATGTGAAAACACATCTTGCTGCTGCTCTTTATGAAAATAATCGAGTAAGTCTAAAAAATTTCTAAAATTTTGTTTTGGTAAATATAATGTTAGAATAATGTGGTGATTACGCTTTGCTAGAATAGCTTCTATTTCTTTTAAATCAGTAGGCGTGATTTCAGTAAAATCAAAAGGACCTATTCCATGACAATGCAGATCAATGGATTGCGCAATTAAGTCTTGTTTTATAGCCTCGTTGATTAGCATAGTAGCCCCCCCGGCGGTATCAGAATTATTAAAAAGCGATCGGCTGGTTTAATTTTTGTGAGAAATGTTGTCGCTTTTCAATTATGATATAACAAAAAAACACCTGATTTGTATGAGTAAAACATTTTTGCATACCTTCATAATTTGAATTTTAGACTGAAAAAGTATACTTGAAAACACTTCTAAAAACAAGGTTAAAAATAGAGTAAAATGTTTATGTTTTTAACTGCATAATAATAAATTGGATAATCGTTTGCGTTAACAAGGGTACGGTCGTTGTAGGCTACCCAATTTGCTAGAATTTTGAAAGATAAAGCCGCTTAAGAATAATGAAGGAAGTTTCAATCAAAATAGAGTCTTGTTTCTTCGCTTTAGTATCAAAGCTTTCTCAGAGCTATGTGGGTGCTTGCCCCCTTTTGCGCTACCTCCCCTAATATTGTATTATGTCTCTATTTGCCATAGAGGCTTATTTTGACTAAAAAACTCTTAAAATCAACTGCCCTGGTTTCGTCCATGACCTTTATTTCTAGGATTATGGGCTTAGTCAGGGATATCGTCACTGCCCATGTGTTTGGTGCCAGTGCGGGTATGGACGCCTTCATGGTGGCCTTCCGTATTCCTAATTTTATGCGGCGTTTGTTCGCGGAAGGCTCTTTTTCGCAAGCTTTTGTTCCTGTTTTGGCCAGATATAAGGAAAAACACACCGAGGAAGAGGTTCGTGAGTTTGTAGCCGGTATGGCAGGAACCTTAGGAACCGTCTTATTACTGCTGACGGTGGTGGTAGAGTTGGCAACGCCCTTAGTGGTGGTCATCTTTGCTCCGGGCTATTTGCGCGATCCTTATCGTTTCCATCAAGCGAGCGTCATGTTGCGCATGACCTTCCCTTATCTTTTTTTAATCGCCATGACGGCCTTCTCTGGGTCGTTATTGAATACTTATAATCGCTTTGCCATCCCAGCTTTTACACCGGTACTGCTTAATTTCGCCATGATAGGCACGGCCTTATTTTTAGCACCGCATCTAGCCAATCCTATACACGCCCTGGCCTGGGGTGTCTTTTTAGCTGGTGTATTGCAACTGGGCTTTCAATTGCCTTTTTTACATCGCTTGAAATTATTGGTGCGGCCGCGCATACAATGGCGCCATCCAGGAGTAACGCAAGTGATGCGTCTAATGGTGCCCGCTTTATTCGGTGTATCGGTGGCGCAGATCAGCGTTTTGGTCGATACCTTATTTGCCTCATTCCTACCTATAGGCAGCGTGTCTTGGTTGTATTATTCGGATAGATTAACCTCTTTTCCCCTGGGTATTTTCGGTGTAGCCATTGCCACCGTTGTGTTACCTCATTTGTCTAAGCACAAAGCCCGCGAAGATACGGGCGAATTCAGTCATATCATCGATTGGGGTTTGCGCATGGTATTGTTGATAGGTCTACCTGCAGGCCTAGGGCTGTTGATGTTGTCTGGGCCTTTGCTATCCAGCTTTTATTTGTCTGGGGCTTTTAGTGAGCATGATGTGATTATGGCCAATAAAAGTATGATGATGTTTGCTCTGGGTGTGCCAGGCTTTATGCTGATTAAAATTCTTGCTGCTGGGTTTTATGCCAATCAAGATATCAGAACACCGGTCAAATGTGCTGCTATCGCTATGGGCTGTAATATCCTAATGAATATAGCCTTGATAGTACCGATGCGTCATGCAGGCTTAGCCTTGTCCACTTCCTTATCTTCTATGTTGAATGCGGTATTGTTGGCCATATTTCTATACCGCAAGGGAACCTGGCAATTTAATCCGCACTGGAAGCGTTATAGTCTGCAGCTATTAACAGCCAATGCAGCAGTAGTGGCGCTTTTGTTTTGGTTATCGCCGTCTTTACAAATTTGGATGCATTGGTCTAAGTTACATAGAGTGGAAGTTTTATTAGGCTTAGTCTTTGGTTCAATGGCCCTGTATCTGATTGTATTGCGTTTAGCTGGCTTACAATTTAGAGCCTTTCTAAGCGCAAGGCGAGTCGACTAATGAAAGTAACTGAGCTGTTTTCTTGTATTCGCAGATGTAGAGAGTAGCGGTTCATGAGAATCATCCGTCACCCTGACCTACACGCGCAAAAATTACCGGCAGCAATCACCATGGGTCATTTTGATGGTGTGCATGTAGGTCATCAAGTTATTTTGCAACAGTTGGTAGCAAAAGCGCGTGAATTAGAGGTACTTTCAGTCGTTATACTCTTTGAGCCACAAGCCAATGAATATTTTGCTCTAGAAAAAAAAACGGATATTCCAGCGCGTTTGACGCGTTTTCGTGAAAAAATAAATGAAATGACTCAGTTGGGTGTGGACGTTGTTTTATGTTTACGTTTTGATAAAGCCCTGGCGGCATTATCGGCCGAAGCATTCTTACAAAAAATAGTTTTTCACTATTTCAAGGTAGAATATTGGTTAGTAGGCGATGACTTTCATTTTGGTGCGGATAGAAAAGGCGATTATCATTTTCTAGAAAAAGTGGCGCGAGCACATTCGTTTACATTACAACGCACGCAACCTTTTTTATTAAATGGCGAAAGAGTGAGCAGTACGCTAGTACGCGCAGCTTTAGCTACAGCGGATTTAAAATTGGCAGAGCGTTATTTAGGCCGACCCTATGGCCTAGTCGGTCGCGTTGCCCAAGGCCATCAACGCGGGCGTATCATTGGTTTTCCTACGGCCAACATACACTTATTACGCCGTATTTCTCCTGTATTAGGCGTTTTTGCAGTGACAATAAAAGGCATAGGCGATAGCCTGCTTAGAGGTGTGGCGAATGTAGGGCTGCGGCCCACGGTAGAAGGCACTGGCACGCGCGTGCTATTAGAAGTGCATATTTTCGATTTCAATGAAAACATTTATGGTCATTATTTAGAAGTGGATTTTATTCATAAATTACGGGATGAAAAGAAATATGATTCTTTTGATGCCTTAAAAGAGCAGATTTTATTAGACGCGAAGCAGGCTAGAGACTTTTTTAAAAATGTTTAATGATATTGATATTGTTCTTATCAACACCAGTCATCCAGGTAACATAGGCGCCGCCGCGCGCGCTATGAAAACGATGGGCTTTAAACAATTGGTGTTGGTTGCACCACGCTATTTCCCACATGCAGAAGCGCAGGCTTTGGCTGCTTCCGCTGTGGATGTATTACAGCAAGCGCGTGTAGTGTCCAGCTTAGACGAAGCTTTGGCAGGCGTAACCACTGTGATAGGCACCAGTGCAAGACAACGCGATTTGGCAGCACCCTTATTAACAGCCAGAGAATGCGGATCGTGGTTAATGCAAAACAGAGTAGGGCGCACAGCGATTTTATTCGGCGAGGAGCGCACAGGCTTAACCAATGAAGCGTTAGATCGCTGCCATGCTTATGTAACTATCAATACGGCCGATGAATATTCCTCTTTGAACTTAGCTCAAGCGGTACAAATCATCGTTTACGAATTGCAATTAGCGTTATTTATGCCAAGAACAGAAAACAATTCAGCAGAAGCATTATTGGCCGATGATACCGCTATGGAAGGATATTTTCAGCAGCTAGAACGGGTGATGGTGACTACAGAGTTTTTAGATCCGCAATTTCCTAAACGATTGATGTCGCGTTTGCGACGGTTATATCATAGGGCCAGACCCGAGGTGCAAGAATTGAATATTTTACGCGGCATTTTAACTGCGGTGGAGAAAAAAATTGGTAACGAATGATTTTGATCCGATTTATCTAGATTATATGGCAACGACCCCTGTGGATGAAACGGTGGCAGAGGAAATGATGCGTTGTTTAACTGTCCACGGTAATTTTGGTAATCCTAGCTCGGCCACGCATTTATATGGTTGGCGTGCGCTCGATGCCGTTACCAAAGCGCGCGAACTATTGGCTGATAGCATAGGTGCAATGCCGCGCGAAGTAATATTTACTTCCGGTGCTACAGAAGCAAATAATCTGGCCATACAAGGTGCCGCGCGATTTTATGCCAAAAAAGGCCGTCATATTATTACCACGACCATAGAACACAAAGCGGTCTTAGATGTATTTTATGCCTTAGAAAAAGAAGGGTTTGATATTACGCTGGTGTCGCCCAATAGCGATGGCATTATCAGTGTAGAGGCCATTGCAGACGCCATCACGCCACAAACCACTTTAGTATCCACGGCGTGGGTTAACAACGAGATCGGTACGATACAACCCATTGCCGAGATAGCCGCACTCACACGACAACACGGTATACTATTCCATGTGGATGCAGCGCAAGCCATGGGTAAAGTAGCTGTCGATTTAAGCGAGACACCTGTAGATTTAATGTCTTTTTCAGCACATAAAGCCTATGGTCCTAAGGGCAGTGGTGCGCTGTTTGTACGCGATAAGCCGCGCGCACGTTTAATACCGTTATTATATGGTGGCAAACAAGAACAGGGTTTGCGCTCAGGCACTTTGGCTACACATCAAATCGTTGGCATGGCCGCCGCTTTTCATCGCGCAAAGTTGCATGCAGAAGACGATCTAAAGCATATATGCAGTTTAAACAAGATTTTATTGCCTGGATTACTGGCTTTAGAAGGGGTTACTTTAAATGGCAGCTTGGATCAGCGCGTGCCGCATAATATCAATGTATGCTTTCAGGGACTAAATGCCGAGGCATTGTTAATGAGTTTGCCGCAAATAGCGGTTTCTGCTGGCTCTGCATGCAATTCGGCGCAAGAAGAACCTTCGCATGTATTAAAAGCTATAGGTCTTAGTGATTTACAAGCGGGTGCTTCCTTGCGTTTTTCTTTGGGACGTTATACTACAGAAAAAGAGATAAAGCGCGTTTTAGAGCTGATACGGTTGGAAGTGCAACGCGAACGTGATTTGGCAGGTAAATGATGTATAATGAACAACTATTAGCATATTTGCACAAAGCGGCGGCAAAACCCTTATGGCCAGAGGGTACAGCGCAGATATTTAGCAGCGAAGTGGGCGCAAAAGACAGCGGTATTTGGCTTAAATTGTGTTGTCAGATAGAAGATAACATCATCCGTGAGGTGCGTTATAGAGTAGTCGGTGGCGGTTACTTAATTGCCACGGCAGAATGGGCCAATGCATTTTTAACCGGGAAAAACCTTAGCGCGGCTGAGGCTTTAGATGCTAAACTTATAGTAGAAGCTTTGGCTTTACCGCCACAGCGTTTTTACTGCGCGCAGATGCTTGTAGATGCAGTCATGAAAATAGTATACTCATAGCAGTTGGTTTTTAGGTTAGGCGCCTAGCTCTCGAGCGGCAGGAGTGTAGTACTCTACATGACTGGTGCGAGATGGGCGAAGGCAACAACACCTAAAAATCAAATGCGAAGAGTATGAGGCAAGCGATATGAATAATAAAGTTGAGCAATATCAAACAGAAACCGTATTAGGTGTCATTGGGCGCTTAACGGTCACAGCAAAAGCGCTGACACATTTGCAGCGGCAAGCGGCGAAGTTAACACCGCCTAGCATTGCTTTGCGTATAGGCATGAAAAAAGCGGGTTGTTCCGGCGTTAAATATACCTTGGATTATGTTAGCAATGCTGAAAAAGACGACGAAGTCATTGCTATTACCCCTGATTTTTCTATCTTTGTAGCCGCAACGGCTTGGCCTTATGTACAGGGTAGTGTAATAGACTATGTACAAGAGGGCGTAAATGGCCGCCTTAAATTAAATAACCCCAACGAAACCGGCGGCTGCGGTTGCGGCGAAAGTGTTTATTTTGGCGATGAGCCTCATTAAAGCCATTAATACGATTGCTATGTCGCTGTGTGCTTTGCATTCACTTTTTTTGTGGTGGTTTCAAAGAAAGAGTAGAATTCAAAGTGTCTTTTTCTTTGTCTTTTGAAAAAATGCCTGGGCCTCCACTGGCTGTTACTTGCTGAACACTCTGTTTGAACCGATTTGCTTCTGCATCGCTTTTATCTGCCAGCCCTTTTCTTGCTAATGAGAGAATTGAATCAACTGTTGCGACAATAGCGTCTGGTTCTTTGGATGGACTATCCTTAAAGTTACAATAATCAGATAACCATTGAAACAATGGTTTTATATCGCCAACAATAGGCTCTGCTACTTGTTGAAACACAAATGGCCCGTTCATTGAATTTGAAAAACTTACGACAGAATCCCCCGTTTTCATATCCATAGCACAAAATGAAATAGAGCCAGGATTATTTCCCCAATGAAAGGCAATAGTCTTTTCTAAGTCGCTATAAACCCCTATCCCCAAACCCCATTGGATTTGTGATGTTTCGGGTGAAATCGTTGGCGGCAGCCCTGACAGGGTGCCTGTCAGTAATGTCGATTTAAAATAATCATTTTTAAAGCAATACTGTAGAAAGCTGATGTAGTCCTCTGCGGTTGTCAGCAGACCTCCAGCAAGGACCCCAGGGCCATCGTCTCGTAATGGTGGTAAAGGGACATTTCCCAGGTGCGCTTTGGCAACTTCTAGCCTAGTGCCATTGAGCCGGCCATCTGGCAACTGCCTAAAGGTAGAGTGCTTCATGTTAGCGCGTGTAAAGAAATCTTGGGCAATATCTTCCCACTTTTTGTGAATGTCTTTCTCAATAACCTGCTGTAAAAAATCAAGTGCTACCCCTGAATAGGTAAATCGGGTATTAGGTATCGCGATAAATTTTGTTCCATCATCACCATCTTGGCCATAGTTTGCTAGACCAGAATATTGCCCAATCACCATACGAGTTGTAAGCGTTCGATAATGAGGGTCTTGCCTAAGTTCTGGGGGACCATAGTCAGCAATATCTGCTAGAGGTGTGTCTAAATTCCATTTACCCTGATCAACCAAATCTAAAATAATCGCTGCTGATACCGGTTTACTGAGGGATGCCGCTTGAAATAGCGTGTTTGTGTCTACAGGGCTTGGTGCTGAGGTGTCAGTCTTTCCGTAAGCCACAGCATGGCGGGAATCTTCTTGACACCAAGATAATGATAATGCTGGAATATTGGCCTTATCAAGCAGTTCTTGCATTAATTTTTTCATAAAATACCACCGCTAAATTGAATATATTTTATGAGGGAGTACACTTAGGTAGTGCATAGGGATTTGGGATAGAGAAACGATTATTCGCTTTTGCGCCATCATTCTCTTTATTAGCAGATTCATTTTGAGCAGCAAGCGGGTTATTATTTAACCGTTGTATAAAAGCATCGCGATGATCAGGATCATCGATTTTGACCTGTAATTCATTATCGATGATTGCGGCGGCATACTCATTGACATCAATCTTCTGGTTTTTTAATTCTTGTTTAAATTGTGCAAATATATTTTGAACAGAAAGAAGGTGCTTCCTTTCTAACTGCGGTGTTAGGTCAGCTATACTTTGACGTTCAAGTTTAATGGATAACATTAGTGTAACACTATCTTCAGACTCTAGATTCTCATCCTCTGAGTTTGTTTGAGCATCACCGGAGGCACCGCCACAACGACAGGCTAACTTTGGAAAACCGCAACCCGGACAACCGTTTCCTTTGGTGGTGATTGTAAGCCTAGGCGCATTGATTGTATCATCTTTGATATTAGACAAAAGAAGTACCTTAAATAAATATTTTGTTTGTATTATATACAATTCAATTTATTAATGCAAGAGGCCTAAGTCCAGATACAGGGCTATTGAATCTAAATTGTGCAAAAAAATGCTGTCAACGTAAAGGTCCCCGTCTTTTCACTTAAAAGAGTTAATATAAGGGTTATATCCAGCTAAAAAACATAGAATTAATTGGTTATAACCTAAGAATATGCTATAATTAAGGGGTTATAACCTAAGAAGAGAGCTTTTATGGACCCTTATACCGCTTTGTTCCGTTGGAACCTATGGGGACAATGGCAAATTCCCGTGAGTTATCCACGGACTATTACCGAAGATATAGTGCGTTATACTGACACACCCGAAATCATGGCCTTAATTGGGCCTAGGCGTGCGGGCAAATCGACTATTTTATATCAAGTTATGGCGGCTTTATTGGAAAATGGGGTAGATCCTAAAGCGATTTTACACATTAATTTAGAAGAGCCGGAATTCACGCCCCTTTTAAATGATTCTTTTCTGGACAAATTATACGATGTTTATAGAGCTAAAGTTTATCCTAAAGGAAAGGCTTATATTTTTTTAGATGAAATACAAAATATTCCACAATGGGAACGATGGGTACGTGCTAGAAACGATACTGAGGATATCAAAATATGGATAACCGGCTCATCGTCAGCACTGCTGTCTAGAGAACTCGCCTCCGTTTTAACGGGACGGAATTTTACTTTTAATATTTACCCATTAGGCTTCGCTGAAGTATTACGTTTTAAAAATATTCCATTGCCACCAAAACCTTGGCCGAACACTCCCCCGGCAGAAATCAAACATGCTTTAATAGAGTATTTAGAATGGGGTGGTTTTCCACGAATTGTGTTAGCACAAGACGATATAGAGCGCGAAAAATTATTGAAACGTTATTTTGATGAAATCATTTTAAAAGACATAGTGCTACGCTATCAGATACGCGATGTGCAAGCACTACGTAGTATTGCTATTCATCTACTGACAAATACCGCATCATTACTTTCCTATAAACGCTTAAGTGATATTTTTCAAGTGTCGGTAGATTTAGTTGAAAGTTACGTGCAATATCTGCATGAAGCTTTTGTCATTGATACACTCCATATTTACCGTTTAAAGGCTGCAGAGCGTATCAGAAATCCGTTAAAAATTCATGCCTATGATCTAGGATTGCGTAAAGTAGTGAGTTTATCGACCAGCCCTGATTATGGCAAGTTAGTAGAAACTATCGTTCACAATCATTTACTCTCACTAGAGCAAGACGGGCTATTTTACTGGCGCGGGGTGGGTGAAATTGATTTTGTTACGCAAAAAGGGATTGCTACCGATAAATTGATTCAAGTTGCTTATGGAAATCTAGATGAGGTCAAGACCTTAACACGTGAGTTAAAACCTTTACAGGAAGGACTAAAACAGTATCCTAATGCAACGCCTTATTTGATCACCTGGGAATGGCCTAAACGATTAGAAAGTGATATTGTGCACGGAATCAAAATACTTCCACTGTGGCATTTTTTATTGCCTTGAACTGCTATTGAAAAATATGAATGAATTATCCGAGCTGAATAATTCATTCGGATTAATGCGTAGGCAGTGTAAATCCATGCACATTTTTTCCTTTGGGCCAGCGCGAAGTAATCGTTTTTAATTGGCTGTAAAATTGTATGCCATCAGGGCCGTGTAAACCCAAATCACCAAAAGCCGAGTATTTCCAGCCACCAAAGGTGTGATAACCTACAGGCACAGGAATAGGTACGTTAATTCCGACCATGCCGATTTGTACGCGTGCCGCAAAATCATGGGCGATTTCACCGTTTTGCGTAAAAATGGCGGCGCCATTACCATAACGATGCGCATTGATCCACGATAAGGCTGTTTCATAATCCGGTGCGCGCAGAATGCATAATACCGGGCCAAAAATTTCGTCTTGATAAATTGTCATCTCTGGGGTGACTGCGTCAAATAAACTCGCGCCTATAAAAAAGCCTTGTTTAGGGAAAGTGGCCTTACGACCATCTACCACCAACTTAGCACCTTCTTCTAACCCGATATCCAAATATTTTTGAACGCGTGCTAAGGATTCTGCGCTGTTTAATGGACAGAGCACAGTCTTTTCATCATCACCTGAGCCGATGATTAAGGATTGCGTCGCTGGCGCTAAGCGTTGAATGAGTGCATCCGCTGTTTTATCGCCTACAGTGACGACTACAGAAATAGCCATGCAACGTTGACCACACGATCCATACGCTGCACCTAAAATAGCATTGGCAGCATCGTCTAGATCGGCATCATTCATCACTAAGCAATGGTTTTTAGCACCGCCAAAGGCTTGTACACGTTTGTTGTGTTTAGTTGCTGTTTGATAAATATGATCGGCCACGGTTGTTGAACCGACGAAACTCACAGCTTTCACTTTAGGGTGACAAAGTAACGCATCGACGACTGTTTTATCACCATGGATTACATTCAACAAACCCTTTGGTGCGCCTGCTTCATAGAGTAAATCGGCTAACAATAAAGCGGTGCTCGGATCTTTTTCGGAGGGTTTGTGTATAAATGCATTACCGCAGATCAAAGCCAAAGGATACATCCATAAAGGGATCATCGCAGGGAAATTAAAAGGTGTGATGCCTACACAAATGCCTAAGCTTTGGCGCAAACCATAACAATCTACATCGCGGCCCACGCGTTCGGAATATGTGGATTTCAATAAATTCGGTGCACCGCAAGCATATTCGACTACATCTATGCCGCGTTGCACAGAGGCTTTGGCATCGGCGTGCGTTTTGCCGTGTTCTAGACAGACTAAAGCCGCTAAGGCATCGGTATTTTTATCCAGTAGATTTTTAAATGCAAACATCAAGCGGGCGCGTTCGGCTAAAGAGGTTACACTCCATTCTCGATGCGCTTTCTCTGCAGAAACAATGGCACTTTCTATTTCGACGGGGGTGGCAAAAGGTACCTGGTGAATAATTTCACCGGTTGCAGGATTGTGCACGGGTCCATGGGAGGTACTTTGACTCATAACGCGTTGACCATTGATGTGATGTGGTAGCATGATTTTCCCCATAAATAATGAATATAGATCCTAACATGCACATGGTGACAGTACAACAAAAGAATATGTTATATTAAAAAGCCAAAGGATCCTTTAAACAAACCAACCAGTCGGGAGAAATTATGAAACTTTATTTTTATAAAAATGCTTGTTCGTTAACTGTGCGTATTTTGATACACGAATTAGGGCTTCCTTGCGAATATGAGGCCGTTGATATATACAGCAAAAAAACAGCTTCCGGAAAAGATTATAAAACAATCAATCCTAAAGGCAATGTACCAGCACTTATTTTAGATAATGGTCAAATGCTCACCGAAAATATAGCGATACAATTCTATTTGGCGGAAAAACATCCTAATAGCAACCTTATTCCAACGGCGCACACAGAGGCTCGTTATTACGCTATAGAAAACTTGAGTTTTATTGCAACGGATTTGCATAAATCTTTCGTGCCATTTTTTGCACCGAATGTGCCCGAAGAAGCTAAAGCAGGTATTTTTACCGCTATTTTACGGGGCAAATTTGATTTCGTGAATGAAAGATTAGCGCACCATCGTTATTTATCGGGTGATGAATTTACCGGTCCCGATGCATATTTATTCGTGGTGACGCGTTGGTTACCGGCTACGCCGCTGTCTTTGAAAGAATGGCCTCATTTGAAACGCTTTATGGATGAAATGGAGAAAAGACCCGCGGTGAAAAAGGCTTTGGCGGAAGAGGCGGAATAAGGAGCAACGGTTCCGGCTTACACCAGGACTTCATGCATTTGTCATCCTCGACTGCGTCGAGGATGACAAAGCTTTGATTCAAGGTTTATATGTATAGATCGATCGGCTTAAAACAAATTCAAGCAGCCAACGATACCCTAACTTCTATTGCTACACCTAAAATGATGTCTTCTTTAGTCATGGTAATCGGCTTATACAGTTCAAGATTATAGGGCAAAAATAAGGCCTCATGTCCCAAGGATAATTTACGAAACATCACTTCATTTTGTGAGGCAATCCAACCGACGACTAAATCACCATCCGTAGGAGATTTATCGGCGGCAACTATGACAATATTCCCCTTATTAAAAACCGGTTTCATTGCCGCATCCGATATTTTAAATGCAAAAGCATTTTCGCCAGCAGTTTTTTCGATCATAATGAAATCATCATGCCCTTTTATTTTATTAAACTCTTTCCATTGGGAGACATCTTCTATATTTAACACGGGAATAGGTCTGTATTTTATGATGGCTCTGTATATGGGGTCTTCTTCGACCGCTACGGGTCCGTTGCCTGTAGCCAACCATTCGGGCCTGACATTTAAGGCGTGAGCTAATTCAAAAGTGAATCTAGAGGCTTGCGCATTGCTGGATAATAGGTATTGTAAAGCTGCTGGTTTAATGTCTACGGCTCTGGCCAATGCGGCCTGTGAAATACCTTCTTTTCCCATTGCAAAATGGAGCCTCTCAGAAAGGGTTCGAAATGTCTTTATTTCCATTGTTGTAATGCTTACCATGTTCTCCAATATTAAGCTGGAATCAATATAACATATTTCCAGATTTTTTTTACGACTAAATAATTTTTAACCCATATTTGTTGGGTGTAATAACCTTTTCAAAAATAGTAAACAGAATGATTGACAAGTAAACTATGATTTACTATACTAAATTCCAGTTTGCGCCGCCATTTCATCAATCGCCTGAATTTTAGATAGACCAATTTTAAGGAAGAAAGCGATGTTAATCTTATCTAGACTCCCATCCCAGAAAATCATTATCGGCAATAAAGGAGACATTACTATCAGTATTTTGTCGGTGGATGGGGACGAGGTGAAATTAGGTCTTGTTGCTGCTAAAGACGTCGCGATTAACAGGATGGAGACGATTCGCCAACCGGCTCAGAAAAGGCAAAAAATACCACTAACCATTAAAATCAAGGCCTTTTGCTCCAGAATAAGCGATACTATGAAGATAGCCTAGCCTGTTGATTCGTTCGATAGGGCGTTATTCATTAGGGCTTTTGCTCCAAAAAAGGTGTAACCGGCTATCCGGAAGTCATTTTCTTTGACCATGAGACGAATTTGCGGTATCCTACACCCTGCTACTTTGGTGGCACAAAGTGTAATGGTTGAGGAGAGGTGGCTGAGTGGTTGAAGGCGGCGGTCTTGAAAACCGTTGAGGGGTACCCCCCCTCCCAGGGTTCGAATCCCTGCCTCTCCACCAAAGTACACGATAATATTGAATGGATAAAGGAATCGTCCATCCCGGCCTCTCCACCATGATGGCCAATTTCAATGGAAACGGGGGTGTTATAATGATAAAAATATTAATTGCGGATGACCACCAGCTAGTTCGTCATGGCTTAAAAAGTCTATTCAAGGCCACCTCAGACATTGAAGTGATTGGGGATGTAGGCACTGGTGAGGAAGCAATTGACTTTACAAAAGAGCATCATCCTGACGTTGTATTAATGGATATTCGTATGCCCGGTATAGGCGGCTTGGAAGCAACGCGAAAAATTGTACGTTCTTGCCCAGAAAGCCGTATCTTGGTGGTAAGTTCCTGTGATGTTGAGCCTTTCCCTTCTATCTTATTGGAAGTGGGGGCCACTGGCTTCTTAAGCAAGGGCGGTAGTGATGCTGAAATGCTCGCCGCAGTGCGCGCAGTGGCATCAGGTGAACAGTATTTAAGCCCGAATGTAGCCGAAGCCATCAATGAAAGAGCGCAGAATGGCGGAAATGAATCGCCCTTTAATGCGTTGTCTAGCAAAGAATTGCAGGCAGCATTAATGTTAATCAGCGGCAAAAAGAATAAACATATTGCAGAGTCAATGTATATAGACACAAAGACAGTTTGCTCTTATCGTTATCGTATTTACGAAAAACTACACATCACTACAGACGTGGAATTAGCATTATTGGCAGTACATTATGGCATAATCGATGATGTACCAATGCCTGCCGATGACGATGTTACGTCGAAAAATAACACCGATGTGGGTGCTTCGACACAGAAAGAATAATTTGTAGCCATATCGATGAATAATAACCCATTCACTAACGTTGATTCCGAAGACAACCGCACCACGTTTCTTGCTCATATGACCACGCAACCCGGCGTTTATCGCATGTTGAGCGATAGCAATGAAGTTCTCTACGTAGGCAAGGCTTACAATCTACAAAAACGCTTACAAAGCTATTTCCAAAAAAACAATTTGCCGCGCAAAACAGCGTTGCTAATGAATCAAGTGCAACGCATTGAAGTCACGGTAACACGTACAGAAAATGAAGCATTTATCCTAGAAAACACGCTGATCAAACAATACAAACCGCGTTACAATGTTTTACTACGTGACGATAAAAGCTATCCATATATTATTTTAGATGAAAGTTCAGCATTTCCGCGTTTAAGTTTGGTCAGAAGTAAAAAGAAAATAGAGGGACGTTATTTTGGCCCTTATGCTAGTGCCGATGCCGCGCGTGAAACCTTACAATTTTTACAAAAATTATTTGGCATTCGCCAATGCAGCGAAACTTTTTTTAAGCACCGAAAACGGCCTTGTTTGCAATATCAAATTAAGCGTTGCAGCGCGCCCTGTGTAGGATTGATTGCAGCCGAGCCCTATCGCCAAGCCTTAGACTATGCTTTATTATTTCTACAAGGCAAAAACACCACTATCATCGATGCGTTGGCCGCACAAATGCAAGCCGCAAGCGTTGCTTTAGAGTATGAAAAAGCCGCTAAATTACGCGATCGCATTAAATGGTTGCATA
Source organism: Pseudomonadota bacterium (assembly GCA_021778015.1). Classification (GTDB taxonomy): domain Bacteria; phylum Pseudomonadota; class Gammaproteobacteria; order UBA1113; family UBA1113; genus VFKP01. The sequence continues at coordinate 25,717 of JAJYCX010000017.1, forward strand.
AAACACAAGAACAACAACATGTTATTTCGGGCGATGCCAATTGTGATATTTTAGGATTGGCTGCAGAAGGAAGACATGTCTGTGTAACGGTGTTATCCATACGCCAAGGACAGCTCTTGGCTAGCCAGACTTATTTTCCTAGTGTTCCGGCGGAAACGGATGTTGCCGAAATAATCGAATCCTTTATCAATCAATATTATGGTAGCGATAGACCACAGGCTCTGTCCTCTTATGAAGAAATTTTAGTGCCGGTGCCATTAACGGATGCTGCTGCCTTAAGTGTTTTTTTACGTGAGCAATATCATGTAGAAGTTCATATCAAACAACCACAGCGCGGTATTAAATTAAAATGGCTGGCGATGGCCAAAGACAATGCCAAGGTTGCGTTACAACAACACACCACCCATGCAAAACGATTATTAGAACAATTTAATGCCTTAGCGGCATTATTAGACACGCCTGCGGAAATAGGGCGTATTGAATGTTTTGACATCAGTCATGCCAGCGGTGAGGCGACCGTGGCTTCTTGTGTGGTGTTTGATAGACAGGGGCCCTGTATACGCGATTACAGGCGCTATCATATTAAGGATATTACCCCTGGGGATGATTATGCAGCGCTAAAGCAGGCAGTAAAACGCCATTTTAGCCACATTTTGGAGCAAGAATTGCCGCTGCCTGATCTACTGCTGATAGATGGCGGCAAAGGGCAGTTGTCGGCTGTACACGCGGTATTGGTAGAATTAGAGCTAGAAGAATTATTGTTACTGGGCATTGCTAAAGGTGAGGGGCGTAAACCAGGCCTAGAAACCTTGTTTTTATTTGGACAACAGCAAGGAATACATTGTTCCGGGGACTCAATCGCGCTACACTTACTGCAGCAAGTCCGCGATGAGGCACATCGTTTTGCCATTACGGGTCATCGGAAGCTGCGCGATAAACGGCGCGTGCATTCTAATTTAGAGACTATTGCTGGTATAGGACCAAAGCGTCGCCAGCGCTTATTAGAGCATTTTGGCGGCTGGCAAGAATTAAAGCGCGCCCATCCCGATGAATTGATGAAAGTGCCGGGGATTAGCCCCACACTGGCGCAAAGGATTTACGATAGTTTACACTCATAAAAGGAACTGGCTATGACAATCCCAAACATGTTGACCCTATTTCGTATCTTTTTAGTGCCTTTGTTCATGTTGTTCTTTTATTTACCTTTCCCCAGCTTATCGCTCTTAACAGCAGCCATCTTTGCTTTCGCTGCCATCACCGATTGGCTCGATGGCTATTTAGCGCGCAATTTATCTCAAACCACACGCTTGGGGGCTTTTTTAGATCCCGTAGCGGACAAATTGGTAGTCGTGATGGCCTTGGTATTGTTGGTGGGAGAACATGCTTTTTCGTGGATGGCCATCCCAGCAGCCATTATCATTGGCCGCGAAATTGTGGTGTCGGCATTGCGTGAATGGATGGCAGAATTGGGGCAAAGAACCTCGGTAGCCGTCTCGTATTTAGCGAAAATTAAAACTTTGGTGCAAATGCTGGCTATTTTCTTATTACTCATTGGGCGTGTGCATACCTTATCCTGGGCAAAATGGTTTGCATGGGCAGGCTATATAGGCCTATATGTCGCTGCATTCTTGACGGTTTGGACTATGCTCATTTATCTGCGCGCCGCCTGGGACGAGATGGTGAAGGCTGGATAAATCCTTAATATTTTCTTAATGTTCACTTAGTATAATCCTCATCTATAAGGGCTACAATTAAAACAGGGCATTATATATCATGTGTTTATAAAAAGCGCAGTAGCCCGCGACAGTTTCAAAGCAATATACTGTAATACAGGTAAATAGTATGAGTTTCACTTCAATTACTGCATTAGAGCAGGTACGTTTGGCCAATATGGCTGAAAATAATGCCCTAATAGAGAAGATCAGGAAAAAAAATAAAGGTGATCCAGAATTTAAGGATATGCAAATTGTTCGCTATGGCGATTTGGTTATTGCTATACATAGACCAAAGAAGGAGGCGTTAAGCGGGGGTGCAGGGACGGTCTATACAGCATATCCTGTGCAAACGGATGGCACAATTGATAAAGATACCCCTCTAGTGCTTAAAATTAGTAAACATACAGGAAGAGAATTAAAAAATGAAAAAGAAGAACTTAAACTAACCAGGGAGACTAGAGAGTTTCTTCGTTTGCCGAGAGGCAGTCCAATCGATATCCAGAGAATTCATACAAAATTAAATGAGAATTTGGTGTTTGAGACTAAAAATGCCAATAGATTGGCATTTTCTGCTAGAGTAACTACGACCTCGCAACAAGATAAAGCGGGAAACACTGTGTATTACCAATCTATTCTGATGTCTAAAGTTCGAGGAAAATCTTTAGAACAACTGGTTAAAGATAAATCTATTGAAGGGCTAAGTGCAGAGCAACGACTTCGTCTAGCACTCAATGTGATTCGAGTTTATAAAGAATTGCAAGCTAAAGGTTTTTATCATCGCGATATTAAAGCTGCAAATATTATGATTGATCTTGACACGCTTCAAGTAATGGCAATCGATCTGGATAATAAAGTTTGTTCTGATACTCGTGCGCCGGAGGATACACAGAGCCGTACATTTATAGCGACGGCAGAGTCAGATAGCTTTTCATTAGCTATGGATGTTTTAGTTACGATTCTTTCTGGGAAGCAACCGACGCCAAGAGAAGCTGAAGGCTTTAGGAATAAAGGCGTTATAAACGATAGGGCTATCCAGGCGCTGAATACACGGTATGATTCTAAAGTAGCTGGAAAGATTCAATTCATGCTGAATGGTATGCTTGCTAGGGACCCTGTAGATAGAACAACGCTTGCAAAAGCGGAAGAAGTCATACTTGAACAATTAGAAGTTGTTAGGGGGCATAGTATAACAGAGGAAGAAATACAGAAAGAAAAGGAACAAAATAGAAAGCATAAGGAATCTCTGCGCACACTAGACCGTGTGTTGTCTGACCCAAAATATAATCACAGCGATGGCTATTGCGAACTTATAACTGAACTGAGGATTGAATCTGCAAACCTTGCCGCTGAAATGATTCGAGATGCAAGCCAACCTGAAGGCGCCGTCAAAGAGGATACAGTAAATAAATACAACCATATTCAACAGCATATTGCCTTATTAATGGGGAAAAGTGGATATAAGTCACTGACTGTCTCTGCTGAAACAGGTGTTTTTCAGACTGAAATAGTACCGGTAAATAATGTTTCAACGAATGATTCAGCGCTAGAAGTCGATACTGAAGATCAAACTGAATATTTAGTTAAGACACTAGAGCACATACGGCAAACTAAAGCAGATAAAGCACATCAGTCTAGCCCGGATTCTGAACTACCCGCTAAAGTAGATCAAACACATCAGTCTACATTGGACTCTGAATTACCAAAGCCAGTACGCTCTTTCCGCGGACATAATCTATGCATTACAATTCAAGAAAAAGCAAAAAGAATACACCAGTTTAATCAAACGTTTAGGCCTGATCTTTTTGGTGAGATTGGCACGAAATTTATTGAGAGCATCACTAAGGCTGTAAAAACATTCTCTCAAGCATTCTCTAAAGCTGGGGGGGAGGCTTCAAAAAATATACATAAGTTTTTTCCCCTCAAACCTCCAACGATCCATCCTGTAACAAAGCCACAGCAGGAAGGGCAAAGTATCTCGAGAAGAAAAAGTACAGCACGGGTCTAGACCCCGTTTCCCCATTCTCCATAGTTGAAGAAATTTACGGTATAATAACGTACTGCAAATCAGGGGGATTAAACAATAAATGCACAATACTACTTGGAAACAATGGATAATATACCTATTGGTCGTTTTATTGGTGGTGTTATTAGCCCATTATTTGGTGCGGGCAAGCGATCTATTGTGGACATTCTATCAGTGGGTGCATGGGCTATTAGCACCTTTATTTTCAGGCAGCGGCGTGGGCCATATCATTTTAGGCCTGCTCAGTTTAGGAGTGGTGCCTTTGGTTGTCAGCGCTGTACCGGCGGCGGGATATTGGCTTTTGACTAAAAAGCAATTTCCTTATTTTTGGCCATTGGTGTGGGCAGTATTGTTGGTATTAGCTACTTTATTACTGGTACATATATAAGATGACTTTTGCTGACATTGCCAACGCTTTAAGTGTGACCATTCTAGCCATTAAACAAAATATGGTATTACCCGCGCTCATTCTTGCATTTTTGTGGTGCGTCAATATTATAAATTGGATGAACAACAATTTTTTACGTGTATTAGGCGTTTATCCACGACATTGGGCCGGGATCCCCGGTATTTTTTTCAGCCCATTTGTGCACGCCAATGCAGATCATTTGTTTTTTAACAGCATACCCTTATTTATATTGACGGCATTTTTATTAGCGCTAGTAGGACCGAACCAGTTTCTTCATATTTCGCTGTGGATTATTATAACGAGTGGTCTTCTGACTTGGCTCATTGGTCGTAAAGCAGTGCATGTAGGCGCAAGCAGCGTTATCATGGGTTATTGGACTTTCATTCTGGCATATACTTGGCGTCACCCTTCTTTAAGCGCCGTTATCATGAGCATCATTATGTTGTATTATTTAGCGGGATTGGCGCTGAGCTTATTCCCCTCATCAGAAAAAGTTTCCTGGGAAGGGCATTGTTGCGGTGCCGCAGCAGGGATTATAGTAGCGTATTTCCTCTAAATAGTTTGAACTGGGAATAAATCTTTCCATTTAACCCTTAAACTGGTAATAATTCTTTCCAGGTGCTATAATCTTTACAAGATAGCTTGCAGGAATAACCCTTATGCTTGACCTTTTAAAAGAAATTATACTTAATTTTCAAGAGCTTATATTGAGCACCGGCGTGCCCAGGCGTATTGAATTTGCATCTATTCCTGGAAAAGCGACGGTTTGTATGGGGGTACGTCGCAGTGGTAAATCTACCTTTATGTTGCAATTGATGCAGCATTTGCTAGCTGCAGGCGTGTCGCGACAAAATATTTTGCATCTTAGTTTTTTTGACGATCGCCTGCATCAATTACAGCACCAAGGTTTGGCGATTATCTTAGAGGCTTATTTTGCACTCTATCCGGAAAAGAAAAACAAAGAAAAAATCTATTGTTTTTTTGATGAAATACAAATTATACCAGGCTGGGAACTTTTTATAGAACGTTTAATGCGCACGGAGAAATGTGAGGTTTATATCACGGGTTCATCGGCACACATGCTTTCTAAAGAGATTGCTACACAAATGCGTGGCCGTGCTTTATCTTGGGAAATGTTTCCTTTTTCTTTTAGAGAATTTCTTGATTTTAAAGCGATCGATTCAGAAGGTTCTTTTTCTACGCAAAAACGTTTGATCATTCAAAAAGCTTTTACAGAATATTGGCAAGCTGGGGGTTTTCCCGAAGTAGTGGGACTTCCTCATCAGCTTAGGATAAAAGTTCATCAAGAATACTTTAATGCCATGCTATTTCGCGATTTGGTTGAACGCCATGATATTGCACACCCTAAAGCTGTGATCGATTTAGCTCATTGGCTGGTGGATAATACGGCTTGTCAATATTCCATCAATAAACTGACCGGATACTTGCAATCTTTAGGACATAAGGTGCCTAAAGCTGCTGTAGCTAATTATTTAAAATGGTATGAAGATGCTTATGTGTTCTTTAGCGTGCATATTTTTGATGCATCATTGGCACGTACGAATAATAATCCTAAAAAAATCTATTGTATCGATCATGCTTTGGTAACCTCAATTAATTCGGGTATATTGGTGAATTCAGGACATTTACTTGAGAATTTAGTCTACATTGCTTTGCGTAGAACGAGCCCTGATATTTTTTATTTTAAGACCAAAACGGGAAAGGAAGTCGATTTCATAGTACAAAATGTTGATCGATCTCGTCTATTGATTCAAGTATGCGAATCGCTGCTAGATGCAAAGACGCGGCAACGTGAAGTGGACGCGCTTTTAGACGCTATGAGCGAGTTAAAATTAGAAAAAGGCATCATCGTAACTCGTGTTGAAGAAGAACAACTCGAGTTCTATGATGGAAAAATTGATGTTATTCCCGCATGGCGCTTTTTACTCGATTTTGCGAAGGAGCCTCCGAATATTTAAAAAGTTAATCTAAAGCTTCTGAGAAATGAAGTGTTAGGTCGTCTTTTAGAAAAAGAGAATGACGGTTTTATAAATAGCTGCTTTATTTTCCCGTGCAGAAGAGTCCCCTAGAATGAGTGAACAATCTCTATTCATTAGATTAAATCTGTGAAAAGTTGATAGACACTTAAATAATTAAACTCGACATCGATGGGCAGACTAGCTGCCCATCGAATGAATCCACCCTATTTTTAATTTATTCCCTTGGCCGTGGCGCCGTAGATAAATCATCAGATAAATCATCAGGTAAATCATCACCGCTGAGGTAAGGCCAAACATTTCTTGCTCTTTTACAGAATTCCCCCCAAAAGGTCTGGGGACTAGCTGATAATTGGGAATTGGGCGTAGGCGTAGAGGCGATCCCATTTTTTTCGTTAGCAGGAGTAGGCTTTGGTGGTAGTAATGAACTGGCTTCAGAAGCAGCGCTAGCAACACTTTTTTGTTCATTCCAACGGGACTGGTTACTGGTTGATAAGCGGAAACTGGTAGATTCGCTATTGATACTATTATCCGTAGACGGCGGGATGGTTCCACTTTCTTCGTCAGGAAGGCGACGTTGTAATGGGCTATGGCCAGAAACAGTATTGCTGTTTTCGGAGTTGAGGTGTCTTTTAGCGGTAAGCACATTACCCATAACAGCCGCAAAACCTATCATAGCCATAACATATCCTATAAGCGCTATTGTTTTATCCGACGAAAGTTGCATAATTGGCGAAGGCGAAAGAAATAGTTTCACAAAGAAATCCACAAAAAATGTAATAGACAGATAGTATGTACTGGGCAAAGCAGCGCTTGATTTAGCACTGATAAACATTTCAATCAAAATGAGAGCAGCAAAAAGTAGTAAGCTCGCTTCAGCTATACTCGGGTCTGGTTTGCCTATTTGTTCATAAAGAGCATTGAGACAAAATGCACCCACGGTTATTGCTTTAATGATACTGGTTGTTAAGCCTTCTCTGGCCATTTGCACATGGTCCTCTGGAGCATGAATCAAATTTTTAACACGACATCCTATTTCAATTCCTACGGTTACTACGGCTGGCGCCAATAAAAAGGGTTGACTTTGTTTAGCAATTATATGTATAGGTTTTGACAAGGGACCTGAAATTGAGTCATACAAGATCGCACGTATTTGAAAAGCAGAAAAAAGTCCGGCTTGTACTGCCAAAGTGGAGTATAAAGTGTTGTCGCGATCTTTTTGTTCTTTAGGAGCATCGGAAATTGAGTTTTCTCTTCCTATCTCATCGGAATCAGCTGCGATTATTTCCTCTTCGGAATCACTAGAGCTAGTTTCGTCTTCTGTACTCTCTTTGGAATCACTAGAGCTAGTTTCGTCTTCTGTACTCTCTTTGGAATCACTAGAGCTAGTTTCGTCTTCTGTACTCTCTTCGGAATCACTAGAGCTAGTTTTGTCTTCTGTACTCTCTTCAGAATCATCCGCGCTGGCTTTTTCTTTTTCACGCTCCTTGGGATCCTCCGGGCTTGTTTCTATTTCTTCAGTAGACAAATCTATATCTATTATTTTTTTTAGACCTTCGAAAAAAGCGTCTCCCTTTGGTTGATTTCTATTTATTGAAGGTTCTTTACTACCATCGGAATCTATTTCTACTCTTTGTGGGGATGAGTTTGAGCTGTGTTCAGAGGAATTAATATATGCGTTTGTTGCGCTCTCTTCTGCGGCCATCATTCTTCTCCTAATAATTTTTTTTATGAATGATCGTCCCTAAATCTTTGTGCTCTCCGTGTCGTGAACGCTAATAATACACCTAAACAGGTTAGATGCCAATTCCATTATTTTAACTGTAAAACATAAATAAAAAATACTACGTATTTTAAAGTAAATGGTAACTATTTTTCTTTTCCGCGACCGAAAGGGAGCGGAAGGCGAAGATATCCTCGAATCTATTCAATATACGTTTTTCTTACTACAAGGCGCGAATAGTTACATAATAACTTCTCTCATGACGCTCAATGCGGTATAATTCGCGCATAAAAATTTAAAGGTTACACAATGAATCAATGCATCAGGAAAACACCATGCGCTTAGCGTTATCGTTAGAATACGACGGATCGCAATACTGGGGGTGGCAACGACAAAGTACCGCCAGCAGCGTGCAAGCCGCGGTGGAACACGCTTTAAGCCGCGTGGCGGCTGAGCCAATACGCGTATTTTGTGCGGGCCGTACCGATAGAGGCGTGCATGCAACCACTCAGGTCATTCATTTTGATACCAATAGTGTACGTGTAGCGCGCGCGTGGATAGTCGGCGGCAATAGCTACTTACCTAAAGATATACGCCTGCATTGGGTACAAGAAGTACCCGCAGATTTTCATGCGCGCTTTAGTGCTTTCAGCCGTCGTTATTGTTATGTATTGCAAGTGAGTCCTATTTCACCCGCTATTTTGGCGCCTTATGTGAGTTGGCGTTATGGTGATGATTTGGATATAGACGTAATGGCGCAAGCGGCTACTTTGCTATTAGGACAACATGATTTCTCATCGTTCAGAGCTTCTGAATGCCAGGCTAAAACGCCCATACGTACTGTGAGTACGTGTAGTTTATACAAACAAGATAAATTCTTTGTCTTTGAAATAGAAGCCGATGGTTTTTTACACCATATGGTGCGTAACATCATGGGCGTGTTAATAGAAATAGGTTTAGGCAAGCAACCCGTGAGCTGGATGAGCGAAGTGTTAACTGCTTGTGATAGACGTGTTGCCGCTATGACTGCTCCGGCTAATGGTCTCTACTTAACGCATATAGGCTATCCACAACGTTTTGCAATTCCCGTGGTTTTGCGTAAGCCGGTATTTTTGAAATAAAGAAGCATTATTTTTTACTAAGCTGTTGAAAATATATAGATAATTAGTTAAAATCATGTTGCTTGTGCGCAAAGCCGAGTAAATTATAAACATAATTATGATGTAAATGGAGAGATCTTAATGAAAGAAAAACAACCTAAAAGCCAAGGTGCCGCAGCTCCTCAAATAGTGACACCAGATTGGAATGCTTTCTTACGAATATTAGCGCCCCAATTTATTACACGAGATACAGACATTCTTATTTCAAAAAAAGATAACACTATTTCTTTTGAAATAGCGGCTGCTAGATTAAAAGAATTTCAGGATCATTTTGGCCGGGTTTTACAGAGTTCGGAATCTTTAGATCTGCAATTATCTTATCAATATAATAAAGATAGGACAGCAATATCTTCTAAATCTTTGCCAATAGAAGCTGAAATCTTTGAAGGCCCGCGTATAGAAAATCTGGAGCAAGCTAAAAGCTTTATGGCAAAATTATTTGGCTTAGGGACCATGGCTGGAGATAGTAACTTCCCTGTTAAATTCAATAACTTGTTTGTAAAATATGAGAAAGGTGTGCTTATCTCAGATCCTGATTCTTTACTTTCTGCTGATATGGTAAAGCGTGGACTAGCATTTTTATGCGCGCATTTTAATGCAGTAAATGTTCAAACTTTACGGAGAATAATTTCACAACCAGATCCAAATCTGCACTTACAAGCCCCGGGTAATGCTATAGTGACAGCAAAGGAAGGTGAAGGTTTTGTGCAAACCTGTTTTGGATTTATTGAGGATACTTCTCAAATATATTTTAACATTGGTCGCTTTCTTCAATTAATCTATCCTCCCCAAGTGTATGTAGACGAAATAACTGCAGTAAAAGCACGCGTCACTATCAGTGCTTCATACTTGCTTTTGTATGTTAAGCAACTGTCACGTCATGGCATTCTATTTACAGTAGAAGTAAAGCATGGCAAAGTTAGCGCCCAACCTTTAGTATTACCACATAAAGAGACCATTCAAAAACCATTAACCGTTTTCATTGTGTTGGATGATAGCGGCAGCATGGAAAAGTATAGAGATAAGTTGTTTGAAAATGTAAGGCTATTAATAGGTAAAATTGCCTTGGTTGCTCCAAAAGCAGACATATGTCTTACTATATTTTCTGGCAAAAATCAACAAAAAAGCTACAATGGAAAAGCAGAAAATTTTGATTTTGATTGTTTTAATCAAGTATCTTTACGAGGTTTGACAGCGTTATATGATGCGATCTCGGGACCTTTAAAACAGATGAAGAATATTCTGGATAAAAATAATACTATGCTTATCGTTTTTACGGATGGCCAAAATAATGACAGCGATGTTCAGGAGAGAGATATTTCAAAGCAAATTAACGATATTCGACAAGCTGTGGGTAAGGGCGGTATGCCTCCTGAAATTTATGCTATTGGTTATGGAGAGGAGCTAGATACAAACGTATTAAACGGGTTGGCGCGGGCTGCTTTTCATCATGAATATACAAAGCTAGAATCTTTTGAAAGCCTGGGAGCAATTATGCATGGCATTGAAGGTTTTGAGCATGGCCGCGTGGTGGCTGAATTTCGGACTGTGATAGGGGATGTAGAAGAAACGCACACAGTACCGATTTGTTTAGATGAGCAGCCTCATGTGGTGCGTCAAGTTACTTTCCCATTGTATAATCAACCAGTCCGACTTTCTTTCATGGCACTCACTAAAGGGGAAGAGTTGGGGGTGAACCAAGCGACCCTGCAAATTACTCCGATTTATGCACAAAGACTGATGGAAGGCTATGGGGAAAGGGTAGAGAAGATTTACAACGAATCTTGGGCACCAGCAAAGAAAATTGCGGAGTTGAACGGAGTTCTGAGTGAAATGAATACCTTCTGTGCGCGAGCACCGCAGCAAGTTGTTCTGGCATTGCAAACCGATTTACAGGACAAAATCAACGGCTATAAAGAAGAATTGGTTAAAAACCACGATGCGCCGCGTAGTTCTGCTGAGAGTAGTGCCCCTAGAGCCTCATCCCCATCCCTAGGGAGGGATAGTCCTATAAACGCGGGTATTATAAACAGTAGTCCTAGGGTTGAAGAAAGGAAGGTAAGTTCACCCACACCGCGATAAATCACCTTTCTGCGAATGCTCCATGCGCCCCAAAGAGACGGGCGCATGGAGCATAATTTTTTGCTTTGCATATACCCCTATTTTTGCGCTAGAATATTGCCAATTATTACTGATGGTGACCAATATGCCCGATATCCATAAACAAGCTCGTGTTCCGCATACCGCGGAGCAAATGTACAACTTAGTAAACGACATCGCTTCGTATCCGCTGTTTTTGCCTTGGTGCAAGGAAGTCGATATTTTAGGCGAAAGCGAGGATGAAATCCGTGCTACCTTGCATTTGGAAAAGAGTGGCTTGCGCAAGTCCTTTACTACGTGTAATCGTCTGCAAAAAAATAAAATGATAGAAATTCGCTTATTAGCAGGGCCTTTTAGCCATTTAGAGGGATTTTGGCGCTTCGTGCAACACGAAGATGGCCAATCCGAGGTTATGTTGGACATGGAATTTGAGTTTGCCAATAAGCTAATAAGCTTTGCGATTGAACCCATATTCAGCCAAATCGCAAATTCCTTGGTGGATGCGTTTAGCGACAGAGCCAAAGCGCTGTATGGATAAAGCTTTACTGGATATACAGGTGGTGTACGCGCTGCCTAATAATATTCTGGTTATAGACTGTAGTGTTCCGGCGGGCAGCACCGTTGCAGAAGCGATTCATTTATCTGGTCTCAAGCAAAAAGTGCCCGATTTGCGCCTAGAGGAGGGCTTAGTGGGTATTTACAGTCAAAAAGTATCTTTAAATCATAGGGTTGTGGATGGTGATAGAATTGAATGCTATAGACCCGTCAGTGCCGATCCTAAAGTAGTGCGCCAAAGACGCGTAGAAAAGAAGCGCAAAACCAAAGCAAATCTTTAAGGCATAAAAACAACCGACCGTTAACATTACCTTAAGCTTTATCTGTTAGAATAAGGCGCGCAATGTTTTTGCGCATTTATAATACAATAATTAATATATTTAGTGAGGGTAGTAGTGATGGCGGCAGTAGAATATGAAGCAGAAAATGAAGCAAAAGACGAAAAAGATATTCGAAAACTAGTGCTTTTAGAAAGTGGAAAGGGGGAAAAAGGAAGCATTTTTGAATCTTTTTTTATGAATTATGAATTTGATTGTCTTTCTACAAGAGGGAACCACTGGAAAAAAGATAAACATTATCACATGTACGATAAAACATTTGTAGAACTTACCCACACTGTTGCAAAAGTTTTTGTCGCTAATAATCTAAAGCATGTAGGTTATGTGGTTTTGAAAGATGTAATAGAGAATAGCGTAGGACCCCAGTTTTTATATTATTTTTCAGAGACTAGCTCAGCACAACATCAGCGTATCGCGTTGGAACAAGCCAACGACTACTCTTTTTATTTAGAAGAGAAAAAATATAGTTTGGCTGCAGATGGTACTATAACAGAAGCTAAAAAAGAAGAATCTGAATCTATCAACGAACTTCAAAAAGATGTTGTAGTAGAGACTGAAGGGAAAAAGAAAAAGTTTAGATCTTTTAATTCACCTTTTTCATTTTTGTCTTCTAGTGAACTTCCTGATAAATCGCAACAAAATAGTGATAAATCAAAAAAACGGAAAGGTTTTTTTAAGCCCAAATCAAGCCTATCCTTATCTTCTTCTGCCTCTAGCCCAGAGATAGAAAGCGTTAGTTCTTCTCCAGAGATAGACCGAACGGATTCTGTTAGCCCAAAGATTGAAAATGTTAGTCCATCTCCAGAGACGAGTCGTGCTAGTTCCACAAGTCCAAAGATTAAAAGTGTTCGTTTTGCTTAATAATAAGAACGCTAATGCATTTCAACTCGATTCAGGGTATACTGCGTCCAGAGTTGGCTAGGTGATCGCTGGTTTAAATATCAGAGGAAAGTCCGGGCTCCATAGGGCAAGGTGTCAGGTAATACCTGGGAGGCGTGAGCCTACGGAAAGTGCCACAGAAAATATACCGCCGCATTTGCTTGCAAGTGCGGTAAGGGTGAAATGGTGCGGTAAGAGCGCACCGCGCTGTTGGTAACAACAGTGGCAGGGCAAACCCCACCTGGAGCAAGACCAAATAGGGATCTATGTGCGGCCCGCACGGGATCCGGGTTGGTTGCTAAAGCGTATTGGTGACAATACGCGTAGACGAATGATCATCCACGACAGAACCCGGCTTATCGGCCAACTCTA
>JAJYCX010000038.1 GCA_021778015.1 Pseudomonadota bacterium
CCTGGATCCCCGACCTTCGGTCGAGGATGACAATGTACTCCCCGACTTCGGCTAAAGCCCGTTCTCGATGCTCTGGGGAATGACAAAGCTTCGATTCAAATCTATAGTATTTATCAAAATCTCGCATCTTTATTGATGAGGAATATATTCATTTTGAAAAGTCGTAAAGCAAATACTCGTGATTGAGTGCTTGCGCAAACCGCACTAGATCTGTAGGCTGAACTACCGTGGTTGCTGTATTTACCAAAGGATGAAAACCAACTAGCGGGTGCTTAAAAAGTGCTTTATCCAAAATAGCTTTTACCCTATTGTCTTTGTCATTGAATAATGCAAACCAGGTTACCGAACCTGGCTCAACGTTTAAGTATTGCCTTAAAAATTCTGGCTTAGCAAAGCGCAAATTCTTAGCGGGCAACTGTTTTGACAATGCGCGTAGATCAATTTTGGTTTCTTCTAATGCCGAGATTAACCAGTAACATTGGCGATCATCTTTTAGAAATAAATTCTTTGTATCAATATGCGCACCCGGAATTGGATTATGGATCTTTGCTCCATCAGCCGTCGTGAAGACCGGCGGGTGTTCGATGGTCTGATATTGAATCTCTAATGAATCCAGAAAAGATAACAAGCTAGCACGAGTTTGTGATAACCTATTTTCTATTGTAGAAGACTCTGGCTTGTTAGTAATGTTACCCATTCTCTTTATCCTAATCCAATATTGGCAAAGTCATTAAACAATCTGCGATATCCTGACTCATATCGATTTGATTAGAAATATGGGGAATAGTATTACATGTGACAATCTTCTTGACCCCTGAATCCAACAATTTTTGATAGGCATTTTCTGCAAAAACAGCATGAACGCCGATACAGATTGGCGCAGGCATTTTCAAGGATTGCAAATGCTTTATTGTCCCTAGCATGGTCATTCCCGTGGAGATAATGTCATCAACCAGTATCAATGTAGCATCCTGATGCTTTTCAAGATGAGGTATAGATACCTCAATGGAATTGTCCCCTTTTCTAGTTTTTTCTAAAATCAAATAGGGGGAGTCCGTCTTCTCTGCAATATCTTTAACCCATTGAGCGCTTTCGGCATCAGGGCCAATCAGCACTGGTTTTTTGACATGCTGATGAATCCACTGAGCAATGCTATTTGTCGCATGTAACACATGCGTTGGGATATCATAAATTTCATTTAATGCATGCCAGCGGTGCAAGTGAGGATCGATAGTAATAAGACTATCAAAATAATGGGAAATAAGCTTCGCGAAATAAACTGAGGTAATCCCCTGACCTGGCGCAAATACTTTATCCTGACGCATGTAAGCAAGATAAGTTGCAACCAATATAATCTTAGATGCTCCAAGCGATCTTGCAGTTTCAGCGGCAAACAAAAGTGGCAATAGTTTTGCATTGGGTTGATTAAAATTGACAACGAAAATAACTACCCGATCATGAACATTAGAATCAATTCTTATGAGGGTTTCTTCATCTGGAAATTGATGTTGCGTGATGTTACCTATATCATAATGGCATTGTTCTTGAATCTTATCGACCAATTTATCCGACCCAAATAATGAAAAAATGATGGGGAGATGTTTCATGCGCCAACCTCAATCTGAAAAATTTCATGGCCTTGTTTAAGAAAATCGAGTGCATAATTAAGCTCACCTCGCGTTTCAGCATACAGTTTAAAAAGAGGTTGAGATTTACGCACTACACTGTGCAGTGGCACTAAGAGCTCAACACCTGCTGACTTTGACTTTGGTGCACCTGCTAATTTTGCAACACGTGCTATCTGTCGGTTATCGATATTCACAATAATTCCTGATTTTTTAGATTCAATGGTATGTGTAAAAGAAGCTTGGGGTATCTCTCGCATACCACCTTGAGCATTACAAATGGCCTGAAATTTTGCAAAGGCCCGGCCACTGTCAAGAATATCAGTCGCTATCTTTATTCCACTTCCATGAGTAATATTGGGAGAAAACTCTATCACTTGTCCTGCAAGCGCCAACGCATGTTCTCGTAAATCCTGTGGTGCATTTGGGTTACGATTCAAAACAGCCAATATATCAAGCGCTTCCAGTCCTGGACCTATTCCTCTGCCTATAGGTTGTGAGCCATCGCTAAAAATCACTTTTGTCTCGATGCCAAACTCTTTAGCAATCGATTTTAAAAGTTTTTTAAGATATTCAGCATGGGCAATTGATCTGATTTTTGCGGTTGTTCCAATAGGCATATCAATCAATAAATGTGTCGCCCCTGCGGCAATTTTTTTAGATAAAATCGAGGCGACCATTTGCTCTTCACTATCAATATTAGCCGTTCTTTCAATTCTAATCAGCAAATCATCCGCAGGACTTAATGCCATAGAACCACCCCAAACAAGGCACCCATTCTCTTGTTCTACAACTCTTCTCATTGTAGGAATATCTAAATCAACTGATGTGAAAACTTCCATGGTATCCGCGGTACCAGCAGGAGAAGTGATGGCTCTCGATGATGTTTTTGGAATCATTAAACCGAAAGCCGCAACAATTGAAACAATGATAGGTGTCGTTCTATTTCCTGGCAATCCTCCCACACAGTGTTTATCAACCACGCAAGGCGCATCCCAGGTTAAGCGTTGACCTGAATCAACCATTGCTTTTGTCAAATCAAATACTTCTTTTTTGGATAATTTAGCGCCAGCACTAGCAGCAATATACATCGCGATATTAATATCTGAGAGTTGCCCTGCCACAAGATCATCAATGATGTGTTTGGTTTCTTCGGCCTTTAGTTCATGACCATATATTTTTGAACGGATGTAACTTAGAGAATCCAGCGGTTTAGGATGGCTGACTGATATTGGGTCACCCTCTTTTGCAGATAATAATTTCCAGGCATATTCAGACAGACTAGCTTGATTATCACTTAACAGATTAGAGTCAATAGTGTTTAATGTTGCAACAATGGAGCGATTATTCAGTGACACCCGTACACGTGCCTGTGCGTCAAAGCCTTCTGATTTACAAATATGACAATCCGAACGCATATAAATGATAGGTTCTTTATAGGTATTAATCCCTAAGTATTTTAGCGTTAAAGCGGGGTGTAGCTCCTTCATGATAAATGTCCTTATCACATTACATTAGCTCTGTAATCCCTCTAATCCACCCTCTGACGCTGCGAGCGTTTTTCGCGCAAACTTTTTAAGGTTAACACCGGACCCGATATGGCATAGACCAAGAAGGCCAAAAATAATAGCAACATAGGGGCTATGGCGATACCTACGAAGATTAATACCGCAGCGATAATGGTCACAAAAGGAACACGATCCTTGAAAGGGCTTTCTTTAAAACTATAGTAGCGTATATTGCTGACCATCAACACACCCAAAATCATTAAAAGAATACCCATGATTATGGCCAAAACCATCACTGGGAAAGGCTGATAATATGAGCTGAGGCCTATGGCTCCCGCAACCACCGCTGCAGCAGCCGGACAAGGTATACCCTGAAAATAGCGTTTATCGACATACATCACTTGTGTATTAAAACGAGCCAGGCGCAGTGCCGTCGCCGCTACATACCAGAAAGAAGCCAACCAACCAAAATTGCCTAAACCATGCAAACACCAGCTATAAGACACTAGGGCAGGCGCTAAGCCGAAAGAAACCAAGTCCGCTAAACTGTCAAATTCAACGCCAAAAGCCGTTTGGGTATTGGTTAATCGCGCCACACGGCCATCTAAGCCGTCTAAAATCATGGCTACAAAAATGGCTATTGCCGCCCTATGAAAATGGCCTTGCATGCCGTTTACTATGCTATAAAAGCCTGCAAACAGGCTCGCTGTTGTTAGTAAATTGGGCAAAAGATAAATACCGCGCCTAGGTTTAGGCTGTTGTGTTTCGTGACCCGGTTCAGGATGCATGTTTGTGTACCTTAAGTTATGTTACACTCTATATTATAAACGGCCACGATACACTAAACTTTAGGCCACAGTCAATAAAAGGGTATGACGAGCTTTATGGCAGACGATGACGATAAAAAGATTATCATAGAGGGTATCACTGAAAGCGGTGAAACCTTCAGGCCCAGCGATTGGGCTGAACGCATGAGTGGCGGATTATCCAAATTCGTCAAACATCGTATTGTCTATTCCCCGTTGTTGCGCCCTGCAATGAAAGACGGCAACAAATGCGTGATGCTAGACAAAACCATGAAAGAAACCCACCCCGAACTGTATGAGTCTATCTTAAACTTTGCCAAAGCCAATAAGCTTAAAATTTGCGGCGAAGATGAAGAATCGGAGCCGAGCCGCGACCGTTAGGGCGCGGATAATGAGGAACTTATGTCTACTCTACTACAAGGATCAGAAGCACGCGAAATACTGAGCGTCAGTGCCTTAAATGCCAAAGCACGCCAAGCATTGAGCCTTAGCTTCAGCCGCGTTTGGGTTGAAGCAGAAATTTCCAATTTTATACGTGCTGCCTCAGGCCATTGGTATTTTTCTTTAAAAGATGATCGCGCTCAAGTGCGCGCCGCTATGTTTAAAAATCAAAATGGCTTAGCTACTTTCACTCCTAAAAATGGCATGCAAGTCTTGGTACGCGCCGAAGTCAGTTTATATGAAGAACGCGGCGATTATCAGTTAATAGTATCTTATATAGAAGAAGCTGGTCACGGTGCTTTGCAACGCGCCTTTGAAGTCTTACGTTTAAAATTATCTCAAGAAGGTTTATTTGATAATCAGCATAAAAAAAGCTTACCTCGATTTCCGCGCAGTATAGGCGTTATCACTTCGCCGCATGGCGCCGCCATTCGCGACATCATCACCACTTTAAACCGCCGTTATCCCAGCGCTAAAGTGATTATTTATCCGTGCTTGGTACAAGGTGAAAGTGCGCCACCACAAATCTGTCATGCGTTGGCGATGGCAGAAGCACGCCTTGAATGCGATGTATTGATTATCGGTCGTGGTGGTGGCTCATTAGAAGATTTATGGGCCTTTAACGATGAAAAAGTAGTGCGCGCCGTTTTTGCCGCGACTATTCCGATTGTGAGCGCCGTAGGGCATGAAATCGATTTTACTTTATGCGATTTTGTCGCCGATTTACGCGCCCCTACCCCTACTGCTGCTGCGGAATATTGTAGCCCCGATCAAAATGAATTGCGCTTACAGTTAAAGAAACAGACCAAAACGCTGTATGCCATAATGTTATCTCTATTGCAAATGGCCAAAAAACATTTATTGTGGCAACAAAAGCGCTTAGCGGAACCACGCAATGTATTGATACAATATCAACAACGCTTGGATCACGTACAATATCGTTTGTATCAGTGCAGTTTGCAATCCTTGCAAAGAAAACAAGATGCGCTGAAGGTCTTATGGCATAGATTACAGCAACACGCTCCTTTACATAAACTATTACAATGGCAACAACAAAAAGAAAAATTAACGGCTCGTTTGAATGGTGCGTCTATTGCCCTATTGAATGAAAAACAGAAAAAACTCATTGCTCAAAGCCAAGCCTTACACGCCATTAGTCCTTTGGCCACATTAGATCGGGGTTATGCTTTGGTATTAAAAGAACAACATATTATAAGCGATGCTAAACAATTGGCAAAGGGCGATAAAATCGACGTGCGTTTGGCGAAGGGACAGGTGCGTTGTGAAATTGTTTAATAACTAATCTCGCCTTGTAGTAAGAAAAACGGACATTAGATAGATTAGAGTATATTTTTTCTTTCCGGGTAGTTACGTCGTTTAACGCTTTACTCCATAAATATTAGCCACACCGTTTTTTTCATTATGGTAGGATTGCACTAATTTTAAATTGGCGCAATGCGCCACTGGATCCTGATGGCGAAATTGAACCGCCACATACCGATACGCTGAGAATTGGCAATTGCTTTCTTGAGTTGGGGTTAACAAGTCTTCATCCCAAGTAGGGATTGCTCCCTTGATTTTATATAGCGCAATGTTATCATTTACAGCAATACGATCATTAGCGCCTGTATGTACTTGTAACCATTTTGTCATATCTAATACATATTGCTTAGAAGGTCCTATATGCACAAAACTGTTCAACAGAGTGAAGATGAACAAACAGCCCAGTGCTACAGTGAACCCTACACGCCTTTTACGCGTACAAAGAAGCGCTTTTTGATACAGCTGCTCTATACCAAATGGCGTCCACAGCAAAATGAGTAAACACAAAGCTAAAACATAACGGCTAGTTAAGAACAAATGGTTCATTAAAAAAACAAAGAGTATAACTACTTGGATAATCATCAACCCATACCACAATATTTTTTCACGTCTTTCTAAGATCAAAGCTTTCTTTGCCCAGCCATATATTGCGAAACCACTGTAAATCACCCCAATGTTGGCCACAATTTTATAGATAAAAAAGCCAATAAGCATACCAATATACATTTGATTTGTGTGTATAAAAATATAATAAGGCTTCAACGCTTTATCCATGAGATCGATGGTTTGTTCCCTGTTTTGCAGCACCGTAGCAACACCATGTACGGCGTAACTATAAATGTCTTGTAAACGGCCACCGCCATATAAATTATGAGGCCCTATCAACAAAAATAACAGCGCCCCTAACCAAAAAGGCCATGCCATAATCAAGCTATTGCGACAACGTGCGTAGAAAGACCATCCCGGCATACAGAAAAAAAGAACAATTGTACCCAGTGCAATCACGACGCCTTCTACGCGAAACAACGCTGCTACCAGCATACTCAGACCAAATAGCCACAGATAACGTTGTTTCTCTGTTTTTAAGAAAACAAGCGCTGCCCAAAAAGAGGTTAAATAAAAGGCCCAATAGCCGAAATCTCGCAGAAACAAACCACGTTCATCATTGAAGGTGCTATAACAGATTATGCATAACAATGCCCACAATCCTACTCGTGGTGAAGGATTAAGATGAAAAACAATGCGTATGAAGAAATAAACCATCCACACTTGCAACAACGCATCCAATATGCGAGCAGCGGTGATATAAGAAAGGCCTAGTTGGTGCAAATGAGCAATGAGGATGGAGTAGAATGGCCATTGGTATAATGCCATTGCTGCTTTTAACCCCCCCTGGTTATACGCTGCAGCACAGCGCAAATACAAAACGCCATCCACACCGATATCGGGAAGAAACAACTGATTAAAACCAATAAAGGATAATAAAAGACTAAGCAAAACTGCGACAATGTAAATATGGCGCTGTGATAGCCTATCCATTCTATAGGTCATATGTTTCCCTTACTGTTTTTCTTTAAGGGTAAACGTTGTGCCACAATAAGGACATACCGCTTCATCACCAGGACGTATAGGAATATAAACACGCGGATGTAGATCCCACAATGTTGAACGCGGCAATGGGCAGCACAAGGGTAAATCGTTGTCATAAACATCGTAGTGTTTTTTTGTTTGCTCTTTCATTCTTCCTTCCTTATCAATAACTCTTCGCATTTGACTTTTATGCTTTGTTGCCTTCGCCCATCTCGCCCCTAGTATATGACAGAAGTACGTCATTCCTGGGGCTCGAGGGCTAGGCGCCTCGCCTAAAAATCAACTGCTATGAGTGTTTTTTGCCATAACTGCTGTACTACAGCGCGCTCGCCGCTTAATAGTGCATTATCTACCCATGACGGACCATTTTGTAGCGCCGCTTGATTGAGTTGATGGCGATAACAACGCTCAATGCTAAGCAGTTGCTGTACTGTTTCTGCCTGTATTCTGCCCAACTTGCCCAGCCAATGCAACCACTGACTATGGCTGCTGCAAGACAGAGGTTCAACTACCTTTGACGTCAAGGCACACAAGCTCAGAAATTGTATCATAAATTCTACATCCATTAGACCACCACGGCTCTGTTTCACATCAAACTGTGCTACAGAGGGTGCTGTGCTGTGACTTTGCACGCGTAGTCGCATGTCCACTATCTCGCGTCGCAGCATCTCTACATCGCGATCCCGCGCCAAAGCCTCATGGCGAATGCTATCAAATTGTGCCACCATCGCGGCACTACCTGCTACAGCACGAGCGCGCAATAAGGCTTGATGTTCCCATAGCCAGGCTTGGCCGATTTGATAGCTCTTAAAATGAGCGATATCGCTGACCAATAACCCCGCTTGCCCCGAAGGACGCAGCTCCGTATCTACTTTATATAAATGGCCATTATAGGTTTTCAACTCTAGGCTATACGTTACCCGCCGTGCCCATTGATAAGCGTATTCAGCACAATGTTGTTGTGTAGCAGTGTCCAAACCCAGCTTTGCACCATTATCATACAAAAACACCAAATCTAAATCAGACTGAAAACCCATTTCTTTACCGCCTAATGTACCATAGGCAACGATGGCCCAAGGCGGTAACGCATCATCATTCAACGCATATTTTACCTTAACCCATCGCCAAGCTAGGCGTGCTACTACATTCAAAAAGGCTTCGGCGGCATGGCTTAAGCGCAACGCCAAAACCTCATCATCCGTTTGAGTCGTTAAATAAGCCATGGCGGCTTGCAGCGTATGCTCGTTTTTAATTTGCCGCAAAACTTCCAATTGTGTCTCAGTATCGTCTTCAGGGATCGCCAATAAAGCTTGTTCTAGTCTGCTCTCCAATCCCATTTTGTCTAGCGACAATAAAGATAAACGCTGGTCTAATAAACTGTCAAGTAAAATAGGATAGTGTGCTAACTGTTCACTCATCCACACGCTTTGGCCGCAACACTGAATGAGATGAAATAAGGCCGTGCTGTTTTCTATCAACAAAGATAAATAGGTGCTGCGCCTGACTACTGCCGATATAACCTTCAAAAATCGTTGTAAATATAGATTCGGTGTAGCCGCTTCCAGTACCACGGCTAGAACCAGTGGCATTAAACGATCTAACCGTGTGTGCGCCTCTTTAGATAAATGAATAAACGCA
>JAJYCX010000039.1 GCA_021778015.1 Pseudomonadota bacterium
TAAACTGTCGAGTAAAATAGGATAGTGTGCTAATTGTTCACTCATCCACACGCTTTGGCCGCAACACTGAATGAGATGAAATAAGGC
Source organism: Pseudomonadota bacterium (assembly GCA_021778015.1). Taxonomy (GTDB): domain Bacteria; phylum Pseudomonadota; class Gammaproteobacteria; order UBA1113; family UBA1113; genus VFKP01. The sequence goes on from JAJYCX010000039.1 coordinate 88, forward strand.
AGTGCTGTTTTCTATCAACAAAGATAAATAGGTGCTACGCCTGACTACTGCGGATATAACCTTCAAAAATCGTTGTAAATATAGATTCGGTGTAGCCGCTTCCAGTACCACGGCTAGAACCAGTGGCATTAAACGATCTAACCGTGTGTGCGCCTCTTTAGATAAATGAATAAACGCATGGCTATTGCGAAAACTGGTGATGGTTGCGACTACAGTGTCTAAATCCGCTGCTTCTAGTTTGCCTTCATAGCCTTGTAGACTCCATAGCTTAAAAAAGCGATCGTTATCGACTGATGTTTGTGGCTGTCGCTGTTTTCGTGTTAAAAATAATGCATCGAATTGTTGATTAACCCGTAATCGCAATGGTTTGAGTGTCGCCAACAATTCATCCCACTGATCATAACCCATCACAAAAGCAACGCGGGCTTTATCCAATTCATTATTAGGGTAAGATTGTATTTGTCTATCGGCTATCATTTGTCCACTGTCTTCCATTGTGCGCAATACATCATAATCTAGACGCAATTGTTCTGTTTGCGTTGTTGCAAGCCAACCTTCATTGCCAATAAAACTGAGCGCAGTATAAAGATTGGGAGTTTGTAACCGTTGATCTTTTCCTCCCTTAAGCAACTGAAAGGTTTGAATTATAAATTCTATTTCACGCAAACCACCACGCCCCAGCTTAATATCATCTACTGCCGCCGTTTCTACAACTTGTTTATCCATTAGACTTTTTAACTCTCGCAACGCTTCTATGACGGAATAATCTACATAACGTCTATAACTGAAACGATGCAATAAAGATTGCAGCACTTCTTTTTCCTCAGCAACACCCTCATTCATGAGGCGTGCCTTGATTAAGGCATAACGCTCCCATTCACGTCCGTGCTGTTGATAATATTGTTCCATCGCCGCATAAGACATCACCACGGGACCGCTTTGTCCAAAAGGCCGCAAACGTAAATCCACTCTAAAAACAAAACCTTCTGCTGTAACTTCGCTCAATACTTTTACCACGGTTTGTACCAGCTTTGAAAAATATTGATTCGGATCCCATTCTTTGCGTGTGTCTTGCCAATGGTGTGGCGTAAAATAAGTAAAGATAATATCGATGTCCGAAGAAAAATTTAAATCATAGCCTCCTAATTTTCCTAAAGCCAATACGTATAAAACACAAGGATTGTTGTCTTTATCCATGGCAACACCATACAAAGATTGGTGGCATAGGCTCAGATAATCGACTGTAACGCTTAAAATGCTTTGTGCAAAATCACTGATTTTACTTGCGATTTGCCTGGAGCTTTGCAATGCCGTGACATATTGCCAAACAAAACGCATCATTTCGCGTTGTCTTAAGCGGCGTAAAGCAAACATCAGCGCGTCTATGTCTGGCTTTTGTGCCACAATGGCGGCCAAGGCTAGGCGATAATCATTGATAGTAGCGATTTTCTGTATATTGCCACTTTGAAAAAGATCCAGCAACAAGGCTGGCTGTTGCAGACTTAAATTGGCCACATAGTCGCTGTAAGCCCATACAGCAGCTGCAGTTTCTTTAAAAAAAGGGTTGTTCTCCAAAGCCCTACTTTCAGGTAATTTAGCCCACAGGGCTACAACAGCTTCTCCCTTACGTTGTAGTAAGGATGGCAGGGTCTTCATGATATCATTTGTCCAAAACTTGGCTATTTTCATACTCTGTGCTATTTGCTATGATACAGGCCTGAATTTATAATTAAGGTCACTATAATGAACCAAAAAACACGTACAGAAAAAGATAGCATGGGCAGCATCGAAGTCGCAAGTAATCGCTATTGGGGAGCGCAAACTGAGCGATCCATACACCATTTCTCTATAGGCAACGACCTTATGCCTGAGGGCTTGATTCGCGCTTTCGCTATTTTGAAAAAAGCCGCGGCCTTAACCAATTACGACTTAGGTAAATTATCAGAACACAAAATGCAACTGATCTGCCAAGCAGCCGATGAAATTTTAGCAGAAAAGCTAGACGATCATTTTCCATTGAGCGTCTGGCAAACCGGCAGTGGCACGCAAACCAATATGAATGTCAATGAAGTGATTGCCAATCGTGCCATCGAAATCGCAGGCGGCGTTTTGGGTAGCAAAGATCCCATACACCCCAATGACGATGTCAATATGTCGCAATCTTCCAACGACACCTTTCCTACGGCAATGTACATCGCTGCTGCCAGCAGCATACATAATGAAGTGTTGCCTGCCTTAACAGCGTTGCGCGATAGTTTTTTAGAAAAAGAAAAAGCCTATCAGCATCTGGTTAAAATTGGCCGTACTCATTTGCAAGATGCAGTCCCGTTAACGTTAGGACAAGAATTTTCTGGTTATGTGGCACAATTAAACGATGGCATTTCTTATCTGACGATGACTTTAAACGGTTTATATCCATTGGCCATAGGTGGCACAGCAGTTGGCACAGGCTTAAATACACATCCCGAATTTGCAGTGCGTGCAGCTAGCCACATCGCAAAACTTGCAAAGTTACCTTTTATTTCCGCACCCAATAAATTTGCCGCCTTAGCTGCACACGATGGCTTAGTGATGGCCAGTGGTGCTTTACGTACCGTTGCTACCATATTAATGAAAATAGCCAATGACATCCGTTGGCTGGGTTCCGGTCCACGTTGTGGTTTAGGCGAACTCATCCTACCCGCGAACGAACCCGGCTCCTCCATTATGCCCGGTAAAGTGAATCCTACTCAATGCGAAGCACTCACCATGGTGTGTATACAGATCATGGCGAATGATACCGCGGTGGCTTTTGCCGGTTCCCAAGGTAATTTTGAATTAAATGTTTATAAGCCAGTGATGATTTATAATTTCTTACAATCTGCTGATCTGATGCGTGACAGTTGTCATAATTTTAAAGTGTTTTGTATTGATGGCTTAGAGGTCGATGAAAAGAAATTACAATATTATGTAGACAATTCTTTGATGTTGGTTACTGCTTTAAACCCCGTCATCGGTTATGACAAAGCCGCTAAAATTGCTCATACTGCTCATGTAGAAAATATATCGCTAAAAGAAGCAGCAGTGAAGTTAGGTTTTTTAACTGCAGCGGAATTTGATAAGGCTGTACAACCAATGGAAATGACACATCCTTAAATACTCTTCGCATTTGATTCTTAGGCTTTGTTGCCTTCGCCCATCTCGTGCCAGTCATGTAGAGTACTACACTCCTGGCGCTCGAGGGCTAGGCGCCTCGCCTAAAAATCAACTGCTGTGAGTATATATTCTTCGCATTTGAAGATGGGAAACTAAAATGTTGCCATCCTCGACCAGGCCGCGAGGCCGCAGTCGGAGATCCAGGAAAAAGCCTATATGATCCTGGATCCCCGACCTTCGGTCGAGGATGACAATGTGCTGGATCCCCAACTTCGTCGAGGATGACAAAGCTTTAGCTAAAAATCAATGTATAACACACAACGCATCTTCATTAACAACGAATATCTTTCAGCAAGCTTTATCCCACAGCGAACTCGTCATTTGCAACAGATCGCCGCGTTCGCTGGTTTGCGGCAATACCCAGCTCAAAGTATATAATGTTGTACCACAGCGCCATTCTACTCGACCCGGCCAAAAGCTCCCCATGGCATGACTAGGGGTATAATAAACCACACCGCCTTTAGGCAAAACGACTCTTTGCGTTAATTCTTGATTTTGCATATCAAAATAAATTGTGGGGTTACCCTGTGCTTCCGTGCGGATACTCCCCGCACTGCAATACTGGGCGCCGTGACAGTCAGCAGTATTATCAAAGGAAATACTATAGTCGTCGGTACGATTGGGTATACGTTCGGCACTGACAAAATAACGCGAGTTGGTGGCAGGCGCGGGCACGAGGCTAGGAACAGCAACCTTATTCATTTTTAAAGATGCTATAGCCTGAGTGAGTCCTTGAGTCACCTTCTCTGTGGCCACCAGAGATGTCGCTGCATATGCAGAAAAACCTATGCATAAGGCTGATAATAAGAAATAATGGTATTTTATCGATTTCATTGCTGTCTCCTCTTTACAAACAAAGCAGATCTGTTCTTTTTTTAAACAGTGATGCTGCTGGCGATCATCTTCTAGATCTTGTATTATACTGTGAGTCCGTCTATCATGTCATTAATTATTTTTAGGAGCTTAATTATGCATTCTTACACCCATATTCTGTTTTGCGCTGATTTAAGTGAACATAGTCTTGTGTCTGCACATCGGGCTATAGAATTAGCCAAGAAATTCTCAGCGAAACTGACCATGATGCACGTGGTAGAATCTTTACCGGCTTATGCCAGTGGCTATTTAGGCGTTGCTGATGTGGAACGTGAATTGATCGATACAGCGAAAAAAGAAATGAAAAAAATTGGTGCTACATTGAATATTCCAAACGAAAACCAAGTTTTGGTCGTAGGCAATCCAGCCTTGGAAATTTTCAGCAAGGCTGAGGCCTTGGGTGTAGACTTAATTGTCGTCGGCAGCCACGAAAAACATGGCTTAGGCCGTTTACTAGGCTCTAATGCCAGCGGTATCTTGCACAAAGCACACTGCGATGTGTTGACAGTTAAGATCCAAACGGAATAACTAAAAGATCTACCGTAGGAGCACCCCCCGTGATTGCCCAGTTAGCGCAGACACAGGGGCCCGCCCCTACAAAAATAGAGATAACCCATGAAACTGTTTTTTGATTTTGTTCCTATATTTGTTTTTTTTATAGCTTACAAATTTTTTGGTATTTTTGTCGCCACTACTATTGCGATTTTATGCAGCTTTATACAGCTTGCTTTTTATTGGTTTAAATTTCGCCGTCTTGAAACTATGACCTTGGTTTCTTGTATTATCATCACCGTACTAGGCGGCTTTACATTGTTGCTACACAATGTCATGTTTATAAAATGGAAACCCACTATACTGTATTTCGTTTTTGCACTGGCACTCTTATTAAGCGGTTTTTTTGCTAAACAATCTTTATTACAACGCATGCTGGGGAAAACTCTAAAATTACCTGCCGCGATTTGGCAACGGTTGAATTATATTTGGGTAGGTTTTTTTATGTTGCTGGCAGCTCTTAATTTATATGTAGTCTATAACTTTTCAACCAGTGCCTGGGTTAATTTCAAATTATTTGGCATTATGGGTTTAACGCTATTATTTTTATTGGCTCAAGGTATCTATATTGCTAAATTTATCGACATGTCTAATATTAATAAAGGTAATGAATCCTAATGTCTACACAAACTATGAAAGAAATTAAAAGTCGTTTGATTAATGCCTTACAACCCTCTTTTTTGGAAGTATTAGACGATGCCGCTGCGCACAAAGGTCATCTAGCCTCCGATAGCGAACAGGGGCATTTTACCGTCATCATTTCCAGTGCTCATTTTGTCACCCAGTCCCTAGTAGACTGCCATAAACTCGTTTATCAAGCTTTAGGCGACTTATTGCCGCACAGAATTCATGCTCTTAAAATCAAGATAATAAAGTAGTCTGATTGAATAGGGTTACATATTTATCTTTGGAAATCAAATATATATAATGCCGCGTCGGTTTGCCTGACTTTTTATCACAACTAATTTATACTGACTAGTATGACTAGTTTTTTATATTTATATATCCGAGGAGGCTATGATGCATATCTGGCAACTGCAAGAAGCGAAAGCAAAATTAACCGCTCTGGTAAATGAATCAAAGCAAGGGCCGCAAATTATTTCTCGTCATGGAGAATATGAAGCCGTGGTCATTAGCATGGAAAAATATAGAGAACTCACTGGCCAAAATGAAAATATCGTCTCTTTTCTTCGAAATTCTCCGTTATATGGCTTAGCATTAAATATAAAACGAGATAAATCTTCTATGCGTGATGTAGATCTATAATGTACTTGTTAGATACCAATATCATTTTAGAGACTATTAAAAAAGCCCCCAACCAAAAAGTGATTACTTGGCTGTCGTCCATTGACAGCCAAAAATTGTTTTTAAGCGTTATAACCCTTGGAGAGATTAGAAAAGGCGTAGAGAAGCTAGAAGACCAAACTAAAAAACAAAAAATTACCCAATGGCTTGAAATTAATTTAGTGGCAGGTTTTTATGGCCGAATCATTAATATTGATGCAACTATTTCAGATAAGTGGGGTTATATTTCTTCTTTGAAAAATATCCCTGCGATTGATGCACTCATCGCTGCTTCAGCGCTAGTCCATAATCATAAATTGGTAACCCGAAATGTTAAGGATTTCGAAGCAATAGCCGGTTTAGAACTGATTAATCCTTGGGAAATCGACTAACAGCCTGTTCTGCATTTATCCTGTAAAAATACCTCATATAATTCATCCGTACTTTACACAAATAATCGGTCATATTGTATTCGGCAATGTACCCTGGTTTAATGCAATAAAAAAATACTAGGACCAATAAAGCGGAAGTAAAGGACGGTGTCAATAAAACAGATCTTACTCTGGTTTTTACACCAAAACATTAACTATATTGGAGAACGTTCCATGACTAATAGACTCCTTATTTCAACTTTACAAGATCTGTGTTGGTCACTAGAGCCCATAGGCCAACAATTACCGCAGCTTATTCAAGCCACACATCCTTATCAACCCTTATTGGGTTTATTAGAACGCAATATTGTAGAAGTTTGCATTTTACTGGAAAATAATAAATCTAATCTTGATTTCACTGTATTGACGATGCGTATAGCTGAATTAACACGTTTGATTATCTTAATGCGCGATTATGTTTTTGATAGCATGGACGATGAAAAAGTAGATTCACATTTAACACAAATAAAGGAAGGTTTAGAACATATCGTCGGATTAATGACCCCCGCATCACTCATGCAAAATGAAGCGATGATGGTCTAACTTAAAATAAAGACGCGATGGATCGCGTCTTTATTTGTCTATCCGCTTTTTATTCAGATTTACTCGGTTTTGCTCGTGGTGCACGCGGTGGGCGTGTAGTAACAGCACCACTTGTACTAGCACGTGCTTTACGCACTGCGGGTTTACGCGCAGCGGGTTTTGCTGCAGCACGGCGGGTAGCCAAACCATCTCTCTCAGCTGGTCTAGTTCGAGCACCACTACGACCCCGGCCTTCTTCTGTAGTTCTACTCACTGCACGACCACGGTTTTCACTGGGTCTATCACTAAAAGAACTGCGTCTGTCGTCGCTTCTATCGCTAGGACGGGCACGTCTATCGTCGCTTCTGTCACTAGGACGGGCACGTCTATCGTCGCTTCTGTCACTTGGACGGCTGCGTCTGTCGTCGCTTCTGTCGCTAGGACGAGCGGGTCTATCACTAAAAGAACTGCGTCTATCATCGCTTCTGTCGCTAGGACGGCTGCGTCTATCGTCGCTTCTGTCGCTAGGACGGCGTCTATCGTCGCTTCTGTCACTAGGACGGCTGCGTCTATCGTCGCTTCTGTCACTAGGACGGCTGCTGCGTCTGTCGTCATCGCGTCTAGGACTTCTGCTAGATGGTGCACGTTCACTGCGCCCGCGATCGCCGAAAGATAATCTATCTCTTCTAGGCGCAGATCCACGCGCATCGCCTTCTTCTTGTCGCACTGGTTTTTGGTTACTAGTAGCACGCGCGCTAGCACGTTGATTATTTTGTACGATAAAGGCCAATGCGGCGGCTAATTCTTTAGCATCGCAATCCATGTCTTCAATAATCGTGTCGATTAAAGCACGATGATTTTCTAAGTTTTCTTCGGACATAATCGTTGCCAATTGCTTTTTAAAGCTGTCCATACGGAATTTTTGCATTTGTGCAGTGTGTGGCATTTTAACTTCTTCCATTCTACGTTTAATTGTGTTTTCGATTAAAGACAACATGCGTCTTTCGCGCGGAGTTACGAATAATAGTGCCGCTCCTTCGCGCCCTGCACGGCCGGTACGGCCTATGCGATGCACATAAGAATCGGGATCTTCAGGGATATCGTAGTTGATCACTAAACTAATACGACCCACATCTATACCTCTAGCAGCCACTTCAGTCGCCACCACGATGTCTAGATCGCCGTTTTTAAGCTGTCTTACAACTCGTTCACGCTCTTCTTGGCGCATATCGCCATTGATAGCCGCAGCAGCTAAACCGCGCGCAGCTAATTTAAGCGCTACTTCTGCCGAACTGATTTTAGTACGAGTAAAGATTAAAGTTGCGTCATTGTGTTCTAATTCTAAGAATAAGGCCAATGCATCCAACTTCTGATTTGCAGGCACTATACAGAATTTTTGTTGAATCAATATGGCATCATGTGATTTTGCTTTAATTTCAACATGTGTAGGTTCTTTTAAATAACGTTTCGTTATTTTAAGAATATTAGGCGCCATGGTCGCTGAAAATAAGGCAGTTTGATGCTTATGTTTGATTTGCTCGAGGATCCATTCTATATCTTCGATAAAACCCATATTCAGCATTTCATCGGCTTCATCTAAGACTACGGTACGGATGGCTTCTAAGGATAGACTGCCACGACGTAGATGGTCCATAACACGGCCAGGCGTACCCACCACTACTTGCGCACCACGTTGCAATGCTCTTAATTGCGGTGCAAAGGCTTGACCACCATAAATGGCCAATACTTTGAATTGCGGCATATTTTTAGAATAATGGTAAAAAGACTCCGCCACTTGAATGGCCAATTCGCGCGTAGGCACCAAAACGATGACTTGCGGCAAAGTACCTTTTACGTCGATAGTGGTCAATATAGGCAATGCGAAAGCGGC
>JAJYCX010000002.1 GCA_021778015.1 Pseudomonadota bacterium
GCGGCCGCGTCGAGGATGACAAATCTGCTGTACATCAAGAACCAGTATAAAACTTAAATCGAAACTGGATTCACGGCTGCGGCCTCGCGGCCGCGTCGAGGATGACAAACTTGCGGTACATCAAGAGCCAGTATAAGACTTAAATCGAAACTGGATTCACGGCTGCGGCCGCGAGGCGATCGACCACAATTTTTGATTTCATTCCCTATACCCTATATACTAAGAACTATTCTTAATAAAAGTAGACCTACTATGCTCAGTTTCCTACAAAATTGGCCTATAGCCATATTCCCTGCCCTATTGCTGTTTTTATTCTCCCTGGAAAAAAAACCTCGGTTAAGCAGCAACTTACGTATTTTTATAAGCTTAGTCCTGGGCATTGCTTTCGGCATGTTGCTCAACTACTTTCACCCCCTTTTAACACCCTTTAGCAACCAATTCATTGCCCAATCTTTAACCTTAGTCAGCGATGGTTATTTGGATTTACTGCGTATGTTGGTATTACCCTTAATCTTAACCTCCATTATCCATGCCTTTATCCATTTAGGCGATCATCCCGGCGAAATCATAGGAAAATTGATTTCCCGTTCCGTAGGCTTATTATTGTTATTAACCGCCGTTGCTTCGGCCATAGGCATGGCAGTCGCTTCATGGCTGCACGTAGGATTACAATTATCTTTGCCCAGCGATGGCCCACTGCCCACACATCATTACACCGGCTTAGTCGATACGCTATTAGGCATGATCCCCAGTAATCCTATCGCCGCCATGAGCAATGAAAACACCGTTGCCATTGCTATTTTTGCTTGCTTGTTGGGCATCAGTGCGTTGCAGATCTACAAAAAAGAAAAATCGCATGCCGAAAGCTTCAAAGCCTTTATTACATCCACCTTTCATATGGTCAAGCAATTGGCGCGCTTGGTAATTCGCACAACTCCTTATGGCGTATTGGCCTTACTGGCAAAGATCAGCAGCACCCAGGGGTTCCATACTTTAGTTGGCATCGCCAATTATTTAATTGCCATTTACATCGCTATGATGCTGGTGTTTATACTGCAATTAACTTTAGTCGCTTTGTTTGCACGTGTTTCTCCGTGGACTTATTTGAAAAAAGCGTATCCTACTTTATTGGTTGCGTTTACGACCCGCTCTAGTTTCGGTTGCTTACCCTTAAGCGAAGAAACCTTGCACGACCGTTTCAAAGTGTCGCAATTAACTTCTAGTTTTGTGCCCAGTATGGGCGCCACATTGGGCATGAGTGCTTGCGCCGGAGTATTCCCCGCCGTATTGGTGGTCATGGCTTTAGCAGTGACACATCAACCGATGACGGTTTCTATCTTCTTAATGGTGATGTTTATTAACACCATCGCTTCACTGGGTATTTCTGGTATTCCAGGTACGGCTTTTATCGCCGCAACCGTTACGCTCACCGCCATGGGATTACCCTATGCTGTAGTGGGTTTAGTGCAAGGGGTAGACAGTATTGTGGATATGGGGCGCACTGCAACGAATGTGAATGGCACTTTGGCTACAGCGATTATTGTGGATCAGGGATTGTCTAGGCCGCTAGATCCAGAAGATGAGATAGGCAGAGAAATAATATATCCTACTTGAAGCAACCTAAAAACTTAATTTGAAACTGGATCCCCGACTGCGGCCTCGCGGCCGCGTCGAGGATGACAATCTTGCTGTACATGAAAATCCAGTATAGAAATTACATCGCAACTGGATCCCCGACTGCGGCCTCGCGGCCGCATCGAGGATGACAGATCTGCTGTACATGAAGACCCAGTATAAAACTTGAATCGAGCAGGAAAGATGAATATAGATCTTACGGCAAACGTTCCAACACCATTTCTATAGTCTTATCCATCGTCTTCGCATAATCGGCTGAAAAAGTACCTTTAGCGCGATTAGCCACAATCACATTCACCGATAAAGCACGATGGCCCATCAATTGGCTTAGGCCATAAATGCCAGATGTTTCCATTTCAAAATTAATCACGCATTCGTCTTGATAACGAAATTCTCTTAATCTATCTAAGAAAGATGTGAATCGCGGCACCAAACGCACTCGTCGTCCTTGCGGCGCATAAAACCCAGAACACGTTGCCGTCATCCCTACACCATCAACATAAGGCGTATAATGTGCTAACAAATCTTTATCCGCAGAAGCCACATAAGGATGTAAACCTTCTGCTTCAAAAAAATCAGCCAGCGCTGCTTCTACAGGTTTATCTACATCAGCTGCGCTGTCGCGATAATATTCTAATAAATTATCAAAACCTATACCACGTGACGATAAAACAACGCTATCGACTTCAGTGTCAGCTTGTAAAGCACCGCTAGTCCCTATACGTATAAAAGTTAAAGCTCTTAGTTTTTCTTTGACTCGTCTTGTTTTTAAATCCACATTCACTAAAGCATCTAATTCATTTAAAACAATGTCTATATTATCCGTGCTCATACCGGTTGAGATCACTGACAAATGATGCTTACCCAACCAACCACTGTGCGTGATCATTTCACGGTTTTGTAGTCTTACTTCTATTTTGTCAAAATGTTTGGATACCTTCTCCACGCGATTTGGATCTCCCACTAAAATAACCGTGGGGGCCAATTCTTCTGGCAATGAATTTAAATGGTAAATACGACCATCGGCCGTTAAAATTAAATCGGCTTCTGAAATAGTCATAGCGCTGTGTTATCCTTCTATTGTAGTTTTAGCAATTGCCAGTAACGCGAGATAGCATCTAAGGCATTGTCGTTGATGTCGGTTTGAAAATAACCTTTCTTAATAAGATCTGCATTGGGGAAAATAATTTGGCTATTCGCTAACTCCGGTGGTAAATATGCCAGCGCTGCCTGATTGGCAGTGGGATAAAATGTTTCTTTCACTTGCATTGCCGCTATTTGCGCTTGTAATACGTAATTTAAAAATTTATACGCATTATCTCGATGTGGCGCATTCTTAGGGATCACGAGTGAATCCACCCAAATGACAAATTTGTCCTTAGGGTAGATAAATTCTATGTCTGGGTTTTGTAGTTGTGCTTTATACACATCCGCATTCCATGCCATACCTATGGTGACATCTTCATCCACCAGCATAGAAGGTACAGAGCTACTATTATAAAGGCGCACATTGGGCAGCAAAGCCACTAAATTTTGATACGCTTGTTGTAAATGCTGCAGATTATTTTCGTTAGGAGAATAACCCAATGTCATTAGGCCTACATTAAATACTTCTCGCGGGTCGTTTAACAACAATAAGGAATCGCGATATTTAGGTGACCACAGGTCAGTCCATTTTTCAATTTTATCATTAGGATAATATTTACGGTTAACAAAAATACCCGTTAAGCCCCACACCCAGGGAATACTGTATTCGCCTTTAGGATCATAATCTGGATGAATAAACGCTGGATTTAAGTTTTTATAATTAGACAACCTGCTTATATCGATTTTTTCTATCATGTCCTCACGTACCATACGTGTAATATAATAGCTGGAAGGTTCTACTACGTCATATTGTGTTTGCTTACTCGCCTTCATTTTAGCGTACAAAACTTCATTGCTGTCAAAAGTAGAATAGTTGACCTTAATACCTGTGTCTTTTTGAAATTGTTGCACGATATTGGGGGATAATTCTTGAGACCACACAGACACATTGACCACATTGTCATCGGCCATGGCTACAGTACAAAATAAGCTTAAAATCAGCAATAACCCTTTTTTCATGTCTTTTTTTGCCTCGTAACCCATTGTGACAAACAAACCAATATTAACGTCAGTCCAAACAATAAACTACATAATGCGTTTAGTTCTACATTAACACCCAAACGAGCTAAGCTGAAAATCTTGATCGGTAAGATTTCAAATCCAGGACCCGAGACAAAATAGCTGATGACGATATCATCGAAAGACAAAGCAAAGCATAATAAAGCCCCTGAAATAAGTGCGGGCAATAAGATAGGAACAATGATATGCCAGAAGGTTTGCAACTCGCTGGCGCCCAAATCACTGGCAGCGGCAAAGATATTGGGATCGATGCTTTTGGCGCGGCTATACACTATCACCACTACGAAAGGAATACAGAAGGTAACGTGCGCAATGTACAAAGACCAAAAACCTAAAGACAAACCACTCAAGGAGAATAATATTAATAACGCGATGCCCATGACTATATCGGGTGTGATAATAATTACAAACAACAAGCCTTGTAACATATTTTTACCGCGAAACTGATATCGATACAAACTGATCGCCGCCAAAGTCCCTATGAACAATGCCGTGGTCGTGGCTGATATTGCTAAATACAATGAATGCCACACTGCGATCCATAAATTGCTATCTTGTAAAACTTGCGCATACCAGTTTAAAGTAAAACCATGCCACAGCATAGAAAAGACCGCGTTATTAAAAGAATAGACGATCAACGTGCCTATAGGAATATACAAAAATAGATAAATCAGCGCTAAATAAAGACTTCTAAATGGCCGCTTCATAATTGATCCTCTTATTACTCTTGAACCAATAAATGAGCAACCCTATGGCCATAATCACCGTCAGCAGCACACTGGTAGCAGCGCCGCGCGGCCAGTTATTGGCCATTAAGAATTGATCTTCAATCAAATTACCCAATAACAAAGCCTTAGCACCCCCTAATAGATCGGAGATAAAGAATAAGGTCATGGCGGGTAAAAAGACTAAAGTACAGCCGCCCACAATACCGGGTACGCTGAGCGGTATAATGACTTTGCGGAATATTGTTGTGTATTTTGCACCTAAGTCTTTAGCCGCTTCGATTAAAGAAATATCAAATCGTTCTAAATTCACATAAATAGGTAAGATCATAAAAGGCAATAAATTGTAAATTAATCCTATGCCCACCGCCGTATTGGTAAACAGCAATTGTAAGGGCTCATGAATGATACCCATGGACAATAATGCAGTATTCAACAAGCCTTTCGTTTTTAATATGCTCATCATGGCGTAGGTACGTACTATTGAGCTGGTCCAGAATGGCAATAGCAATAATAACAATGCCGTATTCTGTAATCTTTCCGGTAACCTAGAAATAATGTAAGCAAAAGGATAACCTAACAGAAGGCATGCTGCAGTGACCATAAAAGCGATGTAAAAAGATTTCAGAAATATTTTAAAGAAAATAGGATTGAATAAATCCTCGTAATTTTGCAAGGTAAAATGCCACAAGGCGATGTGGTCTGGATCGTGCTGCAGGAAACTCATCACCACCATGACTAGAAAAGACAATAAGCCAAAAATGCACAGCCAAGTTGTAATCAGACCTACCGAAAAATATTGAAACTTATTTGTCATAAGGCAGTACCACCTCCCAACCTATGGGCCAATTGACCCATACAGATTCGCCTATGACGTAAGTGACATCTTCGCCATTGTCTTCGTCAAAGAACTCAGTAACGGATAATAATTTGCCATCGGGTAATTTAATGATTAAATCGACCGTGGTGCCTTTGTAAATGACTTCATTGACTACGGCAGGGAACATCATACTGATGTCGTCTATTTCAGAGCGATGGTAAACGCGCGTATCTTCTGGTCTTATGAGCAAATGAAGCTTATCACCGCTTTTAAATTGACCATCGTTTTCCAATTCATATTGAATGCCCTGTACAGTGATTTTTATGGTTTTATCATTAGCCTCATCGACCACCACATCAAAAATATTACTTTCACCTATAAAGGTTGCCACGGAAATGTTTTTAGGCGTTTCGTAAATATCGCGCGGCGTGCCTTGCTGGACCACGTTTCCTTGTTGCATCACCACGATGCTGTCCGACATAGATAAAGCTTCTTCTTGATCGTGCGTCACAAAAACGAAAGCAATACCTAGCTTACGTTGCAATTGTTTTAATTCAATTTGCATATTTTTGCGTAAACGATAATCCAAAGAGCTCAAGGGTTCATCGAGTAACAATACGATAGGCTCTTTGACCACAGCTCTGGCTATAGCCACACGTTGTTGTTGGCCGCCGCTTAATTCGCTTGGTTTACGCTGTTCATAACCAGACAAGCGCACCATACGCAACATTTCGGTGACGCGTCGTTCTATTTCCGCTTCTGTTACCCCATCGCAACGTAAGCCAAAGGCCACATTGTCGAAAACGGTCATATGGGGAAATAAGGCATAGCTTTGAAACACGGTGTTGACATGCCGTTCTTGGGGCGACATGTCTTTGGCGTCTTTACCATTGATTAAAATTTGACCTGCAGTAGGTTTCTCTAAACCCGCCAACAAGCGCAATAGAGTCGTCTTACCGCAGCCCGAAGGACCCAGTAAGGTTAAAAATTCACCATCTTTAACATTGAGGTTAATATTTTGTAAGATCTGTTGTCCGCCATACGATTTAAAAATACCGCGGATCTCAATAATGTTCTTTTCAGCCATGGCTCACCCTTATAAAATGTAAAAAAGAATGATTTCATGCATTAGAACGCCGATCTTGGGCCATAGCCGAGGATTTTACAGCGAAACAAGACCCCTTTTGCGCTCAATCCATCGGGATTAAACCAAAAGGAACGCTTATGGCGCTCATGCAGTCCATGCAAAATACGGCATTTTGCGGTCTAGGTCAATAGTTTTGGGGAAATTTTTTGCT
This sequence comes from Pseudomonadota bacterium, assembly GCA_021778015.1. Lineage (GTDB taxonomy): Bacteria > Pseudomonadota > Gammaproteobacteria > UBA1113 > UBA1113 > VFKP01. Next base: position 6,645 of record JAJYCX010000002.1, read on the forward strand.
ATAATCGCGTCATTGAAACTAATCACAGGAGTTACCATGGGTAAACGTATTATTTTGTTTTTATTGACCAACTTGGCCGTCATCGTGGTGGCTTCATTCTTTTTAAACTTATTTGGGGTAACGCCTTATTTAACGCAAAAGGGCTTGAATTATCAGTCTTTATTCATTTTTGCGCTTATCTTTGGCTTTGCGGGAGCGATTATTTCGTTACTCTTGTCCAAAACCATCGCTATTTACGGTTATGGGGTCAAACGCATCCAAAGCCCTAGCAATAACTATGAAAGAGTGTTATTTACCACTGTGCAAAATTTAGCACAAAGAGCCGGGATCGGCATGCCTGAGATTGGGATTTACGATAGCCCCGAGCCCAATGCTTTTGCTACGGGCTGGAACAGGAATAAATCCTTAGTAGCAGTATCCACGGGTTTGTTGCAAAACATGAATCAACAAGAATTAGATGGCGTCTTGGGTCATGAAATTTCTCATATTGCCAATGGCGATATGGTGACAATGACGCTGTTGCAAGGCGTGTTGAATACTTTTGTGATCTTCTTTGCGCGCATCGTCGCTTTTGCCATTGCCCAAGTGTTACAAAAAGACGAAGAAGGCGGCGGCATCAGCATGATGGCTTATTGGCTCATCAGTATGGTGTTTGAGATCGTATTTGGTATTTTGGCAAGCTTAGTGGTGTTGGCATTCTCCCGTAGACGCGAATTCAGAGCCGATGCAGGTTCAGCGCGTTTAGTGAATAAAGCCAGCATGATAGCGGCCTTGCAAAGGTTGCAACAGTTAACCGCCAAAACACCAGAAGACAATCGCGTGCCGTCGATGGCGGCGTTTAAGATTTCTCATCAAAGCCGTTTTGGAAAGTGGTTTGCAAGTCATCCGCCGTTAGAAGCGCGGATTGAAGCGTTGGAGAAGATGAACTAGGAAGCTAAGTTTTTGATGTATTCGTATCTGTGAGACAAGTTCTTATAGCAAAGAGTTTCCCGTACCATCATTGCTGTAAAGGTTAAACAATTCGTTGATAGAATAGTAGGAGGGTCACAACGAACTCCAAAATTTCACGGTACTGTTGTTACACGCGGAAGCCCGTCATTGCGAGCCAGCGAAAACACAAAATTATAAAGAAGTCTATTTGTGTGAATGTCTTTTGAATAGTAGAGTTTCGCGGAACTAGATGAGCGCAGTGTGGCAATCCAGTAAAATACTCAGTTTATACATTTCACAGAGGCTTATAAGCCCCACTGTATATAGCGTTCATTTTCATTGCTCAACCGATGGATTGCCGCGCCGCACTCGTCTAGATTCGTTCACGAAGTCATTCTATTATTGTTATTATTCATAACTTTTTTGTAGATCCAGTACTCATTTGCTCGCAATGACAGGCTCCGCGTGTAAAAACCATATCGTGAAATTTTATATCTTGAGCTTAACTCTTCAATATTCGTGGGGATCTAATGCGATCAATGATCAAAATTGAAAACTTGTCCTTTTGCCACGAAGCCTTTGAATCCATCGATTTTGGCTTCAGGTAATGGTCCTGGATTATAGTGATATAACCACATCTTACTGCGAATATCAGGAGACAAGCTTAATAGTTCGGAATAACTGGCATGCACACCGCTCGCGACTTTGGTTGTTTCACAATCTTGAAAGATAAGATCGGCCCATTCATAGAAATCACAAATCTGTGTAGGCGCAAATTGCGTGTCGGTCGTAATAAAGACCTTCGTACCATTCGCCGTAAAAATCAAACCAAAGCTGGGTAGAATTTTAAAACCATTCATCACGTGTACGGTTTGCACCGTTTGCAAACTCAGTTTGTTCCATTTGAAAGGTTCGTTATCATTGATAAGATGCACTTTGAAATACGTGCTTAAATCAGCAATACTGCCTTGTAAAGAAGTCATACCGCCCGATAATACTTTATCCCATAAAGGTGTCTGCAAAGAATGATGTATATATAAATTAGGTCTATGACAACTGGGGTCAAAATAAGTAGTAAAACCCAGCCATTCCAAACCACCCGCGTGATCTGCATGTAAGTGACTCACATAAACATCGTGTATATCTTTGTAACTCATTCCTATCTCTGCTAGAGACAAACGCACGTCAGAGCCGCAATCAATCAGCAATTTATTATCGCTATCATCGATCAATAGCATATTAGAGTGATAGTTCCCACTATTCACCGTAAAGGCTGAACCCGAACCTAAAAAAATGAGTTTCATCCCTTCAAAACCCCACAATTGTTAACCAATCAAAAAATCCGTGAAATGTTTAAACGGCACATCCCACGACTCCACTTCCTCTACCTGTGCGCGTGGCGGCCCTTCCCATAACCATTCTTCTAGCCGTTCTAAATGCTCCACGTCACCACAGGCAACCACTTCAACCGAGCCGTCTCCTACATTGAAAACCCGCCCAGTCAACCCCAGCTCCAACGCTTTTTGTTGCGTGCCCCGCCGATAGAAAACCCCTTGAACCTTCCCTGTAACTTTGTATTGTCTACATGCTTTGTTCATATTCAACCCATATTTAAAACTTTTTTAAAATAACCTCTTTTTTTAAGGCGTCATATCTGCCAATTCATTGGTGCTATGTACCATCGCGTCAATAATAGGAATCTCCGTAATAGCATGACCTGCATCGCGAATAATTTTTAGCTTTGATTTCGGCCAAGCCTTATGTAGTTCCCAGGCATTCCCCAATAAACATACCATATCATAACGGCCATGTATAATGGTTCCTGGAATATCTGCTAAAGCCTTAGCATTAGCCAAGACCTCGTTATCTTTTAAAAAACAATTTTGTCTAAAGTAATGACAACTGATGCGCGCTAAAGAATTGGCATGTGGAGGGTCAGTAAAATGGTCTATACGCTTTTGTTGTGGCTCTAAAGTGGTTGCGCGCCCTTCCCACGATGCCCAAGCTTTAGCAGCAACACGACGCACTAAGTCGTCATTACCTGTTAAGCGCGTATAGTAAGCGTTCAGCAGCTCGCTACGCTCGTTTTCTGGGATCGGTGCTACAAAGGATTCCCAATAATCGGGAAAAATAAGGCGGGTGCCATCACCGAAAAACCAATTGATATCTTCTTTACGGCCTAAGAATATACTCCACAACAATAAGGCACGCACTTGTTGCGGATGTTTTTCGGCATATAGTAATGCCAACAAACTACCCCAGCCGCCGCCGGCCACTAACCAGCGATCGATTTGCAAGGTTTTGCGTATAGTTTCTATATCAGCTAATAAATCTTGGGTGGTATTGTTTTCTAAACAGGACAATGGCGTCGATTGGCCGCAGCCACGCTGGTCAAACAAAATGATGCGATAACGCTCTGGATCAAATAAACGGCGGTGCAAAGTTTCAGAAAACCCACCTGGGCCACTGTGTATAACGATAGCAGGGATACCATAAGGGGTCCCCGATTCTTCTACATAAAGCTGATGTCCCCCACTGACAGGGATGTTATACACTTCATTGACTTTAAGTGGCGGATAATACGTATACATGCCTCTACTCTTTATTACATAACTCTATATAGAATATAGGCAAGAATTTGTAAATTTGCGAATTTTATGCTTTTTTAGTGCTGAATGTTGGGTGAGGAAGTTTATACGCAGAGTTTATGTGTTAATGAATTGTTATTTGTTTTGAGGTTTGCATTTTTGGCTACATCCAGGGTTCAACATTATAACTCCTTGCTGGCGGGCCCCAGTCACGCGACCTCTCCGTCGTGCTCGTGCCTGCCGCTGCCTTCGACCTCTGTCGGGTGCCACCCGTCCATCGCTGTTGCGCTTTGGAGTGAATTCATATCCATTTTGAAGTAACGGCTAAATCTATATCCATCGTACCTGTGATCTTGGCGAATACTATAGATTTGAATCGAAGCTTTGTCATCCTCGACGAAGTCGGGATCCAGTTTCAAATCAAGTTTTTTCTGGATCCCCGACTGCGGCCTCGAGGCCTGGTCGAGGATGACAAATGCGCGGGGCCTAGGCCCAAAGCTATCGCGCACTGAAAATCACAATACCTAAGTCCCATCCCTACTCTGACGTTTACGATCCGTTTCTTTTAACAGTTTTTTACGTAAACGCGTGTGGTTCGGAGTAACTTCGACTAATTCATCGTCATTGATAAACTCTAGCGCTTGTTCTAAGGTTAACTTTTGCGGTGGCGTTAACAAGATAGCGTCATCCGTGCCTGAAGCGCGAATGTTAGTTAATTGTTTGGTCTTAGACACATTAACGACTAAATCATTATCTCTAGAATGAATACCCACTATCATGCCGTCATATACATCTACTTGCGGTCCTATGAACAAACGACCACGCTCTTGCAAACCCCACAAAGCATAACCTACGGAAACACCATTGGCATTGGCGATCAACACGCCATTCTTACGCGCCAAGATCTTTCCAGGTTTAATAGGCGCATAACGGTCAAAAACGTGGTACATCAAGCCTGAGCCCGAAGTGATCGTTAAAAATTCGCCGTGAAAACCAATTAAACCACGTGTAGGAATTTCATAGTCTAAACGCACGCGTCCTTTGCCATCGGAATGCATGTTTTTCAGATCGCCGCGTCTTAAGCCCAATTTCTCCATAACCGTGCCTTGGTGTGCTTCTTCCACGTCTACCGTTAATCTTTCATACGGTTCCATCAATTCACCATTGATTTCTTTGACGATAACTTCAGGTCTAGACACACCCAATTCATAACCTTCGCGGCGCATGTTTTCAATTAAAATAGACAGATGTAATTCACCTCGTCCTGAAACGCGAAAACGATCAGGATTTTCGGTATCTTCAACGCGCAAAGCAACGTTATGAATCAATTCGCGTGCCAAGCGTTCGCGAATTTGTCTACTGGTTAAGTACTTACCGTCACGGCCTGCAAAAGGCGAATTATTAACGCAAAAGGTCATCGTCACTGTAGGTTCATCCACCGATAATGGCGGCAACGCTTCAACTGCATTGGGATCACACAAAGTATCAGAAATGCCTAAGCTTTCCATACCCGTTACGGCGACGATATCCCCTGCCAAAGCTTCTTGCGTTTCCACGCGTTGCAAACCCAAATGAGTAAAGACTTGTAGAATACGGCCATTGCGGCTTTCGCCTTCAGCGTTGATTATGGTTACCGGCATATTGTTGCGCGCCCGGCCTCGGCTGATGCGGCCTATACCAATAGCCCCTACATAACTGGAATAGTCTATGCTGGAAATTTGCATTTGAAAAGGACCATCTAGGTCGACGTTGGGTGGCGACACCTTGTCGATAATAGTTTGAAACAATGGTGTTAAATCAGTGCCGGGTTTATCTATATCCAAAGTAGCCGTACCTAACACGGCTGAAGTGTACACAATAGGAAAATCCAATTGCTCATCGGTAGCGCCTAGATCCACAAACAAATCAAAGACTTGGTCTACAGCCCAATCGGGTCTGGCACCTTCACGGTCGATCTTGTTGATGACCAAAATAGGTTTTAAGCCTTGTAAAAAGGCCTTTTGTGTCACAAAACGGGTTTGTGGCATAGGACCATCGACAGCGTCTACCAATAACAATACGGAATCAACCATAGACAAAATACGCTCTACTTCGCCACCAAAATCGGCGTGTCCAGGGGTATCTACGATGTTAATATGGTGATCATGCCAATGAATAGCGGTATTTTTGGCTAAAATGGTAATACCACGCTCTTTTTCTAGATCGTTGCTGTCCATGATGCGTTCTTCCATATCACCACGAGTCGATAAAGTGCCGGATTGGCGTAATAATTTGTCGACTAGGGTCGTTTTGCCGTGATCAACGTGGGCAATAATAGCAATATTGCGTAAATTAGTTAAAAAAGTCGTAGACATAGATACCGTTAACTCCCAGAAAAATAGATAGTTTTAGCCCTTTACAATGCAAAATCACTCAATTTTGACTATGCTTAATAATAGGGCTTAGGCCAGGTGTACTCATAGCAGTTGATTTTTAGGCGAGGCGCCGAGCTCGCGAGTACCAGGAGTGTAGTACTCTACATGACTGGTGCGAGATGGGCGAAGGCAACAAAGCCTAAGAATCAAATGCGAAGAGTACATTATACACGAAAATAATAATTATGCGAGAGAGGGTTTTTATCATGCACGACATCGTTACCTACCCCACTTCCTTGGCGCAATGGCAGGCTTTGATCAATGAAGCCACCGTCGATGCCCATATACGCTTAAATGAAGACTTGGAAAGCTATCTGGTATTTTTATTAATGCGCTTTAGCACCAAGCCCGAAATAGCGCATAGCGTTTTGGCCATAGATTTTCTCTCGGCCTTTAGTGACAATGCTCCAGACAGATCGGGGCAATTACAGTTAGTAGGCGATAAATGCTTATTGCTGGCCGGACTATTTCCCGGTCGCGCTGAGCGCAAACATGTGCGCATCAGTTATTTCATTCATTTGGGGCAAAGCGCTTACAGCAGCCTTTCTTCCGTTTCCACTCCCAGCTGGGCACCGTTATTCAACGCCCTAAGCGACGCCTTCATACCTCTAACCGATGTACTGTTAACGGCACGTAGTTTGAATCAAGTTCCTGCTCTCACCCCCTTGCAAGCAGAAGAGCTATACAGCGACACCCACAGCAGTGTCGCTAAACGTACACTGCCGGAGGGTATGCTGGAACCAGTAAGAAAAATCTAAACGTTACATGCGCCATATGCAGGTGCGGTACCTGTTGCATATAACCGTTGGCTTTCTTCGGGAGATTGAGCACAAAAGAAGGCCGCATTGCAGCACCACGATTTTACTGTTGATGCTGCTGCGGAATCACTTACTTTCTCCATTACGGTTTCTTTTGGCATATTTTCATCTAAAACTTTTTTCGCTTGCTTGGCAAAAAATTTATAGGCCTCATTTTCATCCGGAAATAATTTATCTTGAACTTTACCAGCTAATAGAGAAAAAGCGCTCAAGAATGCAGTTTCATTTGTCATCATCCCAATCATCGTTATGGTGGCTCTATATCCCCATAATGCATCGTATAAGGGTCCACTTTCTGGTACGTCACTCATATTAAAGACTTTATTGCCTATAAAATCTTGAAATCCTCTCCCCACCAGATAAAATCCCGCGCCGGATGGTATCATATAAGTACCCAATGCAGACATAGGTAGTAAAAATGCCAGATATAGTGGATTCTTTTCTACAAGAAAAGCGGCATTTCTAAGCGAATCAGGAAAATGTCGTAAATGAGTTAACAGAGTAGCCCAAGATCGATCATATAAGGCTCCTTTTGGTGGTAGGGGCACTATTGACAATGGTATCGCTGCAGCTGTCGGAAGATGCATATCATTGTGATAAAGATTAAAGTTATTGCTAAATAAACTCATCGCAGCTAAAGCACCACAGATACGACCAGCCCAGCTAACAATCTTATATCCTAATGACTGTCCATCCCATAATCCCTTAGATTCACAATAGTCTTTTACCTGTTCGTTAAACTGAATCGCATCTTCTTGAGCACGTTTTTCACAGAGTTCTAAAAGTGCCTTAAATTTACTATTTATGTAGTCTTCCGTGAGCTCATCGGCATCAGCATTGATATTCATTTCATCCTGCGGAAGACAAAGCAGATCACTTAACATAGCTATTGCTTCTTTTTTGTCACGCCCTAATAAATAAAAGGCAACTGCATCCAGTTGGCTATGTTTCTTCAAGGTGTCGTCATCTCTAGATAAATGTGCCTCTAAGTTAATTAGAGATAAGTAATTTACGAAAAAATTCCCGAAAACTGCACCAATAAAATCAAAATATATAACCCCTTTGTTCAAAGCAGTATATATTATATCGGACAATAATGTCGCCATAGCTGCATCTGATATTGCGGTATTAACTGCTAGAAAAGCTAAGAACCTGTCATCTTTTAATATACGTTGTCTATAAGCCTCAAAAAAGTTATACAAATTTATCTCGCGTAAGAAAATATTGCCCCCTACACCAGATGTTCCAAACAATTCTCCTAGCAACGATTCAAGATCGGGCCATCCTAGGGCTTTTGCTAGCATTTCACCTACTTCGGCAGGTGAAAAATAACTGGGTATCGTAGTAAATAAATTCGTACTCATTAAAGTGTGCCTAGCAAACCAAGCCTCGATAGATAACTCCTCTTCATCGTCCATATCGATACGTACTTCTGTACCGTCTGGATTAGGGTTGTTTCCGTCACCCGTTTCAGATATGTCATCTTCTTCTGCATTACTCATATCGACATATACATCTGAGGGGTTAGAATACTTTGTATAAGCTTCTGTACTGCTCATATTGGCATGTGCATCTGAGCAGACTGGATTAGGATTCCCTACGCCATTCATTGGATCAATGCGAACTACGTCACCCATATTTGAATTTGAACTAGACGTACTCCAAGTTTCTTTAAATGTATCATCATCTTCTTCAGATGTATCATCTTCTTCTGCACCGCTCATATCGATACTTACCTCTAGGGAGGCTGAACTACGGTTCGATACGGGACTCATATTTGGACTAGACGTACCCCGAGTTTTTTCAGATATGTCATATTCTTCTGTACCGCTCATATTGGCATGTGCATCTGAGCAGACTGGATTAGGGCTCCATACATCACTCATTGGATCAGTGCTGTTTTCTTTAGTCTCTTTGGTCATAATTATTAATCCTCATTTTTAATTTATTATTTTTCACAAAAAAAACTTAATACAACTATCGAAGATAATTGCGCTTTTACAAAATCCATCAATGAAAAAAAGACTTTTTAGTTATTCAAGTTTTCGCGGGTATAGAAGAGAGAAGTCTATGCCCTTCGCTTTATATGTATATTTTTTTTATTCAACTAAAAAGGCGATAAATAGTTTTTCTTTATCGTCCAGTGATGGATTTTAAGAGATATGCGAGTAAAAAGCAATATTTTTGTACGAAAGAATGAACTTTTTGTATATACAAAGCTAAATTTGACGCGCCCCTATAACATTCAGAGACTTGTTTTATAATTATAATTTGAGTATTGATAATCATTTGCATTTACAGACTGGGGGCAAAACTCACGCCCGTTGCTGCTGTCGCAAATAAGAATTCACGGCCCAATATCCGCCTAAAGCCCCTAAAATACTGCCTATAAACAATAAGGTCCACAAGGCCCCGATGCCTAAATACGGCGTATGAAAGGCCACGCCATAGGAATCGGCCAGGTTGCGCACGCTGGGGGTTAATACCAACAAAATTAAATTATCCATCATCCACGCCAATAAACCGCCCCAAAATCCATACTGTAAACCCATGTAAATGAAGGGCCTACGTATATAGGGATCCGTTGCACCCACCAATTGATAGATTTGAATCTGTTTGTGATAGCGTTGTATTAAATAACGAATAGCATTAATTACTACCAACAGTACGCCTAGGCCTAATAACAACGCCAATGCATACACCGTACGCTGACCGATAATCAAGATGCTGTGCAGTCGTTTCAACCATTTGAAATCCAACGTGGCATTATCTACACCTGGTAAGTTCCTCAAAAAGACGGTGAGTTTTTCTAGTTCACTGTCGTTTTCACCCACTAATTTAGGCTCAACGGTAATCACAGCGGGTAAAGGATTATCATTTAAACTATCGCCTAAAGCTTGCATGCCTATGCGCGCTGAAAATTCTTTCAATCCTTCTTCAGGAGAAATATAATGCGTCGAAGCGATAGCGCGATTGCTTTTTAAAGCATCCATTAAATTTTCAACTTCATTCTCACTGATATTCATGCGTAAGAATAAAGAGATCTGCGCATTATGGCTTAAACCGCCGGTTAAGCCTTTCATATTGTGTACAGCAGTCCATAACCCTGCTGGTAAAGCAATAGAAACGCCTATCATTAAAAAAGTCAGTAAGGTACCTAATTGCGTTTGTCGCAGTTCATGCGTACTTTGTTTTAATGCATCATAATGGCTTAACAAATATCGTCGTAACTTAAATACAGTTGCTTCAATGAAAGAATGCGACATCCACTTTTGAGCAGCAACGATAGACCTATCTTCTGTCATACTACCTCCTCGTGCATAGTCATCCTAACACCCGTGCTCACCATACGGCCTTGATGCAACGTTAAAATGCGATGTCGTAAATGACCAATTAAACCCAAATCGTGTGTAGCTATCAGCACGGTCACACCCATTTGATTGAATTGTTCGAATAAATGCATGATTTCTGCCGATAGGCCTGGATCTAAATTTCCTGTGGGTTCGTCCGCTAATAATAGTTTCGGTTTGTGCACAATGGCTCTGGCAATACTCACCCGTTCTTGCTCGCCCTGCGATAAAGTTTCTATAGGCATTTTCTCTTTGCTTAATAGACCTACCTTATCTAAAGCCGCACGCACGCGGCTGGCAATGTCTTGGTGTCTACACCCAGCAAACACTAAAGGCAAAGCTACATTTTGATGCACTGTAGAATTCGGTAACAAATAGGGATCTTGTAAAATGACGCCTATAGAGCGTCTGAAATACGCCACATCTCGCCCTTTTATTTTATCCAAAGGCATATGATTCACTATTACCTGGCCGGAAGAGCAACGTTCCATCAATAAAATTATTTTTAACAAAGTACTTTTCCCAGCGCCAGAATGCCCCGTTAAAAAAGCCATCTCGCCATCGCCTAATTCGAAATTAACTTGTCTTAATGCAGGAAACCCATTCCCATAAGTTTTAGTCACATAATTGAAACTTATCATTCTTAATTCCTCGCTCCTTTTTTATCCGCTTCCTAACGGTCGCGGCTCGGTATCTTTCTATCCGCTCCCTGACGGTCACGGCTCGGTGCCTTTTATTCGTTCTCCGAAAACAAGGCGGCTACAAAGTCTTCGCCATTAAATGGTTTTAAATCGTCTATACCTTCACCCACACCTATAAATCGAATCGGCAATTGCAATGTTTGGGCAATGGCAAAAATAATACCGCCTTTTGCAGTGCCGTCCAATTTGGTAATCACTAATCCAGTCACACCGACTGCTTCTTTAAATTGCATTGCTTGTGTTAATGCATTTTGACCAATGCTGGCGTCCAGCACTAACAACACTTCATGCGGTGCGTTGGGTGATAGTTTCGTCATAACACGTTTTACTTTTTTTAATTCTTCCATTAGATTGCGCTGCGTGTGCAAACGCCCTGCGGTATCAGCTAGCAACACATCCATTTTTCGTGCCGCTGCTGCTTGCATGGCATCGTAGATCACCGCCGATGAATCGCCTTTGACATTGGCAATCACCGCGATCTGATTGCGTTCACCCCACACTTGCAATTGCTCCACCGCTGCGGCTCTAAAGGTATCGCCCGCGGCCAGCATCACTTTTTTATTGTCGGCTTGTAGATATTTCGCCAATTTGCCTATAGTCGTTGTTTTACCGGCGCCATTGATACCTACCATTAAAATGACATAAGGCTCATCCATTGTTTCAATGTGCAGGGGTTGAGTTACGGGTTGTAATAAAGCTTGTAGATGCGCTTGCAGAGCTGCCCACAGGGCCTCGCCATCGTTTAATTGCTTGCGCTTTAATTGACTGCTTAAATCATCAATAATCCCTTTAGTGACGCTAACGCCTATGTCGGCCGACAACAAGACTTCTTCTATTTGTTCTAAAAGTTCTTCATCGATGACTTTTTTGCCTAAAATCAGCGTTCCTATCTTACTGACTAAGCCCTGACGAGTGCGTGTTAAGCCTTGAGTTAACTTTTTAAAAAAACCAACTGGCTTATCAACGGGCGTTGTTGCCGCTTCTACAGCCTCTTTTTTATTACGATTCAAGAACTTTAACATACCACCTCTATATGATAAACATCAGAAAAGAAGCTGAACTCATATTAGCGCTATGAATGTGCTTTGTGCGCAGAACTGTCATTGCGAGCGAGTGAGCGCCAGCGAACGCAGCGTGGCAATCCAGAGGTTAAAATTCTAGATTTATAAACACGGCGTTGCTTTATTAGTCTCACTTGTACACAAAGTTCTTTGTCATTGCCTAAGATCCCCTGGATTGCCGCGCTGCGCTCGTCTTGTTTCGTACAATTTAACCATTCCGTTACCGCCAACACACACACAGTCTATTGTAACTTAGTGACTCGCTTGCTCGCAATGACGAAGTTCTGTGCAATTCAACACATTTATAGTACTTCAAAGTCTATCTTCTTGTTACTTATTACTATTCATTAAAACCAGCCTTTGTATCTGGCATCGATCATTTTTGATTTATGATCCGCTAAAGTATATCATAGGGTAACTGCACAACAAAAAGTGAGTCACACATGTTTGATTTATTCCTTAAGTCCCTACGCATGGGCTTATGCGCTGCCTTATTGCTTCTAAGTGGTTCAATTTTTGCGCAAACCACCTTTCAACAGAAAACGCTTTCTAATGGTTTGACCATTTATGTCAAAGAGGATCACCGCGCACCGGTATTAATTACAGAAGTTTGGTACAAGGTAGGCGGCGGCTATGAGCCGGTGGGCAATACCGGCATCTCGCATTTGTTAGAGCACATGATGTTCAAAGGCACACCAAAGCACGGCTTAGGCGAATTCTCTCGTTTAATCGCTGAAAATGGCGGCAAAGAAAATGCTTTCACCTACGATGATTTTACCGCATATTATCAACAGCTCGCTGCCGATAAATTACCCTTGGCTTTTGAATTAGAAGCCGATCGCATGCGCCATTTAAATTTAAACGCCGCCGATTTCAATGAGGAAATTAAAGTGGTGCGTGAAGAACGACGTTGGCGCACAGACAATAATCCTATAGGCAGGATGCATGAGCAATTTTTAAGTCAGGCTTATGTGGCATTACCCTATCATACACCTACCGTAGGCTGGCCTGCGGATTTACAAAACATTTCGGTAGAAGAGTTACGCGCTTGGTATCAGCGTTGGTATGCTCCCAACAATGCCTTTATTGTCGTTGTAGGCGATGTCAAAGCCGATGACGTTTTTAAGCTAGCGCAAAAATATTTTGGCCCTTTAAAACCAATGGTTTTACCGCCTGCTAATCCGCAGCAAGAATTGGCGAATCCCGGTGCGCGTCGCATTAATCTGAGCATACCCGCACAAGTACCGCTGTTGCTGATAGGTTATAACGTCCCCACGGTTATGTCCGACAAAAACAGCATTGACCCTTATGCTTTGGATGTATTAAACAACATACTTGCCGGTGGCGACAGCGCCCGTTTGCAACAAAACTTAGTGCGCCATCAAGAGTTAGCAAGTGACATCGGTATAGATTATGAATTGTATAAGCGCTTCTCGAGCTTATTCGTCATTCAAGCTGTGCCGCAGCAAGGGGTGAGCATAGAAACTCTGGAAAAAGCCATCCGCGCACAAATTAAATCATTGCAACAAAAACCGGTGAGTGCGGAAGAACTGGCCCGAGTGAAGCGCAATGTCATTGCTAATAATATTTATCAACAAGACTCCATAGAAGACTTAGCTGAAACGGTAGGTACTATCACGGCTGTAGGCGGTGATTGGCGTGAAATCGACCACTACGTAGCCCAAGTACAAAAAGTAACGCCGCAAGATGTGCAACGCGTGGCACAACAATATTTAGTGCCCGCACAAGAAACGGTAGGGGTATTAACGCCTTTACCCTCGAATACGAATAATGCTGCACAACCGTCACCGAATGGAGGTACTTATGTACGCTAAATTAATCAGTTTATTTTGTCTGTTTATTTTTTCCTGTAGCATTGCTGCCGCAGAGAATAAAACTCTCGTTCCTATACACGAATGGCAAACCAATAATGGTGTGCGCGTGTTATGGGTGCCATTAACGGAACAGCCTATAGTCGATATACAAGTATTGTTTCATGCGGGTTCGGCGGAAGACGGTACCGCTTTTGGTTTAGCCAATTTAACTGCTAATTTATTAGCTGAAGGAACTACAACTTTGTCTGCCGATAAAATTGCTGCCAATTTTGACGATGTCAGTGCCTTATACAGCGCCTCTGCCAGTCGCGACGCTACTACTTTGAGTTTGCGCAGTTTATCCAAAAATGATTATCTAACTCCCGCCTTAAATACTTTTGCTACGGTAATCAATGAACCTAGTTTTCCACTACAATCTATTACACGTGTGAAAAACGAAACGATGCAAGCTATAGCCAGCGATATGCAATCTCCAGATGGCATGGCAACACGAGATTTTTATAAAAATCTCTATGGTAATCATCCTTATGCACACAGTGTTCTGGGTGATAAAAACACTGTGCAAGCAATACAGCGTGCCAACATAGAGCACTTCTATAAACAATATTATAATGCCAGCAATGCGGTGTTGGTCATCGTTGGCGATGTAGATGAAACCAAGGTGCATACTATCGCGCAACAATTGGTAGGACATCTAGCAAAAGGACAAAAAGCAGCGGCAATTCCTACACCCGTGCCTTTAACTGCAGCTAAAAATATCACCATCCCTTTTCCCACTACTCAAGCCAGTATACGCACAGGGACTTTAGGTATTGCTCGCGGGGACGCTGATTTTTACGCTTTATCCGTTGGTAATTATATTTTAGGCGGAGGCCCACTGACCTCACGTTTATTTCAAGATGTACGTGAAAAACAAGGTTTAACCTACTCTATCAGAAGTACTTTTATACCACTGCAAACGCAAGGACCTTTTGTTATAGGTTTACAAACACAAAACTCCACTAGCGCACTCGCCCTGCAAACAGTCAACAACACCTTAGCTGATTTTATTGCAAAAGGCCCGAGCCAGGATGAACTCATATCGGCACAAAAAAATATCATTGGCAGCTTTCCTTTGGCTTTAAGTGGCAATGACAATATCAGCGCCACCGTGGCACTCATCGCTTTTTACAATTTGCCTTTAGACTACTTAGATCAATATCGTGATCATATTGGCGCCGTCACAGTTCAAGACATTAATAAAGCCTTTGATACTCATTTAAAAGGAAAACCTTTTGTCACAGTTGTGGCCACAGTAAAGGATAAGGAAGTTAATGGATAATTATGTGCGTATTATTGCGGGCCTATGGCGAGGCAAGCACATTACGGTTAGTGACAACACTTCGGTACGGCCTACGGGAGATAGGATCCGCGAAACGTTGTTCAATTGGCTGGATAAAACCATCCATCATGCGCGTTGCCTAGATTTGTTTTGCGGTAGCGGTATATTAGGTTTAGAGGCTTTATCGCGGGGCGCTACCGAAATTACGTTTGTAGACAGCGATGCCGCGGTGATTGCGCAATTAAGAAAAACGATTACTCAATTACCTGCTGCTCAAAGACCGCGCTTATTGGTGAGTAATCCACAAGGCGTTAACTCCAATGCCGGCTCTCCAGCCAATGCTTATGTACTACACCAAGATGCACTATTGCCGATTAAAAGTGCGCCTTACGACATTATTTTCCTAGACCCCCCTTTTAAAAGCGATCTATTAGCGCAATGTATGCCTTTATTAAAAGAATATGGCTATGAAAAAAAAGGAACTTTGGTCTATATTGAAATAGAAGCAACGCAGTTATTGACACTGCCTTCGCATTGGCAGATCATAAAACAAGGCAAGGCAGGCCATGTACGCTATCATTTAATAGAGGTAACAACATGAAACAAGATGAATTAAAGCAACAAGTAGCACTCGCAGCATTAGATTATATTCCCGATAATGGCATCTTGGGTATAGGCTCAGGTTCCACCGTGAATCTTTTTATTGCAGCCCTTGCATCTAAAGCGCATTTATTGGAAACCACCGTAGCAAGCTCAGTGGCTTCTTTTAATTTGCTTAAACAATATAAAATACCGGTAGTGGAATTTAATCAGGTGGGCACCATCGATGTGTATATCGATGGCGCCGATGAAATCAATCCGCATTTTCAGATGATCAAAGGCGGCGGCGGTTGTTTGTTGCGCGAAAAAATCTTAGCCACTGCTGCTAGAAAGTTTGTGTGTATTGCTGATGAATCTAAATTGGTCTCAGCATTAGGCGCTTTCCCTCTAGCAATAGAAGTGTTACCGATGGCGCAAAGTTATGTGGGGCGCGAATTGGTTAAATTAGGTGGCTTGCCCGTATTGCGTGAAGGCTTTCTCACCGACAATCACAATATTATCTTGGATGTGCACGATTTACCTTTGCACGAACCCCTTGCTTTAGAAGAAAAATTAGCCGCCATTCCCGGCGTATTAGGCTCAGGCCTTTTTGCTCATAGGCCTGCAGAGTGTTTATTATTAGCAACTAAATTAGGTGTGCAAGTTAAGGAACGTAGATGAACGCTTATACCGTCATAGAATTAAACAAAGAATACATGGGCTTTGACGCCGCGCATTTTACTATTTACTCCGCTACTCATCGCGAGCGACTACATGGGCATAATTTTAGGGTTTATGCCAGCCTCACGGCTAAGATCGATGACAACGGTATGACCTTTGATTATGGTTTATATAAAAAAAAGATCCGTGTTCTTTGTGATGAATTGAGTCAATATACCTTAATTGCAGATTATTCACCTTATTTGCGTTTAGTAGAAGAAGGTGATTATTTATATGCCCATTTTGATCAGGAAAAAATTCCCTTCTTAAAAAAAGATGTGAAACGCCTGCCCTTGCGTAACATTACTGTAGAAGAATTATCACGCTGGTTTATTGAGAAATTAACAGCCGATAGCAAAGACTTAGAGAAATACAGCATTCAACATATCGTCATTAAAGTCTGTTCCGCCCCAGGACAATGCGGTTCTTGTGAGTGGCGGCTGCACTCTAATATGGACTAATAATCATAAAAAAATGATCTCTATTAGTATCCTAAATATTAATTTGTACGGGGTGTTGTCATCCTCGACCAGGCCGCAGTTGGGGATCCAGGGAAAAACTTGATTTGAAACTGGATCCCCGACTTCGTCGAGGATGACAAAGCTTCGATTAAAGTTCAATACGTTTATTCAGGTCTCGCATCTTCATTGGCGACAGTTATATTCTTAAGCAAAACACCACCACTCTGACCGGCAATACTGGTCGCATGCACCATCCCATATTGTGCGTTATGACGTCTTAATATGTGTGCCATGTGTAAAACATAGCGTACTCCGGTGCCGCCAAAAGCATGTCCTAAGCCTTGTAATCCCCCATCTACATTGTATTGCTCTTCTTTGATCTCACCCCAAGCAGTTTTACGCCCTAGATATTGTTGACATTTTTCATCACTGGCTAATAATTTACGCGCGACTATAGGGAAGGCTGCGGAAGCCTCATAAAACTCCCAGAAGTCTATATCGTTCAATTGTAATCCATTGCGTTTTAGTAATTTGTCTGTAGAATATGCGAGCGCTTGCCCTAAATGATTTGTTTTTCCCGCCGAAAAAGTACTATCTACAATTTCACACAAAGGTTTTAATTGATATTTTTCTACGGCTTCTTCACTGGCCAGAAGAATCAGAGCTGCGCCATCGACTAAGTTAACCATATGGCCTATGGTCGCTACGGCATAGGGGCCCTCCAAGGCTTGTAATTTTTGCAAGCTTTCTAAAGTCACTTCGCGATCAATAGCGGTATCTTTATCGTAGACTTGTCCTTTACTGTCAAAAATAGGTGTGACTTCACAAAAGTAGCCATTGTCTTGCGCGAAAGCTGCGCGTTGATTACTGCGCAAGCGTATCGCATCTAAGTCGGCTTTACTGATACCAAATTCATCTAGCAGAATTTCTGTGAGCGCAAAAAGCCCTGTGTTTGTATGATAATCATATGAGCCCTCCACTAATTCAGAATAAAGCTTAAGATAACTTGGGCGCCATTTTGAAAGTACACGTAAACGTTCTCTCAAAGAATGTGCTCTTTTTAAAGCTATTAACCAATTGAAATACTCTTTTGAAATTGAAAAATTAATGCGACTAGTGGCATCTGTACCACCCACTAAAACAATATGAACATCCGCATCTTGTAATGCACGCACACCCGCATGGACTGCAAGAACACCGGTAGCGCAATTGGTTTGTACCGTCCAGGCAGGGAGCGTATAGTTTAAACCTAAACGCATCGCCACGCTACGCGCAACATTATTTTCTTTTATTTCCGGTCTGACTGAACCTATAATAACTTCATCAATTTTATCAACCAGTAGCTGATTTCTATTCAAAAGAGCCTTACCCGCTTGTACCGCCAAATCGCCACCAGAGAAAGAGCCGTATTGACCGAATTTTAAAAAAGGAGTGCGTAGACCATCCACTAAAAATACTCGTTTGTTTCTTAACATAAAATTTTTCTCCGACTTTATAATGCCCTTAAAATAGTCAATCTATTATTCAGTATAGGTCAATTTTGATTTATATATGGATATTTCTTCACAATCATCTACACTGTACATATGTAGTATCTACTACAACATATAACTTAGTGGATAGAAATATAATATGCCTGCGATTAAACCGCCCAAACAAAATATGTCCTCTCCGGCACGCTTTATCGTAGAAGCCGCAGAAGAACAGAATAGAATTTTGGGACATGAAAATCTAGGTTTTCTATCTAGATCTCATGGGTTTATGCCCATAAAACCACCTCTATTGGCTTTCCCTAAAACGCATGAGGCATGGGACGAAGTGGCTAGTCAATTGTCCTATTGGTATAAACATGTTCAGCTGCGCCATGAATTGGATAAGATGCCCTTGCTCAATGCCAACCTAGACTGCTTAGAAGATAAATATTTGTGGCGAGCCAGCTCTTTTTTGGGAATATTGTTGCAGGCATATTACCGTGCAGAGGTAGGTGAACCGAGTTCCATTCCAGATGCAATCATGAAGCCCTTACAACAAGTATCGGATCGCTTGGGGCGCACAGAAGTAGGCATCACTGTCAATGATTTAATGACTTACAATTGGCGTCTTAAAGATCTTAATAACGATGTGAGAATCGTTGAAAACATGCATATGCTTTTTGATTTATATGATACATCCGAAGATGCTATATTTAATTTAACCATCACCGAAATTATCTATCAGTCCACACCACTCGTATCTTCTGTTATTCGCATACAAGAAGCCATGCTAAACAATGACGATAAAGCAATAGAAACAGAACTATTGCTATTAGCTGATATGGCAAATGCGATGTCGCAAGCTTTACAAAAAATTAATCCCTTAACGTATGCACCTTATAGATTCAACCCCATTGTTTGGGCTAGAACGGCTGGCGTATTTGGTATACAACATAACAGCTCCGCACCAGGACCTGGAGCAGTTGCCGCACCTTTTTTACATGTGTTAGATGCCTTACTAGGAAGAAAATTATATAGTTCTAAATTGGGGCAAGATGAAAAACACGCCATCTACTTAGTGGATAGCCCACATTTGAAAAAATTTCTAAATGCGGTTGAAATAATGTCCGTAGGAGATTACATTGCTGCTAGAAAAAACAGCTCCTTACAAGGAACCTTCATGCATTTCTTGGAACAATATGTAGGTGATTCAGGTTTCCTAGGCATTCATAGACGTAAAGTCTTTGGTTTTCTAGAAAGCGCTTTAAAAGTCGGTAAGAATACGACTACAGGTCGCTTCCAGATGCAAGATATTTTTTTTCACAGAGGATGGCACCAACTCAATATTATTTTAGAAAATGCCCAAAAAGAGCGTTTAGCCACATTACCTGCCTACTATCCTAAGATGACTTGTAAGTCTAAAATAAGCTCACCTGAGAAATCTAGCGCCATCATTGAATTTGATTTAGAAGGAACGGGGTTGCGTTATACTCCTGGGGATTATGTGCAAATTTTAGTACTCAATAATGAAAAGCGAGTACAAGAAGTTTTGAAAACATTAGAACTCGACGGTAACTTACCCATAGAGTTGAGCAAAGAATGGCAACAATGGTTGAGTCTGTTTGAAGATTATAAGAATGTTAGTAATGTTTTACCATTAACCGATTTCCTAAGAATGGCAAGATTATCTCCCATTACTAAAGATACTCTGCAAAAATTATATGATATAACTAAATGGGATAAGTTGAAAGATCTTTTACGTAATAGAAACTATGAACAGTGGGATGTACGAGAAGTTTTAAAACTATTATGTAAAAGAGAAACATTTAACATAAAAAGAATGTTTTATTTACCCGCGTGGGATAAGGAGAATATCAGCAAATTGATTCCGCCTATGCAATTTAAAACCTATTCCGTAGCTTCACATGAGAAAAGTGACAGTAGAAAAACACTCAGCTTAATGGTCTCTGCTTTGCATTTTCCTGTGTATCATGGCCATAACACCTGGCACGATGGTGTGGCTTCGGTTACCTTGGTTGAAAAGATACAACCAGGTGATCAATTTTATATTAAATTTATTAGCAATTTACAGTTTAAACTTCCATCTTCCCCTAGCCCTATCATCATGTTTGCCGCGGGCAGTGGCATTGCTCCATTCAGAGGTTTTTTAGAAACCGCCACCGACCAAGACCTGAAGAACAAATTTTATTTATTCTTGACGGTAAAGAATTGCGATGCTATTTGGTATAAACGAGAATTAGAGTATTGGTTAAATCATATTGACCTTTCATTCTTTATGACCTCCACTGGAGAAGATGTTATTTATGTTGTTCAAGAAGAAAATGGTCGTAGAAAGTTAGTGCCAAAAAATGTTGAGAGAAAACGTATCGATAGTTTAATGCAGCAACCCTCTATTAAAAAATTATTGTCTGGCTTGACAACCTTGCATGGAACTGCTGCAGATGAAGGGTATTTCTTTTTATGTGGCCAGGCCGGTTTTGCTGATACTGTACAACACACACTGATTACCATTTCGGATGATGAAAAAGAAAAACTTAATCTGATTGCTAAACTAGCAGGCAAGAATCGTTATCATGCTAGCGTTTTTACTTCTTACGTACCTGATGAAAAAATAGTTGTAGAATTTGATCCTTCAGAAGTGGTTTTACATAACAATAGACAAACAGGTTATTGGATAATAATAAATGATTCCGTTTATGACATAACGCCCTATCTGGATCTGCACCCGGGTGGACCTGTGGTATTGATAAATCAAACGGGTTTAGATGCTACCAAAGAATATGAGGCCATAGGACATCACTTAGATGGCGGAATTAACTCACTATTAAGCACGTATATTATAGGCAAAGTACATCCTCTTGATTTTGGCAGGAATAATGGTGGTGTCACCTTTCTACATAATCAATATACTTATATGAGTTTGGAGGAATTTTATCACTATTGGCTTTCTGAGCTGTATTTATCCGTTGAGATGGTCAATACCGTTTCTAATATGTTTAACCATTATTCCGTTATCGTTAGCTCATGGCAGGAAAGTGCAGAGGAATTGATATTCTATAGAATGCAAAGTACAGCCAATGATCATGCTAATTTTATTTGCAACTACTTATCTTGCATACTTTCCCGATTAACTGATCTGTGGTCTCTATCCGCATCTATGACTTATTCTAATAAAGATATATTCTATCTGCGCGATGCATTTGACAATATCAAAAAAAGTGCCGCTTACAATAAAAATAGTGCTTTTGACTCTCTCTTGCTAGGCAAAATAAAAGTGACTGATTGTAGCCCAGCTACCTTAAAAGAATACTATGGTGTTTACCCTACTCTTTTAGACGAAATACTTAAAAATAATTTGGCCTATATAGTAAAAATAAAAACTGAATTACGTGAGGGTATACTCTTATTTGAGAAATTCTCAAGTAAAATGCTACAGAGCGGCAGCAGTCATTTGCTAGTACACCTAGACAACACGGCAGGAATAACAGAAAATTATCTGCGCAACATGGAAATATTGTATGATAAGATTATGGATATGTCTTCTTTCTCTATGCAGAAGGATAGAAAAAGTGAATTTTAGTGAGGTTAGAACATGTTATTAGTCAAAGATGTGATGAATAAATCGCCTGTAACCATTCGCCATGATGCCACTCTACGTGAGGCGGCTACCTTGATTGCGACCAATAAGGTCAGCGATTTAATGGTATTAGATAGCCATGACAATTTTAAAGGCGTTATCTCTGTAGGCGATTTGATTCGATACATGCTGCCTAATTACGATGACGTTATTCTGAGTACCGTGCATACTCGCGAACAAGCGGGAGAACTGTTCTTTCAGTCGGGTAAGGAAAGAGTGAATGAACATTTTGCGCCATTAATCATTGATGATCCTATTATGCTGCATCCTGATGAACAACTATTCTCAGCCGCCATCATCATGGCCGTCAAACAAATTCATACCTTACCCATTGTGCACCGCTCACATTTACTCGGTACGATCTCTAGAGGTGAATTGTGTCTGGCCATATTGCAACAGGGCTTGGACCCTGAGGTGAAGAAAGACTGAGAGCAGGCCATAAATAGTCATAAAAATCAATTAGATATGTAAAAATGGCTCTGAATACTTCAAGATGCGGGATCGACGCTGAAAACAATCACAAACCAGAACGTCGTCATCCCCGACTGCGGCTAGAGCCTGTACTCGGTACTCCGAGTAATGACAAAGCTTCGATTAAAGTTCAATACTTTAGCCGGTTTTTTCAGGGTCTTAAGGTTCTCATAACTCAATCATCATTGACACAGATCTTGGACACATGTTATCGTTTTGTACATTGTGTTCAGAGGATTATGCTATGCAGTTTAAGCGGACCCTAAATGGATTGACGCTGATCGAAATATTGCTATCACTGGTGATTGCCAGCATGATTCTGGTCTTTCTTGTGCCGCAACAATTAAAATACTCCCATGAGCAATTGGTTGATAAAACAGTAGCAGAAATGAATCAAATCGTTCTGGCAGCCAGAAATTATTATCAAGAAACTCGCGCAATCTCTACGGGTTTGCCAAATTCAAGTTTTTGGCCGCAAAATTTAACTGATCTCAGTGCTAAATCTTATCTACCCACAGCAGCTTTATGCTCCTCTTGGCCATCGGCAACGGCCAGCACTGCTTGCAAGAATCTTGCGCCTTATGTGATATTTCCCAATAACGGCTCTGGGCAATACGATACCACAGCACCTGGAATTCCAGCCAATGGTGTTAATAAGGGCGGCAATTTCTGGGGTGTGAGCGTAACTCTGCCCAATGCAAAAATTGCCGAAGAAGTGCGGCAAAAACTTCCTTTTGCTAGCCGTTGTGCTGTGGATAAACTGAAAAGCGGTGTCGCTTGCTCTAGCGCGGATGAAGGTGCTACCGTTACAGCCATAGTTCCTAGGCCCGCATTGTGGCCACAACAAATTGTTAATTATACATACGCTAAAGATGGCCTGATTCAAAGCGTAGGTTCCGTAAATATGTGTTCTAATAATTGCACCGCTAAACCGTCAGGATTCGTAACTATTACCATGCCCACTTGTGATAATACCACAACACCGGTGCTCTTTACTTATGTTATACAGGTAACAACTAATTACGCCACTTATCCCTATTTTCCAGGCATCTCGCTTAAAACAACTAAACAAAGTGGAAGTTGGAAAGTACAGGCACAAGGAGCTGATGGAACAAACAAAAATTCTACCGGTATTACGGAATTTTCCGGTATTCAAATTGGTTATTTTACCGTTTGTGCGCCCAATGGGGGTGTGACCAATGCTGATCCTAATCGATGGGATCCCTCCAATTTTATTGGTCAATCTAAATATGGAGTGAATTGGTAATGATGCGCAATTCTGGTTATACTTTGCTGGAAATATTATTGAGTTTCATGATAATTGCTGTGTTGGGTTTAGCTTTGATAGCGACTACACAAAAGATACAAGAGAGAAATCAAACCAAGATAGCGGCTTCACAAATAAATGCTCTTACTAATGCCGCGATTGTCTATTATCAAATGTATCAAGAGTGGCCTACTACAGTAACAACACTCAAGCCACTACTCAATAAAGATCTCTCTTGCTCTGTCTGGAGGAATGCATCGGGTTGCACCCGCTATAAAATTACTTCTGCAGCAAATGCCCATTATCTTGCTATTGCTATCACTCCACCCAACACAGCTATTGCCACACAATTAGTGACCCAACTGCCCAGCGCTTATCAAAGCGGCACTACAGTTACCGCCTACACCACCACTTTTTCTGGATTTAAAGTACAACCACAAACACCTCCCCCCGGAATATTGCTGTCGGCAAATAGCCTACAGTTAAATGGGAACTGCAATGTTACAGGTTATACTGATCCATTTAATAATTGCTTTAGTTCTACTTCCACACCGCCCCAACCTTATGGCTTAATGGATATTAATACACAACCTAAGAAAACGATTGTGTCACAAAATCTTTTCGCATCGCTACGTACAGGTCCGAATACTGCAGTTGCATCTATTGGTAACACACCTCTAACTTGCCCTGCAGGCACCTCGAAAACAATGGTTGTGTTTCCCCTAGGCGTTAGAACGGTTATACAGTCTACGGATGTTTATAGATACATGAACACTTATTTTAAAGGCTTATATGTTTCTTTTTTTACTTTTGTGGGAAATAGCAGCACAGAGTCAAAAGTCTATAATGTTGCTGCAGCTTCCGGTGATATGCTGTGTCTACCTCCAAATGGGATACAAAACGGATGGGGCAGCTAATGAAAAAATATTTTAGTAAAACCGTATGGGCAGACCCCCATGCCTGTCTTGGTAGGTCAAACACAGAAAGTTGTTCTTACACGCCGATTCGCATTCTGAAGCATAATGGCTATGTCTTGTTTTTTTTGATGTTAATTGTTGGCAGCTTAGGTCTATACTTAAGTTATCAAATGTCTTTACAGAAAACCAACGTGCAGTCTTGGCAATTAACAAAAACTGCTACCGAAGTTTCCTATTGGTTCGATACAGAGCAGAATTACGAACAAGATTATTCCATAATAAGTGGTGCCGCTCTTAATAATATTCAATTGAATACCTTGATTCAAAATCACTATTTACCCTATGGAGTGGCGCGTACCCCTACCTTTGCGAGCAGTGGTACCCCGGCTGTAACATCCGTTTCAGAATTTCAATGTTCTCCACTCCCCGGCATCACTCCAGCGGATGGCACCCTTTCCGACAGTGGTATCATAAATCAGACTTGCCCAGCTACAACCAATGGCGCTATTGTACAGTGCTCACTCAATCAACCCGCATATTATTCCTGTACCACTAATTCTGGCATCAGTAAGGCCCAGTACTATCTCAATGCAAATTACATCGCATTAAGTGGGGATAATAGTAGCCCTGTGAGTAGTAGTCAGGCTCCTATTGGGCTAGGTTTGATTGTGCGGACGCCAGGTTTTTCTAGCGCTCTTATCAGTTTAGGGGCGAGTGGGACGAGAGCATTATTACCTAATGGCAGCTATGCACAATCTTTGATTACTACACTACCCTCTTCTTCATTTAATATCTATAGCACTGATAATTCAGAGGTAAAAGGCATTGGTATAGGCAGTTATTTGAGCGTATCTAATAATGCAGTCAATCCAAATATACCCGTTGCAAACAATCGCTATTCTAAAATCATAGACATGGGTTTGGTGCAATCGCTTGATCTTAATAAAATAAAGACTAGTACCACTTGTAATAGCTCGAATAAGACTGCTTGTCCGTGTTTTGGCTGGGATAACAATGGCAATAAAACCACAGTTGATGGCAGTTATGCCAACAATGGCGGCACACCCAGCGGTGGTTATAACTCATTTCCACCCACCTGTATTCGTATCAATATGGCTAAATATGGGCCCGGTGGTACCGAAAAATGCGCCCGCCTTGACCTATTTTATACGATGTACCGAAATTATCTAGGCGGAAAAGCGAACAGTCACTTTTACTCAAATACCGACAGTCTTATCACCACCTCGACCATTGGTAATAATTATGTCGATATCTATTTGGGGCAAACTATTCAAAATTACTCCACCTTAGCATATACATACAGCCAAAATGGGGGAACGGTTAGCAAGAACAAAGATCCTGAAATGTATAATTGGCAGGAATATATTCTACGCTGTACTAGGAACTGATGATGATGACACATAGATGCAATCATTCTAAAGGTGTAACTCTGCTGGAAACTATGCTCGCTGTATCGCTCATTCTTTTGGGAGTAGTTCTGGGGATAGCGCAATATCAAAAAGTAATGCTACACCGTAAGGTGGCACAAATTCAAAATAGCCTAATACTACTAGGAAATGCATTGGAACAATATTATAAGGTTAATTGTTACTATTTTTTAACTGAATATTCCACTTATTCTTTTACGGCCTATACAAATCCAGCTATTATTCCACAACCTAGCGGCGGCGATCCGCCGACACCCACACTGGCTACGTATATTGCAACACCACAACTGATTGGTAATCCTTATGCAGCCAATCCCCATGGTCCAGCGGCCTATACGTATAAAATAAACCTTCAAGGAGATGTCCCCATTTTAAGCATCAGTACGCAATTTTCTACGGCGAGCCCAAGCATTTTATCTACGCTACAAGGCCTGTTGAAACCGAATGTCGTCACGAACAAACAATTTACTTGGTATACTACATTGCACCAGTCTCTAGAATCTCAAGCTACAGGATTAAATACCAATCTCTCTTATCTACAGGCCATGGCACCTGGCATAACACAGAATATTTCTAGTCGTCAATTGGCGGGGCAATACATGGCCTCTGGCAACCAATTCACCAATGGGTGTGCTTACTGGCAACAACCACAATATCGTTGTACCATAATAGTTGGGGGTGGCACGCCCCGCTGCGATTATCAAAAAAAACCGTAAACATCAAACCTATAGGTCGCTAAAGTAAAGCAAAAATCAGGCTTTTTATCTAAAAGACACCGTGCTTTAAGCGGTCTTTTTACTACTACTCGTCCTGGTTTTAAGCTAAGTGCGGCGGTCAATAGCGCATCGGCATCCTCTTGTGGTCCCATTAAGGCTTGTAGATATTGCATTTCTTTTTTAACTTGCGCTTTATGGCTATGGGATTCGAACATGGGATCTAAATAAATCACATCAAATTGTTCTTTTGTATTCGCTAAAAAATCGCGACTGTCGGCAGCGATTAAGTCGATTCGATCGCGCCACGCAGCATTGCAACGATTCAAAGCATCATTTAATAAGGCAACCATAATAGAGGAACGTTCTACTAAGGTTACTCTAGCGCCTAAGGATGCCAGCAAACAGCCTTCACGACCTATGCCGGCCGTTGCATCGCAAAGATATAGATGTGGATTTTTATGCAAACCTACGGCACGTGCTAAGGGTTCTTTAGAAATAGTCGCGCGTTGCAAGCGTTGATGTAATGTCCCGTGGTTAAAGTCTAAATGCAGAGGACCTAAGTTTAAATGCGTTGCGATTAAGCTGAGTCCGTCGTCATTGTAATAAAGATAGAAAGTAGGATCTTTTATTTTTTCAGTGTGTAATGGCAGTTGTAGTTTTTGCGCCAATGCTTGTGCTTGGTTATGAAAGTTGGGTGTGCTTAGTATGGCGTACATGATAGATCTATCTCATTTATATGTAAGCGTTTATCACTATTGTACGTCAATCAGCAAAGAAGATGGATCACGTGTCTACTGTGAATGTGTAAAATTGCATAGAACTGTCATCCTCGATACCCGGAGTACCGAGGATGACAAGGTTCTAGTTTCTCGCAAACTTTAGTTATTTGCCACCAATTTCGCATTTTGCACAGTATCCAACATGGTTTGTTTTAGCGGGCTAGTCAAGATATCTTGCACCGCAAAATATTGCAGGGAATAAATACCGCCTTGGCCTCGTTGAATGCGTCCTACCATGTGTTGGCTTTCCTTACCACCTTTGCCGCAACCAATCGTATCCGCTTCATACACGATTTGATTGTCGCTTTCATTTAAGGTTTGCCAATTAACTTTTTCACATTGACCTTTTGAAGCTTGTTTTGCTTGTTCCATTAAGTCTTTAGGATTTTGGTCCTTAACAGCAGCTTCGGTGATGAATTTATCGGTAATATTTTGTTTCCAAGTACCCATATTTTCATGAGTTGGGATCCAAATGAAGTTATTAACCGTATCATTCTGTACCTTGTACCCTACTTTCCAAACCTCTTGATTAGGCAAGGTAAAATCCCAACGCTGCGCTTGCGCAGCATCCGCCCCACGATGGTCTTTGCTGGCGGCTTGTTTTGGATAAACCGCTTGATGATTTGAGCTACAACCGCTGGTTAATAGTACTGCGCCTAAAATAGTACAAATACTAATCGTGATCTTTTTCATCCATTGCTCCCTAATTTTGGTTATAAAATATACTCTATCCTGTGGCCTAGATGTAGGCCGACTTGTTTGCTAACAATAGAGGATATAGTATTAAAAAACAAGGGGCTCTATACTCTTCGCCAATGAAGATGCGAGATCTTGATGAATATTATAGCTTTGAATCGAAGCTTTGTCATCCTCGACGAAATCGGGGATCCAGAAAAAACTTGATTTGAAACTGGATCCTCGACTTCGTCGAGGATGACAATGTTCCAAATCTCCGTTACGACAAGATCGTTGAATTATACCTGCAGATCACAAGCTTTAGGCCTCTCTTTAATAAGAAAAGTGAGCACCAAACTAATCAGCAATGGGATAGCCAATAAAAATAAAGGCATTAATAATTCATCCTTAAAATGAATCTGGCTCATCGTTATTTTAACGATTTTTCCAAAAATTAAAGGGAACAAGAAACCACCAAAGCCAATGATCGTATTCACCAGTGCAAATATAGTTCCGTGGCTATCTATAGGATAGCAACAACGGGCAATTGAAAAAGCCAATAACATAGAAGAAACAAAAAATCCCAATAAAAAATAAATTAAGATAAGCATACTGGTCGGGAAAGAGGCTATAGATGCTAAAGGAATCAGCAGGAAAACAATCAAGGTTAGCAGTGCACACCAGCGCATCCAAATGCTTTGTTTAGAAAAATGTTTTGAAATAAGACCGTGCAGCGGTGCACCCACACCGACCCCTATAAAAATAAACATGGTAATATATGTGGCTTGTTGGCTGCCTAGATGCATTGATTTTTTTAGAAAGACCACATCATACAACTCAGCGAAAGTATTCATCACAGTGCCTACCATAATCGCCGCATAAATTGCCAATAGCAAAATGTTTTTATCGCGCAGTATATTTAAGAAACTGCCGTTCTTTTTATGGCTCTGTTGCGTCGCAGTAGTTGCCAAATGTGCTATGGTTCCTGCTGCAGGTTTATTTTTCAATAAAAAGAAAATAATGATACTCCACAATACCCCAAACAAGCTGATGTTAAAAAGTGCCACTTGCCAACCATGCAATTCAATCAGATGGTTAATAAAAACTTGTCCTGTTAATCCACCTAATACGCCTATGGATTGAGTAATGCCCACGAAGAAAGAAAAGTGTTTCGCAGGAAACCAGATTGAAATCACTTTTAAAGTGCCCACAAATGCAAATGCAGATCCTATAGCGATTAAAACACGACCTACAATAATAGCGGCGACAGTTGGGACCAACATGCAAAACAAACCCAAACTGACAGTTAAACAAGACCAACCCAAAGCTTGTTTAACGCCATATTTGTCGATGAGGTAACCAGCGGGGATTTGCGATAAGGCATAAATAGGGAAATAGATACTCATGATCGTAGCGATATCGATGTAATTGATACCCAGACTATTAGAAATAGGCTCTATTAAAACGCTAGGCGCTGTATGTTGCAGATAATCTAAACCATAGAATACCGCAGCTATAGCCCACATAAATAGACTGATAGCCATGATGTTATTACTTTTATCTTTTATACTTATTTCCATTGTTCACTCCTGGTCATGCTGTACGGCAAACTGGGCGGCCCACAAACTAGAGTCTTGTCATCCTCGACAAGGCGCCGCGAGGCCGCAGTCGAGGATGACAAAGCTTTGATTCACAGCCACAGTATTTACGAGATTTCGCTTCTTGAAGTGCAATAAAGTATATACCAAAAATCTATCCTACTACCGGCTCATCCGCTACAACTACCTCTACTTCATCATCAAAAGCTTTATTGCCTTCGCTTTTAGCGACCAGCGTGGTTGCGAACAAATCGCCTATAACATTGGTGCTGGTTTGTGCCATATCGTTTAAACGATCCACACCCGCGATCAACGGTAATGCACCTAAAGGTATACCCACCGAACCCATCACAGCGCCCATGACTATCAACGCCGAGCCCGGCACTGCTGCGGCCCCCATCGCTGTGAAGACAATCGTAACGACTATAGTACAATACTGCGTTAAACCTAAATGAATGCCATATAAATTGGCTGCAAAAACAGTTGCCACAGCTAAATAAATCGACAAACCATTCAAATTAAAGGTGGTTCCTAATGGCAATAAAAACCCGGACATATTTTTAGAAATCTTTAATTTTTCTTGAGCACACTTCAAGGTTACCGGTAGTGTAGCGGCAGAACTAGAGGTGGTAAAAGACAGGATCATCGCTTGACCTATGGCTTTAAAGAATTTAATCGGGTTAATGCCATTAGCAAGTAAAATAGCGCCATAGACTAGAATGATCTGCAACACACAACCCACATAAACAGTAAAAATAAATTTGATCAAAGGCAATAAGACTATCAATCCATAACGGCCAAACACATAAGCAATTAAGGCAAACACACCATAGGGTGAGAAACTAATGATGATATGAGAAAATTTAAACACCACCTTTGAAAAAGATTTAAATAATTCTTCTACGGGTTTTGCAGCTTCTCCCGTTATCCGTATAGACAATCCTAACAACACTGCAAAAATTAAAATTTGTATCACATTGTTTTCAACAAAAGCCGCAACTGGGCTAATGGGAATAAAGCTCACCAATACTTCGCTGGCAGTAGGCACATGCTGCACTAAAGTAGCTGCTGTGCTTAAATGCAAGGCCATGCCTAGCCCCGGTGCGATGATGATTGCGCAAAGAACACCTATAGTAGCGGCGAGGATCATGCTAAGCGCATACAAACTCAAGGCTTTCAACACCAACCGTCGCATCTGCGTGAGTTGGTCTAAAGACATCACCGCGCACACAATGGCCGTGAACACCACCGGCACCACCAACATTTGAATGGCATGTATGAACATTAAGCCTACAACTTGTATGGGCTCTATATGATGACCGCCTATAAGACCTGTGGCCATGCCTAATACTAAGGCGATTAAAATCTGACCCCATAAAGGCAACTGCAACCAATAACGTAAAGGGCGTAATAATGTATTACCCATTTTTTTAACTCCTTCTTAGTTCAACCCGGCGATGCTGGACACTATATTCAACACTAACATAAATAGTGGTAATAAAATGGCCGACAACACATGTGTCAGCAATAATACCATTAATATCAAAAAACCGTAACGTTCTAATTTATTGTATTGATAGGCTGCCCGCGGGCTTAAAAAACTGCTGAGGATGCGGCTGCCATCTAAAGGTGGCAACGGTAATAAATTTAAGACCATTAGCGCGACGTTAATCATAATACCCGTCTTTGCCATAACCATCCAATAACTCGCTGCAGAAATACTTAATATAAATTTTAATGCAAAAGCCCAAAACAGCGCCATTACAAAATTAGACAACGGCCCCATTAAAGCTACCAAGGCCATATCGCGTTTCGGATTACGCAGATTACGCCAATCTACTGGCACCGGTTTAGCCCAACCAAAAAGAAAAGGTGCTTGTATCAAAATGAGTAAGCCTGGCAGAATAATGGTACCGATTAGGTCGATATGTTTAATTGGATTTAGGGTTAATCTACCCATTACTTTTGCAGTACGATCACCGCACCGTAAAGCCATCCAACCATGCGCTACTTCGTGCACGGTAATGGCAAATAAAATGGGTATACCCATGAAAATAATTTTTTGTAAAATGGTTAACTCACTCACCTTCATTTACTCCGGCAAAAATGCGCTGATGGCTTCATTGGTAAAACATTTTCCCATAGCCGTTAAGTAGAAATAATCCTCGTTGTATTCCATTAATCCTTTCTGCACCAAATCATCGCAATGAGCAAAAACATCTAGTCTTTGCCAACCGGTGCGTTGTTCTAATAAACTCCAAGCAATTTGGTCTTGCAAGCGCAACGCATTCAACATGAATTCAAACAAAGCCTCTTTTTGCGTTACGACGGTTTCTTCTTGCAGAAAACCGTTGCCTTCTAAATAATGCTTAGGGTGTTTCTTTTTGACGGTCCGCACAATGGTACCATCTTTCAAAGTGATTTTACCATGCGCACCCGCTCCTATGCCTATATAATCACCATATTGCCAATAATTAACATTATGTCTGCATTGATCTTCATTTTGACTATACGCTGATATTTCATAACGTCTATAACCTTGTGCACTCAAATAAGCCTCTCCTTTGTCGCCGATCAATATTAGATCATCTTCTACAGGCAACGGCGGGGGTGTGCGATAAAAAGGCGTATTAGGTTCTAAAGTTAATTGATACCATGACAAATGCGTAGGCTGTAATTGACAGGCCTGTTGTAGATCGTACAAAGCATCTTCCACTGTTTGTTGTGGCAAGCCATGCATCAAATCTAAATTAATACGCGTAAATCCTGCTTGCTTTGCCAAATACATCGCTTCATAAATAGCCTCTGGGCCATGAATGCGCCCCAAGGCGCGTAATTTATCGACCTGAAAACTTTGAGCCCCTATGGACAAACGGTTGATGCCCGCCGCACGTAAGGCGTCAAAGCTATGTGTTTCTAAAGTGCCTGGATTGGCTTCTAAGGTAATTTCCACGTCTTTTTTTAAGGGCACGCTTTCGGCAATGGTGGTCAATAATTGACGCAAGCTATTGCCAGAAAATAAACTAGGCGTACCGCCGCCACAAAATATCGTACTGATTTCGCGATCACCCACCCATTTCAAATCTTGTTGCCAATCCGCACTAAGTGCTTGAATATACTGCTCTTCGGACATAGTATCGCGCAAAGCATGTGAATTAAAGTCACAATAAGGGCATTTTTGTACGCACCAGGGAAAATGAATGTAGAGGGCTAAAGGTATTCGCATAGGACCATTGCTAAGTATTAATATTGGGCTATTTTATCATAATTTGTGCACAGATCCCAGCTTTCGATGCTCCGCTAGTAGTCAAGAAGATGACAAAGCTTCGATTTAAGTCTATAGCATTCAGCTAGATCTCACATCTTCATTAGAGATGGGTCCAGATAAGAGGCTAATCATTGCTAAATAAACACAAAAATGCTATAAATTTAACAAAATAAATATTAGCGAAGACATTTACAACTATGAAAGTCATTATTTACATAGTCTTCCTGCTCACGATAACGAATCTATCCTATGGTTTAACGAATGTGGAAACTCTAAACCATGGTCCAACCAAAGAAAAACCTTTGAAGCTGGGCATTGTTTTATTTCCAGGTTTTGACCAGCTAGATGTTACAGGACCTTTAGAAGTATTTTCTAATTTTCCAAATACAAAAATATATTTTATTTCTAATAATCTAGGCACTGTAAAAAGCAGTGTAGGCATTATAAAAATAAAACCCAACACTACATTTTCCGCGGCGCCACAATTAGATGTGCTTTTTGTTCCAGGAGGAGAAGGCGTTACAAAAGCGATAGCATCCGATAATGGATTAATTCCTTTCATTAAAAAGCAAACCCCTGAATTAAAATATTTAAGTTCGGTCTGTACTGGCGCTTTAATCTTAGGCAGCGCAGGCGAGTTAAATGGATATAAGGCAACCACTCATTGGATGGCAAAAAAATACTTACCTTATTTCGGTGCAATAGAAACTGATCAGCGAGTGGTTATCGATCGCAATCTAGTAACGGGTGCGGGGGTTACCTCAGGGTTCGACGTTGCTTTACAATTAGGCGCGCTGCTTTTTGGCCAAAATTTTGTGGAAAAACAAGAATTATTAACTGAATATTTTACTCACCCAACTTTATACAATACAACCCTAGAATCTGCGAGCCCTGAAGTTAAAGAAGATCTAATAAAAGAAATGGCAACTATAAACAAAAGCCGAGATGATTTTTTTAAATAAACTCATATCGTAATTACTCGCGCCTTGTAGTAAGAAAAATGTATATTGGATAGATTAGAGTATTACTTCTCTTTCCGCGACCGTCAGGGCATACCTTTAGACATAAGTCTTGACGGATCGTCATTGCGAGAATACCGTTTCACCGATCTGGTGCGAAAACACGAAATAGGTAGCGGTATTCGAAGCAATCCAGGGAATGCGGAGCAATAAAAAGACCAATTGTTTACAGAAGAAATAAAAAAAGGAATTCTTTATACGGGCGCACTTTTAATCTCAGCCCGTATAAAGGTATGACCGAAAGGGCGCGGAAAGAGATTAGTTACCCCCTATCTTAGAAGGCTGTGTCTATTTTATGCATATATCTAAACCCTCTTATGTTTTCTAACTAAATATACCCAATACACTTCAAGATGCGAGTTCAATGCTACAAGCAACTACAGACTAGAGTTGTGTCATCCTCGACCAGGCCGCGAGGCCGCAGAGTCGGGGATGACAAAGCTTCGATTCAAATCTATAGTATTCAGCTAGATCTCACATCTTCATTGGCGATGGGTATATAACCTATAAAAAACAAAGGATTAAACTGGCTATGCACCTTGTAGATGGTGTACACTCTTATAAAAATGACAGGCTATAATCCAAGCTACTCAAGAATCATCTTTTGACGATTGAAGGAATTTAGGCTATTTTATATAAAGGTATTTGTTCTGAAAAGGTCCTGGAGTCTACTCAATACCCTTATACGTATCCAAAAATAGAAAGAGGCTATTTAATATGAAAAAAATTAAAGTATTGCTTGTAGATGACCACCAACTAATTCGCCATGGCCTTAAAAGTCTATTTAATGAGACACAAGATATTGAAGTTATTGGTGATGTAGGTTCAGGCGAAGCCGCAATTGAATTTACACGATTACATCATCCCGATGTAATTCTCATGGATCTGCGTATGCCAGGCATTGGCGGCCTAAAAGCAACTCAGCAAATTGCAAAAAACTATCCTGAAAGTCGCATATTGGTGGTAAGTTCTTGTGATGCAGAACCTTCCCCCTCTTCTTTGCTAGAAGCCGGCGCTATGGGTTTTTTAGCCAAAGGCAGCACTAACGATGAAATGTTAGACGCAGTACGTTCTGTCGCTGCTGGCATACAGTATTTAAGCCCAGAAATGGCTAAAGCTATCAATGTAAACCGTTTAGAGAATGCAGATGGCTCTCCATTTAATGCTTTATCTGCCGAAGAGCTGAGGGTTGCACTGATGTTGATCGCCGGCGAGAAGGGCCAAAATATCGCTGAAAAAATGTATATAGATCCAAAAATGGTTTCTACTTACCGCTCTCGTATTCATACAAAGCTGCATGTGCAGACTGATGTGGCATTAGCATTATTAGCAGTGCGCTATGGCCTAGTTGATCATATCCCTATTCTAAAAAAAGAATAAACTCAAGATATCTACATAATGCACTTCAAGATGCGAGAACAATACTTTCGATGAACACAGTACTAAAACGTTGTCATCCTCGACGCGGCCGCGAGGCCGCAGTCGGGGATCCAGGAAAAAAACTTGATTTGAAACTGGATCCTCACTGCGCGAGGATAACAATGCTTCGATTTAAATCTATAGCAGCCATCAAGATCTCGCGTCTTCATTTCAATATTTATCAATAACTTACGATCATGAGAAAAAGCCTCGCCCGATTTTGCCTTAAAAATATGACCCCATAAATCCAACACTATAATCTGATGCAATTTATTTTCCTTTCGCTTTGCTTAATTGCATGCTTTAATAATGTTGTTTTTACCGTATGTTTAATCAACTTGAGGGACTATTTATGAGCAAAATAAACAAGGATCATCACACATCCAATCTTTCTATTCAACCATCCGTAGTAAGCAAATCCAATGCAACCCGCGTTTTAGGTACCAGCAATATTGGCTCTCTAATATTAAGCAGGCATGTAGGTGAAAGCGTTTGCATAGGCGATGGCATTATGGTAACAGTATTGAGCATCAGTGGTGGCCAAATTCGTTTATCTTTTCATGCACCCAAAGACATTCCTATTCATCGCTTGGAAATATTTGAACGCATACAGGCTGAAAAATAACTACTCACTACAAAGAAAGTAACATCTAGGAAATCAACTGTGTCAAAATAAAAGCTCGCTCTATTATTATGGTGCGGGCTTTTATAAATAACACCTTAGGGAGAGAATCATGGTTCGTTCAAATCAATCATGGATAATTTGCTTGTCAGCAGCGTTATTTTTCTTTTACGCTGTTTTTCAAATGAGCTTTTTTAATACTATCTGTCACGAGTTACTGACATCGTTTGCGATCACTCCAGTACAATTAGGTGTATTGTCTTCTCTTTATTTTTATAGCGATGCTCTTTTTTTGTTTCCTGCGGGTATTTTGTTAGATAAATTTTCTACACGCACTTTATTATTATCATTCATGGCTTTAAGTACCATTAGTATGTTTCTTTTCGCGCATACACATTCTATAGCCATAGTCGCTTTATGCCGCATCATCTGGGGCATTGGTAATGCTTTTGCATTTTTAGGTTGTCTACGCTTGGTGGCCGTGTGGTTTCCACCCAAGCGCAATGCTTTTGTAATGGGTCTACTGGTAACGATAGGAATGAGCGGGGGCATTGTTGCCCAAGCGCCTTTTAGCTTATTGGTCACCAGAACGTCATGGCAACAAGCTGTTATGGTTTTTACGATCATAGGCCTTATCATGTGGTTAATCATGTATTTTAACCTGAAAGATAAAAAAGAAAATACTCATCATCCTAAAGAAACACTACACATATTGTTAAAAGAAGTTTTCAGTAGAAAACAAAGCTGGTTGTGCGGAATATATGCGGGATGTCTTAATTTACCTATATTAGTATTGGGTGCGCTTTGGGGTAGCTTCTATTTACAGCAATCACATCATATCTCAGCAGTAAGCGCATCTTTTATAGTTACATTTCTTTTTCTGGGTTTAATTATTGGCGCACCTATTATGGGCCATTTTTCCGATAAAATTTTATCTAGGCGCAAACCTATGATAACAGGGGCATTACTTGCTCTCATCGTAGTGTTTTGTATTTTTTTAACTTCTACAACAGCATCACCGCTATTATTAGCTGCTTTATTCTTTTTGTTAGGCTTTTCCTCTAGCGCACAAGTATTAAGCTATCCTGCTGTAGCTGAAAGCAATCCAGATAGAATTACGGCCACTGCTCTGAGTATAGTAGCTATTATCATTAATGTAATGGCCGCATTAATGCAACCTTTATTTGCACTGCTAATGAAACATCAGATTACTACAACCAACAGTCTAATATACCTGAATAACCAACATGCGCTATTGATTTTGCCATTGGCATTTTTTCTGAGTCTAATGGTAGCTATAGCCATCTATGATACCCAATGTACGAGTAAAGCCACTTTTGAACCATGAGGAAAACAATAATGGATCTAGATTCAATAGAAGACCCTTGTTTACCAAATTATACCGCTGTTTCAGTTTTAGAGCGATTAGGTATAGATCTCAACCAAGAACAAATTGGTATTAATGGCCAGTTACCCTAAAAAAGTTAATCCTAAGATGATTGCGCAATGTGTAGATAGCGATAAACTCGCATCTTTGTTTCTA
Organism: Pseudomonadota bacterium; assembly: GCA_021778015.1. Lineage (GTDB taxonomy): Bacteria > Pseudomonadota > Gammaproteobacteria > UBA1113 > UBA1113 > VFKP01. The sequence goes on from JAJYCX010000002.1 coordinate 44,295, forward strand.
TATTTAAGAAACAAAGATCTGCGAGAGTAAAAAAATAGTACCTATTTAGAGAAGTTCCATTCTTGTAAAAATTGAGACACAAACTTTTCCATAAAGGCATGGCGTTCATCGGCTATTTTTTTTGCACTCTCTGTGTTCATCTTATCTTTTAATAAAAATAATTTCTCATGAAAATGGTTTAACGTTGTGCCTTCTTGATTTTTATACTCGTCAAAGGTGTTATGCTGAGCAGGAGAAATCATGGGATTATATAGCGCTCTTTTTTTATAACCTCCATAAGAAAACGCTCTGGCAATACCAATAGCGCCTATGGCATCTAAGCGATCGGCATCTTGTACTACAGATTCTTCTATGCTTTTTGGCGAACTAGTTTGAACCAAATTACCTTTAAATGTTACATTTTCCACAATATAGCATACCTGATTAATAATGTTCTGTGGAAGTTGCAAATGGCATAACCAATTTTTGGCTTTCAATATTTCACTATTTTGATTAAATTTCCAGTCATCAACGTCATGTAATAAAGCGGCCATTTCAACAATAAATAGATCAGCTCGTTCTTCTTCCGCTAAATAGCGAGCCATCTTCCATACTCTTTCAATATGCCACCAATCGTGACTTGCATCGTGATCTATCAAAATAGTTTGTACGTGTTCTTTTGTTTTCTCGATGATTGCGGCTTTATCCATTTAAATAACTCCCAGAGACAGGGTCTAAAAAGTGGTTTAACCATAAATCGGCCAAAATTCTTCTATCTTCCGAGCCAACTTCATATAAGCCGGGTTTCCCCTCTAAGGCCATCAGTGTCTTTATTGAAAAGATAATTTCCGCTTGAACCAGTGCAAGTACAGGACCAATAATGCCATCATCTAGAAAATTGACTGGCTTGCCATCCGCCAACAGATAGAAGTAATTATCATTATTACTATATCTAGTATAATGGTCAAAAATATCCACACGGACATAATTCTCTTTGATATAGCTTATATCAAATTCAACTTGTTTTGAACTGCAACTCACCAATATAGTTCCATTTTTTATATGTTTGAAATCATCTTTTTCAATTGAATAGTTCCCCGTTGCTCCAAAAATAAGATCTGCATGTTGTAGTGCTGCTTTTTTTGCTGGAATTTTTAGCCCTTCACTTAATGCTAAAACACGTTTGCTTGGGTCGATATCGTACACAGAAACATGATATCCTCGATGTAATAGTGCTTGTCCAAGACCTCGCCCAATTTTTCCAAAACCTAAAATGAGTATTTTTTTTCCGTCTAATAAAAATCCGGACTTTCGTATTAAGTTTTCAGTTGAAAACAAGCATGACTCCCCAATTAAACAATCCTCACTTTCTTTTAGAAAACTGCGTGCTACGGATACTATGGGACAAGGTATGGTCTTTAATTTTTCATATTGTCTATGCCCCGTTTCAGTATCTTCTATGACGCCCAATAATTTATTTCCTAAATAACTGCGTAACTGTTCAATGATAGGCGCAAAATAGCCGCCAATCTCTAAAATAATTAAAGGCACTTCTAAATCTATCTGTTCAATAAATTTCTGATACAAGAATTCAGGATCAGTCATTTCCTCTAGCGATAATGCTAAAAGATTATAATACTCTCCTAACTGAGTAAAAGTTTTCTTTTCTATAGAATAAGGGATAGCTATTATCAACGTAATAGGGGCTATTTTTGAAATGGCGGCCAATAGTTCCGGCCTATCTGGTAAAATATGAGTTAAGATCACAAATTGACATTTTATTTTGGGAATAAACTGTGCTACATTTAAAAAATAATTCTCACGCATATTGCTGATTAAATTATACATAATACTAATTATACCTTATATTTTATTATAAAGAATTATTTTCTGGAAATTCGCACACACCCCCTCGTAAAAAGACTACGGTAACAAAATGATCTTTTTTCATAGTCGGGCGGCATATATAAAAACCGCGCATCCTCTGTAGGCAATTCTTTACTAGAATAGATACCTTTGTCAAGCTCTTCTTCACTGTGAAAATAATCAAACTGCACCTTGCTGAGTATATCATAAATATGATGGAGATTATCATTGGATAAATTCTTGCGAATGAACTCTTGCATAAATCTATCCATGAGTTCAATCAAATCGCTTAAATCCGCACGAGCACTGTTGGGGGAACGATATTTGGGCATAGATTCCAAATAGGTTGGTACTTGCAATGAATAATAAACTGGATCAGCAGCAGTTGTTATTGAAAAATGACGCGGCTGCATTAAAGACGGTGCATAGGGCTTTAATTCATAATCATCTAGATATACTTTAAGTAATCCATCTATAGGTGCTGCTTTATAGTCAAATGCGGGAGAAAAAGCAGGGAGCGCACCCATAGCAACAAAGATAAGATGCTTTAAAGTATCTACAATATGGGTGTTCGGTTTAATACGATCTTTAGTTAACACCTTAGAGAACGATTCCCAAACCATATCCAACATTACTTTATTCCGGCTATATTCCGTATGCTTCCAAGCACGCTCCAGCAAAAAACTATACAACGCCCTACGTTTAGGATCTGTTTTTAAGCCTTTCAACCAAGGTGTCGTCAAAAAGAAGATGTCACAGCACCAGGGCTCATGAAATTTTTTATGATTGATGATTTCTTTAAAAATATGCCATTGGTCAAAAACATTATTTGACAGCGATGTAGTCACGCCAAAACGTTGCTTAAGTCGTTTATAACCTTCAGCTTCCATCGTTTTAGGCAGCATAAACAAAGAGCGTGCGCCAGCAGTAACGGTGAAGGGTGTAGGATAGGCAAAAGTTTCCCAAATGCCCAGGTTAAGGCTGGAAGTAAAATAAGCCAGCGAAAAAACTCTATCTTCTAGTTCTGAGAAAACCTCCACACCACCATTGCCTGATAGTATACCTAAAGGTAAGGCGCTGTAATTGAGTGCTTCTAGTATATCCTTAGGAATACGGTTATCGGTGATAGCAATGGTCTTGCCAGTTTTTCTATCGGGCAAATGGAATATGCCTTGCTTAAAGATTTCTGCAGCAAAAGGATAAGATACTTTAAAAATAGGATAATTATTATCATGTGCTAATTGGTCAATAATTTCGACCAACTCCGGTTCATCCGTAATATAATCTTTGATATCTTTCCAAAATAATTTTTCTATTGCTAAATCCACGATTTTTTCTCTCTCCATAGCACTGTTCTGGCCACAAATAGTTTAACTGTTTTAAACATTGAATGCAAAACTATCATAACATAAATCTTTGGGGTGGCTGACCTGAGTAACATTTCAAGCCAGCTTACGATAGATCCATACTACTACAGAGAAATCTTCTAAAAATCATTTCGAGGATATCCTCGAAATGGTTAAAATTGGCTCAGACGCACAATAGCGCTAACGTTATAGCAGCCGATGAATTTGGCCTAGTAAATAAAAAGGTAAAGACAGGGTTCTTTTCCGTAGCACCTACAGAAAAGAACCCTGTCTTTTCTTGACTTTAGGCGCGAACAATCCTCAACCTTCATGCGACGCGCCCCAATTGTCACCATAACCCATATGCACAACCAAAGGCACTATTAATTTCGCAACACCTTCCATCGCCGTGCGTAAAGCAGGTTGTGCTAGTTCTAAATGATCTTTGCGCACTTCTAAGACTAATTCATCATGTACTTGCATGATCATGCGCGCAGCAATATTGTCTTTGGCAATGGCAGCATCGACACGGATCATCGCTTGTTTGATGATATCGGCCGCACTGCCTTGCATAGGTGCATTAATAGCGGCTCTTTCTGCAGCACGTTGCAAGCCTTTATTTTTAGATTGAATGTCGGGTAAATACAAGCGTCGGCCCCAAATGGTTTCTACATACCCTTGTTCGCGCGCCAATGAACGCGTTTGTTCCATATAACGCGCCACGCCGGGATAACGTTCAAAATAGAGATCCATATAACGTTTAGCAGTGTTATTGTCTACATCCAATTGTCGCGCCAAACCAAAAGCAGACATGCCATAGATTAAACCAAAATTAATGGCTTTAGCATGGCGTCTTTGTAAGGAAGTTACCGCATCGCGCTCTACACCAAATACTTCAGCAGCAGTGGCACTGTGTACATCTAGGCCTTCGGCAAAAGCTTTGCACAAACCTTCGTCCTTGGACAAATGCGCCATAATGCGCAGTTCTATTTGCGAGTAATCTGCATCCAACAACACACAGCCCGGTGGAGCAATAAAAGCTTGTCGTATGCGCTGCCCTTCCACACTACGCGTAGGAATGTTTTGTAAATTAGGATTAGATGATGACAAACGCCCTGTCGCCGCGCCCACCTGATGGTATGAGGTATGCACCCGACCAGTATGGGGGTTAATTTGTAACGGTAAAGTGTCGGTATAGGTAGACTTTAGTTTACTGATACTGCGATATTCCAGAATGATTTTAGGCAAAGGAAAATCGTGCGCCAATTCTTGTAACACAGATTCCGCTGTGGACGCTTGCCCTGTAGGCGTTTTCTCTAATATAGGCAAACCCATTTTTTCAAACAATACTTCTTGCAACTGTTTAGGCGAATTGATATTAAAAGAAGTTCCTGATATTTTAAAAGCGCTCTCTTCTAACTCTTGCAATTGTTTTTCAAAAGCGATGCTTTGTTGTTTTAGTTTTTCCCCGTCTATCAGCACCCCCGTTTGTTCCATGCGCGCAATGACGTTGATTACAGGCTCTTCTATGGTTTCATAAACCTTTAATAATACTGGCTGTTGTTGCAAACGTGGGTAAAAATAATGATGTAAGCGTAAAGTCACATCTGCATCTTCTGCTGCATAAGTGGTGGCTATATCCAAAGCGACTTTATCAAAAGTGACTTTTTTAGCGCCCTTCCCTGTGACTTCATCATAGGTAATAGTGCGATAATCTAGATACTTTAAAGCCAGACTGTCCATGTCATTACGATTACCTGCCGACAAAATAAAACCTTCCAGCAAAGTATCCATTAAGAATCCTTGCACGACAATCCCATAACGCGAAAATAGATTGATGTCGTATTTAATATGATGGCCTATTTTAGTCAAAGTTTTATCTTCTAATAAGGGTTTTATTTTCTGTAATACTTCGTCACGTGGCAATTGCGCAGGAACATCGTCGTATTGATGTGCTAAAGGTACATAAGCCGCTTCATATTCAGATACTGCAAAAGACAAACCAACCATATTTGCCAGCATAACATCTAAATTATCTGTTTCAGTGTCTAGTGCAAATATCTTCGCTTTTTTTAATTTGTCTAACCAAGCGTCTAGATCTTGCCAACTGAGTATGCAATCGTATTTTGCTGTGACCGTAGGTGCTTTGGGCTTAGCGTCGCCTGCTACGTCTTTTAACCACGACTTAAACTCTAGCTTTTCTAGCCATTGTACTAAAGCTTCTTTATTTTGCTCTTTGGTGTTGAGTTCATCTAAAGTGATGGGTAACTTAACATTACAATCTATACTCACTAATCTTTTTGCTAAAGGTAAATAGTCTAAAGTAGCGCGTAGACTCTCCCCGACTTTTCCAGTAATCTTGTCCGCATTTTTCATGAGTGCATCTAAAGTACCATACTGTTGTAGCCATTTCACTGCTGTTTTAGGTCCTACCCCACTCACTCCAGGAACGTTATCCACCGTATCGCCCACTAGAGCTAAATAATCGATGATTTGCGACGCCGTCACGCCAAACTTCTCAACCACGCCCGCTTCGTCTAGCAAAGTATTATTCATGGTATTGATCAAGGTCACTTGACTATCCACCATTTGCGCAAAATCCTTATCTCCCGTTGAAACCAGACAATGCCACTGACGCTCTTTTGCTTGTTTGACTAAAGTCCCAATAACATCATCGGCTTCCACACCTTCTATCATGATTAAAGGCACGCCCATTGCTTTGATCAAAGCATGCAAAGGTTCGATTTGACAGATTAAATCGTTGGGCATAGCCGCTCTATTGGCTTTATATTCCGGGTATAAATCATTTCTAAATGTTTTCCCTTTGGCATCAAAAACCACAGCCAAATAAGTGGGGGTATATTCATTGATGAGTTTACGCAACATGTTGATAACGCCATAAGCCGCACCCGTGGGTTGCCCGTGGCTATTGATCAAAGGTGGCAAAGCATGAAAAGCACGATACAGATAGGATGAACCATCGACTAAAATAAAAGGATGTTTAGGATCCGTAGGTAATGCACTCATGGTTTACTCCTCTACAATCCAACGGCTAATAAAAGCACGCGCTTCTTCTATGCCCTGTTTTTTAAGGGATGAAAACAATTGCACGCTGATCAAATCACTTTGCTCGGCAAAACGTTTCTCTATGGCACGCTTGGTATCTTGCCCCTGTCTATGACTTAATTTATCCGCCTTGGTTAATAATAAATGCACCGCTATATTTCGTTGCAAGGCCCATTCGACGATAATTTCATCATTTTCTTTTAAAGGATGGCGACTGTCCATAACCAAAATCAAAGCTCTTAGCGGTAAGCGTTCTAAGATATAACGCCCCAACATACGCTGTATGCGCTCGCGTATCGCCTCAGGTACTTTGGCATAACCATAGCCTGGTAAATCGACTAAATATAATTTGGGATGCAATTGAAAATAGTTGATTAGTTGCGTGCGTCCAGGCAATTTACTGGTTTTAGCTAATTTGTGTAAACCCGTGATGGTATTGATGGCGCTGGATTTTCCCGCATTAGAGCGTCCCGCAAAAGCGACTTCGAAGCTGGGGTTATCCGGCAGCTGATGCCATTCGGCAGCGCTTTTGATGAAAAGTGTTTGATTAAAATTATAATTTGTCATGATTTGTCCACATATTGGTTGCTCTGCGATGGTCGCTAGGCTAGAATGGGGGCATTACAGAGTTGGCTCTATTATGCCCTAATTGAGGTCTTATGTCATCTAAAGAACTAGGCTCGCTATTACTCATTCTCGGCACCTCCATCGGTGGCGGTATGTTGGCTTTGCCTGCGGTCACCGCAGACCTAAACTTTACAGCCATCGCACTGTATTTATTATTGGCCTGGGCACTGATGTCCTTAGGTGCTTTGGCGATGGTTTCCGTACAACTACGCTTTCAAAACGACATAGGCTTCATGCCCTTAGCACGTAAAACCGTAGGTAGACTCATGTCTATAGTGACCTTATTATTTTCGTTGTTACTACTCTACAGTTTATTATGTGCTTATACGGTCGCCACTGGCGATGTGTTACACACCATACTTGGCCACTTGCATATAACCATACCTAAACCTCTAGCATTGTTATTAACAGCATTGCTATTAAGCAGTGTAGTTTATAGAGGTGTAGGTGCTGCCGACAAGTTAAACCGTGTTTTTATGTTCATTAAAATTGCCGCGTGTTTTTTACTGATCGCCAGTATCTTCCCCAGTGATCATTGGCCAAATTTAGCATTAGGTCACAATGCGTATGCTAAAAATGGTTTTTTAGTCATGATCACCTCTTTTGGTTTCGGCACCATTTTACCGGCGATTGGTGAATATTTACAGTTCGATCGCAAACGTTTATTTCGTGTGACCGTATTAGGTGGACTTATTCCATTAATCTTGTATTTGGTTTGGGTCGCTTCTGTGCATGCGGCACTAACACACGATCAACTGATGACTCTGATGAACAGCGGCAATACCACGGAAACCTTATTACAGCAATTAATCACCATCACGGCCAAACCTGTGCTACAAAGTTTTGCTTGGATATTCAGCGCCATTTGTACCTTTACCGCCTTTCTAGGCGTGTCTATTTCTTTGTTAGACTTTTTATCTGGCGCACTGAAGATCCCCAGAACTAAACGCCCTAAGCTTGCTTTAATGGCCTTAACTTATGTACCGCCTACACTTATCGCGATGTTGGCGCCATGGTTATTCGTACAAGCGCTGGCTTATGCAGGCGTATGCTGCGTATTTTTATTGATTGTATTACCGTTGTGGATGTGGATTAAGTGTAGAAAGATATCTGTTAAATAAATGTGAGGTAAATTATGGCTGCGAATATGACTGATTGGTTTCGTGAAAATTTTTCGCGTTTCTTTTCCTCTGGCTCTTCGCCTTCTAATTCTACTGTGAGCGATACTAATAATAAATCATTAAAAATTCGTGCAATAGGTGATGAACAGGTAGGGAAAACTTGTGTACTGTTGCGTTTTATAAAGGATATATACATAGATGATCGTATTTCAAATCTACAATGTCTAGGCGTAGGTAATGTAAAAGAGATCCACTTGGAACAATTTTCGGTTAAATTAAAAATATACGATGAACCTATGTTCGAGCATTTTCCAGTAAACGCACAACAATCTGGAGAAACGGAGAAAACGGAGAAAGTGGCTTTGATTATCTTTTTTGATGTTACTAATTTAGCTAGTTTTGAATTTGCTTGTAATTATATAAAAGACTTTCCTTATGATATAACGTATATTGTTGCTGCCACTAAATGCGATATTCAAGAACACTGTTGGGAAGTAAGCAAAGAAACTATCTCCCATCAATTTGGTGAGCGTGTCGTATACACAAGTGCTAAAGCTAACACGGGAATCAATGAATTATTTACAGCCGTTGCATCCGCAGCATTAGGGGAGCCAGTACAAAAAGCCTCATTTACTTCGCCCCAAAAATAGGACCGCACGCTGCTATCGTCGCTTCTATAGCGGGGCAGCTCAAAATGCGAATTTAATACTAAAAGCAATCACACACTATAACGTTGTCATCCTCGACCAGGCCGCGAGGCCGCAGTCGGGGATCCAGGAAAAACTTGATTTGAAACTGGATTCCCGACTTCGTCGAGAATGACAAAGCTTCGATTAAAGTTAAATACGTTTATTCAAATCTCGCATCTTCATTGGCGATAGGTATTATATCAAACTATTTCTTACTCACCGAATAAATCCGCACCTTAGCAATACGAGAGCCTTGTACGCTTTCAATCACGCCGGAGAATTCTTTAAATTCTAAACGCGTGCCTTCCTCAGGTAATGTACCCAATCTATGTAAAATTAGGCCGCTTAAGGTATCTACGTCTTTATCTTCTGCATCGATTTCGCAATGCAACGCTTGTTCCAGAGCATACAAAGAACAACTGCCTTTTACGATTAAACTGCCATCTTTCTGTGTGACCCAATCGTCCCCGGTTAAATTAAATTCATCCTTAATACGACCAATGAGTACTTGTAGCAAATTATCTAAGGTAACAAAACCATTTAAGTTTTTATAACGGTTATACACGAGTGCAAAATGAGGCGCTCCTTCACGAAATTTTCGCAATAGATCTAAAGCCAATTCGTTATTAGACACTTTTAAAATAGGCCTAATAAAAGACTTTAATTCATTAATTTCTCCTTGCAGATACAAGGTTGGTAGAATATCTTTAACGTGGATCACCCCCAAAACATGTTGTGTTTCTGGGTCGTAAACCGGATAGCGACTGTAACGATAGTGCATTAATGTTTTCATGATACTGTCTACGGGTTCTTTAATATCTAACATCACCATTTCTTCGCGTGGTCGCATCAGCTCTGTTACTTTGAGATCAGCAAAATCTAAAGTGTGTTCTATGATTCTCACTTCTTCCTTAGTCAATTCTCCATGCAAATGACTGCTGTGTAAAAGAATTTTAATCTCTTCAGACGAATAAGAATCTGCCCCTTTATGCACTGTCGTTAAACCCAGTACTTTTAAGAAAAAGTTGGAACAACTGTTAAATACCCAGATTGCCGGATACATCACCCAATAAAAAACACACAACGGGACAACAGTCCATAAAGAGACTTTTTCGGCTTGACGAATGGCTAAGGATTTAGGCATGAGTTCGCCGACTACAATATGCAAGAAAGACAAAAGGGAAAAAGCCAGTAAAAAAGAAATGATCTCGGTTAGTTCCCTAGAAACTACGCCTAAGCTTGAAAGTAATGGTTCAATCAAATAAGCAAATGCGGGTTCGCCGATCCAACCTAAGCTCAATGAGGCTAAGGTGATCCCCAATTGACAGGCAGATAAATAGGCATCTAGATGTTGATGCACGCGAAATAAGGTGCGCCCGCGTAGACCATGACTATCTTTGATGGTAGCGACACGCGTAGCCCTGAGGCGCACCATGCCAAATTCGGCAGCCACAAAGAATGCGTTGCAGAGTAACAATACTAAGGCTAGTAATAGCCATAAAACATTAATCACGTTGGCTCCTTAAAATCTATACCCATTATACGTCAAGATGCGAGAACAATACTTTTTACGAATATAGTACTAATACGTTGTCATCCTCGACCAGGCCGCGAGGCCGCAGTCGGGGATCCAGAGAAAAGCCTATATGATCCTGGATCCCCGACCTTCGGTCGAGGATGACAAAGCTTCGATTCAAATCCATAGTATTCAGCTAGATCTCGCATCTTCACTGGCGATGGGTATACAAAACAAAAGTCTATCAAAACGTATCATAAGGATCAACATCCACTGACCAGCGTATAGCACGTGCATTTTTAGCCGTACTTAAAAAATGCGTCAACTGCGCTAAGCTTTGATGCAACTTTCCACGCTGATAAGACCACAACAATAATTGGTAATGATATACCTTATCGCGTTTTTCCATAGGCGATGGCGCAGGTCCTAGACAACGCACGGCCTCACTCTGCTCTGGCGACAAACTCAGTTTCGCCGCAGTTAATAGCGCTTGTAAAGCTTCTGGTTTTGGTCCTTGCGCGCGAATGATCGCCATATAGGTATACGGCGGCAATTGCGTTTGTTTGCGTTCTGCCAGCAACCCTGTCGCAAAATCATGATATCCTTTTTCTAATAACGTCGTTAATAAAGGATGTTCTGGATGACGCGTTTGAACCCATATCTCGCCGCTTTTCTCAGCGCGTCCGGCTCGGCCAGCGACCTGTACTATCAGCTGTGCTAGATTTTCCGTGGCTCTAAACTCAGAGCTGAATAAACCGCTGTCCGCATCAATGATAGCAACTAAAGTCACATTTTCAAAATGATGTCCCTTGGCCAACATTTGCGTGCCAATTAAAATAGGATAACGTTCATCGTGAATGGCTTCTAAATACGCTTCCATGCTGCCTTTTTTACGCGTGGTGTCTTTATCAATGCGCAATACTTCTGTATTAGGAAAAGCTTTCTTTAACACAGCTTCTATGCGCTCTGTGCCCAAACCTACCGGCATTAACTCATCGCTTAAGCAATTTAAACATTGCTTCGGTTTATCGCGCACTGTGTTGCAATGATGGCAATGCAAGCGTTGCGGAGATAAGTGCAAAGTCATATAACTGTCGCAATGCGGGCATGGCACTACCCAACCACAGTGATGACAGATTAAAACCGGCGAGAATCCGCGTCTATTTAAAAACAATAAGCTTTGTTCGCCTTTCTCCATGCGAGCCGCTATTTCTTTAATCAACCGTGTGGAAAGTCCTTCTTGCAAACGTTCATTGCGTATATCCAAAACTTTAAAGCGGCCTAGCTGTGCATCTCCAGCTCGTACACGTAAAGATAAAGCCGTAAAACGATTTTCAGCCACATTATATAATGTCTCCAAACTGTGTGTTGCTGAGCCCAATACCACCGGAATATTGTTTTGATACGCGCGCTGTACTGCCACATCGCGCGCCGAATATTGCACGCCATCTTGTTGTTTATAAGAAACATCGTGTGCTTCATCTACAATAATGAGTCCCAAGCGTGGCATGACAGCCCACACACTAGAGCGGGTACCAATGACAATATGCGCATTGCCTTCTGCTGCCAATGACCAATTGTGTAAGCGTTGCTTTTCGGTTAAACGCGAATGCAATAAGGTAATGGGCACTGCAAAGCGATCCGTAAAACGCGTGATCATTTGCGGCGTCAAACCAATTTCGGGAACTAATACCAATACTTGCAAGCCTTGCTGTAATGCGCTGGCGATAGCCTGTAGATACACTTCCGTTTTACCGCTACCGGTAATGCCGTCTAGCGCAAAGGCTTTAAATTGTCCTAAAGCAGCAACGAGTTGCTCTACGGCTATTTGTTGTTCCTGATTTAAATCATGGCCCTTCTGCCGCAATGGCTCTATGCCTTCCATAGCTGTATCAACATTAGCGGTGGGTATGGCGTGGCCCTGACGCAAGCGCGTAGGCAAAGCGCCTGCTAAAACCGCCCCTAAAGGCGCATGATAATAATCGGCGGCCCAGCGACATAAACGCAAAATATCAGCGGGAATACAGGGGATTTCATCCAAAATAGCGGTTAAAGGCTTTAATTTATGGGCTGGAACAGCCGATTGATCACTGCACGCAGCAATAAAGCCTATTTTCACACGCCCACCAAAAGACACACGTACGCGCATGCCTTCCTGCGGTACAGGACCTTCTGTAGTGACGATATAGTCAAATAACCCCCTTAAGGGCACATCTAGTGCAACTTTAGCAATGGGGGGATAGATTAATTCAGTCATAAGTGGGCGCCTTGCTCAATAAGGTTAGAGTATAACAAAAACAGCGCCACCTTTCTTTTCGTATTCTGTGGATAACTTTGTGATTAAGTTTTTGTATACTGTACAGTCAGTTGTTATGAATATTGTCCATGTTTCTTTCACCTAATTTATTTCGTAAAAAACCCTTATAAATCATATAGATATAAAATTTATCGTAAAATAACAAAAAAGCCTTGCCTTTTAATTTTTTTTTTGGTAGCCCAGAGCCCTGTGGATAACTTTGTGCACAATTAATGTAGAATTCATCGCTCAACTATGTGTTAATGCTTTAGAATGACCAAAAAGCGGCTACTTTGGGTTGATCCGTTTGCTTTCTAGGCAATATATGTAAGCATTTGGCATGGTCATGGCCCCTCGCTAGCGGTGGTCATAGTTAGCCCAATACAACTTGCCTTTAGGTACTAAATTAGGCACACTGCTTTGATGTGATGATAAGGACAACGATATGCTCAATTATTTGCTTATAGGTCTAGGTGGCGCTTTAGGTGCCATGGCACGTGTCGGTGTGGGGCGTTTATTTCCCGCTACCCTAGTTGGTAGTATTCCTTTACAAATGTTGGCGGTGAACGTCATCGGCTGTTTTGTGATGGGATTAGTATCTTCATGGCTATCTTATCACGGTGGTCCCTTGGCCTTACGTTATTTTTTAGTCACCGGCGTACTCGGCGGCTTTACCACTTTTTCTGCTTTTGCGTTAGAAGGAATGCTGTTAGTACAAAAACAACAATATGGCTCCGCAGCAGCGTATATTATTTTGACGGTGCTATTGTGTTTAGCATTTTTCTTTATAGGATCTAAATTGTTTATGCGGATGGTGTGATGGAAGTTTATGGCATACCATTATACATAAGTCTCTGTGGGCATTACGAAGCAACTATCTCGAACGCCGTCATTGCTGTAAAGGTCAAGTAATTCGTTGATAGAATAGTAGAAGAGTCACAACGAACTCCAAAATTTCACGGTACGATTGTTACGCGCGAAGCCCGTCATTGCGAGCAAGCGAAAACACAAAATTATAAAGAAGTCTATGTGCGTGAATGTCTTTTGAATAGTAGAATTTCGCGGAACTAGATGAGCGCAGTGCGGCAATCCAGCGGTTTAATAATGAAAATGAGCGGCTATATACAGTGAAAATCATAAAGCACTGTGGGTGTATAAATTGGGTATTTTACTGGATTGCCGCGCCGCACTCGTTTAGTTTCGTGCAACTTAGTCATTCTACTGTTGCTACCGTTCATATTTTCTATTATATATTCAGTACTCGTTTGCTCGCAATGACGGAACGGCGAGCTCTACGCTATCGAAGTCTACATATAGATATGGAGAAAACTATCAACGAATTACTTGACCTTTACAGCAATGACGGCTCACAGAGACTTATGTATAATGGTATGGCGTTTATGAAGCTCATCAGGACAATTGTCTCGACAGTGTCACGATTAGGAAATTGCTTACCATCTGAAAATGATTATTTCAGTTGTACGATTTTTCGTACAACTGAAATAACTCTAAAGGGGGGTGACAATTTGTCCCCACCCTTTATTTAATTCTAGATCGCGAAGCCGCATTTTTTTTATATAACCTGATGGATCAACTGAATCTGTTAAGGCGGCAACTACATCTACAATTACAAACCACCATTCATTTTAGTGCAAAATTCTACGAATATTCTTATTTCTAAAAACAACCATTTTGTTAACTTCTACTTCACCCATAACTGAGCTCCTTAAGATATTCTTTTATTTCAACTATAAATAAGGGTGGCCAGCCCAGGTAAAATCCCAAGCCAGCCTACGGTAGCTCCATGCTACTACTAGACCTTAATCTGTACGCCTAAGGCCACATTCACTCACCTACAAATAAACTACTTTCTCGTTGAAGCGCACAGACACATTCTGCATGCCTCTTAAAATAGTTTAACGAGATACGTACCCTAAAAGTAAGGATGGTACTACATTCCACACGCTAACTTTAATCTTACTATTTACGCGTCAAACACCTAAGCCCTTACTTAACGGATTTAAATGAATGTATACACCGCAAGAAATTGCCATGACACAATTTCCGGTTTACGAGAAAACCCTAAGCAGCACGTTCCACTCACCCAAGCCGTTTTATACTCTTCGCATTTGCTTCTTAGGCTTTGTTGCCTAAAAACCAACTGCTTGAGTATACGCTTAGACTAACGTAAGAGTAGAAACTAAAGCCACTAAGTGGGCATTTCTCGCAAATATAAAACACCGTTTCGCGTTTTTAAGCACGATAAAGCGGAATATTTGGATAATATGCGTACAAAGTGTTTGGTAATTGCGCCGGGTGGACGACAACTCCCTTGTGTAGACGCGTTGGTGTGAGCTAAACTATTCGTAGCCATTTACATTCTCCTTTGAAGATTGTGATGGTTAGCGTCGGGATTTGGTGCTTCTACACCAGCCCGGCGCGCTTACTTACCCAAGTAAGCACCACCGCAGAACGATCCCCAAGCGTTATACTCTTCGCATTTGAATTTTATGCTGTGTTGCCTTCGCCCATCTCGCACCAGTCATGTAGAGTACTACATTCCTGGTGCTCGAGCGCTCGGCGCCTCGCCTAAAAATCAACTGCTATGAGTATATACAACGATTTTTTATCATTCACGAATACATACTAGACCCTTGCTTCAATGCTTGTCAATAGTTTTTTTAACTTTTTTTAAAATCTTTTTCTAGTGATGATAGAATTGTAGTTACGGTAAAAATGAACCAATACCAACGACCAAAACATTAACAGTAATGCCGATAACATCATCCAACTAACGCCCTGTAAAAATGCAGTTTTAGTGATAGTAACCAAATTATTTGCTATTGATGTTGGAAACTCTCGTTGTAAACTATTCATCGCTTTTGCCCCTACCATAATATCCTGTAGCAATTTCAAATTTTGGGTAGAGACACTAAAGTGTTGTAATGCTAACAACGTCGTTAATTTAGAAAAACTTAAGCCTTGTAGCAACCAGCCCGAAATCGCTACACCGAAAGAAGAACCCACAAAACCATTGGTGAAGAATAAGCCTAGCGCAATACCGGTTTTTTGCGGTGGCACGCTGTGCATCAAACCAACTGAAGTTGCTGGCACAACTAAAGCAAAACCTATGCCCAATAAAGCTAAAGCGGGAAGAATCAAACTCAAAGTAGGAAGCATGTTGATAAAAGCCAATAATCCTAATCCCAGTGATAAAGCGATCAACGCTATTATTAAGCTTAGTTTAACGCCAAATCGCCCTACAAAATGGCCGCTGGCAATGGAAAAAACGGAGATCATGAGCGTCATAACCAGCAGTATAGATCCCGCATCCAGCGCACTGTATTGTAAAACAGTCTGCAACAACAAACTTAAAACAAAAAGCAACGACGCAAAAATAAGAATGGTTACAAAGCGTATCACATTTACTATAGTGAAATTTCGATTGCGAAATAAATGTAGCTCTAACAAAGGATATTTTGCCCGCCATTCAACACGTGCAAAAACCAGTAACAGACATACAGCCGTGCTGAAAGTGAATATAAATCCTAATGAAGCAATACCCCACGTTGCGGCTTCATTGAGCGCTACCATAAATGAAAATAAGCCTAAAGCAAAGCTCATCACGACGAGCGGAGGTAATTGTATAGCTTTTTTTGTCTGTTGTTTAGATAAAAAATAATAAGCTAATATCAAGGCGACAATCCCCAGCGGCGCATCTATAATAAATATCCAGCGCCAATTTAACCACTCTACCATCACGCCGCCTAGACTGGGTCCTATGGCTTGTGATAAGCCCGCAATAGAAACCATTAATCCTATGGCAAAAGCCTGCTGTTTTTGTGGGAAAACATGACGAATGATGACCGCACCCACGGGGAAAATAAAAGCAATAGTCGCACCCTGCAAAATGCGGCTGATAATAATCGTGATGGGGCCTATAGAAAAAGCCACCGCCAATGAGAAAATAATAAATGCCCATAACGCTGCGATAAAGATGCGCCTATAACCATAAGCATCCGTTAAACGCCCCGCAAAGGCCATGAATGCCGCCGCGGCAATGGTATAACCATTGATGATCCACTGCGCCTGGCTTAAATTTAAATGCAATTGTGCCGCCATCTGCGTAATAGCCAGATTCACGGCCGTAATGTCTACATCGACCATCATCACCGTGATGGCAATAGCGATAAATATCCACCAATGTCGTTGAATGAGCATAATGCTTACCTTCCTATTTTTTTTAAGATGCGTGTATTTTATACACAAACCATTCATTTGTACAGTGGATTATGATAATATTGACTATTATTAATATGAATATATGAGGCAAGTCGTAGAATGGATTTAAATAAAATTAATTTAAACTTACTGTTGATTTTAGATGCGCTGTTAACCGAAAGTCATGTCTCTTTGGCCGGGGAACGATTGGGCTTAAGCCAGCCCGCCATGAGCCATGCCTTAAAACAGTTGCGTACTATTTATCAAGATCAGCTTTTAGTACGTGGCCAGTATTCTGCGATGGAATTAACTCCCTTAGCGCAAAGCTTAAAACAACCTGTGCGTAAAGCCATAGAAGAAATCCATGCCGTCTTTAAAGGACACGAACCCTTTGTGGCCGCGCAATCCACTCGTACTTTCCATATAGGCTTATCTGATTATCTTGCTTTTGTACTTATACCACAGCTAACCCATTTGTGTTTGGATATCGCGCCCAATATAAAAATCACCCTGCATCATTTAAATCGCTTTAAAGGAATAGACGACTTTAAAGATCAGTCTCTGGATTTGGTTTTAGGTGCATTTGATAACGCCTTACCTACCTTAAAAAGTCAGCGTTTATTTACAGATAATGGTGTTTATGTGATGCAAGCAGCGCATCCTTTAGCAGGCAAAAAGAAAATAACCCTAAAAGATACCGCCGCCTATCCGCATATTATGGTTTCTTATGTAGACGACCCAAAAGATACTTTTATCGATCGCATTTATCGTCAGGCAGGGTTTAATGCGGTGTCGCGCATTATTGTTCCTCATGGCTATATGGCTTTATACGGTGTAGCACACAGCACTATGATCACCCATACTGTTGCTCGCTTGGCCACACCTTTCGTGGAAGTTTTTAACTTAGTATTAAAGGATTCTCCATTTTCTTGTCCTCCTTATGTAGCAAAACAATATTGGCAACCCAGCATGCAAGACGATCCGGCGCATCAATGGTTAAGACAGACGATTAAGCAGTTGTGTGAGGCATTATAGCTGTAAATATTGCTTATAGTTGACGATCTGTACGATTGGATCTAAGTTAAGCGTTTCACCTTTGTAAATTAAAAATGCTTTATCTTCATCTCCTACTAACGCAGCAATAGCACTTTTCATACGAGCAGTATAAGTTTCCGTGGATTTTATTTCAATAAATTCTTTATACTGTTTGCGGTCAATAATTAAATCGACTTCTACACCATGACTGGTACGATAATAGAATAATTCAGCATTTGATTTTTGATGCAACTCCCGTTTGCAGATCTCAGAAATAATATAATTCTCAAATAAGCTACCTGCCATAGGCCCTTTTTCATAATGTGCGCGGTCAGTAATTCCGACCAAATAAGAAACCAGGCCTGTATCATAAAAATAGACTTTAGGACTTTTCACGATACGTTTACCGTAATTATTATGATACGGCGGTAACAAGAAAATAATATAAGATGCTTCCAAAACAGAGATCCATTTTTTAACTGTTTTAACATCCACTCCCAAGTCATTGGCATAACGAGATAGATTTAAGGGTTGTGCGGTATTAGCGGCTAATAGATGAATTAGCCGACTAAAATCGCGTAGATCGCCTATATTCGCTAAAAGACGTACATCCTTGTTCAAGTAAGTGTCCATATAGGATGAAAACCAATCTTCCATCAAACGATATTGTTTACCCACTAACTCAGGATAGCCACCACGAAAAACGGATTCATCTTGCAACTCGGGCGGTATCTCTGTGAATTGATAGGGCAATAAAGACAGTAAACCTATACGCCCCGCCAATGATTCCGATATATGTTGCATGAGTACAAATTGTCCCGAGCCCGTTAATACAAACTTACCGCAGCTGGTACGATCTTTATCCACGGCCATTTTAATATAAAGAAATAATTCAGGAACGCGTTGCACTTCATCAAAAATAACTTTGTCATGATAAATACGCATAAATTTTTCGGGGTCATCATAAAAAGCTTCGATAAAGCGTATATCGTCAAAATTAACATAGGTATAATTAGGCAAAATTTTAAGCAATAAAGTAGATTTCCCCGATTGGCGCGGCCCAGTGAGGCCAATTATGGAAAAAAAGCCCAGATACTCATTTAACTTTTGCTCAAGGACACGATGTTGATATGGCATATTTATATGTGTAAATTTGGAATCATAATCCAAATTTACACAAAAAATGGAGGATTGTCAAGTAAAACAGCCCTAGTTTTGTGTAAATCCGGTATTGGATTCCAAAATTACACAAAAAATAGTGCTTTATAGCTGTATCTCTTTGATTTATAAAGAAATCAACTTTACGAACACGACACCGTATTCGCCAGCTTCACCCATTGCTCTACGCTAATTTGCTCGGCGCGCATTTTGGGATCTAAACCCAGTGCGATTAACTGCTCGGAATTAAAATATTGCTTTAAACTATTGTGTATGGTTTTACGGCGCTGATTAAATGCATCGCGTAGAATATCTTCTAACACTACCATCGAAGTAATATCATATAAAGGTTTTTCATAAGGAACCAAATATACTATCTTCGACATCACCTTAGGCTGTGGCTTAAACGCTTGTGGTGGTACGCTGAATAAGGCTTGTACTTTGCATTGTAATTGCATCATCACACTTAAACGCCCATAAGCCTTGCAACCTGGCTGTGCCGCTAAACGGTCTACTACTTCTTGCTGCAACATAAACAACATATCGTTGATATGATCTTTTTGTATTAATAGGTGAAATAGTAAGGGTGTAGAAATATTGTAAGGTAAATTACCGATGACGCGCACTTTTTGCGATGACAAATTCAAATCCAGCAAAGAAAAAGTTAAGGCATCTTGATGATGGATCTGCTTTAATTGCGGGTAGCGCCGCTGTAAATGTGAGATTAAATCGTTGTCGATCTCCACCACATCGACCACAGCACCACTCGTGAGTAAATGCTGCGTTAAAGCCCCTAGTCCAGGGCCAATTTCCAATACACGCTCACCTTTTTGTGCGGCAAAAGCACTGAGTATAGCGGCAATAACCGCTTCATCCTGCAAAAAATTCTGCCCAAAGTGCTTTTTAGCCGCACCAAAACGCGCCATATTAAGATTTTTTCTTTGCTGCGGGCGCATCTACTGGCGGTAAATAAATCTTAATGTACGTTGATGCGCGCATACGTTTTAGCCAATCTTGTGTTTTTTCATTCATTCTACTTTCAAACAACATGCGCTTGACCTGTAATTCTTTATATTCTTGTGTATTGTCTTTATTCCTACGGCCTAGCACTTGTATTAAATGCCAGCCGAATTCCGTTTTAACCGGCTCACTGACTTGCTTAATTGCCAACGCATCCATGGCTTTTTCAAACGGTGGCACCAAAGCACCCGGTTGCACCCAGCCTAAATTACCTCCTTTAATCGCGCTGGTAGGATCTTGAGAATATTTTTCTGCCAACTGCTCAAAACTCACGCCACTCGCCATCTGGCTCTTCAAGCCCAGCAATTCTTTACGCACCATTTCATCGGTGTGCACCGCATCCGTTTTAATAAGTATATGACGCACATCGGTTTCTTGTATGGTGTGTTTTTGATCGCTGCCTTTTACACCAACCAAGCGCAATACATGTATACCATTGCCCGTACGAAATGGTGCACTCACGTCACCTTGGTTTAAACCCTGTACGGCTGCCACAAAAACTTGTGGTAATTGTTCAGGCGTGCGCCATCCTAAATCACCACCTTCTAACGCTTCTTCACCATTTGACTGTGCCGCTGCTAATTGTTTGAAATTAGCGCCGGCTTTTAGTTTCTGCTCAATATTGGCTGCTTTCTTATTGGCTGCAGCGAGTTCTTCAGAGGAAGGTTCATCCGGCAGTGCAATTAAAATATCTTCTATATTGTATTGTGCGGCTTGTTGCTGCGCTTGCTGATACCCTTTAGAATTTAAAATATTCTCCACATCTTGTTTACTGATATAAACACGCGGCGCTACTTCGCGTTGCAATAATTGTTGTACCAAAAGTTGTTCACGTACTTGGTTACGATAAAAATCATAATTGATATTGTCTTTGCGTAAAGTTTGTTTGAGTGAATCTATGTTCATCTGATTCTTAGCGGCAATGTTGGCCATGGTATTGGTCAATGTAGCATCATCGATGGTAATATCCATTTTTTCTGCCATTTGCAATTCTAATTTCTGATCTATCATCCGATCTAACACTTGATGCTCTAACTCAAGATTGCTGGGTAAAGGCGTATTATTATGTTTAAGCTGTGCTTTGATGTAGTCTACTTCTTTATCCAATTCACTTTGCGTGATGACATCGCTGCCTACCACTGCAACGACCGTATCTAAAGGTGCTGCTGTCGCCGCATCCATCGTCCGGGGTGCCAGAGTTAAACTCATGGCGAATACTAATAAGCTAGAAAAAAAGTAAAATTTAATTTTGTCCATTTTATGTCCGAATTAAGCTGTTTTTAAAAACCCTTCTTAGGGGCCCTCATGATTGTGCGTATATTAACCCACGAAGGCCTATGCGCACAAGAAATTTGTGGACTCAGTATGACGGTATTTTTGGTTAAATAAAGAACAGGATTGCCTTCTATCCTTTTAGCAATGAAATATAATGGAAAGGAAACTAAGGCCGAATAAATGTTTATACAACTTTATTCGAGAAGGTTCACTGAACTGTGTCATCCTCGGCAAGGCCGCGAGGCCGCAGCCGGGGATCCAGTTTCAATTTAAGTTTTCCCCTGATTTAATTCTGGATCCCCGGCCGGAGCCTGTACTCGGTACTCCGGGTAACCGAGGATGACAATGCTCTGGTTCTTAATCTTACGCCCAGAATGACACAGTTCAGTGAACCTTCTCCTTTATTCAGCCTTAATTTGAAGTGCTGCTTTAGCTGATTGTTACTTCCTTAGTGAAGCAGCAGTAGGCATTAACTTATCTTTTAAAGCAGGGAAAAGTTCTATTGCTGTGTCTACTAACGCCTTCAATTCATGATCATCATTACAAACTGCTTTCTCTTCTTCGCTAAATTGCACGTAATCAGTTAAACTATTTCTTAAGTAATTTACTAATTTTTGAGCCACACTGCGTTTATGCTGTTTTGTAGTATCGGCTGACGATGCATGAAGTTCTTCATCAAGACTGCCCAGGTATGTGTTTAACTGAACCAGTAATGCGCCCTGACGCAAAAAAGGAGCCGGATTGGGGCGGCTAGAAGGAGCCTGAACAGGAGCAGCGGGAGGTTGAGCGTTAAAAAATGCGCTAGAGTTAGAGCTGCTTACAGGCTCTTGCACATCATTCTTCTGTGGTATTGGCGCAACCGGTAGTGGTGGCGCAACAGGTGGTTGTTGTGGTGGTACTGACGCAAGAATTACAGAAGAAGAACCTTGATTCTGAAAAGATGGGGCAACTGGTGAGCTAACTCCTGGCAAGAAACTTTGTGTAGATACGGCTGAATCATTCCTTCGCTCTTCTAACGGCCAAGGCGCAGACGGAACAGCTACTGGGGCATAACCTGGCAACGGAGAAAACGAGGCATTCCCTTGCCCATGAGAGACATTACCTTGGACCGGATAGCTTGGTTGAACATTACCTTGCTGACCTTGAGAATACGATGAAACAGGCGGTGCAGCATTAACTGGGGACGGATAGCTTGGTTGACCATAGCCTTGCTGAACCTGAGAATACGATGGACCAGATTGTGGCGCATTACCTTGTCCCTGCGAAGGCGACGAACCAGAGTGTGGCGCATAACCTTGAGGTGCATAGATTGATTGAGGATTACCGTACCCCTGAGAATATGGCGAACTAGATTGGGTGGGATTACCTGGGTACATATGGCTGGGTTGACCATAACCTTGCCCCGAATAATACGACGAACTAACTGATGGGGCATTACCTTGCTGACCCTGAGAATATGGCGAACTAGATTGGGTGGGATTACCTGGGTACATATGGCTGGGTTGACCATAACCTTGCCCCGAATAATATGACGAACTAACTGATGAGGCATTACCTTGAGGTATATAGCTTGGTTGTTGAGGATAGCTTGGTTTCTGATCTGCAAAAGGAGGTTTTTCATTCGGCACTATTTTTTTCTGCTGGCTTCTTAATAGATCTCTTTCCACCAAAATATCCATGGTCTGTTTACGCAACATTTGTCTTAGCTCCTTACTTTTCACATTCTCCCAGCAGATACCCTCGACCAGGATATCCTTTTTCTCAAATGCGATTGCTATTGCCAGATAGTAGAAAATTTCATTTTGACGGAAATTTACTATTTCTGCTTCCGGGATCTGATTCAGTGACGCAATAAGGTCACCAATAGAGCTCGTGTTTTCAGTTAAGTATACTTTAAGAGCGTTAGATATAGCAGAAAACCTACTATTATATTGGGATAACATAGAACCTAACTCTCTTAATATTTGTGGACCTTCCTTATTTATATCAAGAGCTATAGATCGTATATCGTTTACTTGAGCGGCCATATTGTTTCCCCTACTAAAAAATAATTGTTAATCGTTATATACCTAAGTAACATTTACGAAAATGTTTCTGTGGTGTAATTTAAGGCAGGGATTATATAGAAAATTAGCATTAAATAATAGTAGTAGCTTCAGCGCCCTCTAGCCATTTGCACATAAGCGCTATCTATTTGATTTATAATCTACTTTTCTATTCCAGTATAGGTTTTTCTTACTACATGGTACGAGTAGTTATATAAAAACATCAGCCTAGCGTCACTTCTTCCAAATACGTTGGGATCTCACAAAACCAGCCGAGTTCTTTTTCGATACGTTTTTTTAACGCATCTGCCGCTTCAGGCTCGCCATGGGTAATAAATACCTTGCGCGGTGGGTGCTTAAACTGTTTCAACCAATACAAAATATCTTCATAATCGGCATGCGCTGAAAGGCTATTTAAACTCACGACTTGCGCTTTCACAGCGATAGTTTCACCATGGATTTTAATCTCGCGCCCACCGGCTAAAAGATCCGCACCACGCGTACCGCCCGCTTGATAGCCCGTCATTAAAATTGTATTGCGTGGATCGGGTGCAATCGTTTTTAAATGATGTAACACGCGTCCTCCCGTCATCATGCCACTGGCAGAAACGATGATTTTAGGACTAGGTTCATCTAATTCCTTGGATTCATCTACGGTATTGATATAATTCGCTACACTGCACGCCATGCGACATTGCTCTGGCGTCAAATGAGTTTCTTTGTCTGCATAGTGTTGTAATAACAGGGTGGCATCTATCGCCATAGGACTGTCTAAAAAAATAGGAACATCTGGTATACGTTTTTCCTTTTTTAATTGCGCTAAATAATATAAAACACTTTGCGCACGCCCTACAGCAAACGCAGGGATTAAAACCGTACCACCTCGTTGAATAGTGTCTACGACTACCTCAGCAATGCTGTCCTTGGGATCGCTTTTTTCATGCAAACGATTACCATAAGTAGATTCCAACACTAAATAATCCGTTTCATGCATGATCACAGGTGCTTTCATGATCGGATCATGAAAACGACCTATATCGCCGCTGAATAATAATGTTTTACCTTCAACCTCGAACTGCACAAAAGACGCACCTAATATATGCCCTGCTCTGTGCCAAGAAACTTGTATGCCCGGTGCTAATGTATATTCTTGTGTAAACTGCATAGGCTTAAAGTGTTCTAAAGACTTTTCTGCATCCTTGACCGTATACAAAGGCAATGCGGGATGGTGTTTGCTATAACCATGTAGATTGGCGAAACGCGCATCTTCTTCTTGTAAATAACCGCTATCCGGCAATAATATCGCGCATAGATCGCAAGTGGGTTTGGTTGCATAAATCGTTCCTTTAAAACCATTTTTGACCAACAGTGGAATATAACCCGTATGATCGATATGCGCATGTGTTAATACCACTGCATCTATATCTGCAGGCGCTATAGGCAAGCGATCCCAGTTACGCAAACGTAATTCTTTAAAACCTTGGAACAAACCACAATCGACTAGTATATGTTTATTTTGAATGGTCAATAAGTATTTTGAACCCGTGACGGTACCGGTAGCACCCAAGAATTTAATTTTCAATATTATTTCCCAATCTGATTCTTCCAAAACATAATTTCAATACGGCGATTAAAATATTCACCGGTTGCAGTGTCTTGATCGGCTATAGGCTCTTGATGATTCATGCCATAGAATTCCATTTGATCCAGCGGTTTACCATGAGCCCAGAAATAAGTCATGACCGATTGTGCCTGTAAGCGAGTTAGATCTAATGCATGTATTTCCGTGCCGGTGATATCACCATGTGCTGACACATTGATTTTGACAGGACCATAGCTGTTGATAAAAGCCAATGTATCGCCCAAGATCGGTAAGCCACTATACATTAGGTTTGCTTCATTGGGATAAAATAATCTATCTGACGGAACCGTGATTTCCACAATATCGCCTAGACTAATGACACGCAACCCTTCATTAATTAAACGCTCATATTGTGCTTGTTGTTGTTGGTAGCCGATGATTGCTCCGACTCCCGCACCTACGCCAGCGCCTATAGCAGCACCTGCTAAAGTATTAGATCCCACAGCAGCACCTATGCCCGCACCCGCGGCGCCACCAATGGCAGCACCCGTCACAGCGCCTACAGCCACTTGGTTATTTTGTGCAACCACTGGGTTTTTTTGTACAGTCACTTGGCTACTGTTTAAGGAATAAAGCCCTGTTGTATTATTTTGCGTGCTGCAAGCCATTAGGCTCAAGGTAAGCATTACACAAGCACAGTAGATGTATATTTTCTTTATCATGGCTAACCTGTTGATTGCAATTATATATCCACTATATCAATATTTTAGAGGTAGAACCAGCCTAAAGATCTTTAATCACCTAAAGATCTTTAATCATATGATAGCTGCGCAATTCAAAGCCATGATTCAGATATAAGCGATGTGCTGTATGCCTATGGGTACCTGTATCCAAATGCACTTGCTGACAATGTTCCGCACGGGCTTTTTCTATAGCCCATTTGAGCAAAATACCGCCATAACCCAGGCCCCGTGCCGATGATAATGTGGCCAGATCATCGATATAAACAGCCTTCCCCCAGGCCAAATGCTCCGTTAACCTATAACCTAAGATGCTGACAATATTGTCATCGGCTTGTAAATACATCAGGTGATAGCCCGCGGCCCACTGCCGTAATACTTGCTCTATAAACTGGGTTTCATTTAAATGGGGTCGTAATTCCTGGGCAACAGCATAACAACGTTGTAAGGTATTCGCATCACAGGCTTCGTGTATAGAGGTAGCACAGGCTTGTAAGGTGGGCATAATAACTCCGATAAATGAGGGGGTTATAAGATCATATCAATGGGGATAATAAACCACAAGCCAAAAAAACCCTAAATGACAAGCACTTAGGGCCGAATTAATCCCGATTTTGGTGAAATCGGGTAGGACGTAACACTCTAACCTAAGGATAGGTCAAAGTTTGAACAATATCAAGTCCCTGCTAGCCAGTTTCTAGGCTTCAAATAGTCGCTGTATAGCTTTGCTTCCGCCGTGCCCACCGCAGGCGCCCAATCATAGTGCCACGCCGCTTGTGGAGGTAAAGACATTAAAATCGATTCCGTACGACCACCACTTTGTAAACCAAACAAAGTGCCGCGATCGTAAACTAAATTAAATTCCACATAACGACCACGCCTATAGGCTTGAAAATTTCTTTGCGCCGTATCGTAAGGTGTGTCTAGACGTTTTTTAACGATGGGTTCATAGGCCAATAAAAAATGATCGCCTACACTTCTTACAAAAGAAAAAGTGGTATCGAAATCCCATTCGTTAAAATCATCAAAAAAAAGCCCGCCTATACCGCGTGTTTCCTGACGATGTGGCAAATAAAAATAAGTATCGCACCAGTGTTTAAAGCGTGGATAAATATCCGGTCCATAGGGCAAACAAGCCGCATGCGCTACCGTATGCCACTGTACACAATCTTCTAAGAAAGGATAATATGGCGTTAAATCAAAACCACCACCAAACCACCACTGTGGTTCCCCGCCTGCAGGCGTTGCAACGAATAGACGTACATTGAAATGTGTAGTAGGGACATACGGATTTCTAGGATGAAATACCAAGGACACCCCTGTTGCTTCAAAGGACGCACCAATTAAATCTTTACGGTGCGCTAAAGCAGAATGTGGTAAGTTGCTTCCAGTCACATGAGAAAAATTAACACCACCTTTTTCTAGAAGCGCACCATTCTCTAGCACGCAACTGAGACCACCACCGCCTTCAGTGCGAGTCCATTTATCCTTCTTAAATTTTGCGGTATTATCTAGTGCTTCCATGCGCGTACAAATATCTTTTTGCAAAGATAAAAAATATTCTTTTACTTTGTCTATATTGATAGCTGTCATGATTTTAATCCTCACTTAGATTTAATGGATTCTTAGCCTCAAAATACGCCGCTACAGCCTCATCGCTCACTGCCGCCAATGTAGCGGGTTGCCAATGCGGTGTTTTATCTTTATCAACAATTTGCGCACGTACACCTTCGTAAAAGTCAGTATCCGCAACAAAATGTTGTGCTATATTATATTCCATTTTTAAACACGCATCTAGTGTTAAACTTTTTCCTCTACGTAATTGTTCTAATGTAACTTTAAGACTGAGCGGTGATTTTTGTTGCAAGTTCAATGCTAATTCTTGGCACCAAGGAGATGCATCTTGTTGCAAATTGTAAATGATTCTTATTACGGAATCGCCTTGAAAATGTTTATCTATCAGTTCGCGTTTTTCAGCTAAAGCAGATGCTTCCGGTTTAGTGGCATGCTGTTTTAAAATAGCGGCGATCATTGCATTGAACTCTGTAACTTTACTAAAGTCAGTATCCAGTAATTGTGCTTTCATCGCCGCATAATTTTTCGCAGCAATGCACTGATCGATCAAACCACAATACAACGCATCGGCGACATTGATGCTTGCACCAGACAAACCTAAATAGGTACCTAACTCTCCAGGACAACGCGATAGAAAATAAGAACCGCCTACGTCAGGGAAAAAACCTATAGCACATTCTGGCATCGCAAAGCGCAATGTTTCCGTGGCAACACGATGACGGCCATGTAGTGAAAGACCTACACCGCCACCCATAGTAATACCATTGACAAATGAAATCCACGGTTTGGGATAAGTGCTAATCTGATATATCATTTTGTATTCATCGTAAAAGAAAGCGCGCAATGCATCTATATCGCCTTTTTTACCCGCATCGTATAAGAAACGTATATCGCCGCCCGCACAAAATGCTTTTTCAAAATCACTGCGGACAATCACCGTTAAGAGATGCTTGTTTTTAGACCATTGATTCAATTGTTGGGTAATATGAAGGATCATATCGTGACTTAAGGCATTGTATGCCTGTGGTTTATTGAGGGTAATCACCCCCAAAAAGCCGTGCCGTGCTTCTTCTTCTGAAAATAAGACGTCATTGAATATTGCCATTTTATCCTCATGTAATATGTGCTAAACTACGATATATTCACAGCAGTTGATTTTTAGGCGAGGCGCCCAGCCCTCGAGCACCAGGAGTGTAGTACTCTACATGACTGGGGCGAGATGGGTGCAAGCAACAAAGCCTAAGAATCAAATGCGAAGAGTATAGTTTAACATAAATTAATGGCTATATCATGGCAAATTTAAACGATGCACCCATAGGCGTCTTCGATTCCGGCATAGGCGGTTTAACGGTATTAAATGCCCTGCGGCAAGCGTTGCCTCAAGAATCTTTCGTTTATTTAGCCGATACCGCGCGTATTCCCTATGGCACTAAAAGCCGCGAAGCCGTGATTCAATATGCGCAGCAAATTTGTAGTCAATTCATACGCCACCATCGCATTAAGGCATTGGTCATTGCTTGTAATACCGCTTCGGCCCATGCGCTGACTACATTACAACAAGAATTCACAGATATCCCAGTGTTAGGCGTTATAGTGCCTGGCGCTACGGCCGCAGTACATACCACACGTAATAAGCACATTGCTGTCATAGCCACCGAAGGGGCGGTGCGCTCTAGGGCCTATGAAGCAGCCATCGCCACTTTGGATAAAAGTATTCGTGTTAGCTCGCAAGCATGTCAATTGTTAGTCTCATTGGTAGAAGAAGGTTGGTTGGAAGGCGATATTACCGATAGAATCATACAACGCTATTTAGAACCCTTATTTAATGGCAGCAACACCCCCGATACTCTTGTTTTAGGATGCACCCATTTTCCCTTGCTAAAATCGCGCATAGAGAATTATTTAGGAAAAAATGTTTCTGTAGTTGACTCTGCCAGTAACGTCGCTAAAGAAGTGTTTAATTTATTAGAACAACGTCAGTTATTGTCTACAGTACACAGCAAACCCACACAATTCTTAGTCACCGATTCCCCACAACGTTTCATCGCTACTGCTAGTATTTTTTTGGGTGAAAGCTTGGATGAGAGTAGAGTGCAGCATATTAGTGTGTGATGGATTCACACAATATCAATGTATTGTTCTTTTAAATAACTTCTCGATAACATCTAATGACAGACCTGTTTTTTTGTGAATGGCTTCGTTGTTCCAACCTTTATCTATAAGCTCCATTGCCTCTAAGGTTTTCTCAATGCCTTTAAGTTTACCCACCACTTCACCACGAGCTTCACCGCGAGCTTCACCATAAACTTCACCTTCTTTAAAAACTTGCTCTGCAAAAGTTGCCACGGTATCCCCCAATTCTGATGGTAATGTATTGTACACTGCTTCTATTAGAGCGCCTCTGTCTGCTGAAGTATTCAGCGAACGTAACATGTATTCTAGCATGACTTGCGCCCGTTCTCCATCGGCCTCTGTCCAGGCAGAAATCGCTATAAGATCTTCAATATATTGCCCCAATTCGGTCAGATGCGATAAAAATTCTCTTTGCATACTGTGACGCATGCACCAGCTTAATAATGATGCCCGCTTTTGTCCTCGCAGATCTTTACCCGCCTCCACGGAAATATCCACTAAATTTAAGGGGCCGTTAAACAATTGCATAATACGCTCCTTGTGCTCACCAAATAGGTTAAATAGACAGCACTCTCCTTTATAGGCCTTTTCGCCATTATAATAGACTATTGGAAAAATGTACGGTAAAGGTAATGGATTTTTACCCGCATTATTACATTCTTTAACATGCCTATCTAAGATCCGCATCACATAATTGAGCGTCCTAAAAGCCATGGTTGGATCCGGCGTGGAATAGTGTTCAACCAATAAAAAAATATACCCTTCGCAGCCATCTTTCATTTCCACTTTATACAGAATGTCGGTATGTAAGGCTCGTAGTTGTTTATCAACAAAAGTACCAGGAACCAATTGCATATTATCTAGCTTCACTAGATTTAACGTGTCGCTAGGTAAATTGGATTCAAAGAAATCTCTAGCCATCGGTTCTTCATATAGCATGCTTTTTACAAATTCATCGTGAGGTCTACGTTCTATGGAGATATCGATCATAAAGATCCTTTTAAAAATAGTTTATTGTTATTATTATAATGTTATGGGGCATGTTTATGCAATACTTACTTTGCTTTTAGCCGCATCTTAGCTTGCTTGAAACTATAATTAACTATAGCGCAACAACTATTTTGCAATATTTTCTTGCAAAACTAATTGCAAGTCGACGCAAACTCTACTTTGCAAGACTTTCTTGCAAATAAAATTATAACTTGTTATCCTTTTTAAAAGGAGGTGCGAAATGGTTGATAGAAACTTGCAAAGGGCTATTGCTTATCGTGTTCAAGCGGCTCGTGCAGCAAAAAAGTGGACGCAAGAACAGCTTAGCCAAGCTCTAGGACTAAACGACCGGCAAACAATTTCTGATATCGAAACGGGTAACCGCGCACTTAAATCAGATGAGTTACTAAAATTATCTGAGCTTCTAGAGCAGGACATAGATTTTTTCATTAACCCTTTCTCTATCGTCGGAGAAGCGCAGTTCTCTTGGCATGCAAATCCAGCAATTGCTAAAAATACTTTAGATGCTTTTGAATTAAAAACGGGGTTATGGATTGGACTATTACGCTGGCTACGTGCACAGCAAAATGAAAAGACCAGTGTATTCAAAAAATCATTGCGGCTATCAGCTCAATCTTCCTTCGAAGACGCACAAGAGTGTGCTGAAAAGCTCGTTGTAGAATTCGCACTAGGTCTAGTACCAGCAAAGAACTTAAGCCAGATTATTCAACATAAACTGGACATACCTATTTTATTATTTGAATTTACAGAAAATAAACAGGGCGCTACTATTTCAGGCGCAACGTGCCATCTAGAAGAAATGGATGTCATTCTTATTAACCGGCATGAACCTGAAACACGACGCTACTATGATTTAGCATATGAACTTTTTCATATATTGACTTGGGATAGCTTAAAACCAGAACATCTAGAGTCTAACATTGATTTAGTGCCTAACAAGAAGAAACGGTTAGAACAACTCGCCGATAATTTTGCAGCCGCGCTATTAATGCCACGCGCTTCATTAGATAGACTCATTGTCCCAGAGAAGAAAAACGACATAACACATCTGTGTGAAGTAGCAGCGCAACTTCATGTTGCACCTATAGCACTTTCTTGGAGGTTATTGACTTTAAATCGCATTAATCTAGCTACGCATAATAGCTTACGAGTAAAGAAACAACATCTACAACAATTTGTAGCCCCAAGATTATTGTCAGATTATTTTGTAAAATTACTACATAATGCGCTAGAGAATGGACATTTATCCGCGCGTAAAGCAAGTAAAATACTAGCTCTTGAACTCAATCAGCTAACAGAACTTTTCTCGCAATATCGCACGCAATCACCCTTTGAAGTAGAAGCGGTAACATAAGCAAAAAATGGTGTCTTTGCTGACACTAATGTTAGTTTAATGGATAATCTATTAATGAATATACAAAGACAGCTATAAATAAGTTCATAGCGCTAATACAGCCTAAATTATTCTCTAACACGTACCATCTTGCGAACAAGGCGATTCGTGGCTGCCTTTTTCAACCTGCAGGGTAACATGATGTATACTAAATTTTTCTAATAGCTCGTCGTTAATATGGTGAAATTCATCGTCACTTAAACCCTTATTCGGCATCACCAAATGCGCCGTTAGCGCTACCTCACGCGTACTTAAACCCCAGATGTGTAAGTCGTGTACCGCTTCTACGCCCGGTAAAGCTTTTAGAAAAACATTCACTTTTTCTGGCTCTATGTGTTTAGGTGCAGCATCGAGTAATAGACGTAAAGATTGTTTTAATAGATCCCAAGTACCCATTACAATCACGACGACGATAACCAGACCAATCAGTGGATCCAAACGCACCCAGCCGGTGTAGTACACAATGATACCGGCAGCCATTACACCAAAAGCCAATAACGCATCCGCCATTAAATGCAAAAAAGCACCTTTTATATTTAAGTCGTTGGTTCCTTTAGCAAATAACATCGCCGTGCTGGCATTGACGAGAATACCAATTCCCGCCACAACGATGACTGTGATTTCGTTCACTGAATTAGGATGTATTAATTTGGCTATAGATTCATAAGCGATAATGGCCGAAGCAGCCACCAATAAAAAGGCATTGAGTAAAGAAGCCAGTACACTACTGCGTTTATAACCATAGCTATAGCGATCTTTAGCCGGTTGTACCATTAACCAACTCGCACCCCAGGCCAATAGCAGGCCTAAAACATCGCCTAAATTGTGACCCGCATCGGCCAATAACCCCATAGAGTTAGCATAAATCGCATAACCCGCTTCAATGACGGTAAATAAGAAGTTTGCCCCGACCGCAATGGCAAAAGAAAGATTAATTTTACTGTAGGCAGAATCTACGTTGTGATGGTGATGATCATGCGAATGTGTGTGAGCCATAAGAACCTCAATATTTTAAACTTCAGTTATTTTACACTTTTTTTGACATAAATACACGCGCCCCAACACAGGCTGCCCTTGTTGCTCACGTAGGATCACTCGCTGATCCTCTGTTAAATGCCAACCAGCTGCAGCTAAGACTTTGGTTATATACGCTTTAGGATGCTGATAACGCCCCGTAGTGGCTAAATGAAAAGTATCGTCATCAGGGCCTTCTTCGCAGCTAAAGGCTAGCCAGCCTGAGGTTTTAGCCTGGTGAAAAGCAAGTTCCAGCAACAAAGATAAATCACCAAAATAGATAAACACATCCGCGGCAATCAACACATCGGCAGCAAAAGCGCGTGTCTTCAAAATATCCAGCAGATCGCCTTCTATCAGTTCATCATAGATCTTTTTATTGCGGGCTATAGCCAACATTCCCGGTGATAGATCCATCCCTATTAAATGCGCGCCGCTCGCTTGCAAGCGCTCGCCACATAACCCCGTACCACAGCCCATATCGATTACAGTAGCAAGCCCAATGGATTGCAATGGTTCTTTTAACAAAGCGCACAATAGATCCGGCGCTTTATAGTGTAAGCTTCCCAACAAGTCTTCATCAAAGCGCTCAGCGTAACGGTCGAATAAAGTTTGAATATATTGCGCTGGTGGCCGTGGTGGGGCATAAGATCCCGACACCGCTGCTAACCGGAAATTAAAAATTTCGTTATCCGGCGCATATTTTACCGCTTGTTGAAAATGGTATAGAGCCGTTTGTGTTAAGTTCTGTTTTAATAAACACGTGGCATAATTGTAATGCGCATCGGCATTCTCGGGCAACAACGCTGTTGCAGTTTGAAAATGTTCGCACGCCATACCATATTCTTCTTTATCCATAAAAATAACGCCTAAGTTAAAATGCGCGTTGAAGTTAGCTTCATCTAATTGTAAGATCAAGCTATAATGTTTTATGGCTAATCTATGGTTTTTATCCAACAAATAAATGGCGGCTAAGTTCATATGTGTTATAGCATCATCAGCATCTATCGTTAAAATTTGTTTATACAACATAGTGGCCTTATCTTTATCTGCCATTTTTAGATGGGTTGCTGCCAGATTGGTTAAAATGGGGATGTATTGAGCATCTCCTTCCAAGCCTTGTTCATAGTATTGTATGGCTTGTGTGAGTAGATTATCTTCTAACGCAAAATTACCTAAATGATAACAAGCCAAAACATTGTGCGGTTCTATATTATATACTATTTTAAAATGATTCTTTGCTTCTAAGAAATCATTCTGTTTAAGATAGAATAAGGCTAAATGATTGTATGCTGCCACATAGCCTGGTTTTAGATCTATGGCTTTTTTATAATGCGTGAGTGCCTCATTGTTTTTTTGTAGCTGTACATATAAATTGGCTAGATTATGATGCGCTTCCGCATAATCAGGTTGTAATGCTAAAGCCTGTTGATAGTGTTGTAGCGCCAACTGTGGTTGCGCTAATAGTTTATACGTATTGGCCAAATGAACTTGAACTTGTGGATGAAACGGTGCACATTTTTCTGCTTGCAAGAAATAGACTAAAGCATTGTTATACTCATTTTCTTGAATAAACAACATCGCGAATAGAACCAAAGCCTCAAATTCATCGGGATTGTCTGCCAAAACGGCTTGATAGATTTTTTTAGCGGCGACTAAATCGCCTTGTTGGTGTAGCAACAAAGCTGCAGATAAATCTTTATTCATAAGAAGTTGTACTCTCAATATGCGAATCCGTTTGTAGGGGCAGCCACGAGGGGTGCCCCTATAGCTTTTCTCGCATCTTCAGGAATTTAAAATATTTAACAACTTTGCAACCGCCACTGCCCTATGGCTAATCTTATTCTTTTCTGACAACGACAATTGCGCCACCGTGCATTTTTGTGGTGGCAAATAAAATAGTGGATCAAAACCAAAGCCACTGACGCCAGAAGGTTGCTCTAAAATAATGCCTTCTAAATGGCCCTCAGCAATGAACGGTATAGGATCCAATGGGTGTTGCATTAAAACGATAGCGCAATGATAACAGCCCTGACGTTTATCGCTAGGCACCGCCTCCATTTGTTGCAGTAACGCTTGCACCTTTTCCTCATCGCTGGCAGCTACACCCGCAATACGTGCTGAATAAATGCCTGGACCGCCATTTAAGGCTGCAACCGATAAACCAGAATCATCTGCTAAAGCAGGCAAACCTGAACGCAAGGAAGCGTGCCGCGCTTTAATAAGCGCATTTTCAATAAAACTTAAACCCGTTTCTTCAACGGATTCTATACCCAATGAGGCTTGGGAAATAAGTTCTATGCCCAATGGTGCTAACAAAGGTTGAAACTCTTCTATTTTACCTTGATTATTGCTGGCTAAAACTAGACGCGATAAAATCTTCATAGCATTATTTTCCTAATAACATATCGGAATACATAAAATCACGTTTCAAGCCATGTTTTTCAAATAGACGTAATGCGGCAAAAACCATATCGGGCGGACCACTCGCATACACTTGGAAATGACTGAGGTCAGCATGTTGCTTTACTACATATTCGTAAATATAACCCACATCTCCAGACCAAGTGCCTGCATCGGGTGCAGACAACATTGCATGATAATGAATAAAAGGATAACGCTCTGCCCATTCCAAGGCAAGTTCATGAGCATAGAGATCTTCCCGTTTGCGCGCACCCCAATATAAATAAATGGGACTCTCTAGAGACAAGGATAGCGCTTCTTCTATTAAAGCTTTCATTTGGGCAAAGCCCGTTCCCGCCGCAAGCAAAATCGTAGGCACCGGTGGCTGATGATGCAAAACACAATGGCCGTGTGCACCAGACAATAATAAAGGTTTACCTTCGGAGGCTAAACTCAACATTTTTTCAGCGAAAGCATTTTCTTGCGTGTGCCGTATATGCAATTCAATGCGCTGACTATTATCGGCTGCATTAGCGATAGAATAGGCATGGGATTCTTCATCTTGCAATAAATAAACATATTGGCCTGAACGAAAAGGCAACGCATCTTCTTTTTTCTGTGGATACAGTTCTAATAATGAAGTATTCGGAGATAAAGCACTATGTGATTTTAATACATAGGCCGCCGTTTGGCCGGGATCGATTTTAGGTGCTTCTACACCAGACATTTCTATGACTAAATCGCTTTGCGGTCTCGCGCTACAAAAGAAAGCATAGCCTTCTTCTTTTTCTTCGTCACATAACTCTTCTTCGGCACCATTGCTGTATTCTATTTTGCCGCGCAGCACTCTTCCCATACAGGTACCACAGACTGCATTTTGACAATTAAATGGAAAGCTAAAACCCTGGCGCAGCGCTGCTTCTAGCACCGTTTCGCCAGGGTTGACCATCAAGATGAGGTCACTCGGTTTAATCTGAACGATATAAGGAACCACGATAATTACTCGCTCCTTTTTCTACAAAAGCATTAGCCTTTCATTGCTTCAAAAAATTCTTCATTCGTTTTAGTTGATTTCAAACGATCTGTCAGAAATTCTATAGCCGCTACTTCGTCCATAGGATGCAATAGTTTGCGTAAAATCCACGCTTTTTGCAATTCGTCTGGGGTCATTAACAATTCTTCACGACGCGTACCAGAACGATTAATATTGATTGCAGGAAAGACACGTTTTTCAGCAATACGGCGATCCAAATGCAATTCCATATTACCCGTACCCTTGAATTCTTCGTAAATAACTTCATCCATTTTCGAGCCAGTGTCTATCATGGCAGAAGCGATAATCGTTAAACTACCTCCTTCTTCGATATTACGCGCTGCACCAAAAAAGCGTTTAGGACGTTGTAGTGCATTGGCATCCACACCACCGGTTAAGACTTTACCTGAAGCCGGCACTACTGTATTGTAAGCGCGTGCTAAACGTGTGATAGAGTCTAGTAGGATAACTACATCGCGTTTATGTTCCACTAAACGCCTTGCTTTTTCAATCACCATTTCAGCTACTTGTACGTGTCGAGCAGCAGGTTCATCAAAAGTACTGGCAACCACTTCACCACGTACAGAACGCTCCATTTCCGTCACTTCTTCAGGACGTTCGTCAATCAATAAAACAATTAAATAACATTCAGGATGATTGGACGCAATAGATTGTGCCAAGTTTTGCAGCAACATGGTTTTACCCGCTTTAGGCGGTGCAACAATCAATGCGCGCTGTCCTTTGCCTATAGGTGCAATCAAATCGATAGCGCGTGACGTTAGATCTTCGCTGCTACCATTGCCGCGCTCCATGCGCAAGCGTTCATTTGCAAATAAAGGCGTAAGGTTTTCAAATGGGATCTTGTTCCGCGCCATTTCAGGTGCTTCGAAATTGATTTCATCTACTTTAAGCAGAGCAAAATAACGCTCACCTTCTTTAGGAGGACGGATTCTACCGGTAATGCTATCACCCGTACGTAAAGAAAAACGACGAATTTGGCTGGGAGATACATAAATATCGTCCGGGCCATGTAAATAGGATTCATCAGGGTAACGTATAAAACCAAAGCCATCCGGTAAAATCTCTAATACACCGTGACTGAAAATATCCTCACTATTTTTGGCTTTTGCCGTTAAGATATTAAAAATAATATCTTGCTTACGGGCTCGTGCTAAATTGGTTAGATTCAGATCTTCGGCTAATGCCATTAATTCAGTCGGTTGCATACGTTTTAAGTCTGTTAGGTTCATAAGTACTCGCATTGATAATTGTTAACTTTGGGATATATATACTCTTCGCATTTCAAGTTACGTCGCAGCTTAAAATGCTGTGGGTATACGACTTTAAATTCCAATGAGCCGCATCGGCAGACAAACTCTTGATAGACAAGTAGTTATCTTCGTATTGCAAATTTGGGGGATTATGTGGATGGGCTCTAATCTTAAAGCTTGGAACCGCCACAGTCAGTTCATTGAAGAATAATGGTCATACAAGAGAATTTAGCACATACTTTAGAACATTGCAAGACACAATATCCCATATCTACTCTTTTTTTATAACTACTTGCCCCTATTTCAAGAAATAGCCCATGATCTCGCATGGGCAATGACAATTCACAGCACTAAGCATGCTCACTCAACCACGCTTTTAAATCTGTTTGACTTAAAACCCCAGTTTTCGTTGCCACAACACTGCCTTTTTTAATCAATAACAATGTAGGGATTTGCCGTATAGAGAATTTTGCAGGAGTTTCTGCGTGCGCATCTATATCCATTTTAACAAACTTCACTTTGCCGGCAAAGTGCTCAGCAACTTGCTCTAAAACGGGTGCCAACATGCGACAAGGGCCACACCATTCTGCCCAAAAATCGACCAGAACAGGTATGTCAGCTTGCAGTACTTCTTGTTCAAAGTCCGCGTCGGTGACATTTGATATCCAATCACTCATAAAATTATACACCTCATTATCACTAGGAATTGGCATAATACGCCAATCCCAAAAAAACTGCAATTGAATGGCTTTTTAACGATCTCATTATGGGAGTGTAGTCTTAATACCCATAGCAATTAGTTTACTATATAAAAAAAACATTTATAACAGTTTCTTTGTTTTAACCCTATGAAAATATTGATATTTGCGCATTACATTAACTATCTTCTCTATTTTTTACGGGAAAGTATAGAACTTTATTATTCTTTTTTCATCTTAAACTATTGCATTACACTAAAAAGAGTGCTTATACTACAAAATGCTGCTTTTTGAAGCATACTATTCCCACTAACATTTTACACGTAATTATTGGAGGTTAAAAAATGAGCGTTATACAGCTACAGAAAAAGGAATCTACTAGCGAGCAAAGTTGGTTAGTACATAATATTAAGCGCTTAATGGCCGCAAAAGGGCTCAATGAAGCAACTCTTGCTAAAAAGACATCTATTCCTCAGCCCACGTTGCATAAGATTTTGTCAGGCAAAACAGCGGATCCGCGTGTATCGACTCTAAAGTTGATATCCGAATTCTTTAACATTTCACTAGATGCCGTTATTTACACCCCGCCACATGAACAATTTGATTTGGCGATCAATGGTGTTAGAAGACAAACGAAGCATATTCCTGTTATCTCATGGCAACAATGTGTAGATGCAGCTAGCTTCTTAACTACATTAGCTCCCAGCAATTGGGAAGATTGGCAAATCGCGACTGTAAAATCGGAACAGGTTGTTTCTTTGGTCAGTAAAATCAGCATGGAACCCAGATTTCCTAAGGGTACACTGTTGATGCTAGATTTAAATGCAAAACCCGTAGATGGTGATTTAGTCGTAGTGCATTATCCTAATACGGATGAAGCAACCTTACGACAATTGTTTTTAGATGGTCCAGTCAAACGCTTAAGCTCACTGAATCAAGAACCTGACTGTGATATCTTGGATGATAAAATACGTATCTTAGGAACTATCATACAAGCAACGCGTATTTTTCACGACAATTAGGCGCTATTGATATTTAGATGTAGGATCTTAGTTAAGCATTATCGGCTTTTTTAGCGGGTAGTGCTTGATGCGCGCTATAGTATCCCCCGATTCTTAGACCACGAAAAGTTAAACGTTTAGAGGTATACTTTGGTGGTATTTGTTAATTCGCGGATTATAGTTTAGTCAACCCTTACCGTAAATTCAAACTGCTTCTTGATAGAACTAACTATTTTATTAAGGTTTAAAATGCAAAAAACAATACTTTGCTATGGTGACTCTAATACCTGGGGATATGTTCCCCAGCCACTTACCGATCATAACATTACAATATCACGCTACCCCCGCGATAAACGTTGGACTGGAAGGTTGCAAGATAATTTAGGTGATAAATATTATGTTATTGAGGAAGGTTTGAATGGCAGAACAACCAATCTTGATTATCACATTGAACCAGATCGTAATGGTAAAAGATATTTGGCACCATGTCTGTATACTCATGCCCCTATTAATCTTGTGATAATGGCATTGGGTGGAAATGATTTGAAAGCTTTTTTTGAAAGAGAAGCAGAGGATATTGCGAGCGGTTTGAGCGAACTGATTGATGTGGTAAAAAATTCGACCTATGGTCCTGATATGATAACGCCTCCTAATATCTTGATCATCCCTCCACCCATACCTTTGCCAATCATAGAAAAACTATATGATGAAAATGGCTGTGCTATTTTTAAAGGGGCTATTGAAAAGTCAAAGAAACTTATAAATCTATACTCTCTGTTATCTACTGAGAAGAAGTGTTTCTACCTGGAAGATACAGGTGATATTCTGGCATCTAGTATCGACGGGATGCATTTTGATTGTAGCGCTCATGCCAAAATAGCCGATAAAATAGCTAATAAAATAAAATGTATTTATAGTACTTGACGATGATTGAGTTTACAATAAAAAAGGGTTTAAAAAACCATGGATAGTGAAAAAAAGAAATACACGATAAGTATTATTGAAGACAGCAAAATACATAAGGAATGGTTGCTAGTAGAATTATCTACACTGGACAACATAAATGTAGTGAGTGTCGAGTCGCTTGGGCGTGATGGAATAAAAAGAGTTAAACATTACAACCCTGATATGGTTCTAATAGATTTTCAGCTGGAAGATATGACTGGTCTGGAGGTTTCAAGAAGGATTAAGGCTTACAATAATAATGTTAAGGTGTTTGCCTTAACAGCTCATACAGAGATTTCAATAATTGAAAGAATCCTTAATGATAAAAACATTGATGCTTTAGCCGTTAAAGGCTCTCGTTATTTTGAACTTAATTTTTTATTGGCTGTTACTTCTGTGCTGGAAGGGGGCACTTATCTTGACCCATCACTCTTAATTAATTTACGTGCTTTTGGTAATTCGAGCGGGTTAAATCAGCTGACAAAAAGGGAGTTCGAGATATTTGTACAATATAGTTCA
This sequence comes from Pseudomonadota bacterium, assembly GCA_021778015.1. Classification (GTDB taxonomy): domain Bacteria; phylum Pseudomonadota; class Gammaproteobacteria; order UBA1113; family UBA1113; genus VFKP01. Next base: position 84,873 of record JAJYCX010000002.1, read on the forward strand.
GGTAAAGCAGAAATTAAAATAGCAAATGATTTATGTGTCGAATTAGCTCATGTGAGAAATTTAAAATCACGCATTTCCAAAAAGTTAAAAAACTATAATATTGATAATCTCATAACAAAATTAGAGTGGAACTCTCACCCTGATATGGATAGGTAATCATCTCTTAAACGTAGAACTGTCTTAAAAATGAGGATATAGATATTGATGCGTAATAATGTTATTTTCGGAATAGATGAATATGGGATTTAAAAAACATACCCGGGGAGTGAAAAGAATATCTTTTTGGCTAGGCTTGTGGTTCCTGTTTGTAATCTATTATGCAGCCTCACTAAAATATGGTCTATATGCAAAAGAGGCAGATTATGTTGCATACTTTGTCCAAATGGTTGCTGATGTTTTTATGGGGACTTTTTCAACATTGGTGTTACTAAAAACGAAAGACAGAGGAGCAAAGATATTTTATTTTTTAATATTTGTGAGTGTTCTCCCTGGATTGATCTCTACCGAAATGTACAATGTGCTAATAAATATTATAAATATAAAAAATATTAATTCATCAATCAACCAGCTTTGGACATTACCATACTCGTTTTTTTTAATTATCCAAATTTCGGCATGGTCATACCTGTTATATATGAGTGGAAAGAGACAAGAAAAGATAAATTGGCTGTCACGTTTTTCATATGCCCAACCAATAGTTATGATACTTATGCCCGTACTTTTAACGAGTATTTTTAGAAACATTTTTTTCAAAAATATAAGTGTTGTAGGAATTGCAAATACTATCATGGAGGTGGTTGGTTTTACGTTAATGTCAGTTTGCTTGTCGAGATCCAGAAATAAGGCTTTGACTTATGTCGCCGCAGGATTTTTGTTTTTAATGGCATTTAATCTTGCGCACCGCTTTAGCTATTTAACAGGCCATTACTATAAATCGTTCGATATGATATGGCTTGTTTGCTATATTATAATTATATTTGGGTTTTCATTAGCGCTAAAGAGTAGATACGAAAAGTTTGCTTTTTTTAAGCTGAATTCGATACATGTTTTGATAAACACCATATTTACCATATTTGCTGCACTCTTTTTTACAATATTCCTGTTTTTTGGGTTTGTAATTTCTTCGATAGAGGTAAATGGCATTGGTTTTTTAAGCATTTTCCCCGAAAGCATACCAAGTATACTGGTTTTTTTATTCACTTTCTCCATTATCTTAAGTAAAGTGATAGCAGTTCAGTTCTCAAAACCTCTAGACATAATCACAAGAAGAATAGATTTAGCTTATGGTGGTGATTTAGAAGAGAGTAAAATTAAAAATGAACAGTTTGCGATATATGAGGTGGATAAATTTGATAAGTTTATTATGAAAATACTTTCCAAACTGCAATCTGCAAACCGTGTAAAAGCAGAGTTTCTCATGAATATGTCGCATGATTTTAGGACGCCAACCAGTGGAATTTACAATATGTCAAAAGCAATTTATAAAAGGACGGGCGACCCTGAGTTGAAACGATTACAAAAATTAGTTGTTGATTCTTCCGGTGAGTTAATGAATATCCTTGAGGATGTACTGACGTATTCATACTTAGATCACAATAAGCAAAATGTTGTTTTTAAAACTTTTGATGTTGTTTTAGTGCTAGAAGATATAATCTCATTATTGTCAGTCAAAGCTGAAGTAGAACAACTAACATTACGAAGGGAGTTTCCGAAAGAAGGCCTCTATTGTAAAAGTGATCAACAAATAATACACCGAGTTATTCTTAATATTGTCTCAAATGCAATTAAGTTTACACATAAGGGTAGTGTTACGATATGTGCTAGAAAAGAGATCATTGATCAAAAAGAATGGATAGTTATCAAGGTGAAGGATACTGGAATAGGCATAGACGAGACTAAGCATAAGCTCATTTTTGAACCGTTCTCGCGTGTACAATCTTCTGAAACTTCAAAGTATCCTGGAATTGGTTTAGGTTTGAGTAATGTGCGCTTAATGTTAGAGAAGATTGGTGGAAAAATTGCGCTAGAAAGCAAATTGAATCAGGGTGCGGTATTTAGCATTTTCCTTTCTGTAGAAAATCTTTGACGCCAAGAACCTGATAATGGTCTGGTTTGTGGGACGCGCTGTATTGGCTAATACCTTTGATAGCGGCGTGGATGCCGCTTTAAATTCCTGGTTTCAGACGCGTTATCCTATTCAACCCATTGTTGCACTCGCAATTAATATATCCGGCCTTTAAAGGCGCCGGAGCACAAGCAAGAAATTAACGCAAAATATTACAAAAAGATGAAAATACACTATAACCCATTGAATAATATTGAGAATTTCTAAACGCACTTGATGAATGACAATCTTTTTCTTCGGTGATAATATTGCTCCATAAAAAGTCGTAATAGATAAAAGTTGGGCAAAAAATAGTATTTATAGATAAAAACAGGTGGCTTTAATAAAAAATAGCCCTAAATAAAGAACTGAGGAGAAGTCCCATGGAATGTTTATCATTGCTAAATATCGAACAATTTTACCGTAGCTCTTGCAAAAGATATTCTGCTCTAATGCCCTATTTTACCGATTCTGAAGCACGTGAACTGATGCTAGACCCAGCAGGTTTATTGTGTATTGATACTTTTATCTACGCTAATCCTGTATTGAAAGAACAGATATTGCTTCTAATGACTGAAATTATGCGTGTGCATAACAAAAATAGAAATTTGCCAAAAACCTACAGCCGTTTACAACCCAGTCTTTTTTTGAAGAAGAAAAGTAGCGGTTTGTTACGCTTGGAGAGTCCTTCGCAACAAGCGTTCTATGAAAACGGTGTTTTAGATTTAGCGATAACTGGCTATAAAGAAGGAATGCTATGTGTTTATGTTTTAGACAGTAAAATACATGTCAATTATTTTGAGTTTGCTTATTTTTTTGGTGCACGCAACTGATTTTCCTTGCCCTGCCCTGGGTGTCTCAAAAAACCATTCCAATGTGTGAAGGGGTTGTGGGAAGTTGTAACCCTAGCTTCTGCTAGGGCAAAATTTGGTAGGTAAGAATTAATGGTTATGTTTTTTGTTGTTCTGAAATCTTCTGTGCCAATTCTTTGCAATGTTTTACCGGTTCAAATTCTGTGATCTTATAACTCGCTAAACCCTGTTTATAGAATGGATCTTCTGTTATCAATTGAGTTGCCGTTTCTTTATCCGTTAACGCAATCATAATTCCCCCATCGCGCGGATTTTTAGGTCCGGAGGCAATGAGTAACCCTTTTTCGTAATACTGATCTAGCCAGGTTCTATGTGCTGATATCTGTTTTTCTATTTCGGACAGTGGCATTTGGTATGTGAGTTCTATAATGAGCATCTTATATTCCTTTTATTCTGTTAAGGCATTGTGTAACTACTTTCCGTTCCCTAACGGTTGCAGCGCGATTTATCAATTTGTAACCGAGCCGCAACCGTTAGGGAACGGAAAGTAGTTACAACATTATATACCCATTTCAATTCAAGATGCGAGAACAATACTTTCTGCGAACGCAGTACTAAAACGTTGTCATCCTCGACGCGGCCGCGAGGCCGCAGTCGGGGATCCAGGAAAAACTGTGTTGAAACTGGATTCCCGACTGCGTCGAGAATGACAAAGCTTCGATTAAAGTTCAATACATTTATTCAGATCTCGCTTCTTCAAGTACGATGGGTATATCCATTAAAACCTGATTTGACAACGGTAAAATAAAATTCTCTGACTGGATACAAATCGTATCTTCATTTTCAATGAGAAAGTTATCTGAAAAACTATGTTTGTCTGCGCCTAAGAAAACATAATATAGATTACCTGGGATAGGATCTGCCATTTCCACAAAAAAATGGGTGATAGCCTCCATGCTATACAAAAATTGTGACGTCCCCGTACTATAGTGTGCACTCCAAACTGATTTGCCATTACGCTTGATAGAAACATGGCCTTTAACCGTGTTGGGCAAAGGCCCTAAACATAATTCAGGCCCTATAGCCGATGGCCGCAGTTTAGATGCCGCAAATTGCTTTGTATTCTGCCTGCGCATAAGCGGATCGGATAGGTCATTGCCCATAGCATAACCTATAAGATGAGGACTGCCCTCTTTCCCTATAAAATAGATAACGACCAATTCTGCTTCTTCCCCTACGCTGCACGCATCTTTGGGCATAGTAATGCTAGTCTTATGTGCAAACAAGGTAGAACCATCACCTTTATAGAAACGCTCAGGAAGCGTAGAGTGCAGTTCGTTCAAGACTCTATTTTTATGCGTATAGCCGAAACCAAATACATGCACCGAAGTTAATGGTTCTAATAAAGCTGGCACTAACCAGATTAATGGCTCATCTACACTGTTTAGCAGAAAAGGTTTGCTGGACAAAGAACGTAATGTATCCAATATGTCATTATTTTTCCTGAAACATTCTTGTAGAATATCGGAAAATTTAGATTGCGTTTGAAAGACATGGATTAGATCCGGACTATTAAGATTAGTATAGCCTAGATAAGTTTTGTTTTTGTAGAGAAACTCTATTATGTTCATCGTTGTTTTCTTATTCCTGAATATACTCTTCGCATTTTATTTTTAGGAGGTGTTGCCTTCGTCCATCTCGCCCCAGTCATGTGTGTTACCCTTGGTGCGCTAGAACTAGTCTTCTACCCAATAGAACCAACTGCTGTGAGTATATACCCGTTACACTTCAAGATACGAAGTGCATGCTCAAAGCAACTGCGAACCAGAACGTTGTCATCCTCGACCAGGCCGCGAGGCCGCAGTCGGGGATTCAGAAAAACTTATTTGATCCTGGATCCCCGACCTTCGGTCGAGGATGACCATATGCTGGGTCCCCGATCGGAACCTGTACTCGGTACTCCGGGTATAGAGGATGATAAAGCTTCGATTCAAATCTATAGTCTTCACACTTCTTCAACAGGTAATGTCGCCCCCACCTTTTCATGCTTACTACATAAATAAATACCGGCAACAATAAACACCAAACTGATTAAGTGATAAGCCTGTAATTTATCATCTAGAAATAATATGCTAAATAAACCACCAAAGAAGGGAACTAAGTGCGTGTAAATCTCCCCCTTCACTGCGCCCACTTTAGCGATGCCCTTGCTCCAGAAAAGATAAGCTAACCATGACGGACAGATGACTAAATATAAGAGTCCAAGAAACAATGATAAATTAATGGTTATGGCATCAAAGCTATTTTTTCCAGTCAGCAATATATACAGCGTGAAAGGAATCAAAACGATTGCACCTATAACCGAAGATAGGGTTACAAACACCGTACCAGAAATGCTTTTGTCTTTTTTACGTAAGAAAGCACAATAAAGACCCCAACTTGCAGCAGAACCTATAGCCCACAAATCACCTTGATTTAGATGTGCCAAATTGCCTATATCATACAAGTTGCCTTGTAAGATCAAATACACTACACCGACTAAACTGAGTATTACACCAATAATATTAGCTCTAGAGATATAATCGTTGAAAAATATCTTGCTAATCCCTAAGACCAATATAGGTGTGGTAGATAAATAAATAGCCGCATTCAAGGGCGTCGTATATTGCAAGCTAATGTAGAGATTCAATGGAAATAATACTTGGCCACATACTGCTAGAAAAAAGAGTGTCCAAAATGAAGCTGTGATCTTAGGCCAATCGTTGCGCAAAGGCTTGTAATATAAAGCCAACAGTAATAGCGCTGTAAGTAACCAGCGTAATTCAGACAATATGATTGGCGATAACTCGCCAACCATAATATGTCCAACTATATAATTACCGCCCCAGAAAGCGGCGGCAAGCGTTAATAATAAAAAGGCCAAAATACTACTCCTTATATTTTTGAAAATACGACGTAATGCTGCTGCGTACGCTTATCTACACCATGGTCATGCAATGATAACGGAATCTGTTTAGAATACATAATGAGCTCGCTATAATCATAAGCCGCTTTGGTGCTAAAGAAAATCTTACCATTCTTGTTGGAAACTCTAGCCGCTTCAGCCAACAGCAAGCGTAATTCATGCGTGGAAATTTTCTTAATATTATTATTCACGACTAAATCATAACCAGAAGATTTACCCGTAAACGCATTGATGACAGAACTTGCCAGAGGCAATGTTAAATTAAACCCCCATGGATCGGCTGTTTTTAATCTAACAGTGTAATTACCTGTATTCTGAATGCGCTGTAAAATAGTGGCGACAGCTTTTTCTGCTACAAAAACACCATCTGCTAGAATATTTTTTGACGCCGCTAAACTGAGCAATTCGCCATTTTCTGGATGCATATCCAATACTTTACTTCTTTTTGTGGGCAATAAAGTCAACAACTCCTTCAACTTATCAGAGACCGTACTGGCTAAACCTTTTTGCTCTAACTCTAATGCAGCGTAAGCTGTTAACCAATGGCGATTGATCTTTTCCCAATCGCTTATTTGCAAAATATCTTCTAATGAAGGTTGCAGAGCTTCCATTATCGCTGCTTTATATGGCATATATTGAATAACTTTGCCATAAGACCCTGTAATAGAATAATCACCCACCCATGAGTTTAAAAAGCTTCTAGTTGCTACAATGGAAAACTTACCTACGTAGTCTGCATCCCAACCCACCATTGCTTCGCGCCCTATCCAAGAAAATTCTGCCAGCCGTATAGGGGGCTGCCGTGTCATGGCTACTGTTCTAGAGGCAATTGAGGGTCTGCCATAAGGATCATGATCTTGGCGTAATAAACAACTGCCTGGCGATAACCATACCCCATCGCCGATGGTAATATTTCCCCCAGCATTAACGGATGCATTTCTTCCAAAGCGCACATACCGGCCAATCTTAATTTGTGGAATGTCTTTTGCTTCGATATCCAATTGATGATCAGGATGCGGGTGACTTAAATAAGCCCCATTTTCAAAGTGTGTAGGCAAAATAACATGCTCGCCTAAACCTTCTTTAATCAGCAAGGGTTCACCGGAAGTATCGATGCTAAAATGGTGCGTAGCAAGCCCTAAGCTTGTACTCAGATCATTGAGTTTATCTTTAGCCCAATGTGTAAAGCTTATTTCGTCGTGAAAAGATGCTATGCTTTGCGATTTCTTACGCAATTCTTTTAACACAGCAACATAGTGAATAATGGGTCGAACGGTTTTCAGCTCCCCATTGCGTTGCTGTTTTAACTGCTCCTCCAACGCACCGATGGTATGCACATTTTCTCTATAAGAATGTGGTTCCACATCGGTATGATCGTTAATAAAGTTTCTTTTATCCCAAAGTTCAGGCGAATATTTTGAGGTAAAGGGCACTAGATTGCGATCGATGTTTTGGTTATAGCTATCTATAGGTAACATCCAATCCTTACTATAATGGGCGTTGAGTTTCTTATCATGTAAATGGCTACTCATATCTGTACTCCTTAGATTCATCTAAAATCTTCTCTTTCTGGTGTGAAGCCCTTACCCCAGCCGCTTTATGCTTAATGTTTTAATTTAAATATGATTTAATGATATTTTGAGCCAAACCTTCTTCATTGTCAATCTTTTTCTTATTTTTTTGAGGTTGTTTTTTGAGGAAGGTGATGAAACTGTTTTTATTCTATCGTTCGGAAGTTTTAGATACTAGCCTTATCTGAAGAAGTTTTGTCATCCTCGACCAAGCCGCGAGGCCGCAGTCGGGGATTCAGAGAAAAGCCTATATGATCCTGGATCCCCGACCTTCGGTCGAGGATGACAAAGCTTCGATTCAAATCTATAGTATTCAGCTAGATCTCGCATCTTCATTGGCGATGGGTATATACTACAAACACACGTTGTCTAAACTGAACTCGAGGCTATGCATGAAACTACATTGCATTATACACGCTGACTTTGAAACACCGGGTTATTATGAAACCTGGGCGCAAAAAAACGGCCTAGATTGCAGCAGTACACATATTGCAAAAAATGAACCCTTACCTTCGGTTGATAATTTTGACATCTTACTGTGTATGGGTGGGCCACAAAGCGCGCGACAAATAGATCAGTATCCCTATCTCAAAGATGAAATTACCTTCATTAGACAAGCTATCGCCATAGGAAAAAAAGTTATGGGCGTCTGTTTAGGTGCACAACTCATTGCGGAAAGTTATGGCGCAAAAACCGAAAAAAGCCCGCATAAAGAAGTAGGGGTGTTTCCTTTATCCTTAACGGATGACGGCAAAGCAGATCCTTTCATCAAACATCTTCCCGAACAATTTCAATCTAGCCATTGGCATCATGATATGCCCGGTATTCCGCCACAAGCAAAAATCCTGGCGCAAAGCTCTGGTTGTCCTAGACAGATCATTTGTTTTTCACCTAAAGTATATGGCTTTCAATGTCATCTAGAGTTAGACCCACATAGAATGCAGTGGCTCATACAGCATTGTCCTGAAGACTTATCCCCAGATCGCTATGTGCAAAAACCCGTCGCTATATTAGCGCAAGATTACGAGACCATTCATCAACATCTGGATATATTTTTGCAAAAATTTATTCTTGAGGGAGTATAGTATAGACTTCTACTTTCGCTGGGGGAATATTCACCCAAACTAATTTTTTATACGCCAGTTGGTACTGCTGCGGATAGAAACGCGCATTGTTTCGCAGATCATACGTAAACTGAATATATCGTCCATGCGGCGTTAATACTGCAGGTATAGCTGATAAAATACGCTCTGTCACTTCTTTAGATAAAGAACGCAGCGGCAATGCAGAAATGATCGTTCCTATGGGCCTAATTTCATTTTTTAAGAGTTCAGCTAAATGGGAGGCATCCCCTGCAATCACCTTAATCTTGGGAAAATGCATTCGAAAATGTTCAACTAGATCAGGCGAGGATTCAATCGCAATAATGCGCTCTGCAGGAATACCTCGACTTAACATCGCTTGCGTGATCACGCCCGTGCCCGCACCCAATTCCACAATAAGTTGATTTTGAGAAAAGACGGCATAAGATGCCATTATCTTAGCCAAACGTTTTGAGCTAGGGTATATAGCCCCCATTGTTTTTGGGTTTTTTAAAAAAGACTTTACAAAAGCAACTTTATCATCATGTTGATTACGAGTCAGACAATGCTTAAATTCACTCCATTGTTTTTTTATTTTCATCGTAGTTACTTTCCATCTATTTTTCTCGCAAAGCATTTTCAATCCAATGCAACGCTTCCTGCAACCAAGCGGTGTATTGTTCTGGATTTTTTTGTAAGGCTATTTTCAATTCATTTAAATCACACCAACGATAATTTACAATTTCTTCGGCGTTAGGTTGAATCATAGTCGGTTTACCATAGCCAATTAAAACATGATCCATTTCATTTTCTATTAGTTTTTCCTTAAGGTGCGCAATATAATGAAATACGCCCACTGGTTGTAATGGCATGGTAAAACCAAATTCTTCTTGTAACCTACGTTCTGCGGCAGGGATAATGTCTTCTCCTGGGTGAGGATGACTACAGCACGTATTGGTCCATAAGCCTTGCGAATGGTATTTATTCCAAGCACGTTGTTGTAATAAAATTTCCCAGCCCTGGGTTGTACGATTAACAATAAAGACAGAAAAAGCGCGATGGCGTAAACCTTCAATATGTGCGGACATCTTATCGGCAGTACCAATGGCTTTGTCATTTTCATCTACTAAAATGACTTGAGATAAAATGGGTATCAAAATGACCTCTTATGGAATTTTAAAGTGCATTAAGGCTAACATAGCCCAAAGCGAATATCAATTTGTGCTTCTTTAAACTTTTTTGCCTATAGAAGATCACAACCCCTTCTGCTCGCTACGAGCTCTTGGTAGGCTGTGGTTAATAACGCGATTTGTTCATAAATAGCGTCAAATAGAGGCTGCAGCGTAGTCAAGTCCGTGCTAGCATCGACTTCAGAATATAAAAGTGCAATATGTCTTTGTAAGCGTGGCACACCGCTATATTCTAAGCCCCCTTTGATTTTATGCAACATTTCGCGTACACCTTCGATATTATTGTTCACCTGTAATCGCTTGAGTTCAACGATATCCTCTTCTAAAGACTCAATTAACATGCCAATTGCAATTACGGCTTTTTCATCGTTGTCAGCGCTGATGCGTTTCATTCCCAGCTTTAAATCTATAATCGCTAAATCGGCAGGCGCTAATTCGTCATGATTTAAAGAGCAGCGTTCTAAATATAAATACGCTCGCGCTAAACTCAATGGCTTCGTGGTCACATCCATAAAACCGCTGTCCAATATGGTTTGGTGCTTCTTTTTATCTTGATGGGCTGTTAACGCCACGAAAGGAGTTGTCTTATTTTTAGACTTAGCGTCGGAGTAAGCACTCCGAATAATATCCATGCCCGTACCATCAGGTAGGTTAATGTCTGAGATAACCAAATCATAGGCTGTGGTATTGAGTCGTTCATTCGCTTCTTCTACGTCTCTCGCCATATCGACCATCGCCGTTAGGCGAGACAGTATTTCGGAAGCAACAAACAAGGAGACATTATCGTCTTCGATCAATAAGATACGGTGTTGAAAAGGTAGGTCTAGTGATGCCATAAAGTGTCTTCGCCCATTTAATGTGTCAAAAATATATCATTATCCCGCTCTTGCTCGCAAAGTATAGACCACTTTTTACAAAACAGGAGTCCTACAAAGATATTGTTTATGGCCAATAAATGATCAACATTTACTTTTTAGCTAACCTTCTCGTAGCCAATAAAAAGTGATAGAATTATGCCTTCTTTTTTAACAATTTCTTGTATTTGGAGAAGGTATGGAACAAAGCACTGCACAGGTTCCTATGCACACTATAGGACCCGTTAAACTAATAGGGCCAGTGGTAGACGATGAGGTCATGGTCCCTTTGGCCACATATGAACTGCCTTTGTGGCCATCGACGAACCGTGGTGCTAAATTATCGCGCCAATGTGGTGGTATTTTGACCACTATCATTGACGAGCGCATGACCCGATCCATTCTATTAGAAGCGCCTAATGCAGCGCGCTGCCATGAAGTAAGTCAGGCCGTTAAAATGCGTCAACCCGAGTTGCAATTGCAAGTGGCGCGCAGCAGCCGCTTTGCCAAACTCATCGATAGCCATACGCAAATCGTCGGCAATCTGTTGTATTTACGTTTAGAGTTCTCCACCGGCGATGCCGCTGGCCATAACATGGTGACTCAAGCCGCCGATGAAATTATGGCATGGTTATTAGCTCAATATTCGTTTTTACGTTATGTTTCCATTTCCGGAAATTACTGCACTGATAAAAAAGCCACTGCAGTCAATGGTATTCTAGGCCGCGGCCGTTATGTGGTCGCTGAATTATTAATACCGCGCGATATTTGTTTAGCGACCTTAAAAACGACGCCCGAAAAAATTGTGGACCTCAATATAAAAAAGAATTTACTAGGAACTTTACTAGCGGGCGGCATACGTTCTGCCAATGCCCATTTTGCTAATTTGCTTTTTGCGTTTTATCTGGCGCTAGGTCAAGATGTGGCAAACATAGTCGAAGGTTCGCAAGGCATGGTTTTTGCCGAAGTGCGCAATGATGCACTTTACTTCTCGGTGACATTGCCCAATATTATTGTAGGCACAGTGGGCAATGGCAAACAATATCCTTTCGTACAAAAGAATTTAGAATTATTAGGTTGTAATAAACCCCGCCCTATAGGGGATAATACGCGACGTTTGGCCGCTATTATCGCGGCAACCGTTTTATGCGGCGAAATTTCCTTATTGGCTTCACAAACCAATCCGGGTGAATTGATGCGTGCGCACACTACTTTCGAACGCCACGCGCAGGATACACCAGAACTCGCCACAACGCCATGAAGACCGCTATTGCTCCAGGCAAAATTATTTTATCGGGCGAACATGCCGTCGTCTGTGGCCAACCCGCTTTGGCCGTAGCCGTAAATCGCTATGCCAGAGCATCGGTAATTCATCACAGTGCTCCGGCTACGGTGGTATTCGATTTATTAAATTTAAAGCACCATAAAGATACTACGGTCAAAGCCTTACGCCGACTAAAATCCAGATTATCTGCAGATTATCATCTATTCTTACGCGGCGAGCGCGGTATTAAAGATGTATTGAAATTGCCGCACGAATTATCGCATTTTGCTTTAAGTAATTTCCTAGAGCGCTTCAATCGTTTCTCCGATGATGGTATACATCTAAAAACAGAATCGACTATTCCCATGGGTTGCGGTATGGGGTCATCCGCCGCAATGATCTTGGCCGTTAAATTTGCTTTAGCGCATCATTTTAAAGAAGACATCGATAAAGAACATTTGTTTCAACTGGCTTTGGAAGCTGAAAATCTACAACATGGCTATTCTAGCGGTTTAGATCTACGCGTTTCGTTACAAGGTGGCGCTCTAGAATATCATAATGGACAATTTAATCCGTTAGTAATGCCCGAATGGCCTTTGTATAGTGTCAACACTGGCAGTCCAAACAGCTCTACCGGAGAATGTGTCACGCATACCCAGAAATTATTTGAAACAACGACTCTCGCTGCAGAAATAGGTGCCGTTACAATAGCCATTAAAACTGCTTTAGAACAAAGTAATTTTAATGACTTTCAAATCGCACTACGCGCCAATCACCAATTGTTAGTCGCTTTGGGCGTAGTGCCTACACCGGTACAAACATTTATACGCCACTTAGAAAGCAATGGTTTAGCCGCAAAAATTTGTGGCGCGGGCAGTATTAACGGCGATAAAGCAGGAATCGTGTTGATCGCCAGTCTAGAAGATCCCACACCGTTGAGCCAAAAATTTGGTTATACTGTAGAAAGGGTCATAGGAGATACTCATGGCCTGCGATTGGATTAAAGTACGCGCGCCAGGCAGTGTTATGCTCTTTGGCGAACATGCGGTGTTAGCGGGCGAACCCGCAATAGTCGCTGCACTAGATCAGTATATTACCGTCACTTTGGAAAAACGTGCCGATGATGTGGTTGAAATCACTTCCAATACCTTTGCTCCTTATACCACGCATTTAAAAGAATTAACGATAACTAAACCATATACTTTTGTTTTAGCCTGTTTAATACAGCAAAACCCAAAAATAACACAAGGCCTAACAATACGCATTGATTCTAGTATAGATCCAACTTTAGGCCTGGGCAGCTCGGCCGCAGTCACCGTTGCTCTGTTGAGTGCTTTAGATAAGCTTTTTCAGATTAAAATGGATATTTGGCTGAATGCCAGAGAACTGATCCGTAACCTACAAGGCCGTGGCTCCGGCATGGATGCGCTAGCAAGCTTACACGGTGGCGTATTGTATTATACGCCCAAAACAGAAAAAACTTTGGCTTTAGCGCCACGTTCAGATCTACATTTATTATATTGTGGCTATAAAACGGCAACTTCTACGGTATTACAACAAGTACAGGATACCTTCCGCAACGCCGAGGATGTATTAAACTCTATTTATCGCGCAATAGGAGAAACCGTACAATTAGCTTGTAACGCTTGGCAATGCGACGATAAAGCTTTATTAGCACACTGCATGGAGATACATCAAGGTTTACAACATGCTTTACAAGTCAGTGATGCACAATGCGATCACCTAAGGCATTGGTTAAAAGAACGCGTCGCCGTAGAAGCGGTGAAGATCTCCGGATCGGGCCTAGGAGATTGTTTATTAGCCTTAGGTGGCAAGTGGCAAGATATTCACAATGAAGAAATAACAGCGTTGCATCCTAAGGCGCGCTACATACCCTTAACGATCAGCACCATGGGGGTGAGTTTTGTACAGTAAAGAGCAGATCATCGCTAAAATCTTGTCTGAGAAATCAAACGTCATACAACAAGAAAAAGGTTCTGTTTATGCTCCCGCCAATATTGCTTTATGTAAATATTGGGGTAAAAGAGACAGCACATTAAATTTACCAATGACGCCTAGCTTGTCCATTAGCCTGGCACAAAAAGGCAGTCATTTTGCTTTTGAAGTTTTGGATGAAGAAAAAGATTATATAAAATTGAATGGCCAGGCTATAGATGAACAACATGACTTTTATCAACGCTTATTCTCTTTTATCAACTTGTTTCGCCAGAATAATGAACCTCGTTTAAATATTGATATTATCAGCACGGTTCCCATCGCAGCCGGACTAGCTTCATCGGCCAGTGGATTTGCTTCAGTGGTCAAAGGTCTAAATATATTATATGGCTGGCAATTAAGTTGCAGTGCGTTATCTGTACTGGCGCGTTTAGGCAGTGGCAGCGCTTGTAGATCATTATGGGATGGCTTTGTAGAATGGCAACATGGTTCACGCGATGATGGCATGGATAGTTTAGGGGTGCCATTAAATATTGTTTGGCCACAATTGCGTATAGGGTTATTGTTAGCATCTAGTGACAAAAAAAGTATATCGTCACGAGAGGCGATGGCCATTACCAAACAAACATCCCCTCTTTATACCCTATGGCCAGAACAAGTCGCAACCGATCTGGCTATGATAAAAAGTGCTTTGGCTGAAAAAGATTTTATAGCTTTAGGAGAAGCCAGTGAACGCAATGCGATCGCTATGCATGCTACCATGTTAAAAGCAACGCCTGTGATTTCCTATAGCACTGCGAAAACAGCCGCGTGGATGCAACAAGTATGGCAATTACGTCAGGATAATCTGCCTGTTTATTTCACTCAAGATGCAGGGCCTAATTTAAAATTGCTGTTTTTAGAAGAAGATACTGCTGACATTTTGCAGCTGTTTCCAAATATAGAAATTGTTCAACCTTTTTCATGAAAATCACCTCTTGTTGAGCCCTCAGAAAATAACTTCTTCCCTTAATAATTCCTTAATTTATCTTTCTAAAATGCTTATTACAATGGGTTTACATCTCAGTAGATGTAGATACTAAGGTAAGAAGCTTTGGTATAAATGAGGGAATGGAAGCATCTTTTTCGCTATTTGGTCAACTATTGTGAGCATATCACTTTATTATGATGTTTTTGCAGGTGACGCCAAATAGTAAATTTTAATCAGGAGTTCCACTATGAGCTTAATTCAGATGGCTAAAAATTTAGAAAATATACAACAAAGTTTTATGGGTACAAATACAGCCTATTATTTCTAATTTTTAATTACTAACGCTTAACTCCGATGAATATCAACGTATTCATCGGAGTTATCATTTAAAGGAACACAGCCATGAAAAACATTAATAAACAGTCTATTATGAATTTTTTAAGTTACTTAAAACACCATCAATCTAAATCTGTTCTTTGCTATTATGAACCATTCTATAAAGACCTATCTAAAGAAATTCAGACAATCGCTCTAGAAAATAAGATTGACCTTTCCTGTTTTGAGATATCAGACCTATCTATAGCAGACTTTACTAATAACTTCTCTGACAACAGATTCTATATTTTTTTCTATGATACCTCGTCAAGATCATATCCAGCTCCGCAGTGTTTAAATACTTTAAGGGAAGAGTTTAGAAAGTTAAAACAATGTACAAACATTATTAGAGCGGTTAATATTAATGACTATTTTAGCGAAATATTTGTTTCACCATCTGAATATATTTACAATTTAAATAAATCTCTAATTGACCTTGGTAAAAAAAGTAAAATCATGCATATTACAGACAATAATGGCTCTTCACTGGAAATAGAACTTGATCCAAATAAATGGGATAATGTTGATGGCAGTTTGGAGATTGCAGATTTCATACCCAGTGAAATAGCGAATGGGCCAAGAAATGTAAATGGCGTTATTTATTTTACAGGGGGATTTCTAAGTCAAATACCTTTGGCAAAAAAATATGGGTTGGTCACTGAGCCGCTTAAATTAACAGTGAAAGATCGTAAAATAATTGATGTTGATACAAAAAACAGTGAATTAAAAAAGGATATTTTAGAAATTTTACAGGATAACCCTGGTAATGCAATATTAGAAGAAGCGGGTATAGGAACTAACTCAGGAGTAAAACTTCGTGGGCTTGGTTTGCCGTTTGAAGAACGGCATTGTGGTTTTCATGCCGGATTTGGCGGGTTAGTGAAAAATAGTTTCCACTGGGATATCATTTTTGGGCAGAGTAAAATTAGTTTTGATAATAAACTAATTTTTGATAGTAGTAAAGGGTTCTTAATTTAACCTCGAAAGATTCATCCGTTGTTGAATTAATAAGGTTACGAAAGGTCTTTACAAGTTAATCCATCATTCCGCGCAAAACACAATAATCATGGCGAAAACTCGCCATGACTGGGGCCGACTAACAATGAATTATAATAATCAGCCCTGGATATTACCGAACCAAGAAATTACAATTTACTAACTGCGCCGCGTGTTTAACCGCCAACTAAGCATACTCAACAGTGCGATGAATAATAACGCAGACAAAGACCACATTACCGCAGCGAATCCTTGTAAAAAAGCAAGGTTAAACACCGCATGCAACACAAATGAAATGTGTCCTTGTAATAGATCAGCAGGGCTACTTATAAACTGCTTAATTTTTTCAATACTGTCCGCACCGAGACTGCCTATTTGCTGTTTCAAAGCACGGGTAGCGCCAGCATGATAAATCGCGATCGCCACAGCCAATCCTATAGAGCCACCAATATTAAATAACGTCACTATCGTCCCGGTAGCGACACTTTTACGTTCAGGACTTACTGCCATTTGTGCAGCAATAATAGAAGCTGTATTTCCTATCGCCCACATAACCCCTAAACCTATGAAAGCAATGATGACATAGATCAAAGAAATGGTTTCTGAAAAAACCGCATGTAAAACACAAGCGATAATGCCACAGGGCAGCCCTAGGATAAGCGTATTAACGACACCTATTTTATGAATGAGCCAACTCACAAAAATAGCAACACATAATACCGTCGCTGGAATTGTAAATAACATTAGGCCGGAGAGTTGTACTGACTCTCCTCGTATAATTTGCAAAAACAGAGGGTCAAAAAATAACACCACGGCACTCAATACGCCCGATAAAAATATCAGCACAGAGCCTGAATAAAACATGAGATTTTTAAAGTCATTAAAGTCTATTACTGGATTCTCAGTGTTTTTTTCCACCTTGAATAAAACTACGCCTGCCAAAATACCGATCAAAAGATAGCTTAAAGTAATGGCATTCGCCCAGCCCGCAGAGGCACTGTGTAACAAGCTCATAACGATGCCACCCATGGTCACAGCTAACGCCAACATACCTTTATAATCTAATTTCAGTTTATCGCTAAATGTGGTAGATTCTTTGACTGAACCTATACAGAATAAAAAACCCAATACAATAATGGGAATATTAATGAAAAAGATCCAACGCCAACCATAATGACTGACAATCAGCCCACCTAAAACGGGGCCCAAAGCTAAGGAAACGCCACCCAAACTACCAAACCAAGCGATGGCTTTGCTGCGTTCATTTTCAGGAAAAGCTTCAGGCAATAAAGAAGGCCCTAAGGGAAAGACTATGGCAGCGCCTACGCCTTGCAACAAACGACCTAGAATCAGCCAATGCATATTAGAAGCAAATCCAGCTAATAAAGAAGCCACTGCAAAGATCAATACGCCTAAGAAAAACATGCGTCGTCGTCCGTATAAATCACCACATTGCCCCATGATAGTGGCTAAGATGCACAGCGCTAAAAAGTAGATATTCATGACCCATTGCAGTTGCGTTAAATCCGCTTGCAATTCCCGCTGTATCGTTGGTAATGCAATATTGACGACGGTATAGTCCAGATAGCAGCCAAAGGAAAGTAACACAATCCCAATAAAGGCTGGCCATTTACGCGCATAAGAGTTTGACATAGTTAAAGCCTCTTCATATTTTGATTATACTTTATCATAGTTATGCTTTTATACAAGTACGCACAATATTGTGCGCTAGTATGGTTTTGTATACTCTTCGCATTTGATTCTTAGGCTTTGTTGCCTTCGCCTAAAAACCAATTGCTATGAGTATATTTAATAAAGTTCTCTTGAATAAAAGCAGGAATGCGTTGTAACAGCCAAGATCTGCCTATACCCGGAATAGCGCCCGTTATAAAGCCTACATGACCGCCTGTAGCCGATAGTTCTAATGTCACTGAAGATGACAGTTCGTTGGCATCAGGAATAATAGTGGTGTCGGTAAAGGGGTCGTCTGCAGCGTGAATAATTAAGGTAGGAACAGCAATAGATTTTAAATATTGCCTGGAACTGGATTTTTGATAATATTCTTCTGCACTCTTAAAACCATGTAAGGGTGCAGTTACCTTATCGTCAAAGGACCAGAAGTCATGAATATTTTTCATATCTGCCTCTATAGGTAACAGCATTTTTCGTTCCTTTTTTAGGAATTTTTGCTTCAATTGTTTTATCAAATGCCATTGATAAAAACGTGAAAAACCGTGCTGCATTCTATCGGCCGATTTATTGAGTAGCATGGGCACGGAAACAGCTACTGCGCAGTGTAATGGATTGCTTGTACCGGTTTCCCCCAACCATTTTAATAATACATTGCCGCCCAACGAGTACCCAATTGCTCCTAGCGGGGTCTGTGGATAGCGTTGCTGTAACATTTCTATAACGCACTGCAGATCGGCTGTGTCTCCAGAATGGTAATAACGCGGCTTACGATTCATTTCGCCACTGCAACCGCGAAAATGCATCAACACCGCGCGATAATTCAATTGTTGCAAGGCGTATAATATATCGCGCACATAATGCGAATAGCTTGAACCTTCCAAGCCATGCAAAATGAGAATAATAGGCGCATTTAAATTTTGATTGACCCAATCCAGATCGATAAAATCGCCATCGGCTAATTCTAAACGTTGCCTTATCGTTGCAGGTTTTTTCTTAGCCCAGGAGAAAACCGGCCACAGCGTTTGCAAGTGCGGCCCCGGTAACCACCAGGCAGGTTTGAAGGAAGTAGGTTTAATCATGGATTCTTATTTCATTGGCTTGTAATCGTTGGGTTATTCATGGTTTGTCATCTATTGTCCTTTAAAAATTATTTTGCTGCACTATTAAATTGCACGATAATCTATTTCCTCTCGTGCTCGTCATTGCGAGCCAGTGAGCGCAGCGAACAAGGCGTGGCAATCCAGGGGTTAAAATCCTAGATGTATACATGTCGCTTTCTTTATAAATCTCATTTGGCATAATGTTCATTCTTACTATTGAAGATTCCTGGATTGCCACACTACGCTCGCCTAGTGTCGTGCAATTCAATCATTCTGTAAATGGCCTCGTATACAGTTTCTATTATAGATCAGCTACTCGCTTGCTCGCAATGACGGTGGCTAGTTTCAAGCTATAGAAATATATCAGAGATACCGGTAGTTATAAAAACTTAAGTTGCAAATTTCAGCATAATTTGCTATTGTCCACGCATTCAAAGAAAATAAAGGCCTAAAACCATGCCCTGGCAACAATTACATTTCACTGTCAAAGCCGACGAAGTTGAACTCATCAGCGAACTATTATTTGCAGCGAATGCCTTATCCGTCAGCTGCAGCGATAATCAGGACAACGCTATTTTTGAGCCTAAAGATGGCACTCGTTTGTGGGAGCAGACACAAATCGTCGGTTTATTCGATGTTGAATGTGACATGGATGATGTATTGAAACACATCACCTTAGGTCTTACACCGCAACCTTTACCACCCTATCATGTAGATATCTTAGAAGATGCCGTTTGGGAACGTGCTTGGTTAGAACATTTTAAACCGATTTGTATCAATAATACTTTATGGATCTGCCCCAGTGAAGGCGAAAATCCAAACGACGACAAACCCATATTGTGGTTAGATCCAGGCTTAGCTTTTGGTACAGGCACACACGCCACTACTGCCTTGTGTTTAGAAGCTTTAACAGAATTACCACTCAAAGGTTTAACCATTATGGATTATGGCTGCGGCTCCGGTATTTTAGCTTTAGCTGCTTTAAAGTTAGGTGCTAAAAAAGCCTATGCCATAGACAACCACCCTCAAGCATTGTTGGCAACACGCGATAATGCTGTGAAAAATAATATTGCTGAAGAGAGTTTAATAGTATTGTCTCCTGCAGAATGTCCAACCGTGCATTATGATCTATGGATAGCCAATATCTTATTGAATCCATTAATAGAATTAGAACCTCTGTTTGCTGAGCGCATCCCAGCAGGTAAAACCTTGTTGTTATCCGGCATATTAGATCGCCAAGCCAATGAATTGCTGCAACATTATGATAAAGACTTTATCTTACAAAAGAAATTAGAACGTGACGAATGGCTGTTACTATTATTAACGCGAAAATAGTATACTCATAGCAGTTGGTTTTTAGGCGAGGCGCCGAGGCCTCGAGTACCAGGAGTGTAGTACTCTACATGACTGGTGCGAGATGGGCGAAGGCAACAAAGCCTAAGAATCAAATGCGAAGAGTATATCAAGATGCGCCCCAGGTTTTCTGAATCCATTCCAAAGAGCGTTGTTTTGTTTCAGGCAAGAAGAAATAACAAAAAACAAAACCTAGTCCACAAACACTGGCATATAATAGAAATGTAGTCACTGCACCAAAATAAGATAAAATGGATAAAAAGGTGGCTGCCACGATAAAATTAGCAGCCCATTGAATGGCGGTGACTATGCTCATAGCAAAACCGCGACATTGCAGAGGATAAATCTCGGCAATAATCACCCAAAACAAGCCACCTATACCCAAAGAGTAACCAGCAATATACAACACCATTAGTGACAATAGAACAATTCTATTTTCAGCTCCCTGCCCAACTTCCGGCAAGATATAACTCAATAACAATAGACTAATCCCGGCAATGGCAAAACCATACAGCAACAAACGTCGCCGCCCTAGTTTATCCACGCACAACAAAGCAACGATACTCATTAAAGTATTGACTACCCCCATAATAAAAGTAGCAAAGATGGAGGCTTGGGTATCGGCAAAACCCAGTTGATTAAATAACACGGGCCCATAATACATGACGGTATTGATGCCCACGAATTGTTGCAACACACCTAAAACGATACCTATCAATAATACTTTACGCCATGGTTTTGCCAGCAGATCACGCCATTTGAAGGATTGTACATTGAGCGTGTCAGAGATTTCTTCGAATTCACTGTCTATATTGGTATTGCCGCGCAAACGACTCAGTGTTTCTTTCGCTTTTTTGGATTGGCCTTTTAACACCAACCATCGCGGCGAAGTAGGTAATAATAATAAACCCAATAATAGCAATACAGCTGGAATTAAGCCTGAGCCCAACATCCAACGCCAGGATTGTGTAGCCGCTAAACCATAATCGACCAAAAATGAAATGGCTTCACCACTGGTGATCATCACCACGCTCAATAATATCAACGCACCGCGTTTATTGGCTGGCGCCATTTCAGAGATAAATAAAGGCGTCGTATAGGATGAAATGCCTATAGCTAGGCCGATGATCAACCTACCACCAATTAAAGCCCACACCTGCCAGGCCATCATTGCTGATACTGTACCCACAATAAAAAACAGTGCCGATAACAATAACATCATGCGCCGACCCAAATGATCCGCTAAAAAACCACTGCACAACGCGCCCAATAATGCGCCTAAAACTACACTAGAAACCACCCATTCAGATTCTAGCGTATTCAATACAAAATGTTGTTGTATAAAAACCAATGCGCCCGCAATAACACCGGTATCATAGCCAAATAGAAACCCGCCTAAGGCGGCAATGGATGCAACTACCCATAAAAAATAATTTTGATTTTTGCTATTCATCCTTTTAATTATCCTTTTCGTAACGACTCGCACCTTGTAGTAAGAAAAACGCTAAACGGTCGAGGCTTAGTTTATCCGTTTCTAACCGCGCCCTTTCGGTCGCGGCTCGGATTATCCGTTTAGACTGCTCCCTCATAAACGCATTGTGCGTCGCCTTCCATCCATACCGGTGTATTTTCACCTTGCCAATGGATAATTAATTCACCCCCCGTTAATTGTACTGTCACGGGGCTCTGACAATCCCCATCGCGTATGGCTATCACAGCAGCTGCACACGCACCGCTGCCACAAGCCAAGGTTTCACCCGTACCGCGTTCATATACCCGTAAAGCCAAGCGATGCTTATCTATTATTTGCATAAAGCCTACATTGCTTTGTTTGGGGAAATAAGGATGCAGGCACAATGCTTTTCCTACGGTTTGCACAGGCGCATTGTCTATGGCTTCTACTCGCAGCACTGCATGTGGATTGCCCATAGATAATGCCGCAAAACGATACGGTTCATTCTCTAAAAAAATTTCATATTGATCTTGCAAAGGCATCTGTAACGGAATAGCGGCAGGTGAAAAATCGGGAGCCCCCATATCGACCTTAAATCTTTGCGGACCCACCCTTTTCACCGTCATCGATCGATTGCAAGTCAGCAGCTGTAACGCTTTATTGTTATCTATTTTGTTCTTTAGCGTCAAATACAAAGCCACAGCACGCGCGCCATTGCCGCATTGTTCTACTTCACCACCATCAGCGTTATAAATCTTATAATAAAATTGATTATCTTCTTTTCTTTTTATCATCAACAACTGATCAAACCCTATGCCCGTTTGCCTATGTGACAGTTGTTTTATCTTTTCACTAGACCACTCTTCAGGATTTTCATCTAGATCCAATAAGACAAAATCATTGCCTAATCCTTGCATTTTAACAAAAGGTTCTTTCTGTTCGTGGGATAAGAGATCGGCTATCGTTTCGCGTCTGCGTATCAATTGTGTTTTCTCCTTATAAACCAATACTTCAGCACAACGAGGTCTCGCATTATAGTGTGAACCCATACTAAAACCATAGGCGCCTACGCTACGTATGGCAATTAGATCGCCTGGATTAATCGCTAACAACCGCGATTTTCCTAAAAAATCACTGCTTTCGCATACTGGGCCCACTAAATCCACCATGATTTCTTTCTGCTTTAATTTTTTCACTGCAATAATTTTATGATGTGCATCATATAAAGCAGGTCGAACCAGATCGGTCATGCCTGCATCTAAAATGGCAAAGGTTTTACTGGCTGTTTCTTTGATATATTCTATTTTAGACACCAAGATAGCCGCATTGGCGACTATCACTCGCCCCGGCTCTAACCATAGATCTAAAGGATATGGCGCTTGTTTTTGTAAGGTATTTAATAGCGTAGAAGCATAATCGTCTAAAGACGGTGGTGTTTCGGTGTCGTAACACACCCCCAAACCGCCACCTATATCCACATGCTGTAAAATAGTCCCTTCTTCTTTTAACGCCGTTACCAATTGCAATACACAACTTAAGGCTTCGGCAAAAGGAGATAACTCTAAAATTTGTGAACCTATATGACACGCCATACCCACGGCTTTTAATGCCGGTAGTTGCTGTATGGTTTTATACACCGCCATCACATCGTTTTTATCGATGCCAAATTTATTATGGGCTAACCCGGTGGAAATATAGGGATGCGTATGTGCATTGATGTCGGGATTAATGCGTACTGCCACGGCAGCTATTTTGCCCATACTCGCGGCAATATCATTGATGCGGTGTATTTCGGGTAAAGATTCTACGTTAAAAACACCGATGCCGGCAGATAAAGCTTGCCTAATTTCAGCCGCTGTTTTGCCTACACCTGAAAATACTATTTTTTGAGGATCAGCACCTGCGGCTAACACACGTGCCAATTCACCACCGGAAACAATGTCAAAACCTGCGCCCAAATCGGCTAATATTTTTAACAGCGCCAAATTACCATTGGCCTTGACTGCATAACAAATGCGATGCGAATGTTTGGCAAAGGCTGCGTCAACAGCATGCCAATGCCGTTCTAGGGTTTGTTGCGAATAAACATAACAAGGCGTGCCATATTGCTCGGCAATTTGCGCCACAGCAACATCTTCGGCATATAGGTTATCCCCTTTATATAAAAAATAATCCACATAAAACCCCTAATATGCTCGGGCAAAAACGACTTGTTGCTTCGTTTTTTGTCCGGTGAATATACATTGTCCTTCCTTGCCGTCTTGTGTCAAAGGAATACAGCGCGCACTGACTTTCAATGGCTTTAAATATTGCTCGATCTCAGGCGAATCTATCGCATAGCAATGCGCAAAACCTGCATTATCTTTACTAAAATACGCTTCAAATTCATCGCGACTGGTCACAGTGACACTGCGCTCGCGTCTATAGTCTACTGCTCGCGCAAATAACCCGGTTTGAATTTCCTCTAACATTTCCGGTATCGCTTCTGCTAATTCAGCCACCTTTTTATTGAGTCTTGCTTTTACATCTTGATCGCGCCTATACAAACACACGGCATTGTCAGCGATATCTCTAGGACCAATCTCCAAACGGATTGGAACACCTTTCTTAATCCATTGCCAATTCTTTTCACCACCGGCCATGTCTCTAGTGTCGATTTGTACTCGCAGCTTTTCGTCACGCCATAGACATTTTTGCAACTGCTGTTTTAATGCTTCACAGAAAGATAAGACATTCTCTTTGTCTTCTTCTTTTTTATAAATAGGCAAAATAACGATTTGCTGTGGCGCAATTTGTGGTGGCAATACTAAGCCATTGTCATCGCTGTGCGTCATAATAAGGCCGCCGATCAACCGCGTAGACACGCCCCAAGAGGTAGTCCAAGCATATTGAATGTCCCCTTGTTGATCCGTAAATTTAATGTCATAACCCTTAGAAAAGTTTTGTCCCAAGAAATGCGAAGTACCCGCTTGCAAAGCCTTACCATCTTGCATCATCGCTTCCATGCAATAAGTGTTCACGGCACCTGGAAAACGCTCGCCTTCTGTTTTTTCGCCTATAATAACTGGCATCGCTAAAACGCCTTCTACAAATTCTTGGTACAGATTTAAAATCTTCTTCGTTTCAATTTGTGCTTCATCGGCAGTCGCATGTGCAGTATGCCCTTCTTGCCATAAAAATTCAGATGTACGCAAAAACAAACGCGTACGCATTTCCCAACGCATCACGTTTGCCCATTGGTTTAATAGTATAGGCAAGTCTCTATAGGATTGCACCCATTTGCTGTACATGGTGCCGATGATGGTTTCACTGGTAGGACGTATCACATAAGGTTCTTCCAATTCGCCGTCTGGCTTTAAGCCACCTTTGCCATTGCTGATCAAACGATGATGCGTCACCACCGCGCATTCTTTGGCAAAGCCTTCTACGTGCTTCGCTTCTCGTTCCAATTGGCTTAAAGGAATCAACAAGGGGAAATAAGCATTCACGTGTCCCGTTTCTTTGATACGCTCATCCAGGATTTTTTGAATACGCTCCCAAATGCCATAACCCCAAGGTTTGATGACCATGCAGCCGCGCACGGGCGATACTTCTGCCAAATCGGCTTCAGCTATGACTTGTTGATACCATTCTGGATAATTTTCTTGCCGAGTAGGCGAAATAGCGCTTTTTTGCATGAGGGGACCTAATGTATTAGTTTTAAGGATAATCTTAGCATTATATAAATAAGTGGGGGGTATTACAATGAGGTGTTTAAAAACAGTACATGCTATTCTAGCATTGGGCGCTTCAGTCGAAATTCGGTTAAAGACAGCTGATCTGGTTAATAAAAAAACTAAAGCGGCAACTTCAAAGCCCACTAAAAAAGAGAAATAAATCGCGTATCGCTGGGGCAAGAATTTAACCCGCGCTGGCGAACTTTATACATTACATCGGCACAGACTTTCGTATGTTTGCGATTGACTGTCCATCCCAAATATAATCCAGATGACATCCTTGAACGGGTATGGTCAGTGCTGTAGGTCTAAAAATAGCGACACACTTTCCATCTTGATTGCGCACGCTAGGATATAAAAGACCATATTCATTCTCTAGCTTTAATGCACGTGCAAATTCTTGGCTCTTGTGATATGAACTAGGATGTGGATCAAGAATATGCACGTGATCTCTTGCATTAATATCAACTAACTCTTCTTTTACGTGCGCTAAATATTCTCGCATCTGAACCAAACAGGCAGGCTCATTTGAAGCCGATAAAAATATCTCTCGATGAAATTTTGTTTCCGCAATAGCCGTCTCTAAAGAATCTCCCGCATAATAGACGCCATAGGTACCATCTGAGAAACGTGAATAACCAGGATGCGTAAATGCCGCCATAAGTGGTGTTGCGCCTTCACCTATTACCCAATCATTCTTCGACACTAAAGAAATATCTCCATATTCGCCCTTTAAGCGATCATTGGTCAAACTTTCTAACTCAACAATTTCTTCTAACTCTTCTTTTGTTTCAGCCCAGTCAAACACCAATATGGGTGGAAACCTTGATGGGATAAGACGATGCGTTTTAAAGTTTACCTTCGTATAAGAGATACTCATGCTAATATCCTCGCCAAAAATCTAAAAAGCGCCTAACCTCTGCTAAATGAATGATACTGCCCTCAAGCATATAGTCTTTGGGTGTACGGCCATTAAATGGGGGCAGCTGGTTGTTGCGATTGATCCAAGACATTCCTTGGGCACTGTCGATAAACAAAATTCTGAGGGCTTTATATATACCCAGCAGAAATGAAATTCTTTCTTTTTGATCCCGCGTTAATCTGCCCACATGCTTCTTAATGCCATGATAGTAAGACGATCGTGGAATCTCTCCCATTAAAGTAATCGCTTCAGATTCCGTTAAATGAAATTTATCAATTATTTTTTCTAAAGCTTTCCAAGCGATTGCATCAGAAATTTTACTGTATTGTGGTACTGGAATAGCCACTGAACACCTCCGAAAACCATTATGCATAGTATAGTCCACATAAAGATAAAAGTCTATATACAGACCAAAACTCATTAATTTTTTATTTATCAATGAGATGCATCATATTACTTTTTCTTCGAAGGCAATTTGATCTCCTTTCCATCCACTACAAAAAGCCCGTTGCCTCGATGATGAATGGTGCGTGGCTTATGTTTAGAAGGCCGCACCCACGCTTTCACGACTTCTAGGATAAACATGTTATATTTTTTAGACATTTTCATATCGATCACTTTACATTCCAAGTTCGCATAGCATTCGCTCAGAAGCGGCGCATTTACTTTAGAAGCTTTTTCCTGCAAAAGATGGAATTTTTCAAACTTATCTACGCTTAGCCCTGTAGTATTACCCACACCAACGACTTTTGGCGTAAGTTCTACAGTGGGGATGTTGATAACGCATTCTTTCGTTTTTTTTAAGTTTTCAAAAGAATAATTTCGATTGCTCATGATAAAGGCTAGAATGGGCGGCTCAAAATCTATCATCATATGCCAGGACATCGTCATGACATTGGGTTTTCCTTTATAAGAGGTCGTTACCATGGTAACAGGTCCCGGTTCGATGAGTTGATACACTTTAGAAAAAGGAACTGACTTTTTTGCCATTTTTTACTCTCCATAATCAAACATCCCTAAATGCCTCAGTAACAAATTAAATTGATACCAGAATATCATCACCAAAGCAAGGTATTATGCTTGCTCTGACGGCCGTTGGCAGGTATGAATCAACTACTGGTTGCGGATGATAAGGTTTCGACTTGAAACCATACCATTGATTCTTTCTTGAAAATGCTTTCCGGCCTCTTCTATTTTTGTAGTAAAAAATAGAAATTTATTCCTAACCTCTATTTGTAATTTTTCGTCCCACGCTCTTTTAGCTTCAGGAATAAGATCTAATTTTCCACACCCTGCGAGCAATTGACGAGCCGTTTTACCATGATAGAAGCCGCCCCGTATAGGTTCATTTGGATTGGCACCTTTCTCTAACAGAAGTTTAGCAAACTTATAATTCTGATCTAGAAGAGCTTTTTGCAACAAAGTAGTCTCTTGATGAAGAAACTCATCTTTTGTGAAACTATTTAGAAAATTGTCGATTGCTACTTCATCAAGATCTTTGGTCATAAATATAAACAGGTCCATAGCCCATTCTTCTTGCCTGTGAAAAAATATTTGTATTATGTTAAGTAAGAAAGACTGCTGCCTCTGCGGATTCTGTAAAAACAAAGCTTTTATAGCTTCAATTATTTTTGTACCGTTATAGAGCATAGACAACTCCAACACATCCACTAAACTATAGCTTACTTTTCTATGCTGAAGCTGAATAAGCCTAAGAATAAAGTCTTCGCGTTTATATTTTACGAGATGAGTTATCTTGGCAACGGAAAGATAAAAATATTTTATTGCTTCTTCTGCTAACAATAATTCAACGCCTTCCCAATAAGCATTTGCCACCGCTATATCAATTACACAACGTCCTTGCTCATCCTCTGCTGAAATATCAACCACTTTGGCAGCCAGTATTTCTGCTATTTTTTTAGTGTCTCGAATCCAAATGGCTATATGTAAAGGTGTAGACTTATATCGTACTTTTTCATTTTGCATAAGACTAAAAACAAAATCTTCGTACCCACATTCTACGAGATGCTTTATCATATTATCGGAAAGATAAAAAGATTTTATCTCTGCTTCTGCTAACAACAATTCAACTCCTTCCCAATAAGCGTTTGCTACCGCCACATCAATTGCATAACGTCCATAGTCATCCTTTGCTAAAACATCAACTTTTTTGGCCGCTAATATTTCTTTTACTGTTTTAGTATCTTGAACCAAAACGGCTATATGTAAATGTGTAAAATGATTTGGTGATGCTTGCTGAAATGCTTCAGCGTCTACGGACGTTTGGGGTAATTCTTTAAAAATACTGCTTTGTTCCCACGGCGCTTTATGTCCGGGACCAGCATAACGATAGACTAGTACACTTCGATGTTTTGGATACCCATCCCATTCAGGATGCGCTTGTGTTATTAAATCTTTTAAGATTTCCACAGAATAAGCATCTGACTCACCTAGCTTCCTTAGCTTATCTCTGTCTCTTATATCCCCCGGATCAAAATGGATGGTTTGGCCATCACCCTCTAAAGTAGAAATGGATGTCTTATGATCGTTTTGCCCGTAAGCTATATACGCATTAGGTATTTGTGTAAGATACGTTAAATATTCTCCAAATTGTTCAGCAGTCCCATAGGAGCCAAAATTCCAATACCTATACGCTATCAATATTAGTTGTGTATCTGCCTCAGCTTCAGATTTTACTAACTGAAACCGCGCCATCGGAAATTGAGTCTGGATCCCAGTTTTCGGTCTCAGTATTAATGCATCTATATTAGTACTATGGAAAGCCAAAATATCATTAGTCCATCGCTCAAAAAGTTCACGCAAAGTCTTATAAAAGAGTGATTGTGGCCATACAGCTGGCAATTCTTTATCTAGCAACTTCTTATCTAATTGTGCTGCAGTGCCCTCCCAAAGTTTCAACAATGCAATAGTCATTAAATAATAATGAGCGCGCCCCCGTGAAGCATAATAACCATATCGATAGCTAAGTCCCACACATAACCCCTCATTACTAAAAAATGGGTTATCTTTTGCATTAACTGCACTCACAGAGGGATCATTCTTTGCAGCAATCTCCTCTGCTTGCAAATCTAAAAACCGTTCTATATTAGAGTGAGGTTGGTCCAATGAAAAATGTTGCGGTAAGTTATGAATGTTCTCTACTGTAGGCGCTTCACCTACAAAGTAATCCCAACAGGCCGCATAAAACAACATCATTTTTTTAGTAAATATTGTGTTAGCATCATGTTTGCTTTTAGATAAAAGTTCTAGCGGCGTTAAGCCATCCACAAGCGGCTCTTCTAAATCGAAAACACCATTAGTTTTTAATAGTAATTGCTTTAATAAAGTATGTAAATCATCCGAAGATCCGTACGCAATGGCCTCCGGCAGTAGCGCCTTAATTTCATCTGCACTCAGTTGTTTTTGGTCATACTGTTCTAATAATGTCATAGTCTACCTTCAAGCTATATTATAATGGCAAATATTGTACAGAAGCTGCTCTATAATAGCAAATGGGGCTTGATTTATACTTTTTTTCGTTGAAACATGAAAGGTAGCCGGAGGTTTCACCCCCGCAGCTTTATCTGCGGGGATTTTTTATGAATAACAATTAATCGTCAGCACCATTGTCGCTGTTGTCGCCATTGTCGCTGTTATCACTGGTATCACCCGTATTATTGTCAATGTCATCGGATGTATCATTAGATGAATCATTATTATCGCTGTTATCGCCAGGAGAAACATAGCCATCATCAGAAGGTCCTTCAACACCAAAAGTATTGTCGTTGGCGGCATTGTCGCCTGCGTTCTGATTAGACTCATCATTGTTAGATATATCCGTATCC
Source organism: Pseudomonadota bacterium (assembly GCA_021778015.1). Taxonomy (GTDB): domain Bacteria; phylum Pseudomonadota; class Gammaproteobacteria; order UBA1113; family UBA1113; genus VFKP01. The sequence continues at coordinate 115,093 of JAJYCX010000002.1, forward strand.
CCCAAATTCGCAGCGGCAGAAGCAGCGGCTGTAGGCTCATCTATGAGTACCGCTGGTTTTGCAGCACTATTCGTCGTAGCCGCTAAACTTAAGCCAGCAAAGCTTACCAATATCATTGTGGATAAAACAGACCATACACGTTTCATATAACAATCTCCTTTCAGAAAAGTTTTTGTTTACCGAGCCCTTTTAAATAAACTCAGAACCATGCTGTACTATAGAAGCTTTTTGACCTGGTTGCAAGAATCACTTTACCCCATAGCGCGCACTATAGGCTTCAATGGCTACCAACACATCGGTCAACCCCTTATCTGCAGCGGTATAAACTAATAAATCTTTTAATGTTGCAATGCTTAAAACAGGTATCTTGTAAGTATTTTCAACTTCTTGTATGGCTGATAACTCGCCCACGCCCTTTTCCTGCCTATCCAACATGACCATCACGCCACAGGGCTCAGCCCCTGCAGCTTGGATCAGGGTTATGGTCTCGCGTATGGCCGTGCCAGCAGTAATCACATCATCCAAGATTAGCACTCGCCCCGCCACCGGCGCTCCCACCCACAGCGATTTCTCACCATGATCCTTAGCTTCCTTGCGATTAAAGGCATAAGGGACATTTCTTTGATAATGTTCAGCTAAAGCTATAGCGGTGGCACAAACCAGCGGAATGCCCTTATAAGCCGGGCCTACCATCATGTCGAAGACCAAGCCAGAAGACTGTATCGTTTCTGCGTAAAAAGCCCCTAGTTGTGCAAGGCTTTCTCCCGTATTAAAATGGCCTGCATTGAAAAAATAAGGGCTAATACGCCCCGATTTCAGGGTGAACTCACCCCAACGTAAAGCCTGATGCTGTAGCGCGTAATCAATGAATTTTTGCTGCAACGATGGGTTCATTTTTATTCCAACCTAAAGGGTACTCTTAATGAAACGAATTATAACACTAAACGTCAATGGCATTCGTAGCGCCGCTAAGAAAGGCTTGTTCGCTTGGCTAGCACAGCAAAACGCCGACGTCATTTGTTTACAAGAAGTCAGAGCCGAAGAAACGCAACTAAGCGATCCGCTCTTTAGCCCACAAGGATATCATTGCTACCATTTTTCAGCGCAAAAAAAAGGCTACAGTGGTGTGGCGTTGTATTGTAAAGAAAAACCTCTGCATGTGCATTCGGGCTTAGGTCACGATTTATTTGACTTTGAAGGCCGCGCCCTCAGTGCTGAATTTCAACACTATACCGTAGCTTCTTTGTATTTTCCATCCGGTACGCGCAGTGAAGAAAGACAAAATGTGAAATACGCTTTTTTAGATTATTATCTTGAGCATTTAAAAACACTGCGTCAACAGCAAAAAAGTGCGATTTTATGCGGTGACTGGAATATTGCGCATAAAAACATAGACTTAAAGAATTGGCGTGGTAACCAAAAAAATTCTGGCTTTTTGCCAGAAGAACGCGCTTGGTTAACCCAACTCTTTGATCAAGTTGGCTTTGTGGATGCTTTTAGAGTTATAAACCAAAATGCAGAAGAATACACTTGGTGGTCTAATCGTGGACAGGCCTGGGAAAAAAATGTGGGTTGGCGTATAGACTACCAAATCGTTACTCCCGACCTTGAAAAAAAAATTTTAAACGCAAGTATCTATAAAGACGAAAGATTTTCCGATCATGCGCCTGTAGTGGTCGATTATGATTTGTGAAAATAAAAAAGATAGCCTACGCTTGTAGTGTCATGTTGTTTTAAGGGGTTGTTCAGATTCATGCTTTACACCTCTTTCATCCTCATGCCGCTACAATGATTAGTTAATAACTCACAGCATTTGGTTTTAGGCGAGAAGGCTAGCTCGCGAGTACCAGGAGTGACGTACTTATGTCATATACTGGGTGCGAGATGGGCGAAGGCTTTAAGCCTAAGAAGCAAATGCGAAGAGTATAGCCACACGCAGTGATTGAGTGAGCGGGTATTCTGGTTCCCTCACTCAACGCACGGTTAGAAAGTGGGAAACTTTACAAGGAGGTTTAAAATGAGTGCGGTACTACAATACAATGAATTCTACGTTCACGTCACCCAAACTGCAGCTGAGCTAGAAGAAATTAACGGCGATCTGTACGCATTAGAAAGTATGATTTCGTGTGCAAACGATATAGAAGATTTAAACTTGTTCCAAGCACATTGCCACCGCTTAGAAGCAACCATCTACACTTTACATGAAAAAATAGGTTCTTGGCAGCACAGTGCTAAAAATCGTCGCGCGCAATTACGGGACAATCAACATAAACAACAGCTAAATCAATTGGATAAAACATTAATGCTGGTAGACGATTACATCGTCAAGGTGAGTAAGCAAGAAGAAATAATAATGAAATTACAACAAATGATGCTCGATCAAAAAGCGGCATTTACCGCGGTACAGCACTTAGATCACGAACAAGAAATCGCGTAGGGGCATGCCCCGGTGCCTGCCCTAGATGGGCAACCACAGGGGGTTGCCCCCTACGATTCAATCTCTATAGCATATCGTATAATTTTAATTTCTTACGTAAAGTACCGCGGCTTAAGCCCAATAATTTAGCTGTACGTGATTGGTTATTATTAGTATAAACCATCATTTTACGCAATAAAGGCTCTTCCACTTCACGCATCACCATATCATACACATCATTAGGTTTTTGGTTGCCCAATTGGCCAAAATAATTTTCTAACGCACGGCTCACGCTTTCACGCAATGAAACGGCATTTGCGGCAATGGCATCGACAAATTGTGTCATTTTAATAATCCTCTTAAAAATCAAGAATATAAATCAGCACCATGGGATATCAGTGCAGGATCTGCCCGTATAAACAGGTTCAGAGCATATTATGCACAACTTAGAAACAAAAAGCAAGAGGTTTTGTTCATTTTTTCGTATTTTTATTCATTTCATAACCATTCAGCCGTTATTAATGCCTATACCGGCAATAACCTAACTTGTGGGTTTTTGCTATATTCTTCCAAAATTAAAGTCACCAACTCCTCTATAACCCCTTCAGTCTCTTGAGGGGTGACATTACCCATCTCCACACGTAAATTCTCCATTCTGGCTTCCAACCAGTGTGTAGCCGTACCGGTAGGGAATATTTGCGCTAAAACCTTACGTGCCTTATCCGGCCCTAAACGGCTATATAAGATTTGTCGTAATTTTGCATCTTCTGCAGTAGTACTAAAGGCCCATAATTCCACGGGGCCCAAAGTCGCAGTTAACAATTGCGTGTTCATACCCGATTTCGTAGAGAATTGCGCTAAAAAGGTAGCCCCCCCTTCCCTAGGGCCATGTACACGGCGGGTTAATGCAATTTGGGCTGTTTCAGATAAACCAAAAATCTCAGCCGTTCTTTTCACCGCTTGTTGTGGTCCTGCATCCATAATAAATACCGAGGTGGCGAACTCCACCATCACCGGATCAAAATCGTCGATGGATTGCGAAATCAATCCGACTTGTACTTTCCATTTACGCCCTTCGCGCATATCCACCAACACTTGCTCACGTATAGCGCGTGTTTTAGCCGTACGGTGAAATTCGTCGTAAATTAAACGTTTGGGATCTTCGCGAATTTCGCTGATACGTTGATGGTGGTATTGTCTATAAGCCTCCGGCATATCCGCCACAGAAGCTTCTGTTAGATAAAAGTGACGCGCCGTTACTTGTCGCGCCAACATATACATTACCCCGGTTTGTCTATCGGCAGCAGCACCACCTATACGTGCCACTTCATCTAGATCTAGAGACACGATACGCGCATCGCCTAAATCAAATTGAGTAATACGCGACAAGATAGGATATTCACGCACCGCACCGGAAACCATACGCGAGAAAGAATCAATTAAACTCTCGCCGGTAGGTGCTTTAATTTCACCAAATAAATCCACCACTGCGTGCGTTCTACAAATAGATGCCGCATCAGCCAATAACGGCATCGCATGTCTTTGTGCCAATTGCGCTTCATGAGAAAAACCTGCCAAAAATAAAGCATCGGTCACTTCCCACCAAGTCGTATGTGTATCGCGTACAAAATCCATTTCTTCTAAAATACTGTCTACAATGAGTTCTAATCCCGGTGTGTATGTATATGGATTACCACCCTCGGCTAAGGATTTATATAACTCATCTATCACCATTCCCGCCATATCGGCCATAGCATCATAAGGATTTTCTGCACCTAATGGCGTAACCAGCAACGTTAGAAAGTTCACCAGAAAACTACGGTCCTGAGGCATAGGATATCTGCAACCGAGTTGAGTATCAAAAGGGTTGATCGCATATTCTGGCGTCATACGTAAACGATGGTATTGCACCCAGTGTTGGTTTTCCTTAGGCAAAGCCTCGCGTATTAAGGAAATTAAACCACTACTAGAAGGACCTATATCGACTATGGCAATGCGTGGTAAACGTTTTAATCCGCTGGATAAACACAACGCTAAATTAATAGCATTTGATAACACCGATTTACCAGAACCCGGTCTAGCATATATCAAATCAATCCACGTTGTTTGTTGCGTAGAGCCCGGATGATATGGCCAGGGCTTACCATCGGGCGATCGAAATAAAACAGCGCCAACACGCCACTGCGAAGCAGGACGCGTAAATGGGAGCATATAAACCACTTCAGACAAAGGCGCCAAAGTAGCCACCGCATCGCTACTCCCCGTGACAGCCAACATACTGGAAGCTGCACCACTAAAAGGATCGCCAGAAACTTCAGTTACATCGCAAGTACCCCAGCCTTGTATCGCTTTCGCCAATTGCGAAGCGCGCGTGCGTAGTAACCGCGGCTCGTCGGCAGGCGCCCAGGTAACAGCAGCAACGCGCAACCGCACAACGGCATCATCACTATTGAGTTCTATTTCTTGTAATTGATTAATACTATCGTGCAACAAACGGTTTTGAGATGAAGAAAAGGATAGAATAGCAGCCACCGTTTTCTTAAATTTGGTCACATTGGTGATTCCCTTGCTCTCAATTAAGAAAGAGATGCGCCACGGAATATGCGTAGGTAGCGTTCGGCGCAATAAACTCATAAAGGATTGCACTTCTTTAGGGAATAAATAAATAAATACGCTGCTATAAATTCGATCGCCTATGCGTACGGTACGTAAATCGATGCGTTCAGCATCACGCACAAAGAGTTGATCCGACAGAGTTGGATACATTACATTGGATATATCGTAAGGAAAACGATCTAAGGCTCTTTCTGGAATTTTATCTCCAGGCAAACGCGGCGACCAATGCTTATCGGTAAAACCGCTGTCTATGGACATGCGTACCTGGCGCAAAGCCTCATGCACCGGTAAAATATTCAATTGTAAGCCTAGACCGGTTAAATCGTTATAGAACGCGCGCACAAAAGAATCATGCGCGTTTTTTAGATCGGGAATGGCGGCAATAAGATTCTGTGTATTCTGAAAAGGCGGGATATCGAATTCTTTCATCTTTTTTTGCTTTTCACGCAAGGAACTTTTGTTTTGATCATTAGTCAATAGATATGGCCGCGTCCACAATACAAAAAAAACCGTTTCATGACCACAGTATGTAGATAAATTTTCTTCCCGTTCGTCGAGCAGATCGTCTAGAGCCAGATTTAAATGTTTTGCCGTTTGTCTGGCGGGTAATAGAATATTTTGGAGTTCTTCTCGTACGGCTTCTTTGTCGTAACTAAACACACATTGTACGCTGTGTCCTAATCTAGAAAAGCTGGTCATTAACGACTGACAAATACCAAGATGCAGGCGTTCAAATTCTGGGTCACCCACCAAACCATTTACACCTTGCATGCGCACAATTGTTAGTAAGGAGCCATCGTTAGCCACTAAAGTATGTTGATCTTCCGCCGTTTCTAAGACACAATAAGATTGTGTGGTTTGACGTAGTCCCGTGCTCACCCAAGACAATAAGGTATCGAACATATCGAGCAAGTAATCCATCGGATTCACAACCGTACTCCTTAACTAAATCACAACATTCAACTGATGTGCAATACTATTGTCCGCAGCCAACCAATCATCGATTTCTTGTTTGAAGCAACTGCGTAGAGGCAGTAAACGCAATTTATCGAGCAACTCTGCAGGAGTTTTTTTGTTGTTACGTTGATAATCTATCAACACCTTACCAAAATGATCGGGTTGACTCATACCCTCGCCCAATTTAGTTTCAACTAGAGGGGCGCGATTACGCAATGCTTGATAAATATTTTGTGCCGTTTCTTTGTAATCACTATTGGCTTCCATCGCTTGCAAAAGCACATGGCTTAAGCCACACAACTTATTTTGCGATAATTCAGGTAAAAAGATCAAAACGCCGCCGCCATAATAACCTGTAGCCAAGCCATTCAAAAAATTGCATTGGGCACAAAATATACAGGCAGTGACAAAATTAGAGAGCTTATTATTCTCATAATTGTTGTCACGATTGACCACTTCCATATGCTGGGTAGCCTGAAAACCACAGTATTGACAAGTATATTTATCGCGCAAAAACACTTCTTCTGCTAATTTTTGAAACACAGGATGTTTTTTGCGGGCTAGAAAAGCCTGGAAATTGGTCGCTGAGGCTTGTAAAGTGAGTTTAAGCACGCTGTATCCTTAACGCTAAGTCGTTGTAAAACCGACCTCTAAAGTGATTTATGACTAATATACTAACAGGTAAATATTGGATTTACCAGGGGTAAAAAAGATGTAAATGTCCATTCAAAAATCTCAAGTTCTACACCTTCGCCAGTTCCGCGCGCATAGCAGCAATAGTCTGCTTATAATCTGTTTTGGCTTTGAAAATACTAGAGCCTGCGATAAATTCATTAGCACCGTGTGCGGCAATTTCTGCAATATTAGACAACTGCACGCCGCCGTCAACCGCTAAACGTACATCCTTAAGCTGTTGCTGATCTAACCAAATTCTGGCTTCTTTAATTTTCGTTAAGGCGCTGGAGATAAAACTTTGCCCACCAAAGCCCGGATTCACCGACATAATTAAAATGATGTCGATTTTATCGGCTACATACTCTAAGTAATTCAATGAGGTTGCAGGGTTAAAGGCTAATCCCGCTAACATGCCGTGTGACCGGATCAATTCTAAACTGCGATCTACATGGCGGCTTGCTTCAGGATGAAAGGTAATACTGCTGGCACCGGCTTTAGCGAAAGCAAGCGTTAAACTGTCTACATCTTCGACCATCAAATGTACATCGATGGGCGCTTTTACACCGTCTAAACGTAAAGCCTCGCACACCACTGGGCCTACCGTTAAATTAGGCACATAATGATTATCCATAACATCAAAATGAATGCTATCAGCTCCTGCAGCCAAAACATCGTGTACGTCTGCACCTAAACGGGCAAAATTGGCTGATAATATAGATGGCGCAATTAAATATTTCATCATTTGTCCTTAATTCTTTTTTCAATAGCATCAAACAATAAACCGCTAATATTCAGAGAAAATATTTTATCTAATTCTTGTATACAGGTAGGGCTGGTGATATTGATTTCTGTCACACATTCACCAATCACATCTAGGCCTGCTAATAGAATACCGCGTTGTTTCAAAACTTTTCCGACTGCCTGAGCTAATTTACGATCGTACTCAGTTATAGGTTGCCCCTCGCCACGACCACCACGAGCTAGATTAGCACGGGTTTCACCTTCTTTAGCAATACGCGCTAAAACATAGTCTATGGGTTCGCCATCGATCACAATAATTCGTTTATCGCCATCACGAATAGCGCTTACTTAGCGTTGTGCCCTCA
>JAJYCX010000040.1:0-7664 GCA_021778015.1 Pseudomonadota bacterium
TCATCCTCGACGCGGCCGCGAGGCCGCAGTCGGGGATCCAGTTGCGGTGTAAGTCTTATATTGGATCTTGATGTACAGCAGATTTGTCATCCTCGACGCGGCCGCGAGGCCGCAGTCGGGGATTCAGTTGCGGTGTAAGTTTTACAACTCTACTCACAGAATATTGTTATATAAATCTTCCCATTTAGGATTATATTTTTCTATTAATTGCAACTTCTGAACACGGTCAAATTTTTTCAAACTCTTTTCTCTACTAAGTGCATCGTTTATATCTTGAAATTCTTCTGCATGCACAAGTTGTGTAACATTATATTTCTTAGTAAAGCCATCAGCTATTTTCTCTCTATGTTCGTAAATTCGACGAGCTAAATCATTAGTTACACCAATGTAAAGAGTACCATTTCGTTTAGAACAAAGAATATAAACCCAATAAGATCTCATCTTACCTCAAAGATTATTCGCTTATGGCTGTTGTAAAGATTTTAACATTTAATAAATGTTTTGTCACATTGAGATTTATTACCCCAAAAAGTTTCAATGCAGCATTTCCTGGATCCCCGACTGCGGCCTCGCGGCCTGGTCGAGGATGACAAATCTGCTGTAAGAGTAGGATTAGTAGACTTAAATCAAATGTGTGTTATTTTCACCGAAGGCAAAAAGTTTTAACACAGCTTTTCCTGGATCCCCGACGCGGCCTGGTCGAGGATGACAAATCTGCTGTGGGGGTAGGATGAGTGGATTTAAATCAAATACGTGTTATTTTCACCGAAGGCAAAAAGTTTCAATGCAGCATTTCCTGGATCCCCGACTGCGGCCTGGTCGAGGATGACAAATCTGTTGTGGGTGAAATTCAGTGCATTTAAATCGAAGTACCATGTCATTATGGTGTGCTGATATTTAATTTGCATAACCCTTAAAAATAATCTTTCTTAAAGAGAATAATCGTCATAATCAGCACAGTCGTAATAAATACCGGGCGTATTAACCAATGACCTTTGGTAATCACCCAATTGGCGGCTATATACGCTCCAGCGAATTGCCCTATTGCCATGACGAAAAAATATTGATAATGAATATTTCCTGAAAGAACAAACCAAAAAACAGAAACCAAATTACCAATGGCGTTTAAGGGTTTAGTATAAATAGTGGCTTTAACAATGGAGTAATTCAAAAAACACACAAAAGAAAAAACCCAAAAGGCACCGGTTCCAGGACCTAAAAAGCCATTATAAAAACCGATGGCAGAGCCTATTAGCAAATAGAAGTTTCTTTCCGACAATAAAATATTATGCTTGCTCTTAAGCCATCGTGGTGATATGGCAATATAAATTAAGACTGCCAATAGCAAAAAAGGAATTGTTTTTTCTAATAATGCAGTTTGCAGATGTTGTACCAAGATAGCGCCTAAGGAACTGCTGATAATCACGCACGCCAGGCCAAAGTAGATTTTTTCAATTTTAAAATTGTGATGCCGTAAAAAGCGTACCGACGAAGTGATTTCGCCTATAACACCCTGTATTTTATTGGTACCCAAGGCCACCATAGGTGGCAAGCCCGTAGCCAACAAAACGGGTAAAGTGAGCAAGCCCCCACCGCCGGTTAAGGTGTCTATGATGCCGGCGCTAAAACCGACGATACCTAAAATAAGTAATAACAGCCAATGATCCATGTTGTGCCTTAAGTAGATTCCATGGAGCTATTATGGCATAATAATCGATGTCAATGCGAGTTACACTGCAAGAGGCGTGCAGATATAGATCCGTTGCATTTCAAGATGCGAGCACAATGCTTTCTACGAACACGGTGCTAAAACGTTGTCATCCTCGACTGCGTCGAGGATGACAATGGTTGGATTTCCGACTACAGCCTGGTCGAGGATTACAGCATGATAAGGCTAATAAGAAAAAGAGGTATTTATTGTGAGAATTTCTATTTTTAAAACTAGCGCTTGCCGACTCGCAATAATAATGCTTTGCAGCGTAATCAGCTTATCTGCACGAGCAGATGTAAATCATTATTTTTCTACTATCAAACAAGACCCAGATGCGCTGTATACCTTTTTAAAGGCCATGCCTAAAGGCGGTGAATTACATTATCACTTGGCGGGCGGGGCCTATCCCGAGGTCATGTTAGATCTTGCTGCAAAAGGACCATATTGCTTAGATAAAGCCAGCTATAGTGTAAGCAATGGTAAAGATTGTAGTGCGAGAGCATTAAACACCAACGATATGTTATATCAACAATATCTAGAAGCGTGGTCCTTAGAAAATTTTGTGGCTGCGAATGAGAGCGCCGAAGATCATTTCTTTGCTTCGTTTTACAAATTTATGCCTATAGTGGCAGATCATGAGGCTGAATTACTAGCAGATGTATTAAAGCGTGCTGGTTCTCAGAACGAGCAATATATGGAAGTTCTCATCATCCCGGATAATGCTGAGTCAGCTTCGTTCGCAAATCTAGTCAAAGACAAAAAAAGCTATGCAGAAAAGTTAGCGGCCTTACAAAGCAGCAAAGCCTTTAACGATAACATCCAAAAAACCATTACCAATGGCCACAATATCATTGAAAAAGCGCACACCTTATTAGGGTGCGACAATAATCCGCAAGCAGAAGGTTGCAATGTAACCGTACGCTTTCAATATTATATTTTGCGCCAACTGCCAGAGGATGCTTTTTTTGCTATGGCAGTGAATGCTTTTTCGGTGGCAAAATCGTCTCCTGATTTTGTGGGGATTAATCTAGTACAACAAGAAGATGTGCCCGCAGCTTTAAAACCCTATAAACAGCAAATGCAAGTATTAGACTTCCTTCATCAACAATATCCTACGGTGCATATCAGTTTACATGCAGGTGAATTGTCACCTAATGCAGTTGCACCCGCAGATCTAAGTTTTCATATAAATGATGCCGTTACTGTAGGTCATGCCGAGCGCATAGGTCATGGTGTAGACATTACGTATGAAGACAACGCGGAAGCTTTAACTAAAATGATGGCACAAAAAAAGATTGCTGTTGAAGTTAACTTAACGAGTAACGATTGGCTAGTGAATGCGAAAGGAGCGACGCATCCTTTACATTACTATTTAGATCATCAAGTGCCGGTGGTATTGTCTACCGATGATGAAGGCATATTGCGCACCGATTTAACACATGAATATGTACGAGCTGTTATGGAGCAACATTTAGATTATCAACAATTAAAAACCATTACCCGCAATACCATTACGTATAGCTTTTTACCCGCAGATGAAAAAGCGCGTTTGCAAAAGCAATTGGATGAAAAGTTGCAGCAGTTCGAGGTGGCTTATGCAAATTTATAAGTTAGCGAACGGTCTGGCAAAATGAAGAGACAGAAGAGTTTGATTAAAAAATAGTTTCACTTGATTCTATTTTGCACAGATAAAGCTGAAAAAGCCACATAACTTAAAAAAATCTTATGGATTTCATAATTCCTTAAGCTTCGTCTGATATAGTTAAGCTGTAATATGTTTTTAAAGGGACAAGGGAGTGAATTATGTCATCAACCGAGTGGTCAGCAAGAAAAGAGGCCCAAGCGCTGGCTTCAGGCACAAAAATGAACTTACCAAGAAATATTCAAGATGCACTTCAAACAGGCGATAATCCAGCGCCCATTTTGACATGGTTGTCTCAAAACAGAAAAGATCTCGCTGAGCGATTTGTAAAGAATGAATTCACGGATGCCATTTTAACTTTTTCAAATGACGCCCAAATTGAGAGCGAGAATGTTTTCCAGAAAATGCAAGTTTTTTGTTGCAATGCGTTTTTGGGAACAGGTAATGTTCAGCTGAAAGTGAAAAAAAGAGAGCTTATTGATCTCTTCAATAAACTTGCTCCAACATTTCAGAAAAAAATTTCCGCCAATAAGAATAAAGATAAACTATTTCCACCCTTGGATGAAATGAAAATTTTTGTGGGTGCTTTGGACAAGGTTACTGATAATGGCGCTATATCAGAAGCGTGTAGAGAATTCTTAGAACGTATGAAATTACTGCCTTCGCGCGATTCAATCGGAATTGAAGCACGTAAGGTCCGTGTTGTTGCACTTGAACCAAATGAGCATAATAATGAAGGTGCTTGTGCGAAAGCAAAAATGTTGGCAGGTAAAGCTGAAATAATTTCTAGTGCAGAACCCATACAAAAGGTTGTTATAAAAGAGTTAATGTCTCGAATCACTTCATCTTGGTCGCATGAAAATGTCTCTCTTATGTTGGGTAATTTGGAGAAGGTTCTGAATTTTCCAGAATGTAGTTCATTGAGGGAGTTTCAACAGTTATGCCAAGAAAATGCAATACGCTTCGAAATCTCAGAATCTTTAATTTTAAACTTATCGAATGCTCCGAATTTATCATTGGATGAGTTGCTTTCATATTTAGAGACTGATCCGTTACATCAATTTGCGGTACGCAAAATAAGAAAGTTACTTAGCCCACGCGCCCAGGTTGATAAAGATGCAGCAATGGGTAGACAGGATATCTTGAGTGGCGGCAGTATTGATTACGCACCTACGCCGCATTCGATTAATTCCCAACCAGCGGATTGGGACAAGATAAATAGTACACGTGACGAAGATATATTTTTAATACCACCACGTTTGGATCCAGGGCCTAATTTAGGTAAAAAAAAGGATAATGTTGGTCTTTGGAAACGCACGAGCTTTACTGGAGAAGGGGAGGATCGTACAGCTGAAGGCGGTGAAATAGAAGGTACTCCAAGTATATTTGCAGGCATGGATGATGATGAAGATGATGAACTTACTCATTTGTTAGCCAACAGCAAACCCAAAAAAGAGACCCCTTTTGTTGACGATGAGGAAGCGGATTCAGATCCGAATAGTCCATATAATCCATCAAAACCATTGCTCGGCCGTAAACCCAATCCTAATTCATCTATGACAGAGCTTGATGCTGGCAATACTTTTACTCTGCCAGATGCAGTAAGGAGCTTATTTTCTTCTAAAGGGCAAAACGAACCCAAAGGTACAGATGCAAAAAAAACTTTAGAAACAAATGTCCCCACTAAAAAAGAAAGTGATGCTAGTTTGAATCCTCCCAAAAAGACTGAGACACCAGAGGATAAAGGGAAAAAGAAAGAACCGAAAAAAAAGGATGAAAGCAGAAAAGGAAAATGGCCATTTAGCACTACAGAAAGAACAACAGCTGGTTTACCTGAAGGTTTGAGTAACCCTTTGGAAAGAATGCCCAAAGACGTTGAGGTAATAGAAAGAAAACCGCGCATTGAAGAAAAAGAAGTAGCAACTAGAAAGAAAAAAGGCGCCGGTCAGGGTCGTACGCCGCACATGCCACATAAAAGAATTTTAGATCGCACGGATTTTAGTGCTTTAGATGGAGGTTATATTTCAGATGGTAGTTCTAATGCACCATTTGCGAACCGCTCCAATCATAAACGGACTCATTCGGATCCATTGGTTTATCCTATCACATCCACCCTAGTTAATTCCGCTCTACCCGCTTTAGGCCCGAAACTAGCGCGTCATATTCACAATGATACCGATGAGGCTACGGATAAAGAGCTAGCTAGGATGGGGCAACTGTTTCCTCTAGACGAAGATGAGTTTTCCGCTTCAGGAGGCGGTGCAATTCGCCCCGCTCCTCTTGTGCCTGCTGTAACAACCTCCGCTGCGTCAGGGCCAGCTTTACATCCTGGAAGTTCAACAACCCACCTCGTAACAGGACTATCTCCGTTTTATCGCGAGTTAAGAGGAGTTTATTATCATTTAAAAGATGATCCTGAAGGCCACAAGCATATTTCTATACCTATGCTGAAGCAATATATAGCGAAACTCAAAGAAATTGAGGCGAGCCAAGACTTAAAAGTTAACGGCAAAAATTTATGGCAAACGTTAAATCCAGCCGGCGCTGATTTTCAAGCGAAACAATTGCTCGAAGAAAATATCCTAGACAAGGCGTTAGAACAACATAAAGATCTATATCTACCTGAATTTAAGAGTAAACTGAATGTAAACGGCGGCATATATGAACCCCAAGGTAAGTGTTATTATTTTGAAAAGAAAGAAGGCATTATCTATCTAATGCTAAAGATAGGAGCCCAGCCGTCTCGCATGGAGCTACAAGAGGCTTACAGAGAATATAATGTGATCTGCCAGGACATGTTTGACAAAACAGGTGCTGAAATTTATATTTGTGACAGTGAATTTAACCGCGATCCCAAGAATCAAAAAGAAGTAGCCGCGATAGTCACTCGATTAGATGTGATATTAGCCGAGGATAATCAGGTACAAGGCAATAATAAAGCTGTGCATGAAGCGGTACATAAGATCTCGATAAAAATGAAAGATCCAGAACCTGTAACCGCTTCAAAAGTAGCAGATGAAAGTAAGTTTACCGCAGAGACATTGCTCAATTATCGACTTATGCTCGATAACAGCCGTTGCACGCTTTTAGAAGCTAAAGAATTCGACGGGCTTGAACGAGAGCAATATTTAGATATGGTTTATGAATGGGAAAAAGATCCCAACTGGACATCTTATTTGCAAGGCGTGAGTACTGTCAGTCGTCTGTTACCAGATGTGACTAAAGAGTCTTATAAAAAAGAAAAGGTTTTGGTTCATTTAAATCCCATGGAACTAAAGCCAGAAGAGCTTAAGAAAGTAGAACAAGAATCAATAAGACGAGATACGGGCAGAAGATTGCTTTCGGAAAAAGAAAGGCAAATCGAAGCAACGATTAGACGATCTTCACAACCAGTAGAAGAGTGCGCTGACTGGTTAGAAAAAGACATCGCAACCGCTAAATCCGATGCAGAAGCATTTGCAGGCAATGAAGAATCTGAATTCGCACGGGCTGTGCAAGAATCATTGAAAACCTATTTAAAAGAGCATTACACGACTCATAATGTATCTGGTGATGGCAATTGTTTTTATCGTGCAGCTGCGGATCAAGCGGAACAACAAGGCATTTCAAGATTTAATCGACCTAACGTAGAATTACATGTTTCTTTACGACAGCTTGTGCAGGGAAAAGCTTATAAAAATGGGGAATGGGCCGGAGTACGTCAATTATTTACATTGATAGAAAAAGCCCATGTGATTGTTGCTGTGATGGATACTCGGCATCCACATCTGGGTTTTCGTTGTTATTATAGAAATAAGCAAGGAAATCTAGCCGAAACGTATGATTCTGATGCGTTGAAACGACAAGCAGCGGATCAAACCATAATCCATTTGGCTTATACAGGCGGGCATTATATGTCGGTTAGAGGATATCAGGCGTTAACGGAAGGCGCTATACGGGGCACATGGAATGTTGCTGAGCGCCAGCAGTTGCAACCAGAGCATGCTGAGTCTGTAGAACAGTCGCAACGACGACCGAATGTTGTTCCTGAAACGCAACGGCAATTAGGGCTTCAATCGAATAGTGTTCATCAAGATGTGCAGTCTCAAAGTCTAGCCGATAGTGCTAAACGCCAACCACAATCAGAAGATGATCTTGATGATAAAGAAAATATTAAGCCAAAGCCAGATCTGAAAGGACAACATAACGTTCGTCTCAAACCGGCAGTTTTTGGTACGAAAAGACTACGCACTGCTTTTGAGCAGCGCTCTGAGCGTCGTTGTTCGCCTAGTTTTTTCCAAGAGGCTGCAGAACCCAATAGTTCTAGCGTTA
>JAJYCX010000040.1:7674-8556 GCA_021778015.1 Pseudomonadota bacterium
AGGTCAAAAAAAGCAGAAAAAAAAGGAGATTCTTGCGGACGATGGTTATCGCAGCGAGCGATCCCCACTAGTTCATTAATGGCTAATAAACCACCCCGCTCCTTGTAAAAAGCCCCAAAAATGGTATAATGATTATAAATAGAACAAATTCGTTTCAGAAGGTGATATCTGCGCCATTTTTGCTTAATTTTGAAGGCTAAATCCTTGTTTTAAGAAAACCTTAAGCTAAATGGCCTGAAAATAGGGTAGAATGGCTAAAATTTGTTCGGCTTCTTTTGATAGCTAAAATGGGCATAGGGCCGGTTTAAAATCAGTAAAATAAATGAGGTGAGATTGTGAGTTTAAGCGATGATCTAATACGATGGGTAGACCGTGCAGTAACTGGAAAACTGACTGGTGTTAATGTTCCAGCCGATCCCTCAGCAAATGCAGAACTAGCCGGAGCCGCTAATGCCGCCCAAGGGCTAGATATTTTAAAGAACTTAGTAAAACACAAGAAAGAAGCAGATGATGGTGGCCTGGATCCGACTGACTCTGCGATGGATGATTTAAAGGGTCGCGCGCAGCAAGTAGCGGTGGCGGTGGAGAAGAAGATTACAGCGACTCTGCTGGCTGGTAACCCGGCACATGGTGATGGTGCCGATCAAGCATTAGACGGCGGTAAAGACTTAGACCATGCAAAGGCGGCGATAAAAGAGCTGCTAGCGGTGAAAGCAAATTTAGAGGCGGCGGGTATTCTGGCTTCTGCAGCTGGTCCTGAACATGTACGCATAGACAACCGCCTGAGGCAGTTAGCGGTAGCGGCGGAGAAGAATATTACAGCCGGTCTGCTGGCTACTAACCCGGCACATGGTGCCGGTGCCGATCAAGCATTAGACGGCG
>JAJYCX010000018.1 GCA_021778015.1 Pseudomonadota bacterium
TCTTCCTTACCAAGGAAGTGCTCTACCGCCTGAGCTATATGGGCCTAATTCTTGGAGCGGGTGATGGGAATCGAACCCACGCTATCAGCTTGGAAGGCTGAAGTTCTACCATTGAACTACACCCGCAAAAGCATACCTCAGCAACCTCATACTCTTCGCATTTGCCTTTTAGCCTTTGTTGCCTTCGCTCATCTCGCCCTAGTCTGTGACGGAGTACGTCACTCCTGCGGCTCGAGAACTCGGCGCCTCGCCTAAAAGCCAACTGCTGTGAGTTATCTTTGCTTGAAACCCATTCTCTAGCCCAACAGGCTTAAAAATTGGTGGAGGGGGAAGGATTCGAACCTTCGAAGGCAGAGCCGTCAGATTTACAGTCTGATCCCTTTGACCGCTCGGGAACCCCTCCAAGCAATAGAGCCGCTATTCTCCTAGACTATAGGGGGAATGTCAATAGTCTTGAAAGCGCTTTCAGCCTATTTCGCCTTGAAAATCAGTGCACGCAAAGGACGGTCTTACAGCCTTTAGCTCAGGTGATAAGAGATGAATCAAGTTGCTGTGAGCTGATTTCTATATGCCAGGCAGTCCAAATTTTGTTAAACAAATAATGTGTAGTATCCTTCCCCTTATAGTGCTAGTTAGTCCCCTGTTTTAACTATATGAAGATGGCATGAAATAAAAACCGCCTCTGGCACCAAAAATTTATTGAGGAAAAAATGAATGAGTATTGAATTGAAAGATAGCGTTCTTGTATTTGTAGATATACTGGGATTTAAAGGACTGCTAGAAAGCGAAGAACATTCTCAGAACCTATTTAGTGTGATAAAAAATATCAAAAAGCAAAATACATCAACTAGCGATATACAATATACCCAGCGAAGTGATGGTATTAGTTCAACAACAATAATGAAAGGAATGCCAGCAATTACTTCCTTTTCTGATTGTATTGTATCATCTATCCCCATTGAAGACATTAAAGAGCCTTTTGACATTGGAAACGCGGTTAATGATTTACTTCAGTTCATTCAATGGCTTGCTGACTCGCTAATGTTTGGAGGATACATTTTACGCGGTGGTATGACCAGAGGAGATTTATATCATGAAGATGGGGTGATATTTGGTAAACCGCTCATAGAAGCCTACGAGCTCGAAAGCATTAAAGCAAAAACTCCGCGTATTCTTATTTCTGACGAGCTTGCAAAACAATATAATGAAAGCAAGTCCAGTAATTGTAATTTTTTATCGAAAGATGATATAGACGATGAATATTATTTAGATTATTTAAAATTTTCATTTCAACGCTCCGAAAACAGAGAAAGATATAAAAAAACAACAGCAGAGATTATTGAAAAACGAAAGAAAGACATTTCAGAAAAGGTAAATAGCGGCGATCTTAGTCAATTGGAAGAAGATATCAAAATTCTGGGGAAATGGGTTCATTTTGAAAATTACGTTGCAAAAGCACTAAGCGTATATGGAGAGAAATAGACATGGCTTTTTATGAACAAACTTTTATGTTGTTGAGAAGGTTTACTGCTTAATGTTGACGTAGCCTTATATGTTTATTACACTTACAGACATAATACCTTATATGAGAATATTTAATGATTAAAATTTTTCTTGATTCTTGCGCTTTCGATTGGTTCTATAGAAAAGATATCTACCAAGAACTACCGCAGAAATATTGCCAATTATTCATCACTAGCGAAGTTACATATGAACTAAATTATGCACAAGACACACTTGAAAGAAAAGAAAAAACAATATATAACCACCGTATTATTAAAGAATATCCCATAAAAGTATTCAAACCATTCGGTTTACTTAGCAAAAATTCTATAGATGAAAGAAAACACTTGATACCATCAAATGACATCGCTCACTATGGTGGCTTTGGTGAGGGCTATTTTGTTCAAAAGAGTGTTAGAGACTTCTTAAATTCAGAATGTGCAAAAAGACATAGAACATTAAGTGAAGAAAGGAAGAATGGAGGTAAATTAAGGCCTAGTGGGTTGCGATTGCGTCAGTCTGATATCACGCTAGCAGCTTTATCAACTGTTAATATAGTATTGACCGCCGACGATGGAAGCATTCTAAAAGAAGCCAGAAAAGAATTAAAGCATAAAATTGTTCTTTTAAAAGAGGTTGAAAATAGCGGTTTAACTGTATATGATTATATTCTTGCAAATTTCACAATTTAGCAAACAAATGTTAAATAAGCGTGGCTTAAAGCAAGTATTAGATGACTTATATAAAGATATTAACGACTGAGCAAAAGCGCGTAGAAAAGAACCGGGTCCATGGTGAGATGATAAAGACCTTATGGCTTTTCTGGATACTTTTCAAATAAGCTCTAGAGCAATTTCATATCATATAGGAGGCATAAATGCAAAATGACGCGAATGTTGAAACAACCATTGTTGGAATTCAAAATAATGTAAATATCTCTGACAAAGCTTTGCAAAAATTTTGCTCCTCAATTATCCCCGAATTTATTAAAGATTTGGGTGGTGTTCTTTCTGATCAAGTGAAATCTTGGCGGTTTATGAATCAGATTAAACTTTTGGAGAAAACAAAAAAGATTTGTGAAGAAAATAACATTCCTCTAAAAGCTGTTAAGTTGAAATTCTTAGTTCCATTACTTGAGAATTCGTCTTTAGAAGAAGACAAAAATATGCAGACTAGATGGGCGGCACTTCTCGCCAGCGCGATAAAGCAAACAGATGAAATAAATCCGAGTTTTATTGATATATTAAAACAGTTAACTTCAAAAGAAGCTACTGTTTTAGATAAGTTATACGTTGAATCTTCTCAAAAGGCTAGTTTACGAGAAAGGAATGAACTTCAATTTTCTAAAGAGAAAGTAATGGAAATATTTTTTCTGACAGAAGAAAATTTTGATTTAATGCTCGACAACCTATTTAGATTAAATTTATGTAGAACACCTGCAAGCCATAATGGTACAAAAATTGGTAATTATCCCATCATGCTTCAAACCAAAGATGTATTTGAATTTACATCATTAGGATATGCTTTTGTTAGAGCTTGCATTTCATAAAAATTACGCTCAAGTTCATCATCCAATTTAAGCAATTCTACGTAATGCGACCAACTCAATTGGTGAAAAGGCTTCTGACCTATCTTTCTTTTCGACTAGAGACAATACAATCATAATTTACATTTAGCATCTCTTTACGGTACCATTATGCTTAAGTTGCAAAGTATTTTCCAGCTCGCGGCGCAAAAGTTCACTGTCGGGTAAATAGAGTTGGTATTTTTGTACAAAGAGCTGGCTATTCATGTTGTAAGTTGCATATTTGACCAGCAATTCATTTTTATCGCGGCTTAGAATGATGCCTATAGGTGGATTATCGCCTTCCGTATTTTCTTCATGCGCAAAATAGCCTAAATACATATTCATCTGACCAATATCATGATGTTGTACTGTACCCATTTTTATGTCTACCAAAATGAAACAGCGTAAAATGCGATGATAAAAAACCAAATCTACCTTGTAATGGGTGTTATCGATCGTCAATCGATATTGTCGCCCCACAAAAGTAAAGCCTTTTCCCAGCTCTAATAAAAAAGGCTGCAAATGATCACAGAGTAAAGTTTCTAGCTCAGTTTCTGAAACCAGATGCGGTTCTGGGATTTTTAGAAATTCAAAAATATAAGGCTCGCGCAAAATGTCTGTAGCTTGCGCTACATGTTGCCCTTGACTCGCCAATTCTAAAACCCTAGCTTTGTCTTTGCTGGCGGCTAAACGTAGAAATAAAGACGCTGCCTTTTGTCGTTTTAGCTCAGGAACTGACCAGTTTTCAGCTATAGCTTGCCTCTCATAAAAATTACGCTCAAGCTTATCCTCTATTTTAAGCAATTCTACGTAATGTGACCAGCTCAATATGTGAGAAGGCTTCTCACATATTGGATATCGTAGATAAAACAATCGCATATAAGTTAAGTTACTGCGGCTAAACCCCTTACCATGACGCAATCCCAGGTCACGTGCCAGCTCGTTAAGCAGTGCTTTACCATATTCGGCACGAATTTGACCACTTTGCTCAAATTCGACTATATGTTGCCCAAGTTGCCAATAGGTTTGCACCAACTGTGTATTAACAGCTTGCATTGCCCTAACTTGGCCTTGGATATACGTTTCAGAAATTGTTTCTAGTAGATGATGGTAACTATCTGTTGTATTCAAATCCATATCGCCCCCTTATTGTTTCAGCCGCCCATTTAAATGCAAATAATATTATAATATCAATGTGTTAAAGAAAAGGCAACGTTATCTCCATGTCTCCAGGACTAACGACATTCAATAGCCGCTAGTCCTGGGCAATGCCGATTAATCGCTGCGATCAGATAGTTCCTTCTGAATCTTGGCGTAGATCTCTTCTCGATGCACCGAAATATTTTGTGGCGCCTCTATACCTAATTTCACCTGACCATCTATATCCAATACGCGAATGATAATGTCATCGCCTATAACAATGCTCTCACCTAGTCGTCGTGTTAAAACTAACATGCTGTTTCTCCTTTTTTTGCGTAGCCATTCACTCAAAAAAGATAAGACCATGATCTTCTCCTTGTTGAGAATAAAAAAATAAATATATTTTACCCATTACAATTTAAGGCGGGCCATGCCCACCATATGGCACGCACAATGCGCATCTAAAAAAGTCTCGCACTTGTTCTCTCCTAGCTGTAACAATAGATAAGCGTATGTGCTTAAGCCATAGAGCTTGAGAAGACGGAACCTCTAAAGACGCCACAATCCTGCGTTTTATAGCCATCTAAGACTAAAAAGAACTTCTTTTTAATCAAAAACCGGGATAAAAGCAGAATGGTGTAAAGTTTTCGTACCATTTTATGGTGGGCGAAGGAAGAACGATGTGATACAATTTTCATTAGCTTGTCCTTATTTAGTCGTAAGGTTCAAGTTAGCCTCTTTGGCGTGTTCTTAGCATGCCAGAGGGGCGTCTATTGCAACCTTGAGTCCGCGTTGAAAATTCGTACGACTCAGGTTGCACCTTTGTACGTAACTTTAGTAAGTCCGCACAATCACATCATAGCAAATAAAAAAGAAGAAGTAAAAGCTTTTTTGAAAATATTTTTGTATCTTCATAACGATTAGTAATCGCGAGCTTCGCACTTACCGTGCAATTTTATAATCCTCGCTTGCTTCGATACTACTCGTGGGTTCATCATCAACCATTTCTACTCCATCTGTTTTCAACAACCCCGTAAAAATAAAACTGGCAAATGCAGTTATGGCGCCCATCACAACGATGGATTGTTTAAACGAAGTTATAGAGAAATGTTGTGGCATCATATCTGGACTGAATAACACAAAGACTAATGTAGCCAAACCTATACCCAACTCTATAGAAAATTGCTGACAAATACTGGCCACAGTAGCACCACTGCTTTTAGCGGTAGGCGGTAAATCTATATAAGTAATTACGCTTAGACAACCATATTGTAGTGATGTTAAAGCTCCTATCGCTATCATTCCTAAAACAAGAATTGTAGTAGAGGTATTAACTTGTACCAATCCCAGTGACGCTATCAAGATGCCCAGTATAAAAGTATTCCATATCAATATGCGGCGAAATCCTAATTTTCTTATGAGTGGGGTTACAAAAATCCGGATCGGAAACATCGCCAATGCATAGGGTAGAAAAAGCATTCCCGATTCAAGCGGAGTTTTTCCTAAACCATCTTGAAACAATAACGGTGCTAAAAAGAAGATGCTGCTAATGCCTATTCTAGACAATAGATTGCCAATAGCGCTGATCCTAAAAGTCCTAATCGCAAATACGGATAGATCGACTACAGTCCATTTGATTAACCGTGCGCGATATGAATAGCAGCCAAATAACGCTAAGCCCGCTACGAGTAACACCAGTATAAATTGATTGGGAATATTCTCATAGGCCGCAACTTCCAAAGCTACGCAAGGCGCCGCAAAAGCCAAACCAAACAAAGTAAAACCAAACCAATCGAAGCGATGGCGTTGTATGTCATCACCCAATGAATGGATCCATTGTGTTCCCACTATGGCCGCAATGACGCAGATAGGCACGTTGATCAAGAAGATCCAACGCCAAGATTGGTATTCGACTAGATAACCGCCGAGCAACGGCCCCAAAGCAGGCCCTACCAATGAAACGATTGCAACCATGCTGGTCGCGGTAAGCAAATCTTTACGTGCGTAATGCTTAATAATTAAGAGTCATCCTACCGGTATCATAAAAGCACCCGCTACACCTTGTAAAAAACGAAAAATAGATAACTCTATAATGTTATTAGCAAGGCCACAGCATGCTGAAATTAAGCCAAAACTGAGCAACGATAAGCAAAAAACTCTTTTCGTCCCCCATTGATCTGCAGCCCAGCCACTTAAGGGTAGGAACAAAGCTAGCGCAAATACATAGCTGGTCATCGCACTTTTAATCACGGGTAGATCGGCATTGAGTAGTATGGAAAGTTTAGGCAGCGCAGAATTGAGGATCGTCAGATCTAGAGATTCCATAAAAAAAGCTATCCCGACTAGGATAGCAACAGCAAATTTACGATAACTTAGCATGTGAAAATAGCCATAATACAGTTCCCTTGGTTATTGCTTATATCACGGCTATTGTAACATCGCGCAAAGAACATGGCCAGTTTAATTTATACAGATATCTCGCTGTTCAATAGCCATTCTTGCCGATTGCACTGAATAAAATTTATCTTATTTAGCACGTTTTCTTCGTCGAAGAAACAGGAAGAGGAGGAAGAGCAGGAAGAGGAACAATGGGATAGTTTGTAGTAGTAGAACTGGAAGAACTCAGAAAAGTTGAGCGATTTTCACTCGTCCGTGTCCGAGTGGGGGCGTTTGGCTCGTTCTCTCTCCTTTGCCGTTTAGTTTCAGGGGCATTTCTTCTCTCCATTGACTTCCGCTTTGGTGCATCGGGAAGTCCGTGATGCGCAGCAGGTTTAGAACTAGAAGCTGATGTAGCGCTACTGCTCGTTGCTGAGTCAGAATGAGGTTGTAAGTTTGAATGGATAGAAACATTGGGACTGACGCTGGCAGATAGACTCGTTTTCACCTTCATGTGCATCGCACAAATGCGGCTACGATCAAGAGAAGAGATCCCGGGAACGTTACTAGCAGCTTTAATAGAACCAACATCTGCACCATATGTCATGCATAGTTCTATACTATACTCTTCATGATGATACAAAGCAGCATACTTAACGATCAAATTAACATCGACGTTATATTGTGTGCGCAATCTTTCTGCATATTCTATCTTACCGTATTTAAGCACCCTTTTAACAAAATGCTCCGTCAATCTTTTGTGTTCTTCGCACAATATTTTTTTAGGTCCAACATCACATGGCGTAGAATTGGCAAATTTTTCATGTTCCCTCCACAATCTTTCTGCATACATCATATGGCCACTGAAAAGCGCATAATCAAGGATACAATCAATAGTTACTCCTTCATTTAAAAAATACAATTTTTCCACATACTTCTCATGACCACCCACAGCCGCACCTTGGGCGATCCATTTAATATCTGCACCCTCATTAATACGCAAGTATTCTGCATATGCCTCTTGACCTCCTTGCGCTGCATGCTGAGCAAGAGCATCAACAAAATTTTTATATTCTATTAATAACTGCTTTTTCATCTCAAAAACACCAATAAAACTGGAAGTACAGATCGCTTCTATATTGTCCTTACGCTCTTTACGCAATTTTTCCGCATACTCTACATAACCACCTCGGGCCGCACCCTGGGCAATCAAATCAATATTTGCACCCTCAGCACGCAATTTTTTCGCATACTCTAGATGGCCACTCATAGCCGCACCGTAAGCCATTACATCAATATTTGCACCCGCGGCACGCAATTTTTCAGCATACTCTAGGTGACCGCCCGTGAGAGCGCCTTGGACGATAACATCAATATTGACACTTTTCTTGATACGCAACTTTTCTGCACTAAGTAGGCGACCACTCGCTGCTATACCTATGGCGATTGAATCAATATTTGCACCTTCAACATGCAGTTTTTTCGTATAATCATCATACCCCCCTTGGGCCGAACCTAGGACGATAAAATCAATATTTGCACCCTCCTCAGAACGCAATTTGTCCGCATAGTCTAGGTGGCCGCCCATGGCCGCGCCTTGGGCGATTATATCAATATTTGCACCCGCAGCACGCAAATCCTCCGCATACCCTCTATGCCCTCTCATAGCCGCACTATGGGCGATCGCATTAATATTTGCGCCCTCAGCACGCAACTCCTCTGCATACCCTCTATGCCCCCCCATAGCCGCACCTTGGGCGATCGCATTAATATTTGCGCCCTCAGCACGCAACTCCTCTGCATACCCTCTATGCCCCCCCATAGCCGCACCTTGGGCGATCGCATTAATATGTGCACCCTCAGCACGCAATTCGTCCGCATACCCTCTATGTCCCCCCATAGCCGCACCTCTAGCAATAGACTGCATTCCCGCACCATGGTCTTTTAGAAATGAAACCGCCTCTAGAGCCCCCTCAGCCGCCAATTCCCCTGCTGGTGTACAATAAGGATTGCCAAGCCTACGTATATTAATTGAAACTTCGTTTAAAGCTCTCTGCAGTGCAGGTTTATCCTGTTTTCGTGCAGCCTCTAAGATAGAGGCATAAAAAGAAACTTTCTTCGCAACAGCTTGAGGTGCAGGCGCTGTGGGTATAGCTGTTAGCGAAGCACTGCTAGACTCTGACTTAGTTACTATAGATTCTTGAGATGGTGCAAGGCTTGGCCTGTGCTTTGCTTGAACATAAGAGATCTGTGGTTTGAAATATTTTAAATTGATCTCAGCCGCTATTGTTTTCTCTTGTGCGTCCAAGAAAAATATATCATCACCAGAAACGTAATAGTTAATCAGATGTCCCACTATTAGATCATTCTCTATTACAAGTTTTTCACTCTCCTTTCTGCTAAGAGAAAGCAATCCGAAGCAAACTCCTTCGGCATCGCGCGGTTGGGCTTTGAGCATTTTGTATAATCCATCCACGCCTTCTTCTTCACAGTCATAGACGGTGAATCTAACGCGCTCTTTTGTGCCATCTTCATTCTTCTCTGTGTAATATTCTTCCCCAGTGCTTATATCAATGGATAAAACAAATGCTTCATCACCTGACTCAGAAAAAGGTTGTGTTATACGGGGATCTTCGCTAGCAACACGGGTGACTATATCTTCAACATAATCAACCTCCAAGCGTATTCTTGCATCGCGAGTCGGAACGGGTTTATCTGTAACTACCCCACCCTCAACGATGCGCTTATGCAGCTCCAAAGCACAATAACCGCAATTCACTGTACCATTACGGCTATTAATTTTTTCAAATTTCAGTGTCTCTCTAAACCACTTTTCTACTTCTTGTCGAGTACGCGCCATTTCATTTCCCCTTCAGCTACATATTTAACGGTTTAAACCCGTCTTTGAATAATATTAAAGTACAGCGCCCATTGAAAAAACAGCTGTTTCTTTATTGGCCACAATATACTGAATGTCTATTCTTCTGTCAATGATTGGGCTAAAGTTTAACCCCTCTTTCTTTTTTCACCAAAACGCGTTCTAATAGACACTTGCAGATTAAATTGAATATAGGGTTAATACAATGAGTGATGATGAACGATATTTGAACAGTAGAATCAATACCGAAACTACTTTGGAAAAGTTATTACTGGCCACATTGAAGGAACAAAAAAGCCAACGCCGCTGGAAGATATTTTTCCGTTTCTGCTATTTGGTTATTTTCATTATTTTGTTTTTACTTATACGCAATAGCCTAGGCCCTTCATCTACCGATAAATTGAAAGCACATACGGCATTGGTCACTCTAGAAGGCGAGATTTCTGCTACCAACAGCGCCAATGCCAGCGATATCATCGAGAGCCTAGATGCCGCTTTTGCAGACAGCAATACTCAAGGCGTGATTTTAAGCATCAACAGTCCTGGCGGATCTCCAGTGCAATCCAGCGAGATCTACAACGAAATTAAACGTCAACGCGAATTACATCCTAAAATTAAAGTGTATGCCGTGTGTGAAGACATTTGTGCCTCTGGATCTTATTATGTAGCCGCTGCTGCGGATGATATTTATGTCAACCCATCGAGCTTAGTAGGCTCCATAGGTGTGCTGATGGATGGTTTTGGCTTTGTGGGTACAATGGATAAATTGGGTGTACAACGTCGTTTAGCCACTGCGGGTAGCCATAAGGGTTTTATGGATCCTTTTTCTCCTGAATCAGACAGCGATAAAATCTATCTACAAACCATGTTAGATGATTTGCACAACCAATTTATCAACAACGTTAAAGCTGGCCGCGGTAACCGCTTGAAAAACGATCCAGATTTGTTCTCTGGTTTGGTGTGGACAGGCAATCGTGCCGTGCAACTGGGTTTAGCAGATGGCTTCGCTTCGGTAAATGAAGTCGCGAGAAACATCATCAAGGCAGAAGACATTGTAGATTACACACAAAAACAAAGTCCTTTAACTAACTTAATGTCCGTATTAGGATCATCTTCTGCGAAAACATTTGCTAAAGTAACAGGGTTAAGTGCGGAACCGCATTTACAGTAGTAGAAAACTACCCTCTCATTAAAACGATCCATGATTAAATAGCCCCTGTTAACCAGGGGGCTTGTTTACCGTTTATAAACAATGAGTTATACATCAAGTCCATATCACATTGACATTTGTTCATAATTAGACCATATTTATAGAACCTAGATGCGCTTTTTTTGGGTATATTGTTCTTGATTAAAAACATAAGAGGGTATTCATCATGTCAAACAACATCAAAAAAGGTTTAGTTTTATTGGGTTTGGCTTTGGTTTATATTTCTGGATCAGCAGCAAAGCTCCCACCAGAGCACGCACAAAATCAGGGACGGGAAGTAGGAAATGTGCCGAAGCCTACTATGGGGCAGCAGCAGCTTAATCCCGGCTACTATTCCTACAAAGCGGGAGAGCTTCCTTCATCGGCTGCACCATTTAAATGGAAACAGCATAAAGACAACCCCCAAAACCCTGGTCTTGCTCCTAATTAAATCCATGAGACCGTGTGAGTCATTTCACTATGAGCCATCGGCAAAGCGAGTATAGCCGGTGGCTCAAAACTTAGATCGCTACAATAAGCCCTGTTGCTGTAAAAAGACCTGCATCTGTTGATAGGCCTTCGCATCATACGCAGTGGGTCTGCGCGCAAAACGAGGTAGTGTTTCAAACCACGCTCGACGATTCAATTCATTGTTTAACTCGGGATTTGCTTTAGCAAAAGCTTGCCAAGATTCTTCAGGATGTTTAATCAAATAAGCCGTGCCTTGTTGTAATGCTGTGGTAAATTTAGCCAGCGCCGGATCGCGCGCTTCTTTTTGACTGGTTATAAAAATAAGTTCTTCGTAATTCGGAATCCCATAGTCTTCCACATAAAATAGTTTTGGTTTTTGCCCTGCTAAAATAATTTCATTGGGCTCAAAATTGCGCATGGCACCCGTGACTACATCGACTTGATGCGCCAGTAAAGGTTGCGTTAAGTTATAGTGTATATTAATCAGTGTCACGTCTTTGTCGGTTAATCCGGCTTGTTTTAACACTCTAGTTAACATCACGCCATCTACATCGCCCGAAGAATAGCCTATGCGTTTACCTTTAAAATCTTGAATGCTGTTAATGCCGCTATCCTGTAACGTAATCATGCAATCTAGCGGTGTAGCAACTAAGGTAGCAAGCCACACTAAAGGTAAGCCTTGTTTTTGCGCGATTAAAAATTTAGGTTCATAGGTGATTGCAATATCCGCCTTACCTGCAGCTACCCATTTGGGCGGATCAGCGGGATCCGCTGGACTAATCCATTCTACATCCAAACCTTGCGCTGCAAAAAAACCTTGCCACTTGGCAACAAAAAGTGGCGCATGATCGGGATTCATGAACCAGTCTAAAATAACCGTGAGATGACGTGGTTTTGCCTCTGGTTTAACCGCCGCAGATACGCTCAGATTACAAATCAACAATAGCACTATACTCAGTAATAAAATTATTTTTTTCATTTTTTTTCCTAATGCCAAGTAATTAATTTTTTTAATAGCGTATCGACTAAAGCGTATAATAACAGCGTCCACACGGTAATCGCCATCAATGCGGCAAACATCCAATCGATTTGCATGCGTGCATTGGCGTTTAACATCAGATAGCCTAAACCATGACTAGAGCCCACCCATTCTCCCACCACTGCTCCCATGGGCGCTAATACGGCAGCAACTCGTAATCCCGAAGCCAAATTCGGTAAGGCTGCAGGAAAACAAATAAACCACAATGTCGCCGATTTTTTAGCATTCATCGTTTTGGCTAAATCCAGCCATTCGGGTTTAGTGCGTCTTAAACCATCGTAAAATGCCGAGGTAATAGGGAAAAACATCATGATCAACGCGGTCACTATTTTAGAACTCATGCCATACCCTAACCATACTACCAATAACGGCGCCAAAGCAAAGGTAGGCAACGCTTGACTCACCAATACCCACGGAAATAGCCACGAACGCGCCCAAGTAAAATATGCCAAGGTCAAAGCTGTTACACTGCCAACGACTGCCGCTAAAATAAAAGAGGCGATCGTTTCCCATAAAGTCGGTATGCTTTGTTGTAATAAGATAGGCCAACCGCGTATCCACACCAATAATACTTGCCACGGGCTAGGTAAAATATACGGCGGTAAATGATACAACCATATTAAGATCTGCCACAATAATATTAAACTGATTACAGAAATCAAGCTACGTTTTAACATTAAGCCAGATCTCCAGTTGTACGTTGGCAAAGGGCCGCAATGAGTTCGGCTTCTAAGGCGATAATATTACTTTGCCGCACATCACGTGGCACGTTTTCTGTAGGCTCAACTTGGTAGTTAATGCGCGCCGGTTGTCCTGTTAATACAAAAATAGCTTGACCCACACGCAATGCTTCTAAGGGATCGTGTGTTACCCAAAACACAGTGCGTCCTTGTAATACCTCGACGGCCAAAGCTTGTAATTCTAATTTGCGTACGACATCCAGAGCGCTAAAAGGTTCATCCATTAAAACGATGGGCTTATCTTCAAATAATGTTCGTGCCAAAGCAACGCGTTGGCGCATGCCCTGCGATAGGCTCTCGGGTTTGTCATCGGCGCGATCTAAAAGCCCTACTTGTTGTAAATGATAACGTGCTCGCTCTTTATTCTCTTTAGAAACACGCCAACGGCAATATCTTAACTTTTCACCTAACATGACATTGTCCAATACCGATGCCCAAGGCATAAGCAAATCGGTTTGTGCCATATACGCCACGCGTCCCAACAGTGGTTTGCCATCTGTAGCAGCTATTTCGCCATCACCAGGGGCTAAAGGTAAGATGCCCGCTATTAATTGCAGCAAGCTGGATTTGCCCACCCCACTGGGGCCCAATAGGCAACTGCATTTTGCTGCAGGTAAGTGCAAGGACAGCTGTTCAAAAACAAATTGTCCGGCATACAGCAAAGAAATGCGTTTTAAATCAATGCCCGGGGCATTTAGCATGGCGTTTATTTTCCTTTTATAGTGCATTTAGGTTACAATGATGGCCGTACATAGTGCTCGTACTTAGAAATGTGAATTTTCCTGGAAGACTCAAACTAGAATCGCAGTTGTGTCATCCTCGGCCGAAGACCGGGGATCCAGTTCCGATTCAAGTTTTTTCTGGATCCCCGACTGCGGCCTCGCGGCCTGGTCGAGGATGACAACGTTCTGGTTTTCAGTTATGTTTAACATTCAACCCGCATTTCTAATGCGCATTTAGTATATACTAACATATCATTTAATAGAATGGATGAGTACTTATTATGACAAACAGAAAAAAGATTCAATTAAAAATTTTGGATGAAAGAATTGGCACAGAATATCCATTGCCCAGTTATGGTACACCTGGTTCTGCAGGCATTGATTTGCGTGCCATCATTGATGAACCTTTATCTTTAGCGCCAGGACAAACTGAACTCATTCCTACAGGGATTTCTATCTATATAGCCGATCCCAATATTGCCGCCACTATTTTGCCGCGCTCGGGCTTAGGCCATAAACACGGCATAGTCTTAGGCAATTTAGTGGGACTCATCGATTCTGATTATCAAGGACCCTTGATGATTTCCTGCTGGAATCGCGGCAATACCGTTTTTAGCATCATGCCTGGCGATAGAATCGCACAATTGGTTTTTCTGCCTGTGATACAAGTCGATTTTGAAGCGGTGACTGACTACACTCGCTCACAGCGCGGCGAAGGCGGTTTTGGCCATACAGGCATCAACGAAACAACAGAGGTGCAATAATTGCGAATTCTATTTGCAGGCTCAAATGATTTTTCCAATGCTATTTTAAAGGCATTGTTACAGCAAGGTGAAAACATCATTCATGTGTTAACGCAAGCCGATAAACCGGCTGGACGCGGCAGACATGCGCACGCAACGCCGGTAAAAGAAACAGCCCTGGCACATCATATTCCTGTTTCCACGCCACATACTTTGCGCGATGCTACCATACAAGCCGAATTACAAGCTTTAAATGCGGATGTACTATTGGTAGTTGCTTATGGTTTATTACTACCACAAGCGGTATTATCGTTAACGCCCTATCCTATCAATGTACATCCCTCGTTATTGCCACGTTGGCGCGGCGCTAGTCCTATAGAAAGCCCTATTTTAGCAGGCGATACCACGAGCGGTGTTACCATTATGGAAATGGTTGCAGCCTTAGACGCAGGCCCTATGCTAAAACAACAAGCCATTACACTTGCTGCGGATGAAACGCGTGATAGTCTATACCAACGCTTAACACCGCTTAGCATTGAACTGTTAAGAGAGACCTTAAACGATATTCGTCAGCATACAGTACAAAAGACGCCGCAAGACGATGCACTCGCTTGTTATGCGCATAAATGGACTAAAGAAGATTTACGTTTAAATTGGTTACATAGTGCGGTGCAACTGGATCGCCACGTACGTGCTTTTGCCATGACCCCTGGTGCTTATACGTTACTAGACGATACGCCCATTAAAATATTGCGTGCTCACAGTGACGATAGTTTAAATAATGATCCTAAAAATGCGGGCCATATTTGTCAGGTAACGCGTCAGGGCTTGTGGGTACAAACCGCAGCCTATCATTTGTGCATCACTGAAATTCAAATTGCGGGGAAAAAGCCCATGTCCATACAAGATGCCCTAAATGGCTATAGCCACTGGTTTAAAGTAGGGCGTGCATTCACATGAAGACTACCAATTTACAAGCACGTGCTAACAACGTGTTATGCGATGTGATCCTTGAAGGTTATTCTTTAGATGAAGCCTTGAGTCACGCGCTCAAAAAGAACAATGCGCAAAAAGGGTTATTGCAAGAATTGTGTTATGGCACACTACGTCACTATGAACGATTAGTCTATATCTTAGATCAACTGTTACAAAAGCCGCTTAAAAAAGGCGATGGCGATATTGAAATTCTATTGTTATTGGGTTTATATCAATTGCAAGAAATGCATATGCCAGAAGCCGTCAGTGTCGCTGAAACAGTGAATGCCGTTCAAAAAACGTGGGCTAAGGGTTTGGTCAATGCGGTATTGCGCAATTTTCTACGCGCAAAAGCCACATTGACTGCTGAGGACAACATGCCCGAAAGCGCTCACTATTTACATCCACAATGGATGATCCATTTGTGGCAACAAGCATTTCCACAGCATTGGCAAGCTATTTGCAAGGCCAATAATGAACGGCCTCCTATGAGCTTACGTATCAATTTAGCTCGCATTGAAAAAGAAGCATATTGCGCGCTACTGACTGAAAGTAATATTGCATTTCACGATGTGCCCACCATCCCTAGCGCTGTCATTTTAGACAAAGCCATGGGGGTCGATATTTTACCTGGATTTAGCGAAGGCAAAGTGTCCGTACAAGATTGTGGCGCACAAGTTTTAATATCATTGCTAGACTTAAAACCTGAACTGAATATTTTAGATGCTTGCAGCGCACCGGGTGGAAAATTATTACATCTATTGGAAAGTGCTGATCCCTCGGTTAAAGTGACTGCCGTAGAAATCGACCCTAACCGCATGCTGAAAATAAAAGATAACTTACAGCGTTTGCACTTTAATAAACGTGCCAAATTGATCACCGCCGATATCTTAGACACCAAAGCTTGGTCGCAAGGCGAATTATATGATCGCATTATTGCCGATGTGCCCTGCTCTGCTACAGGCGTGATACGTAGACATCCCGATATTAAGTTATTACGACAAGAAGAAGATATAGAACAATTTGCAATCACACAATATGAGATTCTAGAAACGTTGTGGCTTGCTTTAAAACCTGAAGGCATCTTAATTTATATCACTTGCTCTATTTGCCCGCAAGAAAATGAAGATCTGATTCAACAGTTTTTAGCCTATAATCCAGACGCACAGTGTTTGCCTATTAACGCACAACTAGGTTTAGCCTTAACCTACGGTTATCAATTTCTACCTGGCCTGTATCCAGGCGATGGTTTTTATTATGCAAAATTGCAGAAATTGGCTTAGGCGGCAGTACATTGCCTCCTATGGCTATTTATGCTCTAATGATCTACATCATTATTCTAGGGGATAGGAACTATGTCCATAGCGGATACCAATACTGTGAATGTTAAGCAGCCCCCGGGGCTAAAAGTGCTGTTTCTAGTTGAAATGTGGGAACGATTTGGTTTTTACACGATACAAACTCTATTGGTACTCTATTTAGTCAACAAATTACTGTTCACCGATCACGCCGCCTATGGTTTATTTGCAGCCTTTACAGCTTTAACTTATGCCAGTCCCGTCTTTGGCGGGTTTTTAGCCGATCGCTATCTAGGATTTCGCCCCGCCATTAATTTAGGGCTAGTCTTATTCATCTTGGGTTATGCTTGCTTATTCCTGTTTACGAATGCTATTCCCTTCCACTTCGCATTGGCTTTAGTCATTCTAGGCACAGGTTTTTTAAAAGGAACTATCTCTAGTTTGCTAGGTCGATTGTATAAAGAAAATGATATACGCCGTAATGCTGGTTTTACGCTGTTTTATATGGGAATCAATATAGGAGGTTTAGCCGCCTCCATCTTCAGCAGTATCATTGCTATCAAATGGGGGTTTCAATATGCTTTTTTACTGGCAACAGTGGGAATGATCATCGGTTATTTTACATTTCTAAAAGGCAGACGTTACCTAGAAGAAAAAGGCGAATTACCTGCTTGGGAAAACTCTTTCTTTTCTAAATACCCCATCCTTCTATTAACACTCTGTGTTTTATTTGCAGCTGCTTTATCCTATTTCCTACAGTTTTACGATATTATTTCTAATGTTATTCTAAGTCTATTAATGTTGTTTATCTTATTCTTGGTGTGGAACGCAACAAAACTAGGCAAAGCAGAACAACGCAAAATGATGGTAATAGGCAGTTTATTGATATTTTCTACGATTTTCTGGGCCTTATATTTTCAAACTTTTCTTTCCGTTACTTTATTTATAGACCGTTCCGTAGATCGACAAGTTCTAGGCTACACCATCCCTACCGCTATGTTTCAAGGATTCAACTCATTTTACATCATTGCACTATCGCCCGTCCTTGCACAAATTTGGATCTGGTTAGAAAAGAGTAAGATCAATCCTTCTGATCCTCTAAAGTTTGCCTTAGGGCTTTTCTTCATGGGCGCAGGATTCTTAATATTAGCATTGGCCGTAACATTAGCTGGTCCAGATGCTCAGGTTATGGCAGCATGGCTTATTTTAAGCTTCTTATTGCAAACTCTAGGCGAATTGCTGCTATCCCCTACGGGCTTATCCATGGTAACCAAACTTGCGCCTAGCAACTGGACCAGCATGTTGATGGGCCTGTGGTTTATGTCCTTAGCAGCAGGGAATGCTTTAGCAGGCAAGATTGCTAATTTTATGGCATTACCTGCGTCTCTTCCCGCGCATTTTTCTGTGACACAATTTTATGGCCATACGTTTAACCAACTAGGTTGGTTTTCTGTAGCCATTGCAGTGTTGCTATTAATCTGCACGCCTTTGTTCAATCGTTTAATATCTAATAGTGAGTCCTCATCATGAGTGTATTGTGTGTAATCCCCGCTAGACTACGTTCAACGCGTTTGCCTAATAAAATGTTGGCGTTGTTACAAGGCCAACCCCTAATTCAAAAAACGTATTTAGCAGCCAAAGGAAGCCCCGATATTGATCGCCTAGTCGTCGCTACCGACAGCGTGGAGATTAAAGCTATCGTTGAAGAAGTGGGTGGTGAAGTCATGATGACACCCACCGACTGTCAAACCGGTTCAGACCGCGTTGCGCATGTGGCCAGAGAATACAGCGATTTTAACATCGTGGTGAATCTGCAAGGCGACGAACCCTTCATACGCAAAGAAATGCTCACGACTTTAATCGCACCTTTTCACGATAAAAATCCGCCTAAAATGGCGACCCTGGCTTATGATTTAATCGTGGACACAGAATACAATGATCCATCGATCGTCAAAGTGATCTGTGACATGAATAACGACGCTATTTATTTTTCGCGCTCGCCTATTCCATATCATCGTGATACCAATGCCGAATTAAAAGTATTGCATCACATGGGCATTTACGCCTATCAACGCGATTTCTTATTGCAATATACACAATGGCCACAAACGCCTTTGGAAAAAGCTGAGTTATTAGAACAACTGCGCGCTATTGAGCATGGTTATAAGATACGAGTCTGTTACACGCCCTATCGCACCATAGAAATTAATACGCCTGAAGAATTGGAAAAGGCGCAGCAGTTTGGGGGATAATCTTTTATGGATTAAACTCCGCTGTCGCTGCAACAAAAGCAATGCCTACTGCTTTCATTTCTTGGATTGCCTTTTCTATGGCTATGGGATCTAAACCTCTGCAAGCGGCTAAATTGACGACTACATCGAAGCCCGCGCGTCGTAATTGCAGCGCCGTGGTTTTGACACAATATTCCGTGGCTAAGCCGCCTACAATAACACACTGGATACCATGAACTTTAAGAAATTCTAAAACACCCGTACTTAATTTCTCGGCCAAATCATGATAACAAGCCCCGTAAGGATGCATATCCAATTCTATGCCCTTCCAAACCACATAATTATAATCGGCGATAGCCGGCAAACCAGACAAACTTTCAAATCCTAAGGTCCCAGGGACGGCATGTACGGGCCAATAACAATCCATATGTGAGCCTGTGATAGCAGATAAGGGTGGATGTTTAGCATCCGCCACCCATAAGGCCTGATCACTGTGGCTATCCTTAGAAGCTAAGCGCAAACTGGCAAAACGGGCTTGAGCATTGAGCTCAGCGACGATCTCCGTGCCACCAGGCACAGGCAATTCTTGTGGGCACAAAGGTGTGAATGTTTTTTGTGCATCCACATCAAAACTGGCCACAGCGCTCTTTTTGGGTAATTGGTACATGACAACTCTTATTCAGCGTAGAAGCTATCTGAATCATAACAAAAGTCGGATTTTATATCCATGAACAAATAAAATTTGTTTTAAAAATAACCATATTGGTTGTAAAAAAGCAGAAATTAGTTTATTCTTGCTCTCCATCGTGTGGAGAGGTGTCCGAGTGGTTTAAGGAGCACGCCTGGAAAGTGTGTGTACGTTAATCCGTACCGAGGGTCGACAAAATACGAGCGTAAAGCGCGTAGCGCGGCGAGTATTTTGGACGCACGCAGTGCGCCCGTAGGGCGAAGTACGAAACGAAGTGAGTACTGAGTCCATCCCTCCCGGTGGGGAAGTTAGTTTCTGTATATTTGAAATGGAGAGGTGTCCGAGTGGTTTAAGGAGCACGCCTGGAAAGTGTGTGTACGTTAATCCGTACCGAGGGTTCGAATCCCTCCCTCTCCGCCAATTTTGATTGGCTATTGAAAGAAAATATGAACAAAGTCATCCTATACATCGCCGCTTCTTTAGACTTATTTATCGCTGACAAACAAGGTAGCGTAGATTGGTTACCTCAACCCGAAAATGCAGCCGAAGACACAGAAGATTTATTTGGCTTTAAGGCTTTGATGCAACGCATTGGACTCATTGTCATGGGCAGTCACAGTTATCAACAAATATTAGGCTTTGGCGAATGGGCTTGGCTGGATAAGCAAACCTATGTA
Organism: Pseudomonadota bacterium; assembly: GCA_021778015.1. Classification (GTDB taxonomy): domain Bacteria; phylum Pseudomonadota; class Gammaproteobacteria; order UBA1113; family UBA1113; genus VFKP01. The sequence continues at coordinate 20,238 of JAJYCX010000018.1, forward strand.
TTCACCTCGCAGAATCTAAGCACCGAACTTCCTTGTGTTACATTCGTGCGCGATAAACCTACAGCTTTTATGGAAACAATAAAGTTAACGAAACCCAATACAGATATTTGGTTATTGGGTGGTGCCGAGCTTGCCCATTCTTTTGCTCACGATAATTTAATCGACGAAGTGATCTTAACTGTGATCCCCGTCAATTTAGGCGATGGGATCAAGCTAAAATTAGACTGGAATGATTTTACACTTGATTCTGAAAAACCTTGTGTAGATGGTATGGTGCAAAGAACTTATAGGCGCAAAAATGACAACGACTGATCACCCCTTTAACATCACGCCCGCTAAGGAAAAAATATGAAATCAACATTTAAAAAATACCAGGCAGAAATCGTAGGTAGTTTACTGTGTTTGCTGCTAGGCTTATTGTCTGGCTATAGCGTCAACGCGTCTGATCCCTTTTGGTATGTCAACTTAAACAAACCAAGCTTCAATCCTCCCGCTTGGATATTTGGCCCTGCTTGGACAGTGCTTTACCTTATGATGGGCACTGCCTTGGGAAAACTTTGGAAAGACAAATCAAACAATAAATTGTTAATTATGTTATTCATTATACAATTTATTTTTAATTTGGCCTGGTCACCTTTGTTTTTTTATTTTCATCGCATCGATTGGGCACTTGCCGATATAGATGCGCTCTGGCTTTCGTTACTCATTTTTATGATCGCTGCTCGTCATCACCGCAGTGTGTTCCTTTTATGTTTACCCTATCTTTTATGGGTTAGTTTTGCCATAGTCTTAAATTTTAGCATTTATACAATGAATATCCGCTAATTGACGGACAGATACTGTAGAGAACCCAGAGCCCGGCCTGCATAAAGGGGTATAGAGTCGACCTGTACGCGTTTATAATGAAGATGCGCGCATCCAAATCGAAGAAATGTCTTTAGATACAGAGACTTGACTACGCGCCGCAGCTTGGCATTGTGGAAGGCGACCTATAAACAGTGTAATCTGCAGGATAAAACTGGCTTTCCCACTTTGAAGAATAAACCAATTATTAAAGAATTTCTAAATTGGCACAAAGAAATTTTATAGGAATCAAAGGGATAACATACCTAAATATAATTCACATCAACCCGCAATAATTCCATCCTACTTCATTTTTGAATAAATTATCTTAAACTTCTGTCTATTTTGAAATAAATGTCATTTTCTTAATATTTCCTTAATGTTCGCTTGGTAGTATACAAAAACAACACTATAAACAAGAAGGTAATTAATATGGCAGCTAATACTCAAAAAATAATTGAAGAGATGGGAGCGGTTAAAGCGATTAAGCAAGCTAGAAAAGGTAAAGTCTTTGATAAACTTGCAGCTATTTTAGCAAATGTAAAGGGTTTAATTAGGACAGAATCTTCTCGTCTTCAAACCGCAGAGTGGTTCATTAACAGCTCACGCCATAATGGTGTGGCAATTCGAAATGTTTCGTCGGAACAAAAACTTAGCAAGACACATGAACTTATCTTATTTTGTCACGAAAAATTAGTGGCGATGCAGGATGATTTGGATGATTTAATTGCAGACTTAGCTCTCAACCCTATAGACCCATCAACAATAACGACTTATTGTGAAAGATTCCTTCGAGATTATGGACATTTTGAATCTGCGTTTTGCCTATTGCTAGAAGCTATCCGCTGCGGTGATCAACAAGGCCAAATATTGAATGACCTTAAATTATTAGAAAAAAACATACTTGCTTTAGCACATATCCATGCTAGACAAACGGATGAGTTCACATTGAGTACAAATGAGCCCATATTTAGTATGGATAATGACGACTTTGCCGATTTCTCTTCTTCCTCTTATGATTCTCCTGCCCTCTCAACTACTGACTCATCCCCACAGAAACCAAAAGGCAGCGACAAAAAGGAAAAAGCTGAAATTTATACGCCATTCTCTAGCAACGATACTCTATCTGAGAGTTTATCTAGTAAGGTAGAACCTCCGAAAAGGGCTCTAAGCGTCCAACGTCAAAATAGCGCATCTCCAAAGGAAGAAAAGTCTCATGATGCAATCAGTCTTTTATCGGAAATGCTTAGACAAACAAAATATCTGGGTGACGCCATTTGGTCATTATGTTGTGAATATAAGAGCTTTCATCCCAGTGTAAAAGACGAGCACTACAAGATTGCAAAATCAAAACTAGATAGCTTGTCTAAACTAATACACGAACTTAAAAGGAACTTAAGAATAAGAACTGAAGGGCATATTAGGAGTATGCCTGATTTTTACGACTATAAAAAGACTCTAAAGTCTCAAGTTGAAGAAATAAAGGCGATTCTTCAGGATCCTGCGTTGAAGAAAGAAATGGAATTTATCTATAGTTTTATCAATAGAAAACCTGTCAATCACAATGCAAAATTAAAGCATTCTCAATGTGAGGTATATTATACTGCTTATACTAATAGAAATAAAATCTTAGAAAGTCTGTGCGCTAAAATTCTCGATCCTAACGGAATGGTTGGAAAAGACATAGCAAGGATTAGAGCAGAAACTAATGGAAAAATAATAGTTAATGATGTATTTGCCGCCGAGCTAGAAATGGGATCTCCGCCTAGCTGTTCTGAAATAGAAGAAAGCAGCAGCCAACTTCCCTCTCCCCCAGAGACAACTTCCGATGAGAAAGAACAGGAAGAAAATTTCGCGGGCGCTTATTCGGATAGAACAACACCACTCCCTATCATAGGACAAAAGCTATCTCCTATTACTTTTTTTAAAGAGTCCGCAAAAGAACAAGTTGCTTTTAAGTCAGAACTCGAGATCACTGACCCTTCCCAGCCACCAGAGCAAATTCCGGAGAACCATCAAGAAGAGCAAATTCCGGAGAACCATCAAGAAGAGCAAAAAGAAGATACGGTTAGCTCGAATCAAAATGCGTCTGGGCAAAATAGCATCATTTATAGGAGTCTTTCTTTCTCAAGAAAATAATGGCTGGCAGAACGAGTTGCCATCGAAGATGAGAAATGCTGGTTTTATATGACATCTGTAGGTTGGGCTTTGGCGCAACCTACATTTAGATAAATTTTCAGGGTAAACTAAATAACGTAATAGTTTTAGATAGCAGGGTCAATATAACGAATAAAGCGCTGATAAGTCGCGTCCGTGTCTAAGCCATCTTCAATGGCCCAACACCAGGATAAAACGGATTGTACAAAGCACCAATCTAAGATCCGCTGTTGCTCTACGCCGAGATTAGTAGCAAACAAACCAATACGGTGGTGAATGATATTCTCCGCCGTATCCACCGCCAGCAGATCAGGAATGGGATTACGAATAAATGCGGCTACCTCATATGCAGCTTCGCCTATAACACCCTTGGGATCGATCACCAGCCAATCATTACCATTTCGTAGAATATTGTCGTGGTGTAAATCCCCATGCAACAATACGTCTTTAGTCGATGTTTGTAGCAGTCGGTCGCGTAATGCCCGTGCAGTTTGCAGATAATTCTCCGGTATAGACCAATCTTGGTTTAAAATCATAAGCCAATCTTGAATATGAGGAAATGCTTTGCTTTTAGGTATAGGCGTTTGATGTAACCGCTTTAAACCTTGACACGTAATGGATACCGCTTCATTATCTCTTTGAGGAAAATAGGACTTTAATGATTCCCCTGGAACGGCGCGTTGTAGCAATAACATGCCATCACTTTCAGCCAATACTGTAACTGCCCCAAAACCCATAAAAGCCCTCAGTGCTGCAGCTTCTCTTTTGAGCGCCTCGTTATCAATACCTAGTTTTAAGACCACAGGCCGCTCATCCCGAAAGCCGGACAATACATAATTGTAACTTAGATTTTTCACTGGTTTTAAACCGGATAATCCATATGCCTTTTCTATTTGGCCGACCATCCTAGGCAAATCAGCAAGCCATTGTTGGCCTTTTTTTCCTTGTAAGCTGCGGATGTTTTTCTCGAATAGCTGCATCGTTCTATCCTATTTTAGTTAGCTTTATCAGCTTGACATAATTGAATATTATATGCAATATACAAATATATAATTATTGTACCTGAAAGGGAGAACTTCAAATGAACCCCGAACCCCACATTGTTTTTTTATTCTATGACCACATGACTGCATTAGATGCCATAGGCCCACATGAAGTATTGTGCCGCTTGCCTGGAGCTGTAATACAGCGCGTTGCAAAAAACCGTGGGCCGGTTAAAAGCGATTCGAGTGGGCTCACCTTAATGGCAGAATATGCTTTGTCTGAAATTTCTAAGGCCGATGTGTTAGTAATTCCGGGTGCTGGAACGGCAACAGATTTGAAAGACGAGCCAGAAACACTAGAATGGATCCGTATGTTACATACTCAAACCCTTTGGACTACCTCTGTTTGCACGGGCAGTTTGATCTTAGCCGCTACAGGTCTTTTATCTGGTCTAGCTGCAACTTCACATTGGGCAGTATTGGATCGACTATCTCACTATCGAGCCCTTCCAACGGCACAACGTGTAGTAAAATCTGGAAAAATCATCACTGCGGCGGGAGTCTCCGCAGGCATCGATATGGCATTGCTACTCGCTTCAAAATTGAGCGGGAAAACTGTCGCGGAAACCTTACAGCTAGCTATAGAATATGACCCTGAACCACCTTTTAATTCAGGTTCTCTCGCTAAAGCTAACTCTAATATTGTTGAACCTTTACGTGCGCATTTATTAAGTCATTTTGAGCCCAAGTAGCAAAATTATGAAAAAAATAAAACTAGGCCTCCCGCTAGAATATCAAAAACGACCTGAATATTTTGATGCCCATAATGTGAATGAAGATACTGCCGCAAAAAATGCGGTTATAGAAAGTTTGCTTAGAAAATACAAGGTTAAAAGCGTATTAGACTTAACTTGCGGCACTGGCTCGCAAGTATTTTTCCTTACAGAACGCGGATACAATGTAACGGGGGCTGATTTTAGTCCTGCACTATTGGATATTGCAAGAAATAGAGCCTTAAGAGAAAAGATAGATGTTCAATTTATAGATGGCGACATGCGCACTCTCAAAGTTGGTCAATACGATGCAGTTATTACTATCTTTAATGCAGTGGGCCATCTTACAAAAGAAGGCTTTGAAAAAGCGATGAGAAACATACATAGAAACCTAAAAGACGGCGGGTTGTATATATTCGACATATTTAATTTAGACGCCATGACCGATCCTGTAGTCACAGATCTAGCCATGTGCGTTCAAAAAGAAGTTAATGGCACCAGGGTTTATACAATACAATGCTCTACTCTGGATAGAACAAACGGCATTCTAACGTCTTATGATCATTATGTACTACAAAAAAATGTAGAAAAACCAGAAAGCTTCAATCACAAATTTTCATTGCAGCTTTATACAGCAAAAGAATTAAAGGAAATGCTGGCTAAGAATGGGTTTGAAGTTTTGGGGCAGTATGGTCTGGATGGAACTGAATTTGTGGCAGATAAAACTATGAATATTCTTAGTGTTGCTAGGAAGATCTAGATAACCTATATAAAATATGTTTTGACAAAGGATGTTCCTTCGGCAATTTAGGATGCGCAAAATCACTATGAATATCTCGATGCAAGCCTATTTTCTCCATCACGCGTATAGAACGTATATTGGCCGGTACTGTAAAAGCAACGATTTCTGAAAGATTACAGTGTTTAAATCCGTAGTCTAACGCGGCTTTAGCCCCTTCCGTGGCATAGCCTTTGCCCCAATATTCAGATCCCAAACGCCAACCTATCTCAACCGCAGGGGTAAAGTGCGCATGCCAAGCTACAGTATTAAGACCTATAAAGCCCATCAATGCACCGGTTTCTTTAAGCTCGACAGCCCAGGTAGTATAACCATGTTGTTCGTCATGACGGCGCACATATTGTATAAAGTCTTGGACTTGTTTTCTGGTTAAAGGTCCGCTTAAAAATTCAATCACTTTGGGATCTTGGTTAATTTTAAAATAGGCCTCTTCATCCTCTATTTGCCAGGTTCTCAAAATAAGTCTTTCTGTAGAGATAATGATCGTCATGATACAGTTTCCACTAATCTTTCTAATTCCATTGCCGGATACAATGCAAATTTATCTTCTTTGTTAAGCTTTTGGAAAAAGTCATCCAAAACGATGGCTATAGGGGCATATCGTTTGAGCACTGTGCTTATGCCTGCAGGTAGCATGTCCCTTTCGCTCGCTATAAGCTCACGTAAACGCAATTCCCATTGCTCTTTGCCAAAAAAGGTAGTAACGATGCATTGTAGCAAGTTTACAATGGCACAAACCTGGTCATAACTCTTATGCTGTGTAAAAAATGTGTTTTCTGCTGCGGTTAATTCAAATTCTGAGAATAAAGATAAACCAAAATCTGTTAAATAGATTTGCTCGCCATCTGTGAGTATATTTTCATAATGTTCATCAAAGTGCAAAAGACCTCGTGCGCTCATATCACCATTGATTGTTCTTAAGCTTTTATCTACCCAAGTAATAGCTGCTTCTGCTGCCTTGCCACCTTTTAAGATTTCAGCACTCAACCAAGCGTACAAGTTTTGTGGAATATATTCAACAAAAAAGACTATATGAGCCGCTGCTTGATGCAGATCTTCAACCCGCTTGGAAACGACATGGATATACTGCAACTCTTCGCGGTATTTTTCTAGATCCTCATTAAATTGAATATTAGCTTCATTATGATCATTGGCAAGGATACGCCAATGATACAATATAGGAAAATAAGCACATTCACCGTTCAGTACCCATTCAGTCGTTATGGTGTGTGTTGCCAATTCGCGCCAGGCACGAAAACCTGCCGAGCCGATGCCATACTGGAAACAGAGCGGTAAATCATAAATACTCGCCGTAGACATAAAATGCTGCGGCAACTGCTCCAAATCGGTTAAGGGTACTTTTTTAACAAATACCGGCGTATTCGCTATCTCAATCAAAGCTGCTTTACCACCTAGACCTGCGGGTATGGTTTTTGCATCCGCTAACGTCTCTATGAGTTGTTTGTTACTAAGATGGGCAAGATGTGCTGAGACTGTATTGTAGCGTTTGCTGCGTTGCTGTAGTTTATTCATAAATATCCGCTCTGATTTTTGTGGATATTCTGCTATTTATTGTTATAAAACAATGTATTAGGATAAGGGACTGTCTTCTGTTCATAAGGGCAGCTTAATGGTTACGCTTAAAAAAGTCAACAGTAACTATGTACGCCTTGTAGTAAGAAAAACGTATAGTTGGATAGATTGGGGTATATATTCATCTTCCGCTCGCAGTTCGGAAAATAATGGCGCTCGAAACACAATCGTTTCTCGAAAATATCCACTCTCTGAATATCTTCCCGCTCCCTAACGGTCGCGGCTCGGTTCATCCGTTTAAACCGAACCGCGACCGTTAGGGAGCGGAATGTTTAATTTTTTGGGTGCCGTTGATTTTAGAGCAATGAAAAATATATACTTAGTCTTTATCCCCTATTAGTTAGAGGTAACAAATGTCATCCTGTATTAAACTAGAAAAACGGCGTTACTTGGAAAACACCTATCTATTCAATTTAGAAACCTTTATTACATGCGAAGGCAAAGATGATAGAGGAACTTTTGTTTTGCTGGATGAAACGATATTCTATCCACAAGGAGGGGGCCAACCTTCCGATGAAGGGATATTACAAGGCAATAATCTACAGATAAACATAACCACGGTTCGTCAAATAGAGAATGAGATCCGTCATTATATAGGTGCTGAAAATCTACCAAACTTAGAAAATCTGCGTGTAATCTGTTTCATAGATAAAGATAAACGTCTCCTAAATGCCAGATATCACACCGCTGCTCATTTACTTGGCAATATTGTAGAATCGCTATATCCTAAGCTAAAAGCAACTAAAGGCCACTCTTTTCCCAATCAAGCCTATGTTGAATTTCAAGGTACCGATTTGCCTGATGTGATAAGGTTGCAGGATGCGCTCACTCAATCTATAAACAGCGCTTTTGCAATAAAGATCTTTGAAATTAATCCAGCGGCCTTTGAACAGCAGTTTTATAAATTACCTTATTCGATCCCAGAAAATAAAGATTTTCGTGTAATGCAAATTGCCGGACTCTCCCCCATTCCTTGTGGTGGTACTCATTTGTCAACCACGAATGAGATTGGTAACATGATTATCGGTAAAGTTAAAACAAAAAACGATGTTGTGCATATTTCATATGGGCTAGTATAAAGTATTTTAAAAAAAGGAAATGGATATAAGTGGAAAAAGCAACCAGGCGCTTAACGACAGGTATTAATTTAGAGACCAATGAGTCTCTTATTATTGCCGATGAATCTGTAAATAGACTTATTCCCTATGCTAAATACCCGAGTTTCCAAATACAAGAATTGTTTTATAGTGAAGAATCTCCCTTATCACTAACAACTCGTCATATAGTAAAGGAATATGATATTGATTTACCAGAAAAAGCGATACGCTTTCTGAAAGTACGTATGCCCACCAAAACAGAAATAACGGCAGATTTAGTGCGCGCAGGCGAACCCATCCCAGAAGATTGGCATAAATTTAATCTGCATCGTACAGATTCAATCGATTATATTTATATCCTCTCTGGCAATATTACTTGTGTTGTAGGTACAAAAACAACTGAATTATCCGCCGGAGATTTTGTTGTACAGATTAGCCCCGAGCATATGTGGCTCAATGATAGTGATGAACCATGCTATATGCTTTGTATCATGATAGGTATAGCAGCGCCTGATAATCAACAAAGAAGAAAAACCACTTTTTAAGAATTAAAGCTTTTCACACAATTCAATTTCATTACCATCTGGGTCGCGTAAGTAAAACGAATAGACCTTACCTTGAGCGCCAAAACGTTCACCATAACGATAGAGTTGAATATTATGCTTACTAAAATAGGCTGCACATTCTTCATAGTCAAAAGGATTTATTTTAAGGCAAAAATGTTCTAGATTATTAGAGTCTTGCCGTGTATAAGACTTATTATCAATGATATCAATAATGCTGTCGCCCGCGCGCAATTGGGTAAGATGTAGATCCGGTTGTTTCCTTTCAATAGTACAACCCAAAACATTACAATAGAAATGGATGAGTTCATCTACTTTGTTTGTGTTTAGTACTATATGATCCAGGCCTATAATTTTAAACATGCTGCCTCCTCCAATTATGTCTATAGTTCTATTATTTGCTATTTTAACATGCAGCTGTTATATTAACAAGTATGTATACTTATATTATATAGTGTCGTTTTATATACTTAAAGGTGACTCATGAAAAAAAGCTTACTAGACCTCAACTGCCCCATAGGCACCACCATTAATGTCCTCGGCGGCAAATGGAAAATATTAATTTTATTTAGTCTAAGCCAAGGTACCAAGCGATTTAATGAACTACGACGAGAAATACCCGGTGTCACGCAGCGTATGCTAACCAATCAATTACGTGAATTAGAAAATGATAAAATTATTTCCAGGAAGATTTATCCGGAAGTTCCGCCTAAAGTGGAATATGCCTTAACCGACATAGGCAAAACGCTAGCGCCCGTTTTAGATGCTTTGAAAAAGTGGGGACAATGTTATGTTAGAAAGATGGCTGATAGTAATACTGAGTCTTAAAAAAGGAAGTAGTTCCCTATGACAAAAAAAGTATTTTGGCAAGATCCTTATTTGACTGAATTAGATACCACAGTACAAACCGTGCAGGGCAATCAAATTACCGTTGCCGAAACTATCTTTTATGCTTTTTCTGGCGGCCAAGAAAGCGATCTCGGCACTATAGGGGATTACAAAGTCTTAGAAGCCAGGAAGGATGGCAAAGAAATATTCTATACTCTAGACGATAACCATACACTTAAGATTAGCGAAGCTGTAAAAATATGTATAGATTGGGAGCGTAGATACAAATTGATGCGCTTACATTTTGCTGCGGAAGTAGTGCTGGAACTGGTGTGTCAGCGTTTTCCCGATGTGGTAAAGGTCGGCGCACATATAGCGCAGGATAAATCGCGTATCGATTTTGAATGGAGCCAAAATATTTCTCCCTTTATTCCGTCATTGCAGGAAGCAGCGCAAATCATTATAGATTCAAACCAACAGATTATCAGCGCTTTTAGTGATGAAAGTGCTGAACGCCGCTATTGGAAAATTAATGAATTTTCTCAAGTGCCCTGCGGCGGTACTCATATTAAAAGAACCAGTGAAATGGGCACCATACGCCTTAAAAGAACCAATCCGGGCAAAGGACGAGAACGTATAGAGATTTATGTGTCTGAGGCGCTATGAGTGAAGCCATAAAATAGATTTGCGTATATACTCGTCGCCACTGAAAATGCAAGATCTTGATGAATACTATAGATTTGAATCGAAGCACTGTCATCCTCGATACCCGGAGTACCGGGTACAGGCTCCGATCGGGGATCCAGTTTCAAATCAAGTTTTTTCCTGGATCCCCGACTGCGGCCTCGCGGCCTGGTCGAGGATGACAAGGTTCTAGTACAACGCTATTGTATTTATTATTCGCCTTTGTTACAATTAATTTACAGTATCCATTTTGAATTGTTTAAAAATGAACCAGAATAGCCTGTTCTATAGCTCGCTAGTTTTACCAGCAAAGCATAAAATCAAAGCAAGAGAAGTATACTCACAGCAGTTGATTTTTAGGCGCAGCGCCGAGCTCTCGAGCAGCAGGAGTGTAGTACTCTACATGACTGATGCGAGATGTGCGAAGGCAACAAAGCATAAAATCAAAGCAAGAGAAGTATACTCACAGCAGTTGATTTTTAGGCGCGGCGCCGAGCTCTCGAGCAGCAGGAGTGTAGTACTCTACATGACTGATGCGAGATGGGCGAAGGCAACAAAGCCTAAGAATCAAATGCGAAGAGTATACATGCGAATGCCTCTCCTGGACAGTATTGTCTAGGCGGCTTGGTTTTTAGTAGCTACGCGTTCTCACCCTTTCATTCCAACCCTCCAAAGCAATAATGTCCAGGCCTAAGCTGTACAGGCATGCCTACATTCAATTTTATTTCAGGAGCTTTTAATATGCTGCAATTACATCAAATTTCAAAAACATATACGGTTAACCAGCAGTTGCTCACAGCCTTGCAAGACATCAGCTTAACCATCGCTAAAGGAGATATTTTTGGCATCGTAGGCAAAAGTGGTGCGGGAAAAAGTACTTTACTACGTTGCATGAACTTACTGGAACGACCTACACAAGGACTAGTGACTATAGACACTGTAGAGTTAACTCAATTAAAACCTGTAGAATTAAATCAGCAACGCAAAAAAATTGGCATGATATTTCAACATTTTAACTTGCTTTCTTCACGCACTGTCTTTGAAAATATAGCGCTTCCTTTAGAAGGTCACTACACGCCAGCTGAAATTGCGACTCGTGTTCATAATTTATTGCGTTTGGTTGACTTAGAAGAGAAGGTCGCACATTATCCTGAACAATTGAGCGGTGGTCAAAAGCAAAGAGTGGCTATTGCTAGAGCCTTAGCTACAGAGCCTACTCTCCTGCTCTGCGATGAGCCTACTTCGGCCCTAGATACTGAATCTACGCGCAATATTCTGGAGCTATTACAAACCATTAATCGCAAATTAGGGCTTACCATCGTGCTCATTACTCATGAGTTGAATGTAGTCAAAAAGATTTGTAAAAATATGGCGGTTTTAGATAGAGGTCTCTTGATTGAAACCGGTAGCGTATTAGAAATCTTTACTCAACCTAAATCCGAGATCAGCAAACGTTTAATTCGCAAACAATTTCACTTGGAACTACCGGATTCTATACGACAAACGATACGCGATCCTAAAAGTACACTGTATGCACCGATCGTACAGCTCACTTTTATGGGTGAAAGCTCTAAATTACCTGTAATAACGGATCTCATACAAAAATTTGGCTTGTCGGTGAATATCTTGCTGGCGGATATAGAAAATATCAACGATGCCGCCGTAGGCTATCTGGTGTGTCAGATTAAAGGGGAAGAAGCTCTGGTCAAACAAGCCTTAGATTATCTGCACTCTTTACCCATTAACATAGAGGTACTATAAAATGCAATCTGTTTTAAATTTAGCATTACTACAGGCAACCTGGGAAACCATTTACATGGTTTTTATTTCCAGCGCTTTAGGTATTCTAGGTGGCAGCTTATTAGGCATACTACTTTTTGTTACTCAAGAGCCACAGTTTTCAAGAAACAGATTCGTATATCAATCTGTAGGTACTGTGGTTAATCTGGTACGCTCCATTCCTTTTATTATATTACTCATCAGTATTGTACCTTTAACGCGCCTTATCGTCGGCACCTCTATAGGCACCAATGCCGCCATTGTGCCTTTAGTATTAGCGGCTATTCCTTTTTATGCCCGCATCTGCGAGGCAGCCTTGAGCTCCGTACCTAAAGGGTTGATTGAGGTAGGACATGCCATGGGCGCTAGTCAACGGCAGATCATCACTAAAATTTTATTGCCTGAAAGTAGTACTTCCTTAGTAAAGGGTGCAGCGTTAACCATCATTGGTTTGGTAGGTTATTCCGCCATGGCCGGCGCTATAGGTGGCGGTGGTTTAGGCGAACTAGCCATCAACTATGGCTATCAGCGCTTCGATGCATGGGTAATGGTTTCAACCGTAGTGGTATTGCTGATAATAGTCCAAGGGGTACAATCTTTGGCTGATATCGTCATCAAAAAACGTAAAATAAAACTCGCTTTATGGCTGTGTATCCCTTTTGCCTTCATCTGCATCTTAAGTCAAATGGGTTCTTATTTCATGGCTCCTAAAAACGTTTTACGCGTAGGAGTCATGTCCGGTTCGCCAGAGATCATTATGGCTGTTGCTGCCGCAGAAGCAAAAGAGAAATACGGTTTAACCTTAAAAATCGTTCCTTTTAGCGATTATATGCAGCCTAATATGGCTGTGGATAATGGCGATATAGATGCCAATATCTTCCAACATAAACCTTTCTTAGATGAACAACTGCAAGCCAAGCATTATGCTATTGTCGATATTGCTAAGACCTTTGTGTATCCCTTTGGTTTTTACTCGCAGAAAATAAAAAATATCTCTGAATTAAAACCAGGAGCCCTCGTTGCTATTCCCAACGATCCCAGCAATGAAGGTCGCGCTTTGATGTTATTGCAAAACGCGCATCTGATACGCTTGGCACCGAATGCTACATTGCTGGCAACGGTGCGCGATATAGTTAGCAATCCAAAACATTTAAAGTTTAAATTATTGGATGGAGCACAATTGCCTAGGGTGTTAAAAGACGCTGATTTAGTCGGTATTAATAATGACTTCTTAGCCCCCGCAGGGTTAAGTGCAAAATCGGCGATTCTATTAGAAGGCGGTGATTCTCCCTACGCCAATTTGATTGTGGTACGCAAGGATAATGCAAACAACCCAAGCATGAAAGAACTCATCGATGTGATGCACTCTAAAGCGGTTGTGGATGCCACAGAGAAAGAGTTTAATGGGGGAGCTGTGCCTGCTTGGTAAAATGTTAGATCGAATGTATGCTGTGACTTGGAATAAAAAGCATTGTGATCCTCGACGAAGTCGGGGATCCAGTTTCAAATCAAGTTTTTTCTGGATCCCCGACTGCGGCCTCGCGGCCTGGTCGAGGATGACAGCATCGTGGTTCGTCGAAGCTTCCAGCACTCATTTGGCATCTTGATATGAGATATGACTAAGAATCAAATGTGAAGAGTCTAGTCTTGCAAGTAACTTTTTTCGAAATCCACAAAAGAACCTCTAAAATCATGCAAGCCTTTACTGTGTGACAGCGATAATACACGATTTGCAATCTGTGCCATGAAATCGCGATCGTGGCTCACTAAAATAACCGTGCCGCTAAAATGATGTAATGCATTGGCTAAGGCTGTTTTGGCTTCAATGTCTAAGTGATTGGTGGGTTCATCTAAAATTAAGATATTGGCGTGTTCTAACATGATTTTAGCCAATAATAAGCGTGCAGCTTCACCCCCGCTTAGAGTTAAAATATCTTTTTCCACATCGTCTTTAGGAAATAACACTTGTCCCAACACTTTACGCACTTGCTGTTCTGTCGCTGTACTAATCTGTTGCGTTAACCAATCCAATACGCGCATCGATTCATTCAACAATTCATGGTGATCTTGCGAGAAATAACTGACATGGGTTTCATAACCCCAATCGTATTGGCCGCTGTCTTGAGGGATAAGGTGTTGTAGGATTTTAATCAATGTCGATTTACCGACGCCATTCTCACCAACGATAGCGATCTTTTCGCCTCTGGCCACATTAAAGCTCAGTCTATTGAATAGTTTTTTATCTTGATAAGATTTACCCAATTCTTTGACTTGCAACACAACCTTTCCAGAAGCACGTTTAGGTTTAAACTGAAACGAAGGATATGCGCGTGAAGAATGTTTGATATCAGGAATTTCCAATTTTTCAATCATTTTAATACGCGATTGCGCTTGTTTGGCTTTAGAAGCTTTGCTTTTAAATTTATCTACAAACTGCTGCATCGCGGCAATCTTCTGCTCTACGCTTTTCTTGGCCTGCAAACGTTGTTCTTCTATGAGTTTTTTCTCTGCCAAGAATTTATCGTATTGACCGCTATATTGATTAATTTCACCATAATCTATATCTAAAATATAATCCGCCAAGCGGTTGATGAAGCGCACGTCATGTGAAATCACCAGCACTAGGCCTTTAAATTCATTATTTAAATATTTTTCCAACCAATTGATGGAGATTAAATCCAAGTGGTTGGTGGGTTCATCCAATAACAATAGATCAGGCTCTTGAAACAAAGTTTGTGCCAATAATACTCGCAGCTTATAACCACCGGATAATGCATTCAGTGGTTTTTGATGATATTGACTTTCAATGCCTAAGCCTAGCAATAATTTCTCTGCCATGGCATAAGCCGCATAGCCATTCAAATGGGCAATGGTGTCTTCTAGACGGCTTAGCTTATTCACTACGGCATCAGTCCACTCTTCAGAAGCCAATAATTTGTCTTTTTCTTCCAAAGCTTGCCATAATTTGGGCTTGCCTTGTAAGACTATATCGGTGATAGGGGTATGTTCATAACGGAATTGGTCTTGCTTCAACCAGCCTACAGAGACTTCTTTAGGAATAGAAATACTGCCCGAAATAGGGCTCTCTTCGCCACTAATGAGCTTAAATAAGGTTGATTTACCCGTGCCATTGGCACCGACCACGGCATAATGTTTTTGCGCGTCTAGATAGAGATTTACGTCGTAAAACAGTAACTTCTCACCAAATGACATACTGAGTTGTTGTAATGAAATCATAACATCGCCGCTAATTTAAAGGAGCACAGTATACACTATTTTAACAATCATCGCTATCTATACTTTCCCTGTTCGACGATATCTAGGGTTGTGCCGTTTGAGTTCCATGCTGGCCGGGCCCGGTCACGCGACCTCTCCGTCGTGCTCGTGCCTGCCGCTGCCTTCGGCCTCTGTCGCGTGCCACCCGTCCATAATTATTGCGCTTTCTCTCAAGTTTGTCATATTCTTTTATATTCTCAATGTAACGACTATCTCGAACACCGTCATTGCGAGGAGACCGTTTCACAATTCTTGCGCGAATAAGCAAGGCTAGCAACGGTTGACGAAGCAATCCAGGGAATCCTGAAAAAATAAGAAAGGCGCTATTTTATTACAGAAATTAAAAAGAAACGTATCTTTATACGGACTGAGATTGACAATAAGCCCCGTATAAAGATACGCTTCTTTTTAATTTTTCTGTAAATATAGGATCTCTTTATTATTCAAAATCATGGATTGCTTCGAATACTGTTACTTATTCCGTGTTTTCGCACCAGAACCGTGAAACAGTATTCTCGCAATGACGGCTCACAGGAACTTATATGTATAAAGTATGGTAAAGTCATGGGTGCTTTATGTTATTCTTGATTATGTTTCAAAGATTGTAAGGGCGCCCCGTGAAGCGCCCAAACTAAGGAGAAAGAAACTAGAACCTAATCTGCAACGGCTTCTTCTTCCAAGAAGCTGCGCAAATTATCTGAACGCATAGGATGACGCAATTTACGTAAGGCTTTGGCTTCGATCTGACGGATACGCTCACGCGTTACATCAAACTGTTTGCCTACTTCTTCTAAAGTATGATCCGTATTCATATCGATACCAAAACGCATACGCAATACCTTAGCTTCTCTAGAAGTTAAACCACTCAACACGGATTGTACTGCTTCACGTAAGCCTTCATTCGTAGCGCTGTCTACTGGAGACATGGTCATTGAATCTTCAATGAAATCGCCCAAGCTGGAATCAGCATCTTCATCACCTATAGGCGTTTCCAATGAGATAGGCTCTTTGGCAATCTTCAGCACTTTACGCACCTTATCTTCAGGCATCTGCAAACGTTTGCTCAACTCTTCCGGTGTGGCTTCTAAACCTGTTTCTTGCAAAATCTGTCTACCCACACGGTGAATTTTATTGATGGTTTCAATCATATGCACCGGTATACGAATAGTACGTGCTTGGTCGGCAATAGCACGTGTAATCGCTTGACGTATCCACCAGGTTGCATAAGTTGAGAACTTATAACCACGGCGATATTCAAACTTATCCACAGCCTTCATCAAGCCTATATTGCCCTCTTGAATCAGATCTAAGAATTGTAAACCACGATTGGTGTATTTCTTAGCGATGGAAATCACCAAACGTAAGTTGGCTTCAATCATTTCTCGTTTAGCGCGTC
>JAJYCX010000003.1 GCA_021778015.1 Pseudomonadota bacterium
GTGCGATGGGCGAAGTCAACGAAGCATAAAAGTCAAAGACGAAGAACACAAGGTTTGTTGTGCGGGTGCGTGGAGGAAATAACCCCCTGAGGAGAAATGTAATGATCAACATGAAAGATATGTTAGCTGCTGGCGTCCATTATGGTCACCAAAAACGCTATTGGAACCCTAAAATGGAACCTTATATTTATGGCGTACATAATAAGGTTCATATTATTAACCTAGAAAAAACATTGCCATTGTTTAGTGATGCTTTGAACTTTATCTCATCTAAAGTCAGCAATCGCGGCAAAATTTTATTTGTAGGTACTAAATATTCCGCACAAGCCGCTGTTAAAGAAGAAGCTACACGCTGTGGTATGCCCTATGTGGATTATCGCTGGTTAGGTGGTATGCTCACCAATTATAAAACCATGCGACAACTGATTAAGCGTTATCGTGAATTGGAAAAAATGAAGCAAGACGGTTCTTTTGAATATTTTACCAAGAAAGAAGCTCTGCAATTCCAACGCGAAATGGATAAATTGGAACGCGGTATAGGCGGTATTAAAGATATGGGCGGTTTACCTGATGCGCTGTTTGTCATCGACGTAGGCAATGAAAAAATTGCTATTACCGAAGCACAACGCTTAGGCATTCCAGTCATAGGTGTGGTTGATACCAACCATTCCCCAGATGGCATAGATTACGTGATTCCAGGCAATGACGATGCCAGTCGTGCCATTCGTTTTTATACTAAAACGGTTGCGGATGTCATCTTAGATGCTAAAGCAGTCTCTACACCTTCTGTAACAGCCGCAGTGAATGATAAAGTAGTAGCGGATGTGGTAGCAGAACCCTTACCAACAGCTGCAAACGATAAAGAAGGGGCATAAAAAAATGGAAATAACTGCAAGTTTAGTCAAAGAATTACGGGAGCGCACTGGCGCTGCCATGATGGATTGCAAAAATGTTTTGAAAGAAACAGCTGGCGATATAGAAGCGGCTATTCAGCTATTGCGTGAAAAAGGCGCCATTAAAGCGGCTAAAAAAGGCGATCGCATAGCTGCAGAAGGCTTGATTGCTTTTGCTGTGAGTGCCGATCATCGTAAAGCCGTGCTGGTTGAAGTTAATTGTGAAACCGATTTTGTGGCGCGTGCTGAAGATTTTATCCAATTTACACAAAAAGTGGCACAATTGGCTTTGCAGAATAATGCGCATGACAGTAAGCAATTAAATGACGTTATATTTGATGCTGCTGAAAATCTAAGCGTAGAAGCAAAACGACAAGCGTTAATTGCAAAGTTAGGCGAAAATATCAATATTCGTCGTATCGCTTTGGTGACTAGCCACGGTTTGATAGGTGCGTATAATCACGGTAACCGCATTGGTGTATTAGTGGCGATGAAAAGTGGCGAGATGTCCTTAGCTAAAGAGTTGGCGATGCACGTAGCCGCTTTACAACCTTTAGTGGTATCTCCTGAACAAATTTCAGCGGAACTTATCGAAAAAGAACGCGAGATTTACACCGTACAAGCAGCTGAAAGCGGCAAACCTGCAGACATCGTTGCCAAGATGGTCGATGGACGTATTAAAAAGTACTTGGATGAAGTTAGTCTTTTAGGGCAGCCTTTCGTTAAAGATCAAAATGTGCCAGTACACAAAGTACTCGCTGCTCAAAAAGCCGAAGTCGAAAGCTTCGTGCGTTTTGAAGTCGGTGAAGGTGTAGAAAAACAAGTGGTGGATTTTGCTAGTGAAGTGATGGCACAAGTTAAAGGGTAGGAGTCATTATGTTTGGCAATCGTGAAAAACCTAAGTATAGCCGTATCATGTTAAAAATGAGCGGCGAGGTATTGATGGGACACTCTCAATTTGGAATTGATCCCGTGGTTTTAGATCGTATTGCCAGCGAAGTCACTGAAATTGCCAAATTAGGTGTAGAAATAGGCTTGGTAGTCGGTGGTGGTAATCTATTCCGTGGTGAGGCGTTGGCTAAAGTAGGCCTAGGACGAGTCACGGGCGATCACATGGGTATGTTAGCCACCACTATGAATGCATTGGCTTTACGCGATGCTATGGAACGCGCGGGTGCAGAAACCCGCGTGATGTCTGCCATTACCATGACCGGCTTAGTTGACCCTATGGATATACGCAAAGCAGATTACCATCTGCGCCATGATACCGTCGTTATTTTTTGTGGCGGTACAGGCAATCCTTTCTTTACCACCGATTCGGCAGCGAGTTTACGCGGCATAGAAATTGGCGCGGATGTTTTACTCAAAGGAACCAAGGTTGATGGTGTTTATACCGACGATCCGGCGTTAGTGCCCACCGCAAAACGGTATAGCAAACTCAATTATCGTGAGGTTATCGAAAAAGATTTACGCGTTATGGATACGACCGCGATTTGCATGTGCAGAGATCATCAATTACCGATCATTGTTTTTAATATCAATAAGCCGCATGCTTTAAGAAACGTTATGTTGGGCTTAGATGAAGGTACCTTAATTGATGCCACAGAATCTACTTTGGCCACTTCTTAATTTTTTGCATAAGGAACAGTCATTATGTTAAATACTATTTATACCGATGCCACCACACGCATGAAGAAATGCATAGAAAATTTGCATTCCACTTTGTTGAAAGTGCGTACGGGGCGCGCACACCCTAGTTTATTAGATTCCGTTAAGGTTCCTTATTACGGTACAGATACCCCTTTAAATCAAGTTGCTAATATCACGTTGGCTGATTCTCGTACCATCAGCGTGGCGCCGTTTGAGAAAAATCTGATTGCGACGGTTGAAAAAGCTATTTTAACTTCTGATTTGGGTTTAAATCCTGTTACAGTAGGCAGCATTATACGCGTCCCTTTGCCGCCTTTAAGCGAAGAGCGTCGTAAAGAATTGATTCGTCATGTCAAATTGGAAGCTGAAAACAGCAAAGTTGCCGTGCGCAACGTGCGCCGCGATGCCAATGCGCAATTGAAGGATTGCTTAAAGGATAAAAGCATCAGTGAAGATGACGAACGTCAAGGTCAGGAAAAAATTCAAAAACTAACCGATAAATATATAGAAGAAATTGATAAAATCTTCGTGCATAAGGAAGCCGAGCTGCTTGAGGTTTAGGTCGAATGGAAGTCCCCAAGCACATTGCAATAGTTATGGATGGCAACGGCCGTTGGTCTAAAGCGCTCGCTAAACCGCGGCACTTTGGCCATAAGACTGGTTTAGAAACCCTTAAGAAAATCATCGAAGCAACAGCCAAACGAGGTGTGCCTTATTTGACGGTATTTGCGTTTGGTATGGAAAATTGGCTACGCCCTAGTGTAGAAGTCAATTATCTTATGAACCTATTTTTAACGGCCCTGCGTCGCGACATAGGCCGATTGCACGAGAATGGCATACGAGTGCAGTTTATAGGCGATAGACTACAAATTCATACTGATCTCATGCACAGCATGCAAGAAGCCGAATCTCTAACACAAGATAATACCGGTATGACTTTGATAGTCGCTTTTAATTACAGTGGTCGCTGGGATATATGGCAAGCTTGTCAAAATTTAGCCGAAAAAGTAGCTGCCAAGCAATTAAACGCTGCTGATATAAACGAAGATCTCATTAGTCAGCATTTATCTACGGCCACCTGGCCTGATCCAGACTTATTGATACGCACTAGTGGTGAGCAACGGCTGAGTAACTTTTTATTATGGCAATTAAGCTACGCTGAACTTTATTTTACCAATAAACATTGGCCTGAATTTGATGAAACAGAATTAGATAAGGCTATTGCATTTTATGCTTCAAGAGAGCGGCGTTTTGGTAAGATCAGCGAACAACTCATTACACCGAGCCGCGACCGTCAGGGAGCGGAAATGGAGAATACTTACGATGCTTAGACAACGTTTATTAACCGCGGCGATCCTCATACCGCTGGTATTAGCCGCAATTTATTTTTTACCACTGTTCTATTTTTTTCTAATGGGCTGCGGCATTGTTGCCTTAGCCGCTTGGGAATGGTGTTCGCTTGCCGATTTTAAAAGCACAAAAATTAAAATCGCCTATGTCCTATTAACATTATTACTGTGTGCTGTGTCGTGGGATTTACCCTTTGAATTATTTACCTTCGGTGGTGCGCTGTTGTGGATAGCATTTATCATCGCCTTGTATCGTTATCCTAAGGGCTGTGTTTTTTGGAAACAACAGCCATTGCTTAGAGGCTTTGTGGCGCTGTTTGCTCTCATTGCTTTTTTAGCAAGTCTGATGCTATTAAAAGAAGCAACACCTACTTTGATCTTTCTATTATTGGCCATAGTATGGATAATGGATTCAGCGGCCTATTTTGCAGGTCGTTTGTGGGGCAAAAGGCCTTTGGCTTCACAAATTAGCCCCAAAAAAACCATAGAGGGATTGTTAGGGGCATTATTGGTGGTCATGGTGTTATCTTTACCTTTAGTTTTATGGGTTAACCCTTATAAACAAGCACCTTGGGCGTGGCTTTTATTAATTTTAATCACCGCCGTAGTGTCTGTATTGGGCGATTTAGTGGAAAGCATGGCAAAACGTATTTATGCCGTTAAGGATAGTGGCCATTTATTACCTGGACATGGCGGTATTTTGGATCGCATAGACAGTTTATTGGCCGCGACAGTTTGTTTTGCGTTAGGACAGAGTGTTATACTTTATGCGGTCACAATTTGAGCTTTATATCATCCTAACTGCAGGCCATCTTGCATTGTGAAAAATATTCACATATGAAGAACTATGCTCATATTTTTCTCAACGCAATCTGACCTACATTTAGGCGCTAAAAACCTCAAACTATGACCGCACAAAGTATTGTCTAATACAAAGGAGAAAAGGAATTGTCAGTTATAATCTCAATCCTACTATTTCTAGTATCTATTTCTATTTTAGTCGCAGTACACGAATGGGGACATTTTATCGTTGCGCGTTGTTGCGGGGTTAAAACACTGCGTTTTTCTATAGGCTTTGGCAAAGTGATTTGGCGTAAAGTAACGCGCAGCGGTTTAGAAATCGCAGTATCGGCAATTCCCTTAGGCGGTTATGTTAAATTCTTAGATGAAAACGAAGGAAAGGTAACCTTAGCAGATCGACATTTTGCTTTTAATAGACAATCCGTTTTTAAACGCATAGCCATAGTCTTAGCGGGGCCTTTGTTTAATTTTCTATTTGCTATTGTCGTCTTTTGGCTTATGTTACTCATAGGGATTCATCAAGTGAAACCCATCATTGGCGAAGTAGTTCCCCATAGTTTAGCTGCTAAAGCAGGCTTTTTGCCCATGCAACGTATTGTTGGTATTAACGACGATAAAGTTGCTTCCTGGCAAGATATACGCCTTGCTTTATATGGCAAACTAGCCGAAGACAAACCTATATTGGTATGGGTACGCGGCCCTAATGATGCTGCTGCACATTCCATCATGGTCAACGTATCGGGAATACGACTAGATGAAAATAATGTCGATATCTTAGAAGATTTTGGTGTATTTCCCTTTGCTTTAGATGTGCCCGCTATAGTCGATCTAGTCGAACCTAAAAGTCCAGCCGCAGCCATAGGCCTACGACAGGGCGATAAAATTATCAGCATCAATGGTCTACCAATTAATAATTGGCAACAATTGTTAGAGCACATCACAGGTTTAGGCGGCCAAACGATCAACTTAACTATTTTGCGTAATGATGTGAAAGAATCACTGAGTGTGACATTGGGGAAACGCATCGATCATCAAGGTGAAGAACGCGGCTATTTGGGCGTTAGGGCCAAGCCATTGCCTATACCTAAAAATTTATTGGTGGTTAAAAGATACGGACCATTAACGGCTATTCCTATGGCGTGGAATGAGACTTGGCGTATGACCAGCCTATCGGTTAATTTAATGTATAAAATGATCACAGGTAAAATAGGTTTGAGTGGTATAGCGGGCCCCATAGGTATTGCAGAAGGGGCGGGTATAGTTGCTTATTCTGGTTTAGCTGCGTATTTAGGTTTTTTAGCTTTGATCAGTATAGGCTTGGGAATTGTAAATATATTACCCATTCCGGTATTGGATGGCGGATATTTGTTCTATTTTTTAATAGAAATAGTGCGCGGTAAGCCATTATCAGATAGAGCTCAATTAATAGGCATAAAAATAGGCTTTTCAATTCTAGTTGCCCTGTTGCTGTTAGCCTCTTATAACGATATCATGCGTCTTTTACAGTGATGCGGTTTAAGGCTGAAGATCCAGAACCTTGTCATCCTCGGCTGCAGGCCGGGGATCCAGTTTCAATTCAGGTTTTACTGGATCCCCGACTGCGGCCTCGCGGCCCGGTCGAGGATGACAATGTTATAAATTTGCGCTTAACAAGTAACTTTGCGCGCATCTTGATATGTAATGAGTATTATAAGGATAATTATGAAACAAATGCTTAGATTATCGTTGATTTCTACTGCGCTATTGACGTGCCTTAGTGTACGTGCTTATGCAGAGGAATCATTTAAGGTCGATAAAATTGAAATACAAGGTTTAAAACGTATTAATGAAGGTACTGTATTAAATTATTTGCCTATACAGATTGGGCAAACCATTCAGCCTTCCGATACGGCTAAAATTATACGCGTATTATATAAAACAGGCTTTTTCAGCGATGTAACGTTGGATCACAAAGGCAATACTTTGATCGTTAAAGTGGTAGAAAAGCCAACGATCGGCCAATTTAAAATCAGTGGTAACAAAAGTATCCCGACTAAAACCTTGCGCAAAACTTTATCTGATTTAGGCTTTGCCGAAGGTCGTGTTTATGATCCTTCTTTATTAAGCAGCATACGCGATTCCCTGCAGCGCGAATATTATAACCGTGGTAACTATAACGCCACCGTGACTACAAAAGTAACGCATACTTCCAGTAACCGCGTTGACATTAATATTAATGTCTTCGAAGGGCCGTTGGCAAAGATCAGTGAGATTTCTATTATAGGCAATCATGCCTTCAAAGAAAAAGAATTGGTCAAACAATTTAGCTTATCGACTACAGGCATGTTTTCCTTTTTAACGGATAACGATAAATTTTCGCAAGAAAAATTGAATGGCGACTTAGAAACATTGCGTTCATTTTACATGGACAGAGGCTATGTGCAATTTAAAGTGGACAGTTCTGAAGTATTGTTGAGCCCGGATAAAAAGAAGGTAACGATCCTAGTTCACATTACAGAAGGGGATAAATTCACAGTCAGCGGCTATAAGATGGCCGGGACTTTTGTGGAGCCTAAAGAAAAATTAGAAAGATTTGTACACTTTGAGCCGAATGAAACCTTTAATCGCAAGAAAATAACCAATATCACCCAAGCCATGAGTAACACCATGGCCAATGACGGTTATGTTTATGCTCACGTAGAACCTTTGCCCGAAGTAGACGCGGCTAAGAAACAAGTCTTTGTGACTTTCTTAGTGAGTCCGGGTAACCGTTACTATGTGCGCGATATTAATTTCCATGGCAACGACAAAACCGAAGATCAAGTATTACGTAGAGAAATGCGTCAACAAGAAGGTGCGCCTTATTCTTTGTCTAAGTCTAAGCAATCTGAAACCCGTTTAAATCGACTAGGTTATTTTAAAACCGTTAAAGTCGAGAATACTCCGGTCTCGGGCAGTGACGATCAGGTGGATTTAGACTTTACTGTAACTGAAGCACCGTCGGCGACTATGTCCTTAGGCGTAGGGTATACCAATACCTTAGGCTTCTTGGTGAATGCGGCTTATTCGCAGCCTAACTTTTTAGGTACAGGTAAAACCATAGGCGCGAATGCAACCGTCGCTTCGGGACAGCAAAGTGTGTCTCTTACCTATTTTAATCCTTATTACACCATAGATGGCGTGGGTAGAGGTTTTAGCGCATATGCTAATCACTATAACACTGATCAAACCTTGACCGACAGTGTCGCCTATCAAGAGAATAGCTACGGCGCCAATATGTTTTACAATTTTCCTGTGAGCGAGCAAGATACTGTGAGCGCAGGCATAGGTTATGGGGCAACGTTGTTAAATACAGGGGATAGTGCCAGTGATGCTGTGATTAACTTTATGGATAATTACACTTTAGCTTTGCCTTTGCAACGTAATAGCAACGAAGTGGCAATCGATCCACTCACGGGCCAACCTATACCGTACCCTACACATGAAAGCATTTATAACATAAATTTAACCACTGCTTGGGGACATAACGGTTATGACAGGGCCATTTTCCCTACGCGCGGTTATTCCCATTCGCTCAGTGGCAGTGTGGCATTGCCTGGCGGCGGTACTAGCGTCAGTTATTATAAATTAGATTATACGGGCCGTGTGTATCAACCCTTGGGTAAGGGTTTTATAGCCTCGCTGCGTGGTGAAGTGGGTTATGGCGATGGTATTTTCGGTACGCAATATTTGCCCTTCTACCAAAACTTTGGTGCGGGTGGTATCGGTGTGCCGGGTGCGGTGCGCGGTTATCAAGGCTTTTCTATAGGTCCTAGAACTATGAATGCCGATGGCAGCGTAGTGACCGTTGGTGGTAATACCATGACGGTAGGCAGTGTAGAATTAATTGTACCTACACCCTTAACCCCGGACAGTTTCCGAGTAACCACTTTTATGGATGCCGGTAATGTCTATAACTGGAATGGCGGTGCGCCTGCCGCTACGACTGACGGTAATGGAAATGGCCCTATACGTTATTCAGCCGGTATACAAGGACAATGGCAGACGCCTATGGGACAAATCATATTCAGCTTGGCTAAACCGATTAATCCACAGCCTAATGATGTGACCGAAGTGTTCCAATTCTCGGCGGGGACTTCGTTCTTGTAATAGTACCGACCGAAGGTCAGGAGTCTAGAGTTGTGTCATCCTCGGCGCGGCCGCGAGGCCGCAGTCGGGGATCCAGGAAAACTTGATTTGAAACTGGATCCCCGGCCTGCGGCCGAGGATGACAATATGCTGCAGGCAAAGATGACAGCGTTTGCGCTAGATGCGAGGACCACTTTTATCAGGCCAGTTTGACTATTCCTTAAAAAATATGGTACTTTCGATGCTCAAGTCAACGTAGGACTTTTAACATAATTCTGTATATATATTAACCAAGGAGACGATCGTATATGAAAAAATTAACCATAGCACTGATGGCTACATTGGCCATGGGCTTAGCAGCAACGACTTTTGCTGCGGACAACAAGGCTGCACCAGCACCTGTCAATACAGCGCCTGCAGCAGCAGCTAATACGGTAACATCGGCACCCAGAATCGGTGTGATTGAATTGGGTGAAGTTTTAAAAGCTGATCCGCAAATGCAGGCTTTGAAAAAGCAATTAGAAGCTCAGTTTAAGCCTAGAATGGATAAAATGACGGCTTTACAAGCTTCTTTAAAAAGCGATAGCGACAAAATGTCACGTGATGCTTCTGTGATGAGTGCTGCAGATAAAACCGCATTGAACGATAAAATAGGCCGTGAGCAACGTGATTTAACTCGTATGCAACAAGATTACTTCCAAGATGCTAAAACAGCACAAAATGAAGCTATGTCTAAAGTGCTAAAACGTGTTGATGATGTAGTAGCTAAAGTGGCTAAACAACAAAACTTGGATCTTATTTTCCAACGTGAAAATGTAGCTTACCACAGTGCTCGTGTGGATATTACCAAAGCGGTAATTGCCCAAATGAAGTCAGCTTCCTAATTAAGTAGTATGAGTAAGTCTTACTGCTTAGCAGAAATTGCCGACCTCATTGGTTGCGAGGTAGACAGTCGTTGGCAAGATCGGCGTATTACCGGTCTTGCCCCTTTAGAAACGGCTAATATGGAACAAGTGAGTTTCATTAGTCATAGCAAGTATAAAAAATATTTGGCAACGACTAAAGCGGCTGCAGTGATAACTCCCGCTGAAACTGCTCGTTGCGTCAATGCGGATACCGCTGTGCTTATATATCCGGATCCTTATCTTGCTTACGCAAAACTAACCCATTTATTTGCTTATAGAACGCCTAGCATTGCAGGAATACATCCTAGTGCGGTTATAGACAAAAGTGCCAAAATTGCTCACAGTGCCAGTATAGGCGCTCAAGTGGTAGTGGAAGAGGGGGTAGTCATCGGTGAAAATGTAATCGTAGGCCCTGGTTGCGTTATAGGTGCGCACAGCACTATAGGCGATGACAGCTATTGTTATGCCAGAGTGACCCTTTATCATCACACACAAGTCGGCAAACGCGCTATTTTACACAGCGGCGTCGTGCTGGGTGCAGATGGTTTTGGTTTTGCGCCGGAAAAAGGGCAATGGGTCAAAATAGAGCAATTAGGATGTGTGTTAATAGGCGATGACGTTGAAATTGGTGCCAATACCACAGTCGATCGTGGTGCATTGGGCGATACGATTATCCATAATGGTGTTAAATTAGATAATCAAATTCAGATTGGACATAATGTTAAGATCGGTCAGGGCACGGCTATTGCGGGTTGCACTGCCGTTGCGGGCAGCACCACTATAGGCCGCCATTGCCGTATTGCGGGTTTGGTGGGCATTGCAGGACATCTAGAAATCACCGATGGCGTGGTTATTCTGGGGATGAGTGGAGTCAGTAAATCTATTTTAGAACCGGGTATTTATGCCTCTGGTATTCCGTTAGAATCCCGCGAATCGTGGGCGAGAAATGTGATACAATTTAAACATTTAAATGAGCTGGCTAAGAGAGTTAACCAGTTAGAAAAGAGAGAGCAATCAGATGAGTGAAGTATTAAGAGTAACCGACATATTAAATTATCTACCACATCGCGCTCCTTTTATGCTGGTGGATAGAGTGTTGGAATATGAAAAAGGCAAGAGTTTAGTGGCTATTAAAAATGTCACTTTCAACGAACCATTCTTTGCCGGGCACTTTCCAGGTAATCCTGTTATGCCTGGAGTATTGATCATTGAAGCTTTAGCGCAAGCGGGCTGTATATTGGCATTTTTATCTAATGACAATGATGTTTCCAGTGAGGAACTTTATTTATTTGCAGGTATCGATAATGCACGTTTTCGCCGAGTAGTGACTCCAGGTGATCAACTTAAATTAGAAGTCACCATTACCAAAATGAAGCGCGACTTTTTAAAAGTTGAAGCTACCGCCAGTGTGGATGGTGAAGAAGCCTGCAGTGCAGAAATTATGAGTATTAGATCTAGGGTACAAAAAAAGTGATACATCCAAGCGCAATCATTCATGAAACAGCTAAAATCGACAGCAGTGTCAACATAGGACCATGGACTTATATTGGTGCCGAAGTCGAAATTGGTGCTGGCACGATTATAGGACCACATGTGTGCATCGAAGGGCCGACTACATTAGGTCAAAACAATCATATACACCCTTATGCCTCCATAGGCGGTGATCCTCAGGATAAAAAATATGAAGGCGGTAAAACGCGCTTAGAGATCGGCGATAGCAATTCCATACGTGAATTTGTCACGATTAATCGCGGTACTGAGCAAGGCGGCAATGTGACTCGTTTAGGCAGTCATAATTTATTGATGGCTTATGTGCATGTTGCACACGATTGCATCGTAGGCGATCACGTTATTTTTGCTAATAATGCGAGCCTTGCGGGCCATGTGATCGTGCATGATCATGCTATATTGAGTGGTTTTTCTGCCATACATCAATTTGTCGTTATAGGTGAGCACAGTTTTGTGGCTCATGCAGGCATGGTAGGGCAAGATGTATTGCCTTATGTCTTAGTTTCTGGCGACCCAGCCGAGCCTTATGGCATTAATTCCTTGGGCATAAAGCGTCGTGGTTTTACAGAAGAACAAATTGCAGCGATTAAATCAGCGTATAAAATTATTTTCCGTCAAGGTCTAAAATCAACTGAAGCAATAGAAAAACTCAAAGAAATGGTTACTGCACATCCGGAGATTGCGCCTATGTTGCAGGCTTTAGAAAATCCATCGGCGCGTGGTATTGCCCGCTAATAGACTTGAGATCTAATATGCTAACTATAGGAATAGTTGCCGTAGAGCCTTCTGCCGATATACTTGGCGCTAGCCTCATGCAAGCTTTATTGGCTACACGGCAAGATATTCAATTTATAGGCGTGGGTGGCCCGCGCATGGCAGCGGTAGGATTTAAGAGCCTATATCCATTTTCAGCCTTATCACACATGGGCTTTATAGAAGTCATCAAACATTTACCCACACTATTATCAGCCCGACGTTATTTGTTATCTCAATTTATTGAGCAAAAGGGTGATCTTTTTATAGGCATTGATGCGCCCGATTTTAATTTATATCTAGAAGAGCGCCTCAAAAAGAAGTCCATCAAAACGGTACATTATGTTAGCCCTAGTGTGTGGGCTTGGCGCTCCGGGCGTATTCATCGCATCAAACGCGCTGTAGATTTGTTATTAACCTTATTTCCTTTTGAAGCACAATTTTATCAAAAAAATGCCATGAAGGTGCAATTTGTAGGTCATCCTTTGGCCGATGAAATTGGATTCGATATTAATGTCAAAGAAGCTCGCCGTAATTTAGATATAGACCCTGAAGCCAAGATAATCGCCTTATTTCCCGGCAGCCGCAGCGCAGAAATTAAATATATGGCGCGCTCTTTTTTAGAAGCGGCACAACTGTGTTATGCACAAGATGCCAGTTTGCAATTTATAGTAGCTCTGCCGAACGAGACTTTAAAAGAACAGTTCTTAGCAAAATGTGAAGATCTATTAGCGCACTTCCCGGTAACGATACAAGTAGGGGATTCGCATACCGTATTAGCCGCAGCCGATGTAGTTTTGGTAAAATCAGGCACGGTTACCCTAGAAGCTTTATTGTATAAAAAACCGATGGTCATAGCATTTATGGCGTCACCTATCAGCTTTTGGATAGCGCGCAAAATCATCAATGTAAAATATATAGGCTTACCGAATTTATTAACGGACAAGCCTTTAGTGCCTGAAATCTTACAAGAAGATGCTAAACCTGAAGTGTTGGCAGAAGCCTTGTTAGGCTATTTTAAAGAACCACAAAAAAGCATTGCTTTAAAAAAAGAATATGAACAACTACATCGCCAATTGCGCTGCAATGCGAGTGAGGTGGCAGCAAAGGCAATTTTTGAGTTGTTGAGTGGGTCCTCTATAGACTGTGGATAGGGCTATTTTTGAGTTAGAATTAGCAAAGCACGTTGTGCATCTTTTCTAACATGCCCATCCGGGTCATTACTTAAAACTTTTATTGCTTCTATGATATCTTTCCCACCATACTGACTGGCGATGTGACATGCAAATCTCCTATGTCGGTGAACTTCCTTATCACTGGCAAAAAGCTCAAATGCTGTTTTCCAGTTGAGAGGATCGGCATGGTCGTATAATACATAAGCCGCGTCTTTGCGGCAGTGTTTATCTCGACGGTAAATTAAAGCGATCAGATCAAAATCAGAAGGCAGCCATATATTACTGAGTGAAAATATGGCTGCATGGCGGACATTCGGGTCCTTAGACTTTAGCATACAAGCAATTTCTTCATGAAATTGTTTTAAGCCCAAATCTCCCACTGCATTACAAGCAGCCGTCATTATTAATTGATCGGTACTTTTTAAATTTTTATATATAATATCAGCCGCTTGAGCACCTAAACCATGTTTACTTAAAGAGTTCATAGCCGCTATCTTTTCATACTTATCTCCGCTTAAAGCATATTTTTTAAGCAGCTCTAGAGAGCTTAAGGTATTTTTATTCCCTAGTGCTTCAAATGCAGCCCACTTCTCTGGATAATTGGCAAGAAGCTTTTCTAGCATATTTTCGCTTAACGCATTAGGAATTTCTATTCCATTTATATAGGACTTAATAATAGTTTTGGCTCGCTTTTTTCTTCTACCCACACGCTAATTTTACTCCTAATTAAGGTTTTGAGGAAGGTAGCATATGCTTACACCACCAAGCAGTAAAATACTTTCTAAGCGGGGTTAATTCACTATAACTATTTAATAAAACAGAATAGTCTTTTTCATTTAACAACAGCTGTTTAGACTTAAGCTTGGCTTCAATTAACGAAGGGTGTTGTGAGTATTGTTCAGCAGCAGGCAATAACAACAAAGCGGCTTGATAGTCTGCCAAGGCTTTTTGCGCCTGCGTATTTAAAATAGTGTGAATTTCCGCATTAGAAAGATCTTGCCAGATGGGTAAGACTGTTAACGGCAGAAAAACACGATCTTTTTTGATGTTGCGCCCTAGGTACAGTATTTCATCCATTAGACTTAGGGCTACAGCTATGCTGCGGGTATAATGCAATACATTCGGATCTTTAAAGCCATAGATATAAGCTGCTAGGCTTTGTTGGATGCCCCGCGTTCTATAGCTATAGGCATTGAAGTCTGCCTCGGTACAACAATGATCCAATTCGCGTGTTACTCTGACGCCCTCTAAATAATCCTGCAGCAGAGCAGAGGGTAATTTATACTGTGTAATGACGTCTTGCATCGCTATGGCAGTTGGATGCGTCGCTTTTTGCATAAACATGTGCGCCATTTCTTGATGCCACCACGCCCATTTCACCATAAAAATATCGGTTTCTGTCAAAGTTAACATCTGCGACAAGGTATCGCAAAAAGCATACAATTTCATAACCGCATCTTTTTTAGCTTTGTCTAGGAATAACCAACTGTAATATAAATCACTTCCCGGTGCTGCAAGAGTATCGTTCATTGTGCAACCTCACTGTTCTTAAAAATAGCGTGTATGTCTTTTTTCAAGTTAGACAATTCCAATTGTTGAAGTTTTTCATAAGCTTTGTTAATCACCACATCGGGGATGCCCGCCAGTTGTGCTACATGCAAGCCATAACTCTTATTAGCCGGCCCGGCTTCAATGCGATGCAAAAAGATGATAGAGCCGTCCTTGTCGCTGGCACTGACGTGCAAATTGACAGCACAATCTAAATTATCGCTCAAATGTGTTAATTCAAAAAAGTGCGTAGCAAATAAAGTTAAGCTTTGATTGTGCTCCGCCAAATATTCGGCACAAGCATAAGCAAGGGACAAGCCATCGAAGGTGCTGGTGCCGCGGCCGATTTCATCCATTAACACTAAACTTTGTGGCGTTGCTTGTCTTAAAATAGTAGAAGTCTCTATCATCTCCAACATAAAAGTAGATTGTTTTTCGGTAAGGTTATCGGATGCGCCTATACGCGTAAATATGCGATCAACCAAACCTATACGTGCTTGTTGCGCTGGCACAAAACTACCGATTTGCGCTAACAACACAATAATAGCGACTTGACGCATATAAGTAGATTTACCACCCATGTTAGGACCGGTGATGATTTGCATGCGGTTTTGTGGTGTGAGTTTGGTATCGTTGGCAATGAAAGGTTCTTCTAAGTAGGCTTCAACCACTAAATGACGCCCTTGTTTGATGAGTATGCCGGGTTCATCGCTCAGTATAGGCCGTATCAATTCTAAGCTATAAGCGCGTTCCGCTAAATTGGTTAACACATCCAACTGAGCTAAAGCATCGGCTAAATGTTGTAAGGGCAATAATTGTTCGTTGATGATATCTAATAACGCTTCATATAATTCCTTTTCGCGGGTTAGAGCTTTAGCTTCTGCACTCAATACCTTGTCTTCAAATGATTTTAATTCAGGCGTAATAAAACGCTCGGCATTTTTAAGCGTTTGCCTGCGCATATAATGCGAAGGAGCCTGCTCAGCCTGCATGCGGCTTATTTCAATAAAGAAACCATGGACTCTGTTAAACCCCACTTTAAGAGAGCTTAAGCCAGTCTTTTGCTTTTCTTCTTGTTCTAGTTTCACTAGAAATGAATCCGCGTGCGTGCTGAGTTGTCGTAATTCATCTAATAGAGCATCGTAACCTTCGGCAATAACTCCACCGTCTCGTATCAATGCAGCCGGTTCGGCAGCAATGGCTTTAAAAAGCGTTGCGCTTAACTCGGGGAATAAATGTATATTGTCTTTAAGTGTGGTTAATAATTCACTGTTATTTGCTTCTAGGCTATTTTTTAATGCGGGCAAAGCCAGTAAGGTATCTTTTAATTTTAATAAATCGCGCGGCCTAGCACTGTGCAAAGAGACGCGCGTTAAAATACGTTCTACATCGCCTATAGGCGCTAATAATTCTCTAACCGTATTGTGATTTGCCAGCAAAGATTGTATCGCTTGTTGCCGTTGTTCTAATGCATTGCGCTGACGTAAAGGTTGATTGAGCCAACGATTTAACAAGCGACTGCCCATAGGGGTTTTGGTTTTATCTAAAATGGCGCGTAGGGTATGAGAGGCTTTGTCGTGTAAACTGACGCTGATTTCCAAATTACGACGGCTATGGGCGTCCATAATGACCGTCTCTACATTGGAAACCACTTTCAAAGATTGCAAATGCGCTAGGGTAGTGCATTGGGTTTGCAAGGTGTAACGTAGCAAGGCACCAGCGGCAATCACCGCTGCAGGCAGATGTTCACAGTCAAAGGCCTTTAATGTTTGTACCTTAAATTGTTGTAACAATACTTTTTGAGCGCTGTTTAAATTAAAATCCCAGGGTGGTCGCTTGTTGACATGAAACTCTTTTAGATATTGTGACACGGGCATTTCGCCATTAATCAATATTTCCGCAGGGCGCAAGCGCGCCAATTCAGCTTGCAAGGCTTCTAGACTGTCTAATTCACTGATTTCAAATTGGCCACGGCTTAATTCCAAGCAGGCTAGGCCAAAACGATCTTTTTCTTGATGCAAGGCTAATAAGATATTGTCGTCGTTGGCATTGAGCAGGGCTTCTTCGGTTAAGGTGCCTGGAGTAATGATGCGAGTGACCTCGCGCTGCATAGGGCCTTTAGTGCTGCCTGGTTCGCCAATTTGTTCGCAGATGGCCACACTGCGGCCTAAACGCACTAATTTAGCCAAATAATTATCTACGGCATGGAATGGCACGCCCGCCATAGGAATGGTTTTTCCGGCGGAGTGGCCGCGTTGAGTCAAAGT
Organism: Pseudomonadota bacterium; assembly: GCA_021778015.1. Classification (GTDB taxonomy): domain Bacteria; phylum Pseudomonadota; class Gammaproteobacteria; order UBA1113; family UBA1113; genus VFKP01. The sequence continues at coordinate 16,958 of JAJYCX010000003.1, forward strand.
AATATTGAGTAATTTAGCCGCTTCTATGGCGTCATCGAAAAACATTTCATAGAAATCGCCCATACGATAGAACAATAAAACATCTTTATATTGATCTTTAATGCTCAAATATTGTTGCATCATCGGGGTATGATTATCGCTCATATACGCTGCCTCAACTCGTAGAAATATGGGCCATAAGATAGCATATTTAGCGTTCTGAGACGATTCGAGCAATAAATGAACTGTTTAAAAGGTCCTCGCAAAAAATATAGAAATGCATTAAGATCGGGAATATATTTGAGTGACAGGAGGTAGCGACAAGTATTTCTATACCAATGGGAAAGGAATAAAACTATTATTAGCGTAAAGGTTAACCATGACATATACAAATGAAGAGTTTAAAGCAAGTTTAGAACGATATTTGGAGGCTAAACGAGCTAAACAAGATGCTAGATCAAAAAGGTGTTCATTTTTTAGAAGAATAAGTTCAGATCCTGCCTATGAAGCGAAGGTGGATTTTGCTGAAAGATTGATTGCAGCAATTAATGCAATCGAAGAAAAAAATACTAGCGATAATCGCCATGCTTTCAGGCAATTAGTCCGAAGTGGGCTAGATGGAGAGGAAGGATTTTTGTACTCAGTAACTCAAGTAGCAACATCGCAGCTTTATGGCTTATTGCTCCATAAACGGGATGCGATGAAAGAAGAAAGGGCTCTAAGCTCGCAACAGCATCTTCAAAAGCTACAATAACGTAATAAAACGTAATTACATTACGTTAAGCTCTTTTCTCCCTCCAGGTGAAACATACGAGACCGCGCAGGCGAAGTGACCGATCGGCCTAGTTAAGGATATATTGCTTTCAATCTTGAATATGCTAGACTCAATCAGTATTGGGTAAAATCCTGCAAGGAAGCGATGCAATGGTTGATAACAGAAAGTTTAATGTACTTTCCCTTTGTGGCGGTGGGGTGCGAGGGCTTATAACCGCTGCAATATTAAAGGAAATTGAGCAGAGGCTCATGAGAAAGCTTTCTACTTTCAATGTAAGAATTGCTGATTTTTATGACTTGATAGCAGGTACTAGTGCAGGAGGATTTTTAACATCTCTTTTATTAGCGCCCTTATCCAGTGAACACAAGACTTTATCTGCTGAAGAAATCTATCAAATATTTTATGATGCCACGGTTAATATTTTTTTATTGGCTGAACATGGGGAACCACTGAGAGATCCAGAGCTATGCTCAAAAAACATAAATAATATATTAAACAAGATATTTGGCAAAATGGAATTAAAAGATTTGCTAAAACCGTCTCTTATTACAGCCTATGAACCTAATCGCGAATGGCTATCTTTCTTTAAACAGCACTATGCGCAAAGAGTGCCAGAGTATAACTTTTTCTTAAGCGATGTTGTTGCGGCTACCTTTTCAATGCCCGTTCACTTTAACCCGGTTAAAACAAGGTCATTTTCTGACAATATTGTAAGGCGAGAATCTTTTTCAAGCATTATATCAAAACCCAAAATCCAAGAAACTCTTTTAGAAGAGCTTGTTAAAAAAAATATTGTCAATACGAAAGGAGAGATCTTAATTGAGATGGATTTAAGCTGTCGAGAAAAACTTGGATTATCCTCAGGCTTTACACCACTAGAAAACTATATCTATGACATTATTGAGCGTATAGCTAACCCCAAAATGCTTTTTATCGATGGCTCAATGTTTGCTAATTATCCATCTATGTCAGCATTAATTGAAATTCATAACATAGCAAATACAAAAAAAAGCAATAAAAATGTAACACTTCTATCTTTAGGAACTGGAATTAACCAAATATATCACGAATATAATGTACAAGATAAAGACAAGCTTACATCAAAGTTATTAAATATGTTATTTACAAGCTCAGAAAAACTGAGCCATTTTCAAACCTATATCACCTTTGAAACATCAAAAGCTACTGATAACTATATTCATTTGAATCCCGTCATAATGTCATCAGGTCATAGCAATTTACCAACGTACTCTATAAATGATATACGACCAGAAAATATCAAAACATTATTATCAATAACAGAAAGCTATATAAAAGCAATTGACCATAAATTAGATGATTATGTTGAGCATCTAATCAAAAATCAATATAGCTCATAAAGGGCATTCGCGCCTTATGCTCAAAGGATACAGCACTGTAAGATATTCATGATTGAATCACTGCTGCGAGTGGGTGCTTTTATTAATCTTCAAACACCAAGTCATGGCATGACGCCTTTGATGATAGCGGTATGGAATGGGTCTGCAACAGCACTATTTTTTTGCAATAGCATTTTATTTAACTCTAATCCTTTCTCTATGTTAAGCTTAGCTGCCGCATTCAAGGTTGAGGTAAAATTTGGAAGTTCGCATAAAAAATTGAATCTACTTTCTTTACTGACCCGATGTAAATTATTCCTTGATAAATCCATTGCAAGTAGTGATGTACTTCGTTTTCTTTCTTTGGAAGAGTACGCTTTATAGCATCATTAGCTAGACAATGGCGATCATTTCAAGCATAATTTCCTAAAGTGGGAAATGGGTTAAAGACCGCGAGAAACCGAATGTTTTTTAACCAAAACATAGGAGGCAGACGATTCATGGCGACTCTAAGACTTATCGAATACAATGATGCGACTTCAGAAGTGCGTGCAGTTTACGATGATATCATGCTAATGCGCAAAACCGATTGGGTCAATACTTTCTGGAAGGCAATAACTCAACTAAACTAATATTGCTTGATCTTAATGGAGGAGAATTTATATGGGTTATAAATCCACTAAAAAAGTTATTTTTTTTAAAGAGCCTAAACAAGAAGAACTTCTTTCATTGGAGAAAGCGCTGAGAAGATTAAATTCTGTGTTTTATAAAATACAGAACTCAGGGATGGATGAAAAATTCAATAAACAGTTTAAAGATTTTTTACGTAAATATAACGGATGTTTATCTACACATGAGGAGCCCCAAAATGGTGGCGTTATAATGAAAGAATTTTTAAATCTTTCAGAAAAAGGGCAGTTAAATACAAGCTGCCCGGAGTCCTTGGTTGGTTTGGTATCCGCATATATTGGTGAAAAAGAAGGGAATGAGTTTTTAAATAATAAAAACCTGGTTATAGGGCTAAAGACGATGTTTAAAAATGGAGCTAATATAATCGACTTAAATTACCGAGTCGATTTTGACCCAAAGCAAGGATTACATATAAATGTGACGATCGCTAAGGCTAAATTTGTAATTAAAGTTAGCTCGGCTCAAGAAAGATTTAGAATATATCTTCCGGATAAAATCCAAGCGAATGAAGCAAGTAAATTCAAGTTTTGGATTAAAATGACGGTGGCATTTTATAGGCAAGAAGGAAAAGCAGTAATATTAAAGCGTTTGTTCAGCGCAGTGAATCAAGAAGATAAAAAAGAATTTGCAGAGACTTTTAAGGCCTGTTTGAGTGGTATAGAATTACCGCCAGGTCAAAAGGTTAAGAATATTCTTGAGACTCCATTGCCATTTATACATCAAAATGAAAATATACGACATGCGTTTATTGATTCGGCGATTTTTATTTTGGCTAGGCGCAGACTTCAACATGTTGAACCAAATAGTAGTAACTCAGAGATAGCCTCAGAAACGCCATTCTTTTCGCTATGAGATCATTTTAGAGACGAAAAGCACAATTACTTAGTTACAGGATGTTTGCGATATCATGAAAAATAAACAGCGTCGACAACAAATGGCTGGATACAAAAAGCAACCCAAACCAAAATATAAAACTCAAGAAATACGCCAGATTGAAGATCTTGCTTTAGAACGAATCTGGCCCACTAATACTTTTGGCCGTTGGTGGGAAAATTTATCCTCAGCAGAGAAAGCCGTATGGATTTCTTTTGGGATCTCGAGTATCGCTTTTATTCTTTATGTTTACGCGCAAAATCAATCGATGGATAGAAATGATTTTTCAGGAAGAATGGTCCCAAGTATTCCGAACGGTAAAGAAAATATTTTACCAGCGGTTATTCCCACCTCCTCTAAAATCTTGTTCCCCACCTTAAAATCAGAAGCATCTAAGGAAGGGGGGGGCGCATTGCCATTGAAAAATAGCAAGCAAGCACAGCGTTTTTTCAAAGCGCCGGAAAAAAGAATATTAGATATGGCTCAGCTCCCTGACATTTCATTTATCCCAGACAGTAATCATTTTAAAAAACCTATAACATTAGAGTTACTTACAAGCAAGGTGATATTACGTCCGATTCCAGGCCAAGTTATTGATGCGGAGACTAAAGACAGAATAGAGAGCCAAGCTCTAGATCTAATATATATGATAGATGATCTAATCAGGACAGATAAAGGTTTTTCGGATGAATTTTCCTTTGTATTTCATCATCCCGATTTTAAAATAGCAGTATCAGATACCCTTAATAATCGAGCACCCTCCGGATTTTTCAGTAATAATCATCTGGTATTTAATTTAAATCGCCTAGAGAACATTGATTTTATTAGGACTGTTAGGCATGAGGTTCACCATGCAAAAATGGCATTTATGAACCATGCCTATCAGCCCATATCGATAGAAACAGGTCGGATCAACTCAATACCATATAACTTATTTATTTCTGAAGATCGTATCTTAAAGCAAGAATTTCAACATGCTTTAAAGGAAGATATGAACATTCTTTTAACTAATTTACCGATCCTTATTGCTAAAGAGAGGGCGGGTGAAGTTTTAAGTGGTGAAATGAAGAAAGATTATCAACTGACTAAAGCTATATTAGAAAAATATTATATACCAAAGTTATCTTATATATACATGCCGATAGAAATGTTTTTAAAAGAACAGTCTAAAGTTGATGAGAGGATTGCCAAAGAAGATTATCCTTATATGGGTCATTCTACTGTACCTAAAGAGAGTTGGATTTATGTCCGAAATTATTATTTCTATAAATCTGATGATGGTAAAGAATTTGTAGCGCTCGCAGGAACCCGATTCTCTGATTTAGATAAATTCTTATTGGAGGCTTTTCTAATAGATATTGCTGGTATTGAAGAAAATATTATAAATCAAGATATTTATTCTAAGATGCCTCCTTGTGAACAAGATGCTGAGCGGGATGCTATGATCAGCGAATATGGCGTCGAAATGATGCAACTTTTGTTCCCTCGATTAACTGCATTCCATAAAAAGAAGTTTCAAATTTTTGAAGATACGATGGAGCAGTTAAGGCGTAATAGAGATACATTTATTTCAACTGAAACAAATAGTAATTCCGACAGTGTTCAGAGAGACGCGTCAAGTTTGAGGAAATAAGATTGCTAGCATAAATCTCGTCACGATGTAGGATAATTTCTCTAGGTGCCTCAATTTCCAAGCATCCTTGATTACGTTTGAAACTGGATTTCCGATTGCATCGAGAATGACAAGGGGCTGGATTTTCACCTGCGGCCTTGGGTTTAAGCTAAGATTATCTTGTATAAAATTAGAACAATAAAATTAATGAACCCTCACAATTGCCACACCACACTGTTTTCTATATAATCTGCTCATAAAATGAATATAGGAAAAGTACAATGCCTGAAGCCTTGATACGCGTCGAAAATGTTTCTTTTGCGCACAATGATCACGTCATTTTTGACAATATTAGTCTTAATATTGAACAAGGCAAGATTACGGCCATTATGGGCCCTAGCGGTACAGGCAAAACCACGTTATTGCGACTATTAACTGGACAATTAAAACCCAGCAGCGGTCATGTCTATTTTGGCAAACAATGTATCACTACTATGTCGCGCAAAGAATTGTATAAAACGCGTCGCAAGATGGGGATGCTGTTTCAAAATGGTGCATTATTTACCCACTTAACGGCCTATGAAAATGTCGCTTTTCCCTTGCGTGAACACACAAAGCTGTCGGAATCAATGATTCGCGATGTGGTGCTATTAAAATTAGAAGCCGTCGGTTTACGCGGCGCACGCGATTTATATCCCAATGAACTGTCCGGTGGTATGGCTAGACGCGTGGCGTTGGCTCGAGCCATTGCTTTAGATCCCATGCTGATCCTGTACGATGAACCTTTTACTGGCCAAGATCCAATTTTAATGGGTGTATTGGTTAAGCTCATTAAAGAGCTGAACGATATTTTAGAATTAACTTCCGTGATTGTTTCGCACGATGTACCTGAAACGGCCAGCATTGCCGACACTATTTATGTCTTGGCGGGCGGGGATGTCGTCGGTGCGGGTGATCCACAAAAATTGGTGGCGGATGATAATCCTCATGTGCGTCAATTTATGCATGGCTTGGCCGATGGTGTGGTACCATTCCATTATCCTGCACCCGATTTTATGGCCGATCTATTAAGCAGTGAAGGAGAATAATATTGATTGCATTTGTACAACGAGTAGGCCGTGTAGGGCTTTCTATCTGCACTGAATTGGGGAGCGCGAGTTTTTTCCTGTCTAAATCCGTGTGGCGTAAACCACGATCCGGTCAAAAATTACATTTATTAGCACATACCTTGTTTAATTCGGGTGTTTTGTCTTTGCCTATCATCATTGTTTCAGCTTTATTCATAGGCATGGTGGTGGGTTTGCAAGGTTTTAATATCTTAAATAAATTCAGTGTCACCAGCGAATTAGGGCAAATGGTTGCTTTGAGCGTGGTGCGTGAGTTGGGTCCAGTGGTGACGGCTTTATTGTTTGCCGGACGCGCTGGTTCTGCTTTAACCGCTGAAATTGGTTTGATGAAAGCGACAGAACAATTGGATGCCATGGAAATGATGGGCGTCGATCCTTTAGGCCGCATCATGTTGCCGCGTTTATTGGGCGGCTTTATTAGCTTACCTTTATTGACTATTATCTTTTGTGCCATCGCCATCTGGGGCGGTGATTTGATCGGCGTAAGATGGTTGGGTGTAGATGCAGGCGCTTTTTGGAGTAATATGCAAAGCAGCGTTGATTTTCGCCTAGATGTAATCAATGGTATTATCAAAAGTGCTGTATTTGGCGTGGTGATCACGTGGATGGCCGTTTATCAAGGTGCTTCGGCCATACCTACAGCAGAAGGTATTAGTCATGCTACGACACGTACAGTAGTGTACTCGTCGTTGATAGTATTGGGTTTAGATTTTGTATTAACAGCAATGATGATGGGGGGATGGTAGCGTGGGACAGAAAAGTATAGAGACTTTGGTCGGATTTTTTATATTATTGGCAATTGCGGGCTTAGTGATGTTGGCTTTTCAAGTCAGCAACTTAACCACTTATCAGGGTAGCGATACCTACGATGTGAAAGCACAATTTGACAATATAGGCGATCTAAAAGTGCGCGCGCCAGTAACCGTAGCTGGAGTTAAAGTAGGGCAGGTCGCCAGTATTAGTTTAGACCCCAAAAATTATCGCGCTACCGTGACATTACGATTGGATCGCAGCGCTAACAATATTCCTAATGACAGCTCTGCCAGTATCCTGACGGCTGGATTATTGGGTTCAAACTATATTTCTTTAGCCCCCGGCTTTGCTGAGCAATTTTTAAAATCAGGGGACTCAATCAGTGAAACGCACTCGGCTATCATATTAGAGCAAATGATAGGGCAGTTGCTATTCAGTGTGAATAAAGATAAATCAGCAGATACAGATAGCGGTACCAATGATGCAAGCAAAAGCTAAGAATGGTGATCCGTTAAGACAAACTACAGAACACTATTTGCAGCAGCGCTATTGTACCCAGGGGTATTTGCTAAAGACCTGTGATTTAAGCGAAGCCGAGTTCTTAGCTTATGTGACAGGTCGCTGTTTACCGCAACATTCTTATGAATGGCAAGAGAAAAGTGCCGTTCATTCTTTTTTAGGAAAAGTAGAGTGGGTTTGTGAAACGGTATTGTATTACCATCCACGCCACGTTTTACTGTTACATGATTTAATCACCTGGCATCGTTATATGTCTTTTGACGATATGGCTAAGGCCCTAGAAGAAAACTTTAAATTGCATTATGTGGCTAAGCTCAAAGAATTAGACGCATTTAGCGATGTGTTGAGTGACACTGTAAATAATCCAGCGGCCTTGAATAAATTTTTAGCGGCTGAATGGCAAGGTTACTTAGATGGTAGTTATGGTTTGTGTACCAACGATCCTACGCCTGAAAATATCGCCACCAAAGAAATAATGCTGCGTCGTATCCGGTTGATAACCGCGGATGGTAGCAAAGCAACTTTAAGCGCCGAAGAGAGGAACTTATTAAAGGACGCGATACACACTTTAGACCCGGTTTTATCCCCCTTTGCACCCTATGAACGAGCCCAATCTTCGCGGGAAAAATGGATTAATGCCATGGTGGCGAAATACGCATTATTATAAATCCTATCCCGAGCCGCGATCGTCAGAGGGGGAGGATTTTTTAACTTTCCGCTCCCTGACGGTCGCGGCTCGGGATATGGAACTGCTTGATTTACATACAGATTGCCAGTTTTAACTCAAAAAAGATGAAAATATTTTAAAAACCGTACGAAAAAGCCGGATCTTTAATATTTCCTTAAGCTTAATACGGTACAATGGCCTTATTCAGATGAGAAATGGCTCAATAAAGGCCAGTTAGCGAAATTAACAGTTTTAATGAGGAGAGAGGAAAATGGTTACAGGACTAATAGCGACAACAGGTTTTTTTGCACTAAAAAAGGGTTTTGACTTTGCCGCACCAGCAATGAAGGAAGCATTTACTAAACAGTTTATGGTTCCGGCCGCTACTAGCATGACTAAGAGTTTGGCTGCAGCTGCTGCCTATAAACAGGAAAATCCTGATGCGCCTAAATTTGGTAGAGATAGCCAGAAAGGTATGGCCGCCATGATGAATGTTCGACGTCAGGCACAAGAAATAGATTTTACAGGGGTAGCGCCTATTTCACCTAGAGGGTAGGCCTATCTTTGATTCAGCCTTACCACCTATATAATAGTGGTAAGGCTGAGTAACTCAGTTTTTGATACCCCTGCATTCTCCTCGCAGGGGTTTTTCTCCCGAAAATCCACAACTTATCATAATTCTTTATAAATCAATTCGTTAGAAATATATCCATTTCATTTACAAAATGTAAGACAGTATTTTCTATAAACATGAAACTACAGCATTGTCATCCTCGGCCAGGCCGCGAGGCCGCAGTCGGGGATCCAGGAAAAACTTGATTTGAAACTGGATCCCGACCTTCGGTCGAGGGTGACAAAGCACTGGAGCCTGTACTCGGTACCTCAGGTAATCGAGGATGACAAAGCGCTGGATTTCCTCCCGCGACGAAAATGACAATCGCCTGACTCTAGACCTTCTATTAAGAATGACAACGATTTAACTATTTGTTTAATAAAGATATCTATCGAAGTTATAGCTAAAATAGACGGCTCATAAAAAAAGAGCCCACTTTTGTGGGCTCTTTGAACAGTTTAAGACAACCTATTTCTCAGTTTATTTGGTTCCACGAGGAACAATAGGTGCAACAGGCGGTAGCTGGTTGTTTAGGCCAGGTGTAGTACTATGGGTTACCGGTTTAAAAGTGGTATGACGATTACCTGCACCATAGATAATAGTATTGCCAGCCGGTTTCTGGTTACCTTCAAAAATCTGGGCAGCAGCGTTTGCTTCCCCAGGCAAAAACTTCACTCTGTTTACAGGACCGAGGTGTTCTGTGCGTTGTCTAAGAGTGTTGTCTACTTTATCTGCCATTTTCATTACTCCTCAAAAAAGTAAATTTGCTTCAAATACAAAGGTTTAATGACCTCTGGATTGACTGATTTAATTCTTTGCCCATAGACCTTATCGGTCTTAATTTCAATATCGTTGGGCACCTTAAACACCAGCAATACATATTTTTTGCTGGGGTCTTTGTTAAATATTTTATCGAAGCGGTTTAAAGACACTTCAATATGATGTTTAACCTCGGCTAATTTGCCGGTAAAGTACTGATTTGAGCTGTGCTTGCCGCTGCCATCGTCCGTATAGTTGCGTGAATTCTGAAAATTACGCTCTTGCGCAATAGAAACCGCTTCTACCATCAAATCGACTATAGGCATATCCAGAAAATTCCTGGGTACATCACAAATCATATACAAGCTATTGGGCCATTCCTCAACGGGACGTGCTTCCGGATCAAGAAATAAGCTTTTCATAATATCCCTTATTTACTTAGTTAACCTTTAAATTGGCTTAACTATAGCCTAACTTTAATTATAATACAAAAATATTAAGGAAATATTAACGACCACATAAAAAATGACCTGTTTTAGCGCAGAAATGTGTGCTAAAATCGCCAAAACTCTAGGATTTAGTGCAATATGTATACCTTAAGCGACTATGATTATGCCTTGCCGGAGCAACAAATTGCCCGTTATCCTGCAGAAAAACGCACAGAAAGCCGTTTATTGGCGGTGGATAAGGCGACTCAGCAATTGGCTCATCGGCAATTTGTAGATTTAGCCGATTTTTTACGTCCGGGCGACTTATTGGTTATGAATGACTCTAAAGTCATGCCTGCACGGCTGTATGGCCGTAAGAGCAGCGGCGGTAAGGTTGAAATATTGGTTGAGCGATTATTAGATAAGAGCCGCGCTTTGGCTCATCTACGCGCCAGCAAGACCCCTAAGAGCGAGCAAATTATCCATTTAGACAGCGATGACGCTATTAAAGTAATAGGGCGGCAAAACGATTTATTCGTGATTGAGGCTGCAAATCAACGCTCCTGGACAGATATTATGGAACAAACCGGTGAAATTCCTTTACCACCCTATTTTCATCGTGAAGCCGAAGCAACAGATAAAGAACGCTATCAAACTGTTTATGCCCATAAGGATGGCTCGGTAGCAGCCCCGACGGCAGGATTACATTTCGATAAACCTTTTTTACATAATTTACAGGACTTAGGGATAGAATTAGCTTATTTAACCTTACACGTGGGCGCAGGCACTTTTCAGCCCGTACGCACTGAACAAATCCGCGAACATCAATTGCATCATGAATGGATACAAGTACCGGATAGCGTATGCCAGGCCATAGCGCGCACCAAGGAGCGGGGTGGGCGAGTGATTGCCGTAGGGACGACTACAGTGCGGTCCTTAGAAACGGCAGCGCAAAGCGGGAACCTACAACCCTTTAATGGCGATTCTAATTTATTCATTTATCCGGGTTATGAATTTAAGGTTATTGATGGATTATTAACCAATTTTCATTTACCGCAATCGAGCTTATTAATGCTGGTGGCCGCTTTTGCGGGGTATGAAACCACCATGAAGGCCTACCAACACGCCATAGCCGCGCAATACCGTTTTTATAGTTATGGCGATTGCATGTTAATTTTATAATGAGGTAAATCTGAGCCGCGACCGTCAGGGAGCGGATTTTTTAACTTTCCGCTCCCTGACGGTCGCGGCTCGGATTAGTGTTTATTTAGTGTTGTAAGCTTGCGTATTAGCTTCAAACCAGGTAAAGTTTGTCCTTTAATATAATAGGAGCCTGACATGAGTTTTCTAATCCCTACAGCCTTAGCGGCGACTACCGATGCAGCAGCAACGACAGCAACCAAAAGCGGTGGTAACCTAAGCTTTTTATTGTTCATTGGTGTGTTTTTCTTGTTCTTCTATTTCTTCCTTATTCGCCCACAAAGCAAACGCCAAAAAGAAATGAAGCAAATGTTGGCTGCAGTGAGCGCAGGCGACGAAGTGGTGATCGGCGGCGGAATTTTGGGTGTGGTTGTTAGCATCCATGAAAACATAGCCAGCATAGAAGTTGCCAAAGGGGTGGAAATTAAAGTCCAGAAAACAGCCATTGTGGCCTGTTTACCTAAAGGCACCGTGAAGAGTTAATTTTGATTATTCCCGCCTATCTGCAGATGGGCGGACTTCTTTATTAAATAAGGAAATCGCATGAATCGCTATCCGGCGTGGAAGTATTTATTAGTTATTGTGGTGATTGTGTTTGGAGTTATCTATTCCTTACCCAATTTATATAAAAAAGATTTTGCGGTACAAGTTTCTGCCGATAGTACCCATACCTTAGACGACAATACTTTAAACAGCGTACGCACTGCTTTGGCGAATAAACAAATACAATATAGCCAAGTTGAAAAAATGGCTAGCGACAGCGTGTCATATCATTTTTCCAACGCCGATGTACAATTACGCGCCGATGATGTCATTAAAGACACCTTGGGCGAGGGTTATACGGTTGCTTTAAACTTAGCCGCAACCACTCCTAAATGGTTGCAAGCTATTGGTGCTGGGCCTCTACATTTAGGCTTAGACCTAAGTGGTGGTGTGCATTTCTTAATGGCCGTCGATGTTAATTCTTTAATAACACACCGCATGCAGGCGGCAGAACGCAATATTTCCGATAGCTTACGTAAAAACGGCATACGCTATGTAGGCTTACAAGATACGCAAAAAGGCATCAGCATTCGTGCACCTGATCGCGCTACGGCCGACAAAATATCTGATGTATTGTCTCAAGATTACCCTGAATTTACGCGAACGTTAACACCCGATGGACAACAATGGGTGATCATGGCGAGTTTATCCGAACAAGCACGCGCCGATGCGCAAAACTTTGCCGTAGACAAAACTTTATCCGTATTACGCAAACGTATAGATGAATTGGGTGTGAATGAACCCATCGTACAACGCCAAGGTGCTGATCGCATTTCAGTCGATTTACCCGGGGTACAAGATACGGCTCGGGCTAAACAAATTATTGGCGGCACAGCTACTCTGGAATTCCATTTGCAAGACGTACAACACGATGCTGGACAAGCAAAAGAAACGGGACTAATACCACCGGGCACTACTTTGTATCCTTATACTTCCGCGGGCATGGCGCAAGCTATTCCGGTATTATTACAAGATCGCGTCGTTTTATCTGGTTCATCCATTACCAATGCCACGGCTACGGTAGGTGACGATGGGCGGGCGGCGGCGTCCATTACCTTAGGCGGCGGTGGCGAAGCTGCTTTTTATCGCATTACCGGTGAAAACATAGGTAAGCCCTTGGCTATCATTTATGTAGAAACGGCTTTAACGCCTGTCACAGTAAATGGTGAGACACAATATACGCAACGTAAGAGTGAGCGCGTCATTAGCATCGCCACCATTCAAAGCGCTTTGCCCAGCACTTTCCAAATTACGGGTTTATCGAGCATCAAAGAAGCGAACGATTTATCTTTGTTATTACGCGCAGGTTCATTGCCTACGCCGGTGGCTATCATCGAAGAAAGTACCATTGGGCCTAGTTTAGGCGCACAAAATATCGATAAAGGCGTTTTCTCCATAGAAGTGGGCTTCATTGTCATCGTCATTTTCATGATGATCTATTATCGTTTCTTTGGCCTCTTAGCCGATATTGCTCTGGGGATGAACCTAGTGTTATTGGTGGCGATATTATCGTTTTTGGGTGCGACCTTATCCTTGCCGGGGATAGCGGGGATCCTCTTAACTTTGGGTATGGCGGTAGATGCTAATGTGCTGATATTTGAGCGTATACGTGAAGAGTTACGTAATGGAGTATCGCCGCAAGCCAGCATTCAAGCGGGTTATGAACGCGCTTTTTCTACGATTGTAGACTCCAATGTCACGACGCTGATTGCCGCACTGGTCTTGTTGATGATAGGCAGCGGCCCAGTGAAGGGTTTTGCCGTGACTTTAACCATTGGTATTATGACCTCTATGTTTACGGCAATTACGGGTACTCGTGCCATAGTCAATTTAATTTACGGTCACAAAGTGCGTTTGACTAAATTGTCGATCGGCATATAAAGGAAACAACATGGAATTTTTTAAACAAAATACATCGATTAATTTTATGGCCTTACGCAAATGGGCTATGTCCTTATCTGTTCTAATAGCACTATTGTGTATTTTGACCTTATCCATTAAAGGCTTGAATTGGGGTTTAGAATTTACGGGTGGTACCGAAGTGATTGCCGCCTTCCCGCAAGCAGAAAATTTGGAGACGGTGCGCAGCACTTTGGAACAAGCAGGTTATAAAGACGTTAAAGTACAGGTCTATGGCACGGCCAAGGTAGTGTTGATCCGTCTAGGCGGTAAACAGGAAGGCATGGAGAATAAAGACATAGGCAATGAAGTTGTAGCACATTTAAATGGTGCCACCTTACAGAGTACAGCCTACATAGGGCCTCAGGTGGGTAAGGAATTAGCCACCAGTGGTGCTTTGGCTTTGGTATTGGCAATGTTGGGTACAGCCATCTACATTGCGCTCCGTTTTGAATATAGATTCGCCATTAGTGCTGCTGTGGCATTGATTCACGATCCGCTGATTATTTTGGGGATTTTTTCTTATTTTCAAATGGAGTTTGATTTAACTTCTTTGGCGGCGTTATTAACAGTGATGGGGTATTCATTAAACGACACCATTGTTGTGTTTGATCGTATACGCGAGAACTTTCGTAAGAGTAGAAAGGGTACTCCTACCGAGATTGTTAACTTATCGGTTAATCAGACCCTATCTCGTACTATCATGACTTCTGGCTTGACCTTATTGGCCGTGTTGTCACTATTTTTCTTTGGCGGTGAAACCTTACATGGATTTGCTACGGCAATGGTTGTGGGTATCGTTGTAGGAACGTATTCTTCTATTTACGTGGCGGGCGCGTTGGCAGTTGCTTTAGGCTTAGATCGCCGCGATTTATTGCCGTCGCCACGCGATACATTGGACGATACCCCTTAAAATAAGAGGAGTAGTATGGATAGCACGCTATTTACACATTGGTTGAGTTTATTATCTCTGTTCCTCATTATTTATGCTGGCTTATGGCATGTCTTTAAGTCCGCAGGCATGCGTGGCTGGTATGCGCTTATTCCAGTGTGGGTATTCTATTGCTGGGCACGAGTCGTGCGTATGAAGAGGCCAGTGAACACCTGCATCATGACTTCTATTTTTATTTATGGCGCAGCTTATATGATGCCTTGGTATGGTCGTGTTTTTGGTGAACCTACGCAACTAGATGTTGCTCCACCCATTTTAGTCTCCCAAACTGAATTTTTCATTTTTGGTCTTTTTTTACTGGCGGTGCTATTTGGTTTTTACCAATATATCAGGCTATGTTGGCGTTTGGCGGAAGCTTTTTCTTTTGGTGCCTGGCTTGCCATTATTATGATCATAATACCGCCTCTATCTTTTGCGCTTGGTTTAGCTATCATTGTTTTTAGTAGACGACCTTTCCGCGTATTGGATACTCCCACATGAAAGCATTGTTATTTTCTGAGCCTAACGATCCGTTATACGTAGGTGAAGTACCTACACCACAACCTAAATGTGAAGATTTATTAATCCGCGTAGAAGCCGTGGGCGTTAATCGTGCTGATCTATTGCAACGCAAAGGCCTTTATCCACCGCCCGTAGGAGAATCGCCTATTTTAGGTTTAGAAGTAGCAGGCGAAGTTGTGGCCAAAGGCGATGCCGTGACAAAGTTTGCTGTGGGGGATAGAGTTTTTGGTTTAGTCGGTGGCGGTGCTTATGCCGAATATGCTTTATTAGATTCAGGCTTAGCTTTTCCTTTACCAGAGCATTTTTCATTTGTAGAAGGTGCTGCTATCAGCGAAGCCTTTCTAACCGCTTATGAGAGTCTTTTTGTATTAGGGCAATTAAAAAAAGGCGAGCGTCTTCTAGTTCATGCCGCCGCGAGTGGCGTCGGTTTAGCGGCAGTACAATTAGCCGTGGCCAGTGGTGTACATGTCTATGGAACGGCGGGCAGTGATAAAAAAATTAAAGCCTTAACCACCTATGGTGCTACCGCTTTTAATTATAATGATGCTCATTTTCTAGAAAACTTATTGGTTCAGCTGGGTGAAAAAAGCATTAACGTGGTATTGGATTTTATAGGCGCCAAATACGCCGACTTACATCAAAAAATATTGTCCATCGATGGGCGCTGGTTGCTATTGGCGGCTATGGGTGGCCGTCAATTAGCGCTGGATGCCTTAACCTTGGTGGGTAAACGCTTGCAAGTATGCGGTTTTAATTTGCGCCAGCAAAGTTTAGAGCAGAAGCGCAAAATCAAAGCGCGTTTCGAACAAAATACTTTGCCATGGCTCTTGCATGGTGGCATAAACCCCATTGTAGACAGTGTTTACCCTATGACCGAGGCCAATGCTGCCCACGATTATATGGCCAGTAATCAAAATATAGGCAAAATAGTCCTAAGCTGGAAAGGCCCCCTAAAATAGTTTAACCCCTATAGACATTTAAATAAAATGCATGTATGATTTGAGTGGGCTCTATTTCTAGAGTCTATGGAGAGTGAATCTAGATCTAATACTAGGTTCTACTTTTAACAAACAATATTTTTGGGAGTATGTTATGAACAAGCAATGGAAAATAAGTTTAGCAGTTGTAGCCTTGGCCATGGGATTGGTGCAATCTGCCTATGCCGCAGAAAAAGCAGCAACGGAAACTACAGCAAAACCGGTAACAGCAACGGCTGCCGCAATGGTCAATGTGAATACCGCCACGGTCGATCAATTGACCACGATAAAAGGTCTAGGCCCTAAAAAAGCGCAAGCCATCGTGGATTATCGCAAGGACAATGGCGCGTTTAAAAGCGTAGATGATTTGAAAAAAGTTCCAGGTATTAGCGAAAAATTATTTGCTAGTATTAAGCCGCAAGTGACTGTGTAGGTTCTTAGTTTAAAAGACACTTGCTCACGGGTAACTGTGAGCAAGTATTCTGTGTTTATGCCTAAAAAATTAAAGTTATTTAAGTTCCTGGTTATTTTTTGAAGCAGGGTAAACTGAGTTTTGTGGTGCGGTTTCTAAAAGCTTTTCCCACAGAGTACGAGTTCTAGGAATATGGAATAAGAAGCGGTTTCCCTCTTTTACATTATTCCATATTAAATTTTTATTGGCATTCAACCCCTGCCCATCTTGTCCCTTATGCATATCCCGACTAACCATATCCTTTAGAATTTCCTCTTTATATTCTATTATTTCGCTTTTGTTAGGAATTGTAGATATACTATCATTTATTATACTCGCGCCTATTTTTTGAGACAATTCTTGCAGAAAATAAGCTTTTTGATTTTTCAAGTTCCATTCTTTCGTATATTTTGCATCTTTAGGAAATTCTAGTAGTTCAGCGTCAAGTGTCTCAGAAAGTTCTTGCATTTCAGCCAAAACTGAAATCATTTTTTTAGCTTCACTCTTGAAATAGTCAGAAGCGCTAGATTGCTGAACTTGCTGTAGCCAGTTATTTATCACACGATTATTTGTTGCCATAATAATATTTACCTCACTAAATTACTTCGAATTAAATGCAAATCAGGCTCCTTCACAAATTTCTTCTAGAGCTACACAGGCGCATATTAGCATAAAATAAATTCAAGTCACAAGAGAATTTCAATAAAAATTTCATTCAGGCTGCAATTTAAGATTATTTAACATTAACAACTAAGGAAGTATAATTATTTTTATAACGGGGCATATTTTAGCCATTTTATGCCTTTCTATACTCAAAATACTGTGGTGTCCACATCGTTGCAGCTATAGCCGCGGATAAATCTTTAGGCACTACATCAGCTTGTCCTTCGGCTATAATTTGTTGTGCTACGGCATGGGCAATTTTGATAGCCACTGCACGTGCTGCACTTAAATTAGGTAATAAGGGGGCAGTTGCATCTTTTAAAATAGGTGCACAATCCGCTAAAGCCTGGCAAGCAACCCATAAGCATTGATCACTCAAACGTTTGCCTCGAACGGTCAAGATGCCTAAACCCAAACCTGGAAACACCAGCGCATTATTACACTGCGCAATTTCACGCAACTCATTACCAAACTTAACCGGGGGAAAAGGGCTGCCTGAAGCGATTAAAGCTTGCCCCTTACTCCAGCGCAAAATCTCTTCCGGTGTGGCCTCACACCGTTCCGTAGGGTTAGACAAGGGTAATATTAATGGTCGCGCCACTTCAGCACACAGTGTGCTAATGATTTCTTGATTAAATGCATGGGGAACGGCGGAACAGCCGATTAATACGGTGGGTTTAATATTTTTAATGACATCTAATAAGCTAATGACACCTTTTTGTGCCAAGTGCCAATCCTTAACTTCTGCCACAGATCGCGCATACGGCTTTTGAAAAGCGGTTAATTCAGGCATATTTTCCAGTAATAAACCGGGACGATCTAATAACCAAAAGCGTTGATTAGCTTCTTTTTCACTTAAGCCTTCTTTGATGAGGCCTTGTTTAATTTGATCCGCAATGCCGGTACCCGCGGTTCCGGCACCAAAAATAACAAAGCGCTGATCGGCTAAAGACTGCCCTAAAGCGTGGGCGGCACCCAAGATAGCCGCTAAAGTGACTACGCCCGTACCTTGCATATCGTCGTTAAAAGTACACATTTCATGTTGGTAACGTTCTAAATGTCGACGTGCATTGTCACGGCCAAAATCTTCCCAATGTAAAAATACACCGGGGAACAACTCTTTAATGACAGCTACAAAAGAATCTACAAAATCTTCGTATTCTTTACCGCTTAGGCGTGGATGGCGCCAACCTAAGTAGAGTGGATCATCTAATAAACTTTGATTATTCGTCCCCACATCTAATAGAATAGGTAAGGTGCGGTTAGGGTTAATGCCGCCGCATAAGGTATAAACCATCAGCTTAGCAATGGGAATATCCATGCCGCCTACACCTTGATCTCCTATGCCTAAAACGCCTTCACCATCGGTGACAACGATCAAATCGATCTCTGGGTTAGAACGATTTTTTAATACGCTGCGTATATGTTCTCGTTCAGGATAACTGACATATAAACCACGCGCCTGTCTGTACTCGGTACTAAATTGTTTTACGGCAGTGCCGACTATAGGTGTATAGATGACAGGTAGAAGTTCCATCAAATGCTCAGTGGCCAATTGATAAAATAGAGTTTGATTGTTGTCTAATAATGAGTTTAAAAATATATTTTTTGTGAGAGGGTCATTGTAGTTTTGAAATTGTTTATAGGCTCTAGCCACTTGTTCATTTAGAGATTCCACTCTAACGGGTAATTTTCCCAGTAAATTAAATAAAATACGTTCCTTTTCACTAAAAGCGGTGCCTTTATTTAATTGTGGCGTGGTTAATAAGGGTTTCCCCCACAAAGAAGTGATAACAATCGTTTTACCTGTTTTGGCATCGATGCTATATTTAAAATCTAGCATAGTAATATTTTCTCCTTATACAACTTTCTCGCTGTTATCTTCCCACGGCAAATGGTGGTATAAGGCGTTTTCTGACAAAGTGAAAATAGGGTATTTGATAATTTGAAAGAAAGGCGAGTAGTCGAAATCTTTAGGGGTGTAAAGCCTAGAATTTCCAGGTGCTATCTGAATGTTTTGATCGGAACTTTGTTTGATAATGGGCAAAATAGGAAATTGTACGGAGCGAAAAGCCTCTGCAATTAAAGTAGAACAAATTTGTCGGGTAGAGGAGCTGTCCTCAGAGAATAGGGAAGAACGCCAATGCCTAGGAAAAAATTTCCAGGGTAAGAAAAAACGCGCTAAGTCTAGAGTTTGTCGCACGTCATATTGATAGCCCAAACGCTCAACAGCATAAGCAATAACATTTTGTGCATCTGCTTTAGAAATGCCATTAGGTCTACAAATACGTATATGCTCCATTTTGTATTTTGCTAAAGGCGAAACAATGGTTCCGCAGCCTAATAAACTTTCTATTACCAGTTGTTCTGTGGGTTCACCATCATAATACTCTTTTATTTTTTGGCGCAGAATGGGGTGTTCTATATCGTGCAAACGGCCTATGTACAATACTGCATGTGACCACGGGCTTTGGGTGATGCTTTTGGTAAAGTCGCTGATGCGAGACCTACCTTCGACCAATAGTACATCCGCAGGCCTGATTTCATAGGACAACTTATCAAAGTCACAGATGGGCACGTTAGTCCGTGGTTTTTCGTGCATTAAATAGGCAGTAATCGACTTTTGTAAGCGTTCAAATAATTTCACAGCAAAACACCTTAATTTAGAAACTCCATAGTGCCTTAGTATAGTTTAATTTTTGTCTCCTGTGCACTAGCTCAAGCAATACTTTTTTTACCTCGACAAGGTTGGTGAACGAGGATGACAAACGCGCGTAACTTGGGCAACACCATCGTTGCCAACAATGATGTTAGGTCTATAAGTCAGTGGTTAGCACAATAAATAACCATATTTAAAACTTGAGTTTATTCCCTTGGCACGGTATGATTCAACCTTCATTGGTCACACGAGGATAGTTGCATGTTTCACGGCAGTTTAGTTGCCTTAGTCACTCCCATGGACGAAGAGAGCAATATTGATTACACCAGTTTGGAAAAATTAATCGCTTTTCATATAGAGCAAAAAAGCGATGGTTTGGTCATTGCTGGTACAACCGGTGAAGGCGCAACGCTTACTGATGAAGAAATTAATAAATTAATTCATTTTGTAGTGCGTAAAGTCGATTCCCGTATTCCAGTTATTGCGGGCACGGGCGCCAATAGCACACATAAAACCATAGACAAGACCTTCAATGCTATGGAAATGGGTGTAGACGGCTGCCTGCTAATGACGCCAGCCTATATTAGACCGACTCAAGAAGGTTTATACCAACACTTTAAGGCCATCAGTGAAGCGGTTCCGGTGCCACAAATTTTGTACAATGTTCCTACCCGTACTGCTTGCGATATGTTACCTGAAACGGTGGCAAGATTGGCCGATTGCAGTAATATCATCGGCATTAAAGAAGCGGTACACGATAGAGCGCGCTATCTGCAATTAATTGAATTATGCGGTTCACGCTTGAGCATTTTGAGCGGTGATGATAGCAGCTGTAAAGACTTAATGCTGGCTGGCGGTAAAGGCGTTATTTCAGTGACCGCCAATGTGGCACCTAGGCTAATGCACGATATGGCCGAGGCAGCATTGCAGGGTAATAAAGCTAAAGCCGATGAGTTAGATAATAAAATGCAAGCATTGCATCATGCTTTGGGTGTACAAACTAATCCTATACCCGTGAAATGGGCTGTGCATCAGCTGAAATTAATCCGTGCTGGCATACGTTTACCGTTAACGGTGCTTTCCAAAGAGCATCATAATACTGTTTTACAGGCTATGCAGGAAGCTGGCATAAAGGAAGAAATGAATGAATAAAAAAATGAAATTAGGGGCGCTTTTCCTACTGAGCAGCATACTATTGGGCTGTAGCGTAGAAGGCAAAAACGATTATGGTAGTTATTATCAAAAACAAGAAAGTTTAAACGTTCTTAAAATGCCGCCTGGAGTGAGCGCACAAGGAGCCGATAATTATTATGTAGTGCCCGCTGGGCCTATGGCTGATGTCAAGACCATTTCTATTTTGCCTCCAGGTAGCCGTGCTTATCAATCGGCTGTGGCTAAACAAAATGCTAAAACTGCGACTACAACGCCTGCCCCAGCCGTTACCACAACGGCACCAGCTGTTACTAGCACACCAGCCGTTATCAATGACAATAGCCCTGATAAGACTGTAGGAGCAGATAAGCAATGACCGAATGTCTAGAGCTTTATAAGGGCAAATCCAAGACGATATACGATATAGGTGAGCCTAATGAATTGTTGGTTCAATTTCGCAATGATGCCACTGGAGGCAATGGAGCAAAGCACGCTATTTTAGAGGACAAAGGTCGCGTTAATTGCGCTTTTGATGCTTTCATCATGGCTGTGTTGGCGGAAAATGGTATAAAAACACATTGGCTAAAAAGTGTAAGTGATACTGAAATACGGGTGCGACGTTTAAACATGTTGCCTATAGAATGTGTCCTGCGCAATAGAGCCGCGGGCGGCATCTGCAAACGTCTGGGCATTGAGCGGGGCAGAATCTTCTCGCCGCCTGTATTTGAATTTTTCTTGAAAAATGATGCTTTGGGCGATCCTATCATCACCGAAGATCATATATTCATGCTAAAATTAGCCAGCAAAGAAGATCTGGCTGCCATGAGAGCATTGACCTATCGTGTTAATGACATTTTACAACCCGTATTTGCCAAGGCAGGCTTTGATTTAGTCGACTTCAAATTGGAATTTGGGTATTATCAGGGACAATTGCTATTGGGTGATGAATTTACTTTAGATGGCTGCCGTTTATGGGACAAACAAAGCGGTGAAATTTATGATAAAGATCGTTTCCGCCAGGATTTAGGAGATGTAATACATTTCTATAAAGAAGCGGCAAAACGTTTGGGGATATGAAAGAAGTCAACAAAGCCTAAAGGTCAAATGCGAAGAATATATATTCACAGCAGTTGATTTTTAGGCGAGGCGACGAGCTCGCGAGCACCAGGAGTGTAGTATTCTACATGACTGGGGCGAGATGGGCGAAGTCAACAAAGCCTAAAGGTCAAATGCGAAGAATATTTATCGGAGAGGTACCGAAGCGGTCATAACGGCACCGACTCGAAATCGGTCGGGGGCTTTACGCTCCACGCGGGTTCGAATCCCGCCCTCTCCTCCATTACTAGGACTGTGCCATAAACATGATCATAGACTCGTTATTAGACACCGACTTTTATAAATTAACCATGATGCAAACGGTATTGCACCAATTCCCGGGTGCAATGGTGGAATATAAATTTAAATGCCGCAATGCGAATATAGATCTAAGACCCTATGCGGACGAGTTTCGTCAGGCAATCAATGATTTGGCCACATTATCTTTCACGAAGGACGAATTAGACTATCTGCGCGGTATTCCTTTTTTTAAAAGTGATTTTGTGGAGTTTTTACGTATTTTTCGTTTTAACCCAGAATTTGTCACTATTACTACCGGAGAAACCTTTGAATTATCTATCAAAGGACCGTGGTTACATACTATTTTATTTGAAATTCCAATTTTAGCACTGATCAATGAAATTTATTATCAACATAAAGAAGATTATAAAACACTACTCATTGATGGGCAAAAAAAGTTGCAAGATAAAATCAAAATGCTTGCAGAAAAAACACAAGGTGAAGCTTTTGTGTTTTCAGAATTCGGCACCCGTCGCCGTTTTTCTAAAGCATGGCAAGCTTTAGTTTTAGATACTCTCAAAAATAAATTAGACCATCAACTAACCGGAACCAGCAATGTTTATTTTGCCAAAAAATTAAAATTAAAACCTATAGGCACTATGGCACATGAATACTTACAAGCCTGTCAAACTTTAGGGCCACGCTTAATTTACAGCCAACAATTTGCCTTCGAACGTTGGGCGCAAGAATATCGTGGTGAATTGGGTATTATTTTAACTGATGTGTATGGCTTAGATGCTTTTTTACATGATTTTGATTTGTATTTTTGTAAATTATTTGATGGTGTGCGTCATGATTCGGGCGATCCTTTCGTTTTTGGTGAAAAAGTGATTGCACATTACGAAGCACATCGCATCGATCCTAGAACGAAAACATTGGTGTTCAGCGATAATTTAAATTTTGACATTGCTTTGCAAATTTATCATCATTTTAAAGGTAGAGCCAAAGTGGCTTTTGGTATAGGGACCTATCTGACTAATGACATGGGCATAGATGCAATGCAAAATGTGATTAAAATGATTTATTGCAATGGTCACCCGGTAGCAAAAGTATCGGATACTCCGGGCAAAACTATGTGTCCCGACCCACATTATTTGAACTATTTAAAACAAGTATTTGGCTTGGAGCCGTAAAACCATGGATATGGATTTAACTCAATTTGGGATCAATGACCCAGGTGTACTCATGGCCGGCGTAGATGAAGTAGGGCGTGGTCCTTTAGCCGGGCCGGTAGTAGCCGCGGCGGTTATTTTAGATAAAGAAGTTTCTATTCAAGGGTTAAAAGATTCCAAGCTATTAAGCGCTAATAGAAGACGACATTTAGACTTGGAAATTCGTGACAAAGCATTGGCCGTAGCCATAGGTTGGGCGGAAGTGGAAGAAATTGATCGCCTGAATATTTTACAAGCCGCTTTATTGGCGATGCACCGTGCTGTGGAAGCCTTAGCGTTACAACCCACTTTAGTACTAGTCGATGGCAATCGCTGCCCCAAGTGGTCTTATGAGAGCCATGCCATTATAGGTGGCGATCAAAAAATATCTGCAATTTCGGCTGCATCGATAGTTGCTAAAGTATATCGCGATCAAATAATGATAGATTATCACCAACAATTCCCACAATATGGTTTTAATCAACATATGGGTTATGGGACGCTATTACATAGGCAAGCGCTACAGCAACATGGAGCTTGCGCTATACACCGTCGTAGCTTTGCACCCGTTAGAGAGGCATTAGCAGCAGAATGAAAGCGCCTGCATTTGTGCATCTCAATTTACACAGCGATTATTCTTTAAAAGATGGGTTATGCCATTTGGATGCTTTGTTTGACTTATGCAGTGAAATGAATATTGCCGCATTGGCCTTAACCGATTTAAACAATTTATTTGCTGCCATTAAGTTTTATACTAAAGCGCTTAAGAAAGGCATTAAACCGATTATAGGCTGTGATATAGAATGTTATGATACTATAACCGACGAAAACAAAAAAGCAAAACTAACCTCAGCCAAACCGGCGTATCATTTAACCTTATTGTGCCAAAATAATGGTGGCTATCGTAATTTAATACAGTTAGTCTCCAGTGCCTATAATCAAGGGCAAGTTATTTTAGATAAACCTGGCATAGCTCGGGATTGGCTCAAAGCACACAATGAAGGACTTATCGTATTATCTGGTGGACTAGCGGGCGATGTAGGACAGTGTATTTTAAAAAAAGACCTCGTTGCCGCTAAAGAATGCATTTCCTATTGGCGCTCTATTTTTGGTGATCGCTATTATCTAGAAGTGCATAAAATAGGGGTTGCTGATGAAGACTACTATTTAAAAGAAGTGGTCCAACTGGCGGCCGAACTACAAGTGCCCATAGTAGCTACCAACAAAGTGCGTTTTTTAACTGCGCAACAATACGAGGCGCATGAGGCCCGAGTCTGTATCAGCGAAAGCGCATTGTTGAGCGACCCTAAACGCGTACGCCATTATACGCCACAACAGTATTTGCGCAGTGATGATGAAATGCAAAAATTATTTGCAGCATTCCCTTCAGCACTAAGCAACAGCGTGGAAATTGCCAAGCGGTGCAATTTACACATCGCCCTAGGTGAATACCATCTGCCACATTATCCTGTGCCAGAGAACTTTAGCACTGAAAGTTATTTAGAGCATATGGCTAAAACGGGTTTGGCCGATCGCTGGGCTGCGATCACGGCATTTAATGACGGTATTTTGCAACGTCTAGACTATGATGAACGCTTAGAACGCGAATTAGCGGTGATCAACGGCATGGGTTATACCGGTTATTTTTTAATTGTGGCTGATTTTATCAATTGGGCGAAAAACAACGATGTGCCTGTAGGCCCAGGTCGTGGTTCAGGTCCAGGTTCGTTGGTGGCATACTGCATAGGCATTACCGATTTAGATCCCTTAAAATACGATTTACTCTTTGAGCGTTTCTTAAACCCAGAACGCGTTTCTATGCCGGACTTTGACGTGGACTTTTGTATGGAAGGGCGCGATAAGGTTATTGAGTATGTAGCCAGTCGTTATGGCCGTCACAGCGTATCGCAGATCATCACCTATGGCACCATGGCTGCAAAAGCAGTTATACGGGATGTGGGTCGTGTGTTGGGTTATCCCTATGGTTTTGTAGATACCATCGCTAAACTCATTCCTTTTGAATTAGGCATTACCTTAGAAAAAGCTTTAGCGCAAGAAGAGATATTACGTCAACGTTACGAAGAGGAAGAAGATGTACGCTCCTTAATAGAGCTTGCTTTGATATTAGAAGGCAGCGTGCGTAATGCCGGTAAACATGCTGGTGGCGTGGTGATTGCGCCGTCGCAGATCAGCGATTTTGCTCCAATCTATTGCGAAGCGGGCAGCGATGCTTGGGTAACCCAATACGATAAAGATGATGTAGAAGCGGTGGGGTTGGTCAAATATGACTTCTTAGGTTTAAGAACCTTGACCATTATCAAATGGGCCGTAGAGGCTATACATAAACAACAACGTAAAAAGCAAGAGACTTTATTGGATATCGCTTTGATCGATCTTAATGATCAAGCAACTTTTGAATTATTACAAAAATGTCAAACTACGGCAGTGTTTCAGCTAGAATCGCGTGGCATGAAGGATATCATCAAACGCTTACAACCAGATTGCTTTGAAGACATCATCGCTTTGGTGGCTTTATTTAGGCCAGGGCCATTGCAATCGGGCATGGTAGAAGACTTTATCAATCGCAAACAGGGCATAGCCGAAGTGGCTTATCAGCATCCCGATCTATTGCCGGTATTAAAACCGACTTACGGTATTATTCTGTATCAAGAACAGGTGATGCAGATAGCACAAGTGTTGGCAAATTATACCTTAGGCGGTGCTGATCTATTACGTCGCGCTATGGGTAAGAAAAAGCCTGAAGAAATGGCTAAACAAAGACAGATTTTTATTAGCGGCGCGAAAGAGCGTGACATAGACGAAAAACTCGCTAATGCTATCTTTGACTTAATGGAAAAATTTGCAGGCTACGGTTTTAATAAATCGCACTCTGCGGCTTATGCATTATTAGCCTATCAAACGGCTTGGCTAAAAGCCCATTATCCGGCAGAATTTATGGCGGCGGTATTAACTTCTGAATTGCAGGATACCGATAAATTAGCGGGTTTGATAGATGAATGTAGACAAATGAACTTAACGATAATACCACCTTCTATTTACAGCAGTGCATATCCGTTTACCGTCAATGAAAACCATGCCATAGAATATGGTTTAGGCGCATTAAAAGGCGTAGGTGAAGGCGCAGTAGAAGCGATTTTATTAGCGCGAAAGCAGAAGCAATCATTTAGCTCTTTTTACGACTTTGTCGCTAGTGTGGATTTAAAACGAGTGAATAAACGGGTCTTCGAAACCTTAATCAATAGCGGTGCTTGTGATAGTTTTGCGGTAGACAGGGCTGTTTTACTGGCAAGTCTACCTACGGCATTATCTTTAGCGGAAAAGAAAGCACAGGAAAAAAGTCACCAGCAGGGTAGTCTATTTGCCTTATTGGGTGATAGCCCAGAAACTGCATATATCATGGCACCCGCCTGGAATTTAAGGCAACGCTTACAAGCAGAAAAAAACAGCTTTGGCTTTTATTTTTCAGAGCTGCCTATTAGCGCTTATAGAGCCGAGATAGATGCTGTATTCAAAACGCGTATAGCTGGATTATCTAGTGGTGATTATCAAAAGATAGCGGGCTGGGTATTGGATGTGCGCACGCTCATGACTAAAAAAGATGAACGTATGGCGATTATAAAACTAGCAGATGAAACAGGGCAAATTGATGTCACTGTATTTCCGGATTTGTATCAAGAATTACGCTCTATTATTCAAAAAGATTCCTTATTGGTTATAGAAGGCGATACTAACATAGACGAATGGAATGGCAATTTACGTATGACTTCTAGAAAACTATGGGGTTTAGAAGACTTTAGGCAAATTCATGTGAAGCATATAGAATTATCTCTACACGATAAAGATTGCTCAGCACAAAAATTACAAAACATTCAAGCCATTTTAGGAAAGCATAATCATGGCTCTACTGCAACGCGCATTTGCTTTTCTACACACAGTGCTATGGCTCAACTGGCTTTAGGTGAGTCTTTTCAAGTGAGTCCCAGCGATGCTTTATTGGATGAACTGGGGCAGTATGTGGCAGTGAAACTAGTGTATTGATAGCACACGACTGTATATTTTAAAGACACTGTAAAGGTGTATAGCAATGCAAATTACCTTCCGGTCGATAAAATCATTGTTTTTTGCCTTTTTTTTATCTAAAATACCCTTTTCAATTATATAAATAAGAGGGTATACAATAATGGCTGTAAGCAAAAGCGATTTAAGTGCAATCACTGAACAAAATCTTCAAAAAACCATCAGAAGCTATAAACGAGCAATTAGGAACGGTGACATTCATTTTACGCCCAAACTATTTGAGATATATGCACAAAATGGAATGAATGATGAAGTGTTTGCATTATCGCAAGCAACTTATGGATTGGCGCTGTATTTTATAAAGAAAAAGGATATGGAAAAAGGAATTGCCTTATTGGAATATACAAGCAGTCTATGCGGTGATCTTAAATCAATGCTCATTCTATTTGATCATTATGCGTCGAACCGTTTGCGAAAGGATGATCCCAAATTTCTTAAGTTGCGGGATAATATGTATAAGTTGGCCGAGCACTATCAAGCAAAGGCTGAAATCAATACTGATAAAGAGATAAGGTTTCAGTTCTATGATAAAGCTATAGAATAGTATTATCGTATAGCAATACTAGGCAGTAATGATGCTATTTACAAATTAGCGCAGTGTTATGAGCATAGTTCTACGCCACAATATGATACTGCTCTCGAATTATATGAGTTGGCCAGTATGCGCGATCATTTAGGTGCACTGTATCGCTTAAGCGAAATATATTCAGAAAATATACAGTATGTCAGACCGATAAATTGTATAGCATTAGCAAATAAGCTATATGAATCAGCACAATTTTACCAAAAGATACCGGGTCTAGAAAATAGAGCACATGTTAAGAAATTATATGAATTAGCTGCACGTTTTGGACATGTAGAAGCTAGAGAACAACTATTCTTTTTAAATATTGAGAATCAAATTTTCTTGTCTTTGTCTTTAGCCGACACGAAGCAAGAAACCCCCGCAACCAAAGTAGATGCTAGGACGGAAGAAAGCAAATCTGCCAACCCTAAACCGATTTATACAGAAGATAAAACGCCAAAAGGAAAAGAGAATCAGTTTCCAAATACAATGGCCATAAATAGATTTGGGGTACTTTCAAATGCTAACAAGCCTAATTTTGAAATACCATGCGGACCATTGGAAAGCAATATTTCTCAGCTAGGTTGCTAATTAAAAGGGATTCAAGGTTATACAGTTTGTTGTGTGGACGGTTTGGAAATCGTCCACATAGCATGGATTAGATAATCATTTCTGCGCTATAAACCCCTAAGTCTCTCAATGTCATTCTTTCCAATGACAGTCAAATAGCTAGGAATATCATTTTCTTCAAAAACATCACCCGATAGCAGATAAAGGCGTTGATAGCCTTGTTCATGTAATATTTTGGCTATATTTATGCCTTTTAGGAAAGATGATTTATAATTATTATCCAGATAGATTTTAGTCTCTTTAGCATATTTAGCTGCACATTCTAGAAACTGCTCTGGGCTATGGTACGTATCCGTAATAAGATCTCTAAAAATAAAGCGTGTTAAAGTAGTCACAAATAATTCATCGTCATCTATGATAACGGCATCTGTTTTTTTGATCGTGTCTTTTACTGCACTTTTACAACCCGTGATTCTAATTAAAACCTCAGAAGCCAGTTGCTTAGGCAGAATTTTGGTGCCTATTTTTTCGGCATGGACTTGAACCATCGGATCAGCATAGTGGCTGGTTACTAGCATAGAGCGCTTTAATCCGCTTTGCGCCATGATCTCTAACCCATTTAACTCTTGTGTCAATAACTCATAATCTGAAAGTAGAAATATTCTTTCTTGTTCGGCGGGGGGTAACGCTTGAATATATTCTAATGCCTGCACACCCATTTCAAAATGTTTAAGCTGTATGCCTGTATTCTCATTTAAAATGCTTTCAAAGCGAGTACGCCAAGCCCCGTGTATGGAAGCATCGTCATCCAAAATAAGGATGATGTCGTTAGGGCAGAGCGCTATTTCTTCGGCGATCCAACGCGGCGCTTTAATTCTAGGGAAGGTCAGCGTAATAGTAGTACCTTTTCCTAGTGCCGAAATGATATGCATTTCGCCTTGATTGCGATCTAAAGCCCCCCAAACCTGCGTTAAGCCTATGCCATGGCCAGACTTTTTGCCTTCGGTTACGGAAGTTCTATTCATAATTTTGTTGATTAATTCAGGTGACATCCCTTTGCCTGTGTCATGAATAATAATTTTGGTCCATTCATTATCTGCTTCTAAACGTAGCTCTACTTTCCCTGATTGATTGTCACAAGCATCGACGGCATTATTCATCAGATTAGACAACATTCGTTTAAAAGCACTGACTTCTGTTTTGATGAAAGCAAAATAGGTATTAGATTGAAGTGAACAGTCAAATTTAACGGGCAGTTTCTGATATTGATATTTCTTGGCCGTTAAAGATTCAAGCAGAGTAGCGGACACCAGAATGGGTAAGCGCTCTTCAAATTCTATTTCATCTATTTCTTTCTTTTCATATTGATTCAACAAATGATTGGCAATATCGCCTATACCCACTGCAGCTTCTCTCAATGCAATACGATCCGCTTCTGGAATTTGCGTACAAGATTTTACTATCATCAATAAACTTGCAAGAGGCGAGCGTATATCGTGGGCTACTTGATTGGCTAGATTAGTGAATTTTTCATAGGCTTTATTTTTCAAACGCTCGGCTTCTTTTTTCTCAGTGATGTCGATAGATGTGCCAATTATTCCTATGGTATTGCCTTCATCATCATGGAAAGGTGCTTTTATTGAAGTAAAATATTTAATTTCGCCAGTGGTTATATCTTGTATCATTTCTTCTTGGTATAAAGTCTCTCCCGTGAGCATTACCTGCTCATTATTTTTTAATATCATTTCGGCTATTTCTTTAGGGTAAAATTCGTAAGGAATTTTGCCGATGATGTTTCTCTCTCCACCAATTGCTTTTAAACAGATTTCATTTAATCCTAAAACAACGCCTTGCTTATCATGCCAATATATTAAGGTTGGAAGAATTGAAGCAATTTGTTCAAGATCCTCTAGTATCTTAGGTTTTTTTTGCATTGTGTCTCCTTCCAAAAAAAAATCACTCTACAAATCCCTAAACCGCTCAATATCATTTTTTCCAATGACCGTCAAATAGCTAGGAATTTCGGTGTCGTTAAATGTCTCACCAGATAATAGATAGAGCTGTGTATAACCCCGTTCATGCAATTTTTTGGTATGTTTAAGCCTTTTAAGTCAGAAGTAACATAATTATTATTAAGAATTTTTCTCACTCAAAATACATACCCGCCAATCTTGACGTTGTACTCCATAGAGTAAATTAATAACCCAATTCGCATCTTCAAAGATGATTACATAGCGATTAATATATATTCTCTATTTCGCATGGATTCTACACTAATTTTTAAATTTTAACTAGTTAATAGCAGTTAAAAAAAGAAGTGTAAGTCGCTATAAAAAAAGAATGCGCTAATTAGCGTTAGGTTATGCCACTATAAAGCAATAAGAATTTCCATAGCACTATAGATATTACGTACGGTTGCAATTTGAGTGCAGTTGATTTATTCTTCGGCCAATAATCAAAGAGTTTGGGCTATCCCGGCTAGAGAAAACTGCCGCAAATAACAGATTTTTTCCCTGGATTGCCGCGCTCGCTCATCACCACCCGCGCGGCCCGCAATAACAACACAGGAGGCTCAGTTATGTTTAAAATAGGGTCTCCTAAGTATATAGTTGCTAGGCTAAATAGAAAATTTGAACGTAGTATCCGCGATTTTAACCCCCCATTTACTACATTTGCTATTTTGGGGCTCATATATTATTCCTTATTTTATTTTCCATGGCTCTTGCCATTGGACGCAAACGGCGGGGCAGGGAAAGAATGCCTTATTTTACGCTTAATTGCCATATTTTTATGTATAGGGCTGCTTCTAAGAAAGAAGTGGCCAAAAAAAATCCAAAGTTGGCTGCCCGCATACTGGTATATAACGCTTACTTATTGTTTACCCTTTTTCTTTACCTTCATGTTCTTACTGGACACAGACGCTGCGCTACGGCTGATGGCCTTTAGCAGCATCATTTTTTGGTTGGTATTACTGGTGGATTTGACCAGTGCTTTTATTCTGCTATTCGTGGGAATGATAGCGGCGGTGGGAATATTTCTGTTAGAGAAAGGCTTTTGGCCCACAATAGAGGCATATATTTTTAATGTATCCCCGGCATATATTTTTAATGTATCTGCGGTGTATATCGTTTTTCTAATTTTAATAGCCCTTCTGGTTAAGAACAAAAAACAGTTGGAAACTGAGAAAAAATTAAGAACAGCCGAAGCTGTAGGCTCAGGAATTGCTCATGAAATGCGTACTCCGCTGTCGGCTATCATTATGGGGATTGAGGGGGCTAAAAAATATTTTCCGGTGTTTATAGACGCTTATCAACTGGCCAGACAGCATAATTTAGAAGGGGTGGAACATATTCCTTCTAAACGATTTGAGGTACTAGCGACTTTATTTGATGACATAGAAAGGGAGGCCAAGTTTGGCAATGTGTTTATAGATATGCTGCTTTGCAATGTCAAACAAGATGTTTATAAGCAGAATACCGTAGAAGTGCTAGAAATAAGCGATTGTATTCATAAAGCACTGCAGCGCTATCCTTTTTCTGAAGAACAAGAAAACCTTATTCATTGGGATGATAACCATGATTTTTCTTTTATGGGATCGGCGGAACTCATTGAGCATGTTTTATTGAATTTATTAAAAAATGCTTTATACCAAATAGAGAAAGTGAGTAAAGGGGAGATTTTTGTGTGGCAAACAGAGGAACGAAATTTTAATATCTTGCATTTGAAAGATACAGCCACAGGGATGTCAGAAGAGATAAAAGATACGTTGTTTCAACAGCATATGGGTGATAAATCCAATAGAGTAGGCCTAGGTTTGGCTTTTTGCGCTAGAGTGATGCACGCTATGGGCGGGCGTATTGAATGCCATTCGATTGAAAATGAATTCAGCGAGTTCTTACTGTATTTTCCGAAAATTAAAGGGCTATAGCGTATTGTATATTTTCGAGGTCTTGGTATACAATGCGCCCATAACTTACAGTTAGACCTTAACAAAGTATTACGGAGGATTTGCGATGACCTTATTAATTAGCCCATTATTTCATCCCACCACTACCATCCTAATAGATGATAATAAGACTTTTCTTAAAACATTAAGCCTAAAACTAGACGATGATGCTATATACCATACTTTTAGCGATCCTAAAGAAGCATTAGCATATTGTACAGAAAATGCGAAGATCACCCCTATCGATGATAGCTACTTAATGGCCGATACGGAATCACCTGATCCTTCAGAGCAGAATATTACCTTGCGTACTAGAGAAATTAAAACAGCGCTTTTAAAATCAGAACGTTTTGATGTTATTTCCGTTATTGTTGTCGATTTTTCTATGCCTACAATGACTGGAGTACAATTTATTGATAAATTAAGAGAGCAAGTAAAGAATAAATTTGCAAAGATAATTATGGTTACGGGCGAAGCCGATCACGGTTTGGCAGTAGAACTGTTTAATGAGAAAAAGATTGATAAGTTTTTCTTGAAAAACGAAGATAATTTAGAACAAAAAGTAAATAGCGCTATCCATGAAATGCAAAAGGCTTACTTTTTAGATTTGTGCACGACTCTTTTTAGTTCTATTGTTGAGAAAACAACACCTATATTAAGTGATGTCACTTTTGCCAATCTATTTGCAAAGATAAAAGCTGACCTCAATATAATAGAACACTATCTTTGCGAGAATACAGGCAGTTTCATTTTAGTCGATAAAAATGGTGTACTCACGGTGTTGGTTGTTAGGACCCAAGAAGATTTGGCCATGTATGCCGATCTGGCGGAAGATCAGCGGGTTCCAGCAGAGTTGGTTAAGCGAATTTTAAATGGTAGTTTATTACCATTCTTTGGTACCTTTGAAAATTTTATTGCCTCAAAAAGAGACGATTGGGTAGTCAATACACATCTGGGCAAAAAAGTTCCGGGCAGAGAAGGGTATTACTATTCTGTGATTGAAAGCAGAAAAGTACCTTCATTGCCTGGTGCTGAACATATAGCGAGTTTTGCGAGTTATATGCAAGCGGTGAATGCATAAAAAACCGCTCCCTGACGGTCGCGGCTCGGAGATTTTACTTCTCTAAAATCATATTCACCTTTGCCGCGCAAATGAAATCATTTTCAGATAATCCGTTTACGGTGTGGGTGTTATAGCGGATTAAGCAGTGATCGTAATGAACCTCTAGGTCGGGATGGTGATCTTCTTGATGCGCCATCCAAGCCACCGCATTTACAAAAGCCATCGTTTCATAATAATTTTTAAATTGCACACGTCGTTCAATATGTTTGCCGTCATTACTCATAGTCCAGCCCGGGGTTTCCTTGTGCAGGTAAGTTTGGCAGATTTCTACCGTTAAGGACGCGGCCCCTGCCGGACAAGGAGTACATTTTTTATGGGCTAAATGGGTCATAATAAATTCTCATGTAAGGAATATGCATTTACTGTATAAGAAAAATGTAGTCATTGCAATTGTGTATAAAGGATAAACCGAGCCGCGACCGTCAGGGAGCGGAATATGCTTGCACCACATCCTATAAATAGGGTATGATAAGTCAATTTTTGCGCATATCGAGGCGAATTTTATGACTGTTGATAACTCAGTGTTACATTTTTTTACAGATGCCAGTACTATAGTCAAAGGCGTCATGTTGGTTTTATTGGGTGCTTCGTTAGTTTCTTGGACCATTATCTTCCAAAGAAGCTCTGTTTATCGCCGTTTAGGCAAATTGGCGCGTCAATTTGAGGAAACATTTTGGTCAGGCCTAGATTTAACACAATTATATGGTCGTGTAGCGCAGAACAAAACACCGCATCTGGGGCTTGCCGCTATATTTCAAGCCGGTTTCGAATCTTTTATGCACGCTAAAAAAGAAGCTTTGCCACAAGACATCACCCTAGAAAATGCGGAACGTGCTATGGCTATTGCCGAAAACCATGAAATCGATGGGATAGAACAATATTTGCCTATTTTAGCGACTATTGGTTCAACCAGCCCTTACGTAGGTTTATTTGGTACGGTGTGGGGCATCATGACTTCATTCCAAGCTTTAGGTCAAAGCGAACAAGCCACCATTGCCATGGTTGCCCCCGGCATTTCGGAAGCGTTGATTGCCACGGCTATGGGTTTATTTGCTGCGATTCCAGCAGTTATTGCTTACAATCGCTATTCACGTAGCGCAGAGCGCCTTACCAATAAATATACTGCTTTTAGACATGAATTAACCGGTATTTTGCAGCGTCGTTTGTATAAACCAGGAAAAGGGCACGAGGAATAATATGTATTATTCTAAATACACGAGAAAACGCAGTTCTAGACGCGCCATTGCCGAAATGAATGTGGTGCCGTACATAGACGTGATGCTGGTGTTGTTGGTTATTTTTATGATTGCAACACCCTTATTAACGCCAGGGGTTAAAGTGCAATTGCCCCAGGCACAAGCGCAATCTTTAGAAGATCACAGCAACAAACCTTTAATTATTTCCGTGGATGAACAAGGACGTTATTATTTAAATGCTAATGCTAACCCTGAACAGGCTTTAAATGCTCACGATTTAGTGGTCAAAGTAGCCGCACGCCTGCAAATCGAAAAAAGCCAAGGCCAAAAATCAGTCGTGATGGTGAAAGGGGATACGCATGCGAGTTACGGTCAAGTAGTAGGAGCCATGGTGTTATTGCAACGCGCCGGTGTGGCGCAAGTGGGTTTGATCACTCAAAATCCTCCTGATCAAGGAGCAGCATGATGCAAGCGCGCTTGAAGCAAAGTTTTGGTTTTTCTTTTGTATTTCATCTTTTTATCGCTGTTGTGTTTTTTGTCTCCTTAAGCGATAGTCTCATGAGCATTCCGCCTTCATCCAGTGTTGCCGAAGCGCAAAATAACAAAGAAATTGTTAACGCTGTGGCTATTTCCGAAGATGATCTAAGCCAAGAAATACGCGCACAACAAGCAGCTGATGCCGCCGCAAAAGCTAAAGCTGCCAGCGAAGCAAAGCAATTGGCTGCAGCTAAAGCCCAAGCCTTAGCGCAAATTCAACAAGCCAAGCAAGAACAAGCAGCTTTAGCCATAAAACAACAAGCGGATGCTAAAAAGGCGGCCGAACAATTAGCGCAATTACAAACACAGCAAAAACAAGCGGCTCAACAATTGGCACAAACCCAAGCGCAAACGGCCGCAGCGGCTAAAAAAGCAGCCGATGCTCAAAAACAAGCATTAGCAGCACAGAAAGCGGCCGATGCCAAACGTGCAACACAACAACAGCAAGCGGTGGCAGCACAAAAGACCGCAGCTACTGCAGCCACCAATACGCAGATGCAAAATGAAATCAATCGTTATGTAGGCTTGATAACCCAAGCCATACAAGCGCAATGGACTCAATTGCCGGGTGTAGATCAACAAAAACTAGCCACCACCATGCTCATTCGTCTGGCTGCGGATGGTACGGTGTTGCAAGTGCAAAACGTAGGGAGTAGTGGTAACCCGGCTTTAGATCGTTTGGCTTTGACGGCGGTTTATAAGGCTTCGCCTTTGCCGGTTCCTACCGATCCCGCTTTATTCGCCAGTTTTAGAGAATTGAAGGTACAGTTTAGCGATAGTTAAAAGTAGAGGGTGAGCATGAAAAAATATAGCATATGGATTTTAATTACAACATTGATGATGTGCTTGAGCAGTTCAGCATTAGCTGCCATGGACATACAAATTACTCGCGGTGTGGTACGCGCTATTCCCATCGCTATAGTGCCTTTTGATACGAATAATCCCAATGGCCCTAACGATATTTCTCGTATCGTTGCAAATGATTTAAGTCATTCTGGGCAGTTTCAAGTTATGCCACAAAGCCGTTTGCCTCAACAACCGCACGATGCTGATGCCGTTAGCGCCGATCTATGGAAAACGTTGGGCTTGGATGATTTAGTCATAGGCAATGCCGTGCCCGCGGGCAATGGCCAAACGACGGTCAATATGACTTTATTGGATTTATTTCACAGCAATCAAAGTACACCGACTGTTTTAATGCGACAATCCTATACGGTGGCGGATAGTAAAATGCGTGCTTTGGCACATCACATCAGCGATATCATCTATGAGAAATTAACTGGCGAAAAAGGTGTTTTTTCGACTCGTTTGGCTTATGTTAAAGTAACTCCCATGCCGAATAACCCTCGCCATAAATTGTATGCACTGATGGTGTCCGATGTGGATGGCCATAATGCTAAACCGCTGTTAACGTCTACCCAACCCATCATGTCACCGGATTGGTCTCCTGATGGTAAGCAGATTGTATATGTTTCTTTTGAAACAAAGTTACCGCAGATCTTTACTTCCGATGTAGCTACCGGGCAGCGCCGCCTCATTTCCAGTTTTGCGGGTATCAATGGCGCTCCGTCATTTTCACCCGATGGCCGCTCTTTGGCGGTAGCTTTATCGATGGGTAAAACCAATCCTAATATTTATACCATCGATTTGGGCAGTGGTAATTTAAATCAACTCACGAATGATGCTTCTATTAATACTGAACCTAGCTGGGCTCCTGATGGCCAATCTATTATATTTACTTCCGACCGTGGTGGTGCGCCGCAAATCTATAGCATTGATTTAGCAAGCAAACAAACGCAACGTATGACTTATTTGGGTTCATACAATGCTAGTGCAACTTATTTAGCAGGTAGCCCCACTAAAATTTCTTTACTGCATAGAGACGATAGAGGTTTTAATGTGGCGATATATGATTTACAATCGGGGACGATGCAGATCCTAACTCAAGGAGGCTATCTAGAATCGCCTAGCCCGGCACCTAATGGCCGGATGATTGTTTATTCCACAAATGTCGGTGGTCGACGTATGTTGGGTATGGTTTCGAGTAATGGACAAGTTAATATCCGTTTACCCGAAGTTTCTGGGGATGCACAAGCTCCGGCTTGGTCACCCTATTAAAGTTAATGTGAGGAGTACTCTGAATGAAAACAAGTTTAAAATGGGCGATGATGCTGTTGATCGCTGTAGCACTGGCTGCATGCTCATCTAAATCTGACGATAAAAATGCAACCAGTGTTGTAGGTGGTGGCGCTACAGGTGCTGGTGTAGGCACTAATCCAGATTTTGATGACAGCATGGATGCACGTATGGCTAAGATCTTAGGCATAGAGAAAAATACGATTTATTTCGATTTCGATAGAGATACTATCAAACCTGAATATATGTCTATATTACAAGCCAATGCCGACTATCTGAAAAAACATCCTAATGCCCGTATCTTGATTGCCGGTAATGCCGATCCTAGAGGCAGCCGTGAATACAATATCGGTTTGGGACAACGTCGTGCGGATGTAGTGCGTCAACGTTTAGTTACAATGGGTGTGAACGCGAATCAAATGCGTACCGTGAGCTATGGTTCAGAAAAACCAGCCGTTTCTGGTAATGATGATTTCGCTTATTCACAAGATAGACGTGATGACATAACCTACGACAACGCAGGCTAAAGTTTGCTGTAGGGGGCAGGGCGGGCTCATCAGCCGCCGTTGCCCCTATATTTTTCGCGGCCGTCATTGCGAGCTTGCGAAGCAATCCAGGAGTAAAATCCTGTTTTTATAAGTACCATAATTTTTTGTTAGGCCTGTTGTAAATTAAGATTTTTTTCATTAATTGAGATTTTCCTGGATTGCTTCGCAAGCTCGCAATGACGATACTGTTTCACATGCACTTATATTTAAGGCTAGAAAATATGAAATACTGTAAATTACTTTATATCGCTCTAGGCTCTATCCTAGCCATCTCTGCTTACGCGGCACCTATAGTCCAGGGTCAACCTGAAAATATGAATTCATATCCTGTGGCACAGAACAATGGCCAGCAAGCAGCGGCAATGCAAGTGGAGAGCAGTGCGAATGAACCCGCCGATTTAGTCAATACGGTTACGCAATTGCAACAACAAGTCCGCGGCTTACAAGGACAATTAGAAGTCCAAGCGCATCAAATAGATCAACTCACACAAGCACAAAAAAATATTTATTTACAATTAGAAAACAAATCGCCCGCTAATTCAGCCATAAACGGCGCTGCAGCGGCGTTAACGACGGCAACGGTGGCGACAGCAACTACGCCTAAAAATAATGATGGTGTCAGTGTTAAACCTAACGCCACAATGAGTACAGCAAGCACTAAAGCAGCATCCGCAACTGCCGCTGGTACTACGGCTGCCGCAACTACAACCAGCAGTACTGACGACAAACAAAAAGCCATTTATGATGGCGCTTATGAATTAATTACCAAGCAACAATACAGCGATGCCAGTGTAGGCATGAGCAATTATTTAAGCCAATACCCCAAGGGTGATTATGCTGCCAATGCGCATTATTGGTTGGGTGAAATAGGTTTAGTCGGCGGTGATTTAAACAGTGCACAAACGCACTTTCAAGCCGTAGTGACGCAATTTCCCAGTAGTCCTAAGATAGCGGACGCACAATTGAAGTTGGGTTATATCTACTATCAACAAGGCAAATGGGCTGAAGCGCGCCAAACCTTGGAATCTTTAATAAAACAACACCCCAATACTTCAGCAGCAACATTGGCTACACAACGCTTGCAAGATATGACTCAGCAAGGAGTGTAAGCATTTGTTGCGTGTTAGTGAAATT
The DNA here is from genome assembly GCA_021778015.1 of Pseudomonadota bacterium. Lineage (GTDB taxonomy): Bacteria > Pseudomonadota > Gammaproteobacteria > UBA1113 > UBA1113 > VFKP01. The sequence continues at coordinate 56,507 of JAJYCX010000003.1, forward strand.
TTTTACTCTTTGCAAGGCGAGAGCGCCAGCGTAGGCATTCCCACTACTTTTATACGCTTAACGGGTTGTCCCTTGCGCTGTTATTATTGCGACACGGCTTATGCCTTTAGTGGCGGCGAAAAAGTCAGCATAGACAGTATTCTAGAAAAAGTAGCACTGTATCCTACACGCTATATCACCGTTACCGGTGGTGAACCTTTGGCTCAAGACAATTGCCATAGTCTATTAAAGCAATTATGTGATAAAAATTATTGTGTATCGCTAGAAACCAGCGGCGCCTTGTCGGTGGCTAAGGTTGATCCGCGTGTGATTAAAGTGATGGATTTAAAGACCCCCAGCTCTAAAGAATGCGATAAAAATAATTATGATAATATTGATGATTTAACCACACAAGACCAAATCAAATTTGTCATTGGCGATAAAGCCGATTTTGAGTGGAGCGTAGAGATGATCAAACAATATCAATTGGCACAAAAATGCCATCTTTTGTTTTCACCTATAGCGGATGTACTGTCACCCACGATATTAGCAGATTGGATCTTAGAACATGGCTTGCCAGTACGTTTTCAATTTCAACTGCATAAATATTTATGGGGTAATGTGCCAGGAAAATAATATGAGTATATCTCCCCCGAAAACGGAAGCAGAATTATGGCAACGTGCTGCTGCTATTGCTGATCAGACTTTAGGTGATTTAGCAGCAGCAGTATCTATGACCATACCTAGCGATTTTCGCCGTCAGAAAGGCTTTATAGGTCAATTATTGGAACGCGTTTTAGGTGCTACAGCAGGTAATCTGTCTAAACCGGATTTTACATACTTAGGTATAGAATTAAAAACTTTGCCCTTAAATGCCAATGGTCAGCCTAAAGAATCAACCTATGTTAGCATTGTACCTTTGATGGGTAGAGAACCTTTGTCTTGGCAGCATTGCGAGCTTTATCAAAAATTACGCCGTGTTTTATGGGTACCGTATTTTTTTGATAAAACTTTAGAACCGCAGTATTGGCGTTTAAGCGATCCGATATTATGGTCACCCAGTGTAGAAGAAGAAACTATTTTGCGCGAAGATTGGACTGAATTAATGAGTCGAGTGCAAATGGGGCAATTAGATCAAATCGATGCGCGCTTAGGACAATACTTACAAATTCGTCCCAAGGCAATGAATGCGAATGTACGCACGCAGGGCATAGGTAGCAATGGCGAATGCGTGCGCACCTCACCACGCGGATTTTATTTACGGACATCGTTTACAGCGAGGATTATTGCTTAAGGATAGAGCTTCCATTATGCGGTCACATCCAGGGTTCAGCATTAGAGTTCATTGCGTGACAGGCCCCGGCCAGCTCTGAATTCAAACAACACAGCCCTGGATATAGCCGAATCAAAAAGTTATAAACGGATATGACAAGTTCAAGGCAAAGCGCAATAGTGATGGACGGGTGGCACGTGACAGGAGCCCTCGGCGCGCGCAGGCACGAGCACGACGAGGATGTCACGTGACCGGGCCCGGCCAGCTTGAGTTATAATGCTGAACCCTGGATATCGCCTACCAAACTCACCAGCAATATCAATCCTGCACCTAAGCCATAATATAACCAGCGTTTATAAGACGACGCATGCGCTGAGTGATCACAACCGGTTGAAGAATGGCAAATGGCAATGTATAAAAAGGTACCGGCGGCAAGGCTGTTAAAATAACCTTCGAATAAGTCAAAATGTTGCTGTTTTACTATAAAGCCTAGATTGCTAGCCAGAATAATACCTATAGGGGTGGCGAGTGCGAGCACGATGAGTAATTGCTTTTGCGACGATGCTTTAAAATTATAGCGACCTAACACGGTGCCTAAGGCAAAACCTTCTGAGCCTTTGTGCATCAAAATGGCTATGGCCAGCGTTAGAAAATGTTCGTAGTTTGGGCTTAAACCTAAAGCACAGCCTTCAATCAAGGCATGTAGCGATAAAACTATTAAGATCCAATAAGCAAACCAATGATGTGATTTTTTCTCTCGAATATAAATAAGATGGGTAATGCCTTTTTCACAGATCAGCATAAATAAGAAGGAGGCTAAGCCTAGAGCGCTTATGATATATAAGGTTTTCGTGCTTAGAGTGGGGACTAAGTCCGTATAAGCTTCAGGTAAGAAGTGCAATAAGGCAATGCCAAAAAAAATACCACGCGAAAGAGATTCAGCAAATATTAAAGACTGTAAGCGCGCACCACTATGATAGGCGCGCGCTTTTGAACCGAAGATATAAACGCAGTAAAAAGCGATAATGGCCGCTATATACTGACTAGTGTAAAGACTCCACACGGTTAAGTCTTAGCTATCTTTTTAGCAAGACGAATGCCGCACCTGAATCACGCAATATACTGACTAACAATGTTTTATCACTATTTTGACTGTATTTTGCTAGTTGATCTGTCGTTTGCACCTGATTGTTGCCCACAGTCAAGATGATGTCACCAGGACGCAAGCCTGCTTGCCAAGCTGGAGTATTTTCATCTAAATCGAGGATCTGAACTCCTTTAACATGACCATAGCTAGGCACTATCGTATCGTAGTTTTGCAACATCGTACCAAAGAAGAAAGGATCTTGATTGGCCACTTGATTTTGATAGGTATCAGGGTTAGCCGATATTAAGGTAATCGTCATCGGCTTACCATTCCTAAGAATACTCAAACTCACATGACTGCCTGAACGCAGTAAGCCTATGCTATTTTTAACCTGTGATGCCGACCCTACTTTTTCACCATTGACTGCGATGATAACATCGCCTAATTTCAATCCGGCCTTTTCGGCGGGGGATAAAGGATTCACCATCGTGATAATAGCGCCTTTAGTCATGTCATCGTGGAAAGCGGCGGCTAATTCTGGGGTGAGGGTTTGCATCATAATGCCGACGATGCCGCGATCGACCTTACCATATTTAATAATTTGGTTGGCCACACTTTGCGCCATATTAGAAGGTATAGCGAAACCTATACCGACATTGCCGCCGCTAGGCGCTAAAATGGCGGTATTGATACCGACCAATTCACCCTTGAGATTGATTAGAGCACCACCCGAGTTACCTGGATTAATAGAGGCATCGGTTTGGATAAAATCTTCATAACCTTCTATGCCTAAGTCGCTACGGCGTAATGCACTGACTATACCAGAGGTTACCGTTTGGTCTAAGCCATAAGGGTTACCAATAGCAATCACAAAATCGCCTACTTTGAGCGAGTCGGAATTAGCAAAAGGCAATGCCACTAAATTATTGGCCTTAATTTGTAATACCGCGATATCAGAAAGGGCATCTTTACCTACCAAACGTGCTTTGAAACGACGGCCATCGCTTAAAGTAACGTTAAAACTATTATTTTTGTTGACTAAATGCGCATTGGTAATAACATATCCCTTAGAAGCATCGATAATCACACCTGAACCTATATTAAAGCCTTTTTCTTCGCGTTTAGGGCTTGGGGTAGCGTTACTATTGCTATTACCTTGCTCTTCGCTCGCATCCATTTTAGGGGCGGCAGGATTGGTGTTCTTTGCTTCAATATTAACCACTGTGGCCATAACAGGTTGTACAATTTTTGATAATGACGGCAGAGCTTGATTATTGACACTGGACGGCAAGCCCGCTTCTAAGCCTAGAGGTGCCAGGGTTAAGGCTAGACAGCTTAAAAACAGTAATTGAGATAATTTCATAACAGCTCCGTAGTATAAATAGTAATCAGTATATTATCGTATAGGCATTTTGTATATTCACAGCAGTTGATTTTTAGGCGAGGCGCCTAGCTCCCGAGCACCAGGAGTATACTTCACAAGTATATGGGTTCTGGTGCAGACGGGCGTAACAACAAAGCCTAAAGGCCAACTGCGAAGAGTACATAAATAGCATTATTGGTGATTTTATGCAAGCCTTTATTTTTGGCTTACAACCCGGTATGATGTTGCTGCAGTTGAATAACTAAGCGAGCAAAAAGGATATGTTACAAAGCATTCGTGATAAAACCCAGGGTATAATAGCAACGCTCATCGTTGGTTTGGTGGCGCTGACTTTCGCTATTTGGGGCATTCATTATTATCTTGAAGAAAGTAAGAGTACTACCGTCGTCATTCAGGTAAATAGTGCAAAATTAACCCAAGATAATTTTGATCGCATCTTGCGCCGTGATCAACGCTTATTGTCGCTGACACGTCCAGATACTGAAATGACCGATGTAGTACAGCAAAAAATACAGAAAATGGCTGTGGACCAATGGGTACAAAAGACTCTGTTAACCCAAGGAGCTAAAAGCATTGGTTTTAGCGTTTCGCCGCAAATTCTGCAGCAAACGCTGGCAAGTCTAGATATGTTCCAAGAAAATGGTCAATTTTCACTCGCGTTATATCAACAAAAAATCGATTACATGGGTTATACTCCTGAAGAATTTCAAAAGAATCTACAAGATCAATTATTAGTAGATCAAGTGGCTTACGGTCTATCCAAAAGTGACTTTGTGCTGCCTAATGAATTGCATCAAGTCATAGGTACGTTGTATCAAACCCGCGACATAGGTTATGTGTTAATACCGCAAAAATCATTTATCAGCAGTGTGGTCATTAAGCCAGAAGACATTAAAAACTATTATGCAACCCATCAACAAGACTTCATGGATCCTGAAAAGGTTAAAGTAGAATACTTGCAGATTAAGCCTCAAGATTTAAAGCAACAGATTACGGTAAGCGACGATAATATCAAAACATTTTATCAAGAACATGCCGATCTGCAAAATAAACCTTTGTCTGAAGTTAAAAACAGCATTAAGGAACGTTTGCAAAATCAAAATGCCGATAAATTGATGGCTAGCTTAAGTGATCAACTCGATAGCTTGTCTTACGAAGATCCTACTAGTTTACAACCGGTATCACAAAAGTTACATATTGCCACACAAGTCAGCGATTGGTTAACACGTCAGGATACTTCAGCCAATGCGCCTTTCCCGCCGGCAGTGATACAAGCCGCTTTTAGCAACGATGTGCTACAACAAGGCTATAACAGTGCGCTGCTTACTTTAAACGATGGCAGTGTGATGGTATTGCGTTTAAAAGCGCATGAAGCGAGTCAAGCGAAACCTTTAGCGGCTGTGCAAGATCAAATTAAAGCCATTCTAACCGCACAAGCAGCTAAAAAAGCAGCAGTGGCTAAGGGAGATAGTATTCTAAAAGCTTTGCAACAAGGACTAGATCCTAAAACCACGGCACAAAAGAATGGTTTTGTATGGCAAGAAGCTTTTAATGCGGCGCGCACTTCCGTCGGATTAAATCCAGAATTGCTAGTCGCTTTATTCAATGTGTCACTAAATCATAAAGCAAATGAAGCTATTTTGTCAGGACTGGCACTGAGTAATGGCGATTATCTGTTATTGCAGATTAAAGGCGTGCATCCAGGCGTAGACAGCAGTTTAACCGCTAAAGACAAAACACAATTGGCGCAACAATGGGCAGAATCTTTAGGGCAAATAGATTATGCATTTTACAATCGTAGTTTGCGCGATAATGCAAAAATCAAAGTGAATTTACCTAAAAGTGAATCCAATGATGAAGACAATGGGCAGTGATATAGTGAGATCTTGATGAAGGCTTTGTAGTTGCATCAAAGCTTTGTCATCCTCGACGAAGTCGGGGCTCCAGTTGCGATTCAAGTTTTTTCTGGATCCCCGACTGCGGCCTCACGGCCTAGTCGAGGATGACAACGTTCTAGTTTTGTGATGGATTAAGCTTGATCTCACATCTCGAAGTGTAAACAGGTTAATTTTTTAATATAAAGGGGTTCTAAATGGATGATCAAAAATTAAAAGCGCTAAGTGCGGTACGCGATCAAATCGAGCGCCAATTTGGCAAAGGTGCAGTGATGTTATTAGGGGAGCATTCAGATGACCATGAAATCGAAACGATTTCTTCGGGCTCCTTGGGTTTGGATATCGCTCTGGGCGGTGGTTTCCCACGCGGGCGTGTAGTTGAAATTTACGGCCCTGAGTCTTCGGGTAAAACAACGATGACACTACAAGCTATTGCTGAATGTCAAAAGGTAGGTGGGCAAGCCGCTTTCATCGATGCTGAACATGCGATGGATCCAGGTTACGCGCTTAAACTAGGCGTGAATGTAAAAGACTTATTAGTGTCACAACCGGATACCGGCGAACAAGCCTTGGAAATTGTAGACATGCTGGTGCGTTCCAACGCCGTAGACATTATCGTCATCGATTCGGTAGCGGCCTTAACGCCTAGAGCCGAAATTGAAGGCGAGATGGGCGACCAACACATGGGCTTGCATGCTCGTTTGATGTCACAAGCCTTGCGTAAGTTAACAGCCAATATCAAACGTTCCAATACCTTGGTTATTTTCATCAACCAAATCCGTATGAAAATTGGTGTTATGTTTGGTAGTCCAGAAACGACTACGGGTGGTAACGCGCTGAAATTTTATGCTTCAGTACGCTTAGACATACGTCGTACGGGTGCTTTGAAACGTGGCGATGAAATTTATGGTAACGAAACTAAGGTTAAAGTGGTCAAAAATAAAGTTGCACCACCATTCAAAGTGGCCGAATTCGACATTCTGTATGGCGAAGGCGTTTCTTATCACGGCGAATTAGTAGACTTAGGTGCCAAACATAAAGTGATTGAAAAGTCTGGTGCTTGGTACAGTTACAATGGCGAACGTATGGGTCAAGGTAAGGATAATGTGCGCCAATTCTTGAAAGACAATCCAGCCATCGCCAAAGAGATCGATGCTAAACTACGTTCAGAACTATTAGCACATCCTGAAGCATTGCTGGCTAGCGATAGTGATGTCGTGGAGGACAGTGAGATCTGAGCACACTAGACGAGGAAGAGTATAAACGGTTACGGCGTGCGGCATTCAATGCTTTGGCACGCCGTGATCACAGCGTAGATGAGTTAAAGAAAAAGTTATTAAAGAGAAGCGATGACATTGAGCTAGTTAATGCGGTTGTTAATGCACTCATAGCAGATCGCTATTTAGATGATGCGCGTTTAACGGAATTACTAACTCAAGCTAAATATAGGCAAGGTTTAGGGCCGGAGCGTATTAAACGTTTACTGCAAAGCAAAGCGCTTTCTTATGATGATGTATACAACGCTTTTAACGAAAGCGAGTGGCGAGTAGGTTTAGCGATGACCTGGAGCAAACGATTTACTGAAAAACCCAAGGATAATAAAAGTTACACGCAGCAAGCGCGTTATTTACAATATCGTGGTTTTTCCTTAGAGCAAATTAATCGATTTTTACGAGAAAAACATGAACAGCAATGAATTACGACGAAAATTTTTAGAATATTTTCAAGAACACGACCATACTTTAGTCGCCAGCAGTTCCTTGGTGCCGCATAACGACTCTACCTTATTGTTTGTCAATGCAGGCATGGTGCAGTTTAAAGATGTTTTTTTAGGTTTAGACAAAAGGCCTTATACACGTGCCTGTTCTTCGCAGACTTGTGTGCGTGCTGGGGGTAAACACAATGATTTAGATAATGTAGGTTACACTGCCAGGCACCATACCTTTTTTGAAATGTTGGGTAATTTTAGTTTTGGTGATTATTTTAAACGCGAAGCCATTTATTATGCCTGGAATTTTTTAACCAAGGTATTGCATTTGCCTGCAGAAAAATTGTGGGTGACTGTGTTTGAAGAAGATACGGAAGCCGCTTCTATTTGGTTAAATGAATTAAAAATCGATCCTAAGCGGTTTTCACGTTGTGGTAAAGAAGATAACTTCTGGTCTATGGGCGATACAGGACCTTGCGGGCCTTGTTCTGAAATATTTTACGATCACGGTGAAGCTATTTTCGGCGGTCCTCCAGGCACTGCGGATGCCGATGGCGATCGCTATGTAGAAATATGGAATATGGTCTTTATGCAATACGACCGCCAAGCGTCGGGCGAATTACAACCATTGCCTAAGCCTTCGGTGGATACCGGTATGGGCCTAGAGCGCATTTCAGCGGTGATGCAAGGCGTGCACAATAATTATGACACCGATTTATTTGTGCCGTTGATTAAAGCCATTGCCGAAAAAGCGCATTGCGGGGATTTAACGAATACTTCCTTACGTGTTATTGCCGATCACATACGATCGTGTTCTTTCTTGGTTGCCGATGGCGTTATTCCTAGCAACGAAGGCCGCGGTTATGTGCTGCGACGTATTATACGCCGAGCAGTGCGTCATGGTCATGCATTAGGTTTAACGGAACCTTTCTTCTATAGTTTAGTTCCTACCTTGGTGAGCATTTTGGGTGAAGCCTATCCTAAAATAGTATTACAACAAGAGCAGATTGCGCGCACCTTAAAACAGGAAGAAGAGCAATTTAGCCGCACCTTAGAACAAGGCATGCGTTTATTGGAACAGGAAATTTCTAAATTAAGCGGGCAGTGCATTCCGGGCAGTATTATTTTCAAATTATATGATACCTATGGTTTTCCACCTGATTTAACGGCGGATATCGCTCGGGAGCGCGGCTTGCATTTGGATATGGAAGGTTTTGAAGAAGAAATGACCAAACAACGTGAATTATCTTCCAAAGCCAGCCAATTTAGTTTTGATTATCATGGAAAACTTGCTTTTGAAGACAAAACTAATTTTACGGGTTATGAATCATTGGCAGACAGCGCAGAAATTATTGGTTTTGTGTTTGAAGGCAAAAAAGTCGATATTCTAAAAGCAGGTCAGAAAGGCGCGGTTATTTTATCGCATACACCTTTTTATGCTGAAAGCGGCGGCCAGGTCGGTGATCAGGGTGTTTTATTGCATAACAACGAAGAATTCATCGTCGAAGACACGCAAAAGCAGGGTAGTAGTATCGTGCATTTCGGCCATTTAAAACAGGGCGAATGGAAGTTGGGGCTAAGGGTGAATGCTAAGGTCGATAGCACGTTGCGACGCGCCACCGCACGTAATCACACGGCTACGCACTTATTACATGCCGTGTTGCAAAAAATATTAGGCAAAGAAGTGGTGCAAAAAGGTTCGTTGGTCGCACCTGATCGCTTGCGGTTTGATTTTTCTTATAGTAAAGCATTATCACCTGAAATATTGCAGCAGATTGAAGAAAAAGTAAATGCAGAAATTTTGAATAATACCTTGGTGGAAACACATCAAATGAATGCCGAAGAAGCCATCAAAGGCGGTGCCATGGCTTTATTTGGTGAAAAATACGATGAAGTGGTACGAGTATTACAGATCGGCGATTTTTCTAAAGAGTTGTGTGGTGGTACGCATGTCAGCCGTAGTGGCGATATAGGCTTGTTTAAGATCATCGCTGAAACCGGCATTGCTGCGGGCATTCGCCGTATCGAAGCAATCACCGGTATGGCTGCATGGCAGTGGGTAAATATGTTGAGTCAAGATTTTAACGCAATATGCGATGTGATTAAAATTCAAAAAGACGATGCCGTAACGCGTGCAAAACAACAGGTAGAGCGTTGGAAGAAACTGGAAAAGAATTTAGAAAAATCCGAAAGCCAATTGGCTTTGTTAAAGAGTCGCGATTTATTATCGCATGTAGAAAAAATGGATTCCGTGCAATACCTCTGCAGCGATGTAGGCCAGGTCGATCCCAAAACCTTACGTGAAATGTTAATTCAAATTCAATCTACGTTAGAACGCAGTATTGTGGTATTAGCCAGCGTATATGAAGATAAAGTGCATTTAGTGGTGGGTGTGAGCACTCCCTTAAGTGATAAAGTCCATGCAGGCCAATTGGTAGGCTTTCTCGCCGAAAAATTAGGCGGCAAAGGCGGCGGTCGTGCTGATATGGCCCAGGCTGCGGGCAATGATGTTAGTCAGTTAAAAACCGTGCTGGGATTGGCGAAAGAATGGGTTCGCCCCCAAATATGACCACCATAAAATAATTATTAACGAGGAGTATGCTAAAAATGTATCTGGTCAAAAAATTATTTATCCTTTCCCTATTTAGCCTCGTATTGGTGGCTTGTTCGACCGTAAGATACTCTTCTTCAGGTGATGCAGAACCTCTACTACAACAGCCACTTTCAGAAAATAGCAAAATTCTCATTGTTTCTGCAGTAAATGATAATTTCATTCTTCACCAAAATTTATCTTTTAATGACTATCATCTTGGGGTCAGCAATTTAGATCAAGTCATTTCAAATGCTGTTGCCGCCCAGGTCTCTCAAAACAAACCCTATCAAGTTGTCATCAAACCTTGGCCTTTTGGTCAATTAAGTGAAGTAGAATCAGGGGGGAGTAAGTTTGGCCGTGCATTCACGAGTGGTTTATCTCAATCGCTGGTACCCGGTAGTATCTCACTGAAACCCGAAGTCATCAGTCAATTACAAAGCTTAAATAGCAATTACCACGCGGATTACTTCTTGTTAATTACTGGCAATGGATTTTTAACCTGCCCAGACTTAGGCCGTAAGGTTTCTCCTCTCAGTATCAGTCTGCAGATGTATTTAATCGATGCTAAAACGAATCGTGTGCTTACCTGGCATAGCGCCTATGGGGAAGAATCCAAACCGTATTCTACTGAAGATAATACAGCCTTATGTCAAGAAATCAGTGCCAATCAAGAAAACACGCCTAGAAAACTGTTTTTAAAACAATGGATGGTGACAGAAGCGCCACGATTAGCACAAGACGCAACCCAGGCATTATTCGCTTCTGAAAAGTAGTAAATAGGCTGTCAAGCTTTTGGTAACGCTTTAGCGCTTACGTTCCCACAAAAAACTTTGTGGGAACGTAAGCGGAATTTGTTTTTTAACTTTGAGCCAGTTGGTTGGCATCTCTAGCCGGAAGCCGCTGGAATGCATTCACGGTAGGAAGAAAAGTCATTTTTTTCTAGTGCAATTATCCACCCGCAGGCGATTCTTTATGCCGAAATATGATGCGGCCTTTGGTTAAATCATAGGGAGTTAACTCAACCGTGACTTTATCGCCGGTTAGGATGCGGATGTAATTTTTGCGGATCTTGCCAGAAATATGGGCCGTAACGAGGTGGCCGTTTTCTAGTTTGACTTTAAACGTGGTATTAGGCAGGGTTTCTACAATCACCCCTTCCATCTCTATATTATCTTCTTTGGACATATGTTCTCACAGTTATTTCAAATACATTAATTAGCGTTATACTTACAGCATAGGCAACAAAGCCTAAAAAGCAAATGCGAAGCGTATATTTTCACCTAAAAGCGCTTAAGAAGCAAGCAGGCAGTCTAAATACTTTTCTGCATCTAATGCGGCCATACAGCCGGAGCCTGCCGAGGTTACCGCTTGCCTATAAATAGGGTCGGCCACATCGCCCGCGGCAAATACGCCCGTAATAGAGGTTGCAGTGGCATTACCCTGCAAACCGCTTTTGGTTATAATATAACCATTTTTCATCTCTAATTGACCTTCAAACAAGCTGGTATTAGGTTGATGGCCTATAGCAATAAAGATCCCATCGACATTTACTTTTTTTGTAGAGTCATTTTTCATGTGCTTTAATTCGGCGCCTGTTACGCCACTCTTGTCACCCAGTATTTCATTTAAGGTGTGATCCCAGATAATCTCTACATTGCCATGAGCTGCTTTAGCCATAATCTTGTCTATTAATATTTTTTCAGAGCGGAATTTATCGCGTCTATGTACTACATAAACCTTACGGGCAATATTAGACAGATATAAGGCTTCCTCAACAGCTGTATTACCTCCACCGACCACCAATACATCTTTATTTTTATAGAAAAAGCCATCACAAGTAGCACAAGCAGAGACACCACGGCCCTTAAACTCTTCTTCAGAGGGTATGCCTAGGTATTTAGCAGAAGCGCCAGTTGCGATAATTAAAGCGTCACAGGTATAACTAGCTAGATCGCCGATCAAGGTAAAAGGGCTTTTATCTAACTTAGCTGTATTAATGTGATCAAAAATGATATCAGTCTCAAAACGCGCCGCATGGCTTTCCATACGCTCCATTAATTTAGGACCTAATAAGCCTTCTATATCACCTGGCCAGTTATCTACATCGGTTGTGGTCATTAATTGACCACCCTTTTGTAGGCCAGTGATAAGCAGCGGCTTTAAATTAGCGCGTGCTGCATAAATAGCGGCACTGTAACCCGCGGGTCCTGAGCCTAAAATAATTAATTTTTGATGTGGGTGTTGTTGCATTTTTTGTCTACTTCACTTTAAATTAGGAACTAATGATAGCAGATAATGGGGTCTTTTGCTCTTTTTTTCAAGGCAATGAGTTATCAATGAAGATGCTTAGGCATTGTATAAAATTTAGATGCAATTGCTAGGTTTACTCAAATTTCTCATAGATGTTGCTGTAGATTTGGATATTGAATCAATAGGTTGTTTATTGCAAGGAAAAAACGAATCCCTTTTCGGAGAACTTTTGTCCATCATTCGATAAAGGCCATTATTATGAGGATAAAACCCCTCATTATTTTCAATGAGCGGATCTGCCCCATAAGATAATAAAATTTCCGCTATTTTAGAAAATGAGTCTCTATTCCTTTTTTCCTGGGTCCATCGATAAGCACTTGAATTTAAAGCCGTATTGCCTTTATGGTCTCTGGCATTAATGAATCTCTTAAATTCCCGACTATCTTTTCCTGAAATTTCAGCGCTTTCCTGTAACAAAAGTGATAATAACGTTGGATTTGCTTTTATGGTAGCCTGATGCAATACCGTAGTTCCATTGTTCCCGCAGGTAGATATAAACTCATTATACAGTTCTTTTTTGCTTTGAAAAGTTTGTTTAGCGTAACAAAATAAAAGCTCAACAATTTTGAATTGCCCTGATTTATCCAATGGGTTTCCTATAGAACACACAGCATGTAATGGCGCAATACCCCTATCGTTTTTTTGGGTAAGGTATTTTTGAAACACCGATCTTTGCATAGATCCAAAATAATCTGTATGAAATTCAAGCAACACCTGGACAATAGCGATATTCCCCTGAATACAGGCCATGTTCAATGAAGACCAATCATCATCTTCTGGGAAGAATACTTTGTTAATTAAAAAGTGGCGATTTTGTGAAAACGCTTTTCTTGTATACTTTATTAACGATATTACCGCTTCATGATTTCCATAATTACACGCTATGGTAAGAGGGGATAGATTAGCACTATCTAGAGATGAAATAAAATTTTGAAATAATGCCATTTCGCAATTACCATGAACGCGTTTTTCTGCTACCTTCATTAAGATGGCTACAATATTTTTATCTTTTACTTTACAGGCATAGTTTAAACATAAATGCTGCTCAGACGATTTCCTAGTTGCGGTGACTCTGGGGTTATTTGAAAGAAACTCAAAAAATCCCTCATCATCATTAAAAGCCATTTCGCCAGTATCAACTAACAGACTAACTATTTTTTCATGGCCTTTTTTACAAGCTGAGGCTAGCGGTGAAAAACCGCTATTATCAATATGTGACAAGAACCCTTTAATATATTCTTTATCATTATATTGGTAAGCATATTGTAGCAGCAACTCAACTAACTCAGCATGTCCATGAAGACACGCTATGCTAAGTGGTGAAACCCCATAGTAGTCAATATGAAAAATAAATTGATAAAATTTATCATTATCAGCCCCAAAATATTTTCTGGTTTTTTCTATTAACTCTTTAACAAGGGTGGCTTCGACATTACTTCCACATAGGGTTGTCAATAAAGACAAACGCTCTTGATTAACTGTGGAAACAAATGCGATAAATTCTTGATGGTCTTCCTCAGAAAATGTTTCCTCCCCAAGGGTTAGCAAAAATAGAATAATCTTATTATTACCTTGTTTACAAGCTGTGTGTAATAATGAATATTGATCTTTGTCTTTAGCTCGCATTAATGTATTCAAGATCAAGTTGAATTTACTCTTAACCAAATAAAAATTCTTAATATCGTTTACAAGTTTAACAACAGCATCATAATAGCCTATTCTGACAAGTGACATAAGGGCTGTATAATTCGTCTCTTCATCGAAGACAATACGTAATTGGCGTTGACCACGTGCTGGGTAATAAAAAAGAAAAGAAGGATCTTCTAACAAAATATCAATAAAAGGTTTTATATCTTCAAAAGATTTTTGAATTCGCGCAGAATTCCCTTCGCCCTTAACAAGATGACAATAATAATACAATATGTTTTGCAAGGCATCGCACCACGCTATTGTTAACTCACTTGTGCTGCTGTCTCTAGAGAATGAGTCGTTGCTAAAATCCTTTTTTTGGTAGATATCAAGAAATTCTTGGTAGAGACTATCTAAGGATAATCGTAGATGTCTAGCATCCGCATGCAAAGGTAATTCTAATATCTCTTTGAGGTTTCTTATAGAAGAACGTCTGAAATTGGCTGAAATAAATGGAAATTCAATTACATTCCCATTTTCTTTTTTTGATTCCAGGAGGTCTTGTTTACATTTTTTAGTAGGACTACTTCTTTCATCTATACTATCACGCGTACGTTTTTTAGATACAATATCTTTCATTGCCACCGCCGTATATTTTTTATTATAATCTTTATCAAAGAACTAGAGCGTGATTTACCAAAAGAATAGGTTTTATTATGTTACTTCCTGCTTGAGGGAGTAATATAATGTATCAATATTTCTTTTTTTTGTCAATCCGCCGTATCAGAAAAATTCATTATATCTATAAGGGAAGAGATTTAAATCTGGCATAAATAGGAAAAATATTATAAATCAAAAGGGTTCAATATTTTTGAGAATTTCTTATTTTTTTGCAACCGATAAAACAGCATTACGGGTGCCACAAACAGCACTAAGCCGCCAGAGAAAATCAGGGCATAACGCAGCGGATCGCCGACGGGGATATCGCTGGGTGGAATAACGCCTATAACCAAGGCAATGCCGCAGCCTATCAGTCCTAAAATAGCCACTGTCAGAGTACCACCTATGCCTTTGCCCAATTGAAAGGAGCGTATTTGTTGAGGCTGTTTCCATTTGATATAAATAGCTGCTGCCAGCAGCAATACATACATCAATAAATACAATTCAGTGCTCAACGCGGTTAACAACCAATAACCGCCATTTACGCTGGGAAATAATAAAAAAGCACCCGAAATAATACTCACTAAAACGGCTTGTGATATTAACAAACGATGCGGTACTTCGCTTTTATTGGTATGACGAAAAAATTTTGGTAAAAAGCCATCGTGGCCGGCTTGTAGCAAGCCTTTAGCCGGGGAAATCACCCAACTGATCATGCCCCCTATGCTGCCGACTAAAATCATCACACCGACTACGGGCAATAAGAATTGCGCATGATACACCGCCAAGAAATTATCAAAAGCTTCAATGACGCCATTGACTATGTTGATATTAGACTGCGGTAAAATCATGGCAATCGTTAACGCGCCAAAAGCCATGGTAATGAGCACGAAAGGCACGGCCATGGCGAGCGCTTTCGCATAGTCTTCGCCTGGCTTTCTTAAATGATTGATGTGCACACCAGCTAACTCAATCCCTAGGAAGCCAGCAATAATGGCGGTTAAGGATGAAAACGCACCGTGTTGTTGTCCTATGGGAAAAAAAGCATGCAGAGATAATTCTACTTGCGTAGGGCGATTGGTTAATAACCACCATACGCCAGCCAATAAAATCAAGGCTAAAGGTATCACCATGCCCAATAAGGCCATCCAAGATGCAGCGCGAGTTGATAAACGTATGCCGCATAAATTGAGTAAAGTTAAACCCCAAAAGGTAACCAGTATAAGCGTTAAAATAAACCAATTATGCGTTGCCAATGCGGGATTAATAAAATAAGTGGCGGTACCTGCTAGAAAAGAGAGGATGGTTGGAAACCACACCATGGTGTTGATCCATTGTAACCAAATAGCAAGAAACCCCGTTCTCGCACCAAAAGCACTTCTTACCCATTCGTAAATACCAGTACCTACGCGACTAGCGGCTAATTCTGCCGATACCAAAGCGATGGGTAATAAAAAGGTAACCGCAGCCAAACAATAATACATCACCAACGAGCTGCCGAATAAAGCGGTTGTGGGTAGATTACGGATACTGTCTACAGCACCAGCGATAAATAAGACCAACGTAAAACGAGAAATATAAGTTTTGTCTATCTGCATAGGGTAGTATCCGTAATTATAGTTTAAAATGCTTTTTGTAAAGCTTGAGTAATATCCGCTTGTAAGTCTTCTATGGCTTCAATGCCTACTGATAAGCGCACTAGAGTATCGTCTATGCCCAGTGCGGCGCGCCGTTCTGGCGGCAAAGAGGCGTGGGTCATGAGGGCAGGGTGACACACTAGACTTTCCACACCGCCCAGGCTTTCAGCCAAAGTGAACACGCGCAATTGTTCTAAGAACAGCTTGGTTTCAGCTAATCCTCCTTGCAGACGCAGGCTGATCATGCCACCAAACTGGCGCATTTGCTTTTTGGCCAAGGCATGTTGCGGATGTGAGGCAAGGCCGGGGTAGATGACTTCTTTAATATGAGATTGGGTTGTTAACCATTGCGCCAAGGCTAGAGCATTATTGCAATGGCGCTCCATGCGCAAAGCCAAAGTTTTAATACCGCGTAAGGCCAGAAAAGCATCGAAGGGGCCAGCAATAGCGCCTACGGAATTTTGTATAAAGCCCATTTGTTCCACTAAGGCGGGATTATGACCTACAACCGCTATACCACCCACCATATCGCAATGGCCATTTAAATATTTAGTGGCGGAATGCACGACGATATCGGCACCCAAAAGCAAAGGCTGCTGCAAATAAGGCGTGGCGAAGGTATTATCGACTACTGTCATTAAGCCCAATGCTTTAGCCTCTGCTAATAAAACCTTTAAATCGGCTAATTTGAGTAGGGGATTGGTAGGGGTTTCCAGCCATAATAATTTGGTTTTTGGTGTTACATGCTGTTTTAGATCAGCCTCAGGTAGGCTAAAATCGACATAGCTAAAGGACAATGCCGCGCTGCGTGTGCGCACACGGTTAAATAAACGCACCGTGCCACCGTAAAGATCGTCGCTGGCAATGACATGATCGCCGCTATCCAATAATTCCAATATAGAAGAGATGGCCGCCATACCTGAAGCAAAAGCAAAGCCTGCGGCACCTTCTTCTAGATCAGCCACACAGCGTTCATAAGCAAAGCGGGTTGGATTTTGCGTACGCGAGTATTCATAGCCTAAGTGTTGCCCCGGGCTTTTTTGGGCGTAGGTAGAGGTGGCATAAATAGGGGGCATAATCGCGCCCGTACTGGGATCCGGCGACTGGCCAGCATGGATAACACGGGTATCAAAGGCTTTTTTAGTCATATTAAATTCCACTGCGACGATGAAATTCGAGTCTAACATTTCATTTAAGGCATTACAATGCATAAATTATCACAGAAAATGGTTTAACTTTTAGTTAAATTGTTATAACTAGCCATATAATTTAGTTTTTTCATCTAAATGCTTGACAACAGATTGAAAAAGCAGATAAAAATAACACTGTGACTAATGGCAACACAGCTGAGTAAACCTGCGTGCTTATTTTAGCGGGAGGATCACGTGTTTAACGACAACTTTTATAGGGATTTAACAATCATGATTAAACGTGTAACTTTATTGGCTTTACTCGGTGTTTCAGCTTCTAGTATAGCTCTAGCCGATACCTACAACCCTCCAGCACCTGCCCAACCGTGTAATTTAATGTGCACAGAAGCCATACCAGGTGGTTTTTATGTAGGCGTTACGGGTATTTATGCTCAGCCTAGTACAAGTGGCATAGGACAAGTCCTAAATAGTTTCCAATATCAGCAAGCAGATGGTCAGCTTTTATCTCAAACTAAGCCCGTGGAACCTTCCAATTACGGCGGAATTGGGGCTAAGGCGGGTTATGATTTTGCGTCTAGTGCTAATAGCTTAGAATTTGACTATTTGCACTTCAATAGCAGCACATCCGTGGGATTTGATTCAGCAGGTCTATATTCTATAGGCGGTATTATATCTCCCAATATAATTTTTCCGGATCCGAGTAGTGTGGGGGCAGCAGGCAATGAAAAGCTTGCTTATAATCTTAATCAATACGATTTATGGTTAGCACATACCTTTGGTTCTTCAGTATCTGATTTTATTTTTAAACCCGCCATAGGTATACGTTATGCCAGTATAAGCAGAAATGATACGGCTACTTCCCTAAGCTATAATACAGTCATAGGTGGCGGGCAACAAAGTTCTGATTTTCAAGGCTTAGGGCCAGAAATGGGCTTTGATGCACACTATAAGCTAGGGTATGGCTTTGGTGTGATTGGCCATTTTGATGATGCTGTTCTGGCTAGCCGGATTAGTGATTCTGGGGAGAATATTTCCATTCCTTCTTTTGGACTTAATTCCGTACTTAAATTGAAAGATAGTAATCGAGTCAGTAATGTTGTTACTGCAAGATTGGGCGCAGATTATCAGTATGTATTTACCAATGGTAGTAGCCTTGGATTAGAGGGTGGTTATCAGGCAATGCAATATTCGAATGCCTTTGATATTGTCCAAGGGGATCTGAACATAACAGGTCCGTATGAACAACACATCACAGGTGTTAGCAGTGAGGACTTTTCACTTAGAGGGCCGTACTTGACGCTGACATATCACGTGTAATTTCTATTCCAGTTAGTTAATAAACCACACATGAGGGCCAAGCTTTAGAGCTTGGCCCTTTTTACGAAAGAATAGTACAATTTTTAGTTAAATTGTTAGAATGAATGTTAAAATTCACTTTTTTCATCTAAATGCTTGACAACATATTGAAAAACCAGGTAAAAATAACACTGGATTAATGGCAACACAGTTGAGTAAACCTGCGTGCTTATTTTAGCGGGAGGATCACGTGTTTAACGACAACTTTTATAGGGATTTAACAATCATGATTAAACGTGTAACTTTATTGGCTTTACTCGGTGTTTCAGCTTCTGGTATAGCTTTAGCTGATACCTACAACCCCCCAGCACCTGCCCAACCTTGTAATTTAATGTGCACAGAAGCCACTCCAAGTGGTTTTTATGTGGGCGTTACGGGTATTTATGCTAAACCCAGCGAAAGCGGCATAGGCTTAGTCACAGACAGTTGGCAGTATCGACAACCAAATGGAGCGCTGCTCTCTCAAAGTAAACCCTTTGAGGAAGATAATAGGGGCGGAATAGGCGCGAAAGTGGGCTATGATTTTGGCGCATCGGCAAATAGTTTGGAATTTGATTATTTGCATTTCAACAACAGCACGCACGGATACAATACTTCTGCCGGGTCACCTGAGTCATTTGGGGCGGTTTTCTTTCCCGACATAGTTGTGCCTAATCCCGCATCTATAAATTTGATCAGCGATGCAAATCTAGCTTATAACTTAAACCAATATGATTTATGGTTAGGACATACCTTCGGTTCCGCCGTCTCTGGTTTTACCTTTAAGCCTGCTATAGGTGCACGTTATGCCAGTTTAAGTCACAATATGACTTTCGCAGCTCCTGGTTACATCAAGAGTGATTTCCAAGGCTTAGGGCCAGAAATGGGCTTTGATGCGCATTACGAAATAGGATATGGTTTCGGCGTTATTGGTCACTTGGATGATGCTGTATTGGCAAGTAACGTGGATAGTTCTTCTTTCCTTGGCTTTGCACCAATTAATGCTCAATTTGATGCTAAGACAAGCAAACGTGTAAGCAATGCAATTACCGGTAGATTGGGCGCAGATTACAAATATGTATTTGCCAATGGCAGCAGCCTTGCACTAGAAGGCGGTTATCAGGCAATGCAATACTCGGATGCCTTTGATCTTATCCAAGCTGACGCGTTACCAAGTGAACAGCATATTGTAGACGTCAACACGAACGATTTCTCACTCAGAGGTCCTTACTTGACGCTAACGTATCACGTGTAATTTTTGTTCGAGTTAGTTAATAAACCACATAAGGGCTAAGCTTTAGAGCTTGGCCCTTTTCTATATACTTTAATTTCACGCTGCGCCTCTAAATCGCTATTACCGCCTTGAAATCTTAAAAATGACTAGGTAGTGTATACCCAGCTTAGTCATACAGATGCATATTAGGACGCGAGCAGAATCTATTGAATAGTGCACCATCCCGGACATCTCGCACGATCTACGTCTCTGTTATTCAATATTTCATCCATTTGAACATGTTCTGATTGACTAGGTTCTAACAATTGAATCCTGTCTTGCACGTTTTGAACGGATAAGTTAATGTAGTCTCTGTCACCTAATATTTCATCCGTTTGAAACCCCAGCTTGTTATAATAAGATCCGGGTGAGTTGCTTCCGCACAGTCTAAGGCCTTCTTGCCCATTTCTAGCCGCTAAATCTAGCAGGTATGAAATGACAGCAGAGGCATTTCCTGAAGTACGCAATGGTCTTTCTATAGTATTCAGTTTAAGGTTGCATGGAGCTGTGACAAGGTAATCAAGATATACTTTTCTAGCATTGGAACGATACTGAAACGTTGCCATAGCCTGTATCTTTTTGTCTGGCTCCCTTTTAACGAGCAAAAGAGTACACTCAGGTTCCTCAACCCTAGAATTTCCTACCATTGATAGCATCGCGGCAGTAAGACGACTAGTAGCGCGCCCACAAATATCTTGAGACTGCTGCATTCTATAACGCACTTCCAATAATAGTATCTGGAGAATCTCATGATTAGCAAGAATAAGCTTTAAATCATTACGGTTGGTCGTTTTCTTCCTCAATTCGCATAACTCGTTTTCCCATTCGTTCAATACAATTCTTATATCATTCCCTTCATTAGTGCTCATTTTAGATAGCTGTATGGGGCACACTTGAATAGCGGGGTCGATTTCTTGAACAACACCCATCTCACGATGCAACGCAACCAAGTCTATTCGACCCAGTTCTATATTAGATCTGGGTTTGGATACTGTAGGCTCAAATAAAGTGTACCTTAATTTCTCTCGCGAATTAGTTTTCATGGATACCCCCCCTTTTCTATTATATATTCAATACTGTACTCGTTTGCTCGCAATGATGGAACCGCAAGCTCTACGCTATCGAAATCTACTCATAGACCCTTATAAATTTCCTAACGCCTGCAATAAATCCTTAGTTAAAACCTTAACCTCATGTTCCGTTAAAAATACCCCTTCACAATTCTTCACCACAAAAATATCTTCTATGCGTTGACCCAAGGTGGCTATCTTGGCTTGTTGCAAATTGAGTTTATGCTCAGAGAATACTAACCCTATTTTGGCCAATAAACCGGGTCTGTCATAAGAAATAATTTCAACTTCAGTTACATTTTGGTTTTCTTTATGGCGGCAGTGTACTTCGGTAACCATATTCGGCAATAATCGTTGCTTATGAAAGCGTCGTTTAAATGTAGGTGCGATCGGGTTTTCTTTTAATCCCAGTAATGCATCTTCTAAACGCTGTAGTAAATGTTCTTTTTTCTTAGAATAAGCCGTTTCGCGTAACAGGTAGAAACTATCTAAAGCATAATCCTCTGTGGTCGTTAAAATGTCGGCTGAGACTACGTTTAGATTTTCTTTTTCTAGCACATTGGTAAACAATGAAAACAGAAAAGGTCTATCCTTGCAATAGATAAACAATTCATAATAACCAAGCTTTGGATGATTGCTCAAGCAAAAAACAGCTTTATCTTCTTTTTGTTTTAAAATGAATATCGTGTGTTTGGCAATGCTGGGTACGCTGTGATGTAAGAAATAAACCCCAGGCCAACTCTGCCATAATGAAAGGGCAGCAGAAGCCTCTATGCCTTGTTTGGCTAATAATAACAAACTTTTTTCTTTTTTACGTTCTGTTTTTTTATCTATGGGCGACACGGCATAATCGCATTGTAAAGCTTTTGCAGTAGCTAGATACAGTTTTTTGAGTAAACTGTCCTTCCAACCATTCCACAGAGTCGGATTGGTAGCAGAGATATCTGCGACGGTGAGTAAATACAATAACTTTAAGCGATTTAAATTGCCAACTTCTTTAGCAAAAGTAATGATCACCGTTGGATCGTGTATATCTTGCTTTTGCGCAACCATGGACATTAGCAAATGATTTTTAACCAGCCAAATTAAATTACTTTGTTCTTCTTTGCTTAATAAGGTGCTTAATCGATCACATACGTCTATGGCCAATTTTTCGCCGACTAAGCTGTGATCTTCCATATGGCCTTTGCCGCTATCGTGCAACAAAGCAGCCAAATAAAGCACTTGTGGCGATTGTATGTTAGGAATAAGTTCATGGCAAAGAGGATACTGTTCTTGATAAGCTTTTAAGTAAAATTTATCTATCATGGACGTTAATAATAAAGTATGTTCATCTACGGTGTAACTGTGAAACAGACTATGCTGTATTAAACCCATTGCCAACTGTAATTCTGGCAAATAATGCGTTAGGTTGTTCCAAAGACGTAATGCTTTAAGCAAAGTATAAACATAAGGTGCTTTGTTAAACAGATTTAGAAATAATTTTTGATTCACTGGATCCAATGATTTTTCTGATGAGACGGGGTTAGAGGCTATGGCTCTAATCACAGGTAATGGAATGTTTTGAATATCAGTATCATTTTGGCAGTTGAGCAAAATCTCTAGAGGATGTAAAGAGGTCTCATCTGTAGAACCGGTGGCCTTGTTTACTTTATCCAGCCATTCACAAAAACTTTTCTCCAAAATAGCTTCATAACACATCAAAGTCAACACGGCATCATAATACTTCTTCATAAAATCACGTTGCGATTCTTTGTAACATTCAGCCAATTCGGATTGCATTTCAAAAGATAGGCGATCTTCATTCTTTTTGGCCTGCAAATGTAAACCAAAGCGTACATGCGCTAGATATAAATAAGCCTGCGCCAATTTTTGGCTCTCGTTATGGTTCAAAATGTTTTTTGCTTCTAATGCCTGAAGCAGGGTTAATAAGCTGCAGTTATTGTTTTCTTGGGGAAAGTGGCCTGCTTCCTTAATAAAGGCATAGTGGCTACACCACAGCAAGGTTTGCATATCGCGCAATCCACCCGGACTCTCTTTGATATTGGGTTCTAGACAAAAAGCATATAAACCTACAGCCTGATGACGGCGTTTTTGTTCTTCTTTCTTTTGAGTGTAAAATTCTAGCGTAGGTAATTGTAAAAAAGAATTACTTTGTGCGCAAAAAGAATGGTATAAGTCTAGAGAGCCGCTCAAATAGCGCTGATCCAAAATGCTGGTTAAGGTAGATAGATTTTCTTTACATAAATCTCTAAGCTGTTCTTGCGTTGCGGTTATGGGGGATGCTTTTAATTTTAGATCCCACAAAATCTGCAGGAAAGTTTCCAAAGCGGGATCTTCTTTAATAGGGGTCTCTGTTAAGATGAGGATATCAATATCTGAATAGGGGTATAATTCTTTGCGTCCATATCCCCCCACGGCCAGTAGGCAGTGTTTCTTTAAAGAGCCCTGATAGCGTTGCCACAGATTTATTAAGAGCGAATCTGTAATATCGGTATAATGGTTTAATAAATCCAGCGTACTTTTTTCTTTAGAATAGGTGTCATTCAGCGCGCTGATTATTTCTAATAAATTTTCTTTATAATGGGCTACTATATCATTCATGCGCAGCTTCTGCGGCAATAACATGACTAATGCAACACGTTAAGCGCTTTACCGCAGGAATGTGTAAAAACTCATTAGGTCCGTGCGCATTGGAATGTGGCCCTAAGATGCCGGTAATGAGAAATTGCGCCTTAGGAAATTTTTTACCTAACATGGCCATAAATGGTATGCTGCCGCCTTCGGCAATGGCCAGGGCTTCTTTGCCAAAATAGGCATCTGACGCTTCATCCATTGCATTTTTAAGCCAAGAATCTAACAACGGTGCATGCCAACCGCTACTGGTTTTTTGAAGGTCGAAAGTGACTTTAGCCTTATAGGGGGGATCGGCTTCTAAGATTTGTTTTAACTGTACAGCGGCTTTTTCTACATCGCAAGTAGGCGGCGTACGTATAGATAAAGTCAGAGTAGTATAAGGTCGCAATACATTGCTGGCATTTTCTAAAGAGGGTATGCCTTCGCAAGCGATGATCTCTAAAGCGGGGCGCCAAGTGCGATTTAATAGTAATTCGCTCATATTATCGTTAACGGGCATAGCCGCACCAGTGCGCGGAAAAGCTTTATAAACTTCATCGCCCAATACACTGGCGGCCAAACGCGTTTCTTTAATGCGTTGTTCGGGAATATTGACATGAAATGCTGATAATAAAATTTCACCGGTATTTTTATTTTCAACGCGGCTTAATAGTTGTCTTATGATCCTAAAGCTAGAGGGCATAATACCGGTGCCATAGCCGGAGTGTACTCCTTCCGTTAATACTTCTACCCGCAGTGTGCCGGCTACAATTCCGCGTAGCGAAGTGGTATGCCAGAGTTGTTCGTAGTTGCCGCAGCCAGAATCTAAGCAGATGATAAGTTCTGGTGTTCCTATGTCTTGTTCTAATTCATCAATATAGTAGGGTAGATCGATACTGCCGCTTTCTTCCGAATTTTCAATTAAAATAACGATACGGCTGTGGGCACTATTTTGTGCTTTCAACGCTTTAATTGCTAAGATAGAAGCAAAAATAGCATAGCCATCATCGGCGCCACCGCGGCCATATAATTTATCGCCTTTTAATACAGCCTCCCAGGGGGATAAGCCCTCCATCCAGCCATGCATTTCCGGTTGTTTGTCGATATGGCCATACATTAATATTGTCTTGTCTAATGTGCCAGGGATTTCTATGAAGATAACCGGGGTACGTTTAGGTAATTGCAGTACGCGCAGTTCTAAGCCAGGAATAGCTTGCTTTTTAACCCAATCGGCGACTAATTTGACTGCAGCATCAATATGACCATTTTCTTGCCAATTGGCGTCAAAAGCAGGGGATTTATTGGGAATAGCAATAAATTTTTTTAAGGTAGGAATGATGTCATCTTCCCAAGATTGCTCGCATAAAGTGCGTATTTTGTCTGAATTAGGTAAAACGCTCATAATTGGCCCCTTCTAGTGTTGTATAGATATTTTAGTCGTTTTGTGGCCATTTGTTAAGTCATGCTCATAATTTGAGCTATACTTAGGAAAAAGGTATAACGGAGAACTATTATGGCCTCGTACGCATATAATCACGTTTTGAGTGAAAATGAACATCTACATTATGATGAAGAAGAGCAATTGCTCTTTGAAATTGAAGACAAGTTCGAAAAATCGATGGGTCGGTTACATAAAAGTCGTGAGCGTCACCACCGCCTTTTATTAGATGATTACTTAGAAGCCAGAAGAGGGGAGAGGTTCCATAGGGATTTGTACGACCCAGACTTGGGCGATGCCAGTGCTTCTCATGTTTAAGTTTCAGTGACAATTATCCCTTGCTTTGCTACACTGTAGCGGGAGGTAAGGGTGAACCAATTCTTTTTACAATTTTACAATCTGCGCTGTGTTTTAAAACGCTTTGGCGCTGATCGCTGCTTGTCGCGCGCAGCAGAACTTAGCTTTACCACCTTATTGGCCATAGTACCCATGATGATGGTGGGGTTGGTTATTTTCACTGCTTTTCCCAAATTTGCCATTTTAGGCGATAAAGCCCAAGATTTTATTTTTGCTCATTTTGTCCCTTCTACGGGCCAAGTGATACAAAGCCAGCTCAATTTATGGGTGCAAAAAACGATACAATTATCCTGGCTAGGCATCATATCACTGTTGGTGACGGCTATTTTTGTGTTATTCAGCATAGAAAGCGCCTTTAATGCCATATGGCGCATCAAAAAATCACGCCATTTTATCGAAGGATTTTTTCTGTATTGGGGCATTTTAACCCTGGCACCGTTATTGTTGGGAACGTGTATGCTGCTTTTTTCGCATGCCTTTGCTTGGTCCGGGCAAGAAACGGGTTGGCATTCTGCGCTAGCAAAAAAATGGCTGAGTTCAGGGATTATGTTTATTATAACTACACTGTGGTTTACTTTATTATACCGTTTACTGCCTAACCGTATTTCCCCGCTAAAATATTGTTTTACAGCGGGCTTAGTGGCGGCATTGTTATTTGAATTGGCTAGGCAGGCCTTTGCTTTTTATATCGATCGTTTTTCAATTTACACCCTGGTATATGGAGCCTTAGCAGTCATTCCTATCTTCTTATTGTGGCTTTATTTATCTTGGACCATTGTGCTGTGGGGCGCTGAGTTATTGCAAATATTACCCTATTGGCACACGCCGCTGCCGCAAAGAAAGCAAACAGCCTTGTCTAGAGCTCTATTATTATTGAAGATTTTACACGACAATAAACACCGCTATGACTATGAGGCCTGGTTAAAACATGCGCCCAGCGATGAGCTGAATAATATAGAATCCTTAGAAGAACAGCTAGAAGAAGCAGGAATCATCGCTTGCGTCAATAAAAAGATTAAATTAACCGTGGATTTAAACGAATTGACCTTGTATCAGCTCATGGAAGCCATATATTATCCAAGCTTAAAAATAGAAGAGCAGCACCTAAGCAATAAAGTGGTATCAGAAGTATTGCAACAAGGCATTGTGCAGTTGAAAGAAGATTGGAATATGCCTGTGTTGAAAGGGTTATAAGTAGTTATCCGTACCTATGAAACAGATTTCGATAGCATGAAGCTACCCGATCCGTCATTGCGAGCAAGCGAGTAGCTGAACTATAATAGAAACTATGAAAGGCAATAATACTTGAACTGTTGAATTGAACAAAACCGGACGAGCGCAGTGTGGCAATCCAGGACAATACAATGAGCCATTGATTACACGGATGACTAATAAAAACTGAAATACCGGATAAATCCAGGATTTTAACCCCTGGATTGCGTCGCTTGCTCGCAATGACGAGCCAGAGAATATGAGATAGATTGCGACATAATTTCGCATTTAAACAGAATAAGACTATAATTAACAGAACGTTAGGAGAGGTAATACTATGCCAGTTTATGAATATTGTTGTCAGAAATGCGGTCATTGCTTTGACGCCTTACAAGGCTTATCCGATACGCCTTTAGAGGAATGTCCGCAATGCAAGGAGCTCAGCCTAGAGAAACTAATCAGCGCGCCTATGTTTCAGCTCAAAGGTACGGGTTGGTATGAGACTGATTTTAAAAAGAAAAAAGAAGCGCCTGCAGCAAATAAAGAAAGCACACCGTCAGAAACCAAAGCCGATGCGCCTAAAGCGGATGCACCTAAAAGCGA
The DNA here is from genome assembly GCA_021778015.1 of Pseudomonadota bacterium. GTDB lineage: Bacteria > Pseudomonadota > Gammaproteobacteria > UBA1113 > UBA1113 > VFKP01. The sequence continues at coordinate 83,717 of JAJYCX010000003.1, forward strand.
TCCAAGTACCAAAAACAAAGAGAGCGGCGAATGAGTAAAATAAAGGCTGGCTTGCAACGCTATTTTTTAGCGGGCTTATTGATTTGGTTACCCATCTTAGCCACGGTTTGGGTGATACACTTTATCGTTAATGTATTGGATCAGGTGCTATTGCTGTTGCCCGCCAATGCTTCTCCACGCGTTTGGCTGGGTGTCGATATTCCTGGTTTTGGTGTCATCATCAGTTTACTTATCCTTTTAGGAACAGGCATTCTTGCTGCCAATTTTTTTGGCAAGAGACTATTCGCTTTGTGGGAGCGTTTAATACATCGCGTGCCTTTAGTGAGAAGCGTCTATGGCAGCGTTAAACAAGTCGCTCAATCTTTTTTAGAACCCGGTGGCAATTCTTTCAAAAAAGTCGTTTTAGTGGAATACCCGCGTCGTGATATGTGGAGCATTGCTTTTCAGACTACAGATAACTTTTCTGCAGGGCGTGAACAATTGCCACAAGATCATGTGATGGTATTTATTCCCACCACACCGAATCCTACCTCGGGATTTTTATTGATCGTTCCAGCCAATGAAGTCAAGGAAATGAACCTATCCGTAGAAGATGCCATCAAGATGGTTATCTCGTTGGGAGTAGTGCAGCCTAAAAGAACCGAGCCCAAACAGCCAAAGTATTGATCATCACCGTAAATTTATGCTAAAATATTGACCATTAAAGATAATAGCCTTAGTGCTTTTATCTTATTGATTAATAAATATAATTTTAATAGAGGTAAATTATGTCAGCCACCAGTACACGTATTTCTGGATTAGTCATGTCAATTCAACGCCTGAATCCAAATTATGAATTTGACGATCGGTATATAGATTCTATTAACCTCACTATTATGGAAAATCCAGTAAAAACAGCAGACGGACAGCGTTATGATAAAACTTCTATTGAGGATTGGTTTGAGCAATGTAAGAGTGGCCACAAAGCAATAACATCTCCCCTGACAGGAAAAAAATTAGAGAATGAAAACTTGACTCCGGACGGTGCGTTTAAAAAAGAAATACTAGAATATTTAAGGGCTGTAGAAACTAAACTAAGTAAGGAATCTTCTTTTAGCAGTAGTGCTTTACCATCTTCTAGCAGCATGGACTTACCTTTAGCAACGTCAAATCTAATAACAAGATCTTTAAAGGACAAATCCGTAAATGCGCCTGCTCTACTACCGACGACTCCTTCTGCTTCTTCTAGCAGTAGCGCTTTACCTTCTTCTAGCAGTAGCGCTTTCTTAGATACATTGTTCTCCGCATTTTTCTATAAGGATGCTACAGTTATATCTAAACCACCGGCTGTTAATGTTTCACTTCAGGGTATTAAAGCGGAAAAACTTAGTTTTCATTTTATGGGTTCCCCATACGGAGCTAAGTTACTTCTTCGATTGACTGGCAATCCATGGACAGAAGATTTTCTATCTTCGATAGGTGCGCCAAATGGGCATGTAGATATTGAAATGAAAAAAGCTCCATCGCACACGCTTCAACTTTGGGAAGCATTTTATGGATCTAGAAATCAAGAATGGAGACCAACTGCAAGTTATCATGCTGCGAAACTCGGCTGTGTTATCGTCGTAACACTTGGCAAAGACTCAGACTCAGGCTTTGACTTTAATGCTGAAATAAAAGAGCTTAAGAATCATATTGAGTCTATAAGAAAATATCACCCCCGTGAAAGTAATTGCGCTATTATTTTGGTTGGGCTTGATGATATAAAAGATCCCTCTTTTAACCGAACCCCTCAGATAGACCGCTTAAAAAAGGAAGCCGAAATATATGGTATTGAAAAAGATATTCTTATTGTATCGGCAAGGACTGCCGCCAACTGTGACACACTTATGGCGCGGCTTGAAGAAATAGTCATAAGAGATTATATACAGCTGAAACGCAATGAGGCCCTAAAAATGTCTCCACCAGCAGCGAGAAAATAGCACTATATAGATGGGTCTCTGGGTCACCTATAGGCTTAAAATATTTTATCCACAATGCAATCGAGTTTTATCATCGATGATCGCACGCAACTACGCGTATAATATCATTGGTTTTTTAGCTCCATTTAAGGTAAACTTTGCGGATTAAAAAACATATTTTAAATAGGATAAAGCATGCGTAGCCATTATTGTGGGCAAATAAATGAACAATTCGTAGGCCATTCGGTCCAAGTCTGTGGCTGGGTACACCGGCGGCGAGACCATGGCGGCATTATTTTTATCGATTTGCGCGATTGCAGCGGTTTGGTACAAGTCTTATTTGAACCCGAAATCGGTGCATTATTTAAACAGGCTGAAAGCTTGCGCAGTGAGTTTGTACTTCAAGTCACGGCCAAAGTCCGTGCCAGACCCGAGAATATGGTCAATGCCAATCTAGCCAGTGGCAAAATTGAGTTGGTTGCTGAGGCATTAACTATTTTAAGCGAGGCCGAAACACCACCTTTTCCCTTGGATGACGCCAATGTAGGCGAGGATACTCGTTTAAAATACCGTTACATCGACATACGCCGCCCAGAAGTATTCAAACGCTTACAATTACGCAACGAAATCACCAAGTTTACACGCCGTTATTTCGATGAATTGGGCTTTATGGACATTGAAACCCCCATGCTGATGAAAGCAACGCCTGAAGGCGCGCGCGATTATTTAGTTCCCAGTCGTACGCATCCAGGACATTTCTTTGCTTTGCCGCAATCGCCACAATTGTTTAAACAATTATTGATGTTGGCCGGTTGCGATCGCTATTATCAAATCGTGCGTTGTTTTAGAGACGAAGATTTGCGCGCGGATCGTCAACCTGAATTTACGCAGCTCGATATAGAAGCTTCCTTCATCGATGAAGCCAGCATTCAAAATTGGACAGAGCAGTGGATAGTCGCTTTATTTAAAGCGGTATTGGCCATAGACTTGCCACAACCTTTTCCACACTTAACGTATGCCGAAGCAATGCGCCGTTTTGCCAGTGACAAGCCGGATCTGCGTATTCCTTTAGAATTGGTCGACATAGCTGATCTAGTGAAAGACTGTGAATTCAAAGTATTCAGCGAATCTGCTAATGATGTACAACATCGCGTGGTGGCTTTGCGTTTACCCAATGGTGTTAGTTTATCACGCAAACAATTGGATGACTATGGCGTCTTTGTAGGCCAACATGGCTTGAAAGGCTTGGCTTATATGAAAATCAACAATAAAGACGCTGGCGTAGAAGGCGTGCAATCGCCTATAGCCAAGTTCTTATCCCCTGAAATTTTGGCAAACATATTAAAACGCACCGAAGCACAAAATAACGACATAATCTTTTTTGCAGCGGCTAAAGAAAAACATGTCAACGATGCTATGGGCGCATTGCGCATACAATTGGGTCACGATTTGAATTTATTTACTTGTAATTGGGCACCGTTGTGGGTAGTAGATTTTCCTATGTTTGAAATGAATGATAGAAATGAATTGCAACCTTTGCACCATCCTTTCACTTCACCTAAAACGGATTCTGCAGAAGCATTAAAAGCAGATCCTTTACACACGGTCTCTAGAGCCTATGACATGGTACTAAATGGCTTTGAATTGGGTGGCGGCTCTATACGCATACACAGTAAAGAAATGCAAAAAACGGTTTTTGAGTTATTGTCGTTAACGGAAGAAAAAACAAAAGAAAAATTTGGCTTTTTCTTGGAAGCTTTAAAATACGGCTGCCCACCACACGGCGGTATTGCATTCGGGATGGATAGAATCGCCATGCTCATGGCAGGGTGTACTTCCATACGCGAAGTCATTGCTTTTCCCAAAACTCAAAGTGCGAGTTGCCCATTGACGGATGCACCGTCTGTGGCAGATAAGGCACAACTAGAGGAATTACACATAGCAGTTTCTAAACCAATTGATACGAGGAATTAATTATGGCTGGTCATAGTAAATGGGCGAATATTAAACATAGAAAATCTAAAGAAGATGCGAGAAAAGCTAAAGTATTTACCAAACTTATCCGTGAATTGACCATTGCCGCACGCATGGGTGGCGGCGATGTCAATAGCAATCCGCGCTTGCGTTTAGCAATGGATAAAGCTTTTTCGCAAAATATGCCTAAAGACACCATACAAAGAGCGATTAAACGCGGCTGTGGTACAGAAGATACGGATAACTTAGAAGAAATCTTTTATGAAGGTTATGGCCCTAATGGGGTTGCCGTTATGGTAGAATGCTTAAGCGATAATCGTAATCGTACCGTGTCGAATGTACGTCATGCGTTTTCTAAATGCGGCGGCAATCTGGGCACAGACGGTTCGGTAGCTTATCTATTTAATAAGCTGGGGCTTATCGTGTTTGCTAAAGACAGCGATGAAGACGCTATCATGGGGCTAGCTTTGGAAGCTGGAGCAGTAGACGTTACGATAGATAATGAAGGCAATATACAAGTATTCACTGAGCCTGAACATTTTTTAAATATAAAAGAATTGTTTGCTAAGAAAGGGTTTAACTCGGAAGCAGCGGAAGTATCTATGATACCCAGCGTCGAAGTCACTTTAGATCGCGATGATGCTGAAAAAATGATTCGGCTCTTGGATATGTTAGAGGAATTGGATGATGTGCAAGAAGTGTATTCGAATGCCAACATTCCAGAAGATGTTTTGTCTCAATTAGACTAATAGCAGTTGATTTTTAGGCTTTAAGCCTAAGAAACAAATGTGAAGAGTAAGGATAATTTTTTTGACATTGCGCATAGTCGGTATTGATCCAGGCTCACGCGTCACCGGTTACGGTGTCATTGAATGCACGTCTAATCAATACCATTATTTAGGCAGCGGTTGTATACGCACAGTGGCTGACGATTGGGTAATGCGCTTACAGCAAATTTATCAGGGTGTGCGCGAAATTATCGCGCAATACCAACCCAATGAATTTGCTATTGAACAAGTTTTTATGCATAAAAATGCAAGCTCGGCCTTAAAATTAGGGCAAGCGCGAGGTGCTGCTATAGTAGCGGTAAATTTGCCAGTGCATGAATATGCGGCGAGACAAATTAAACAAGCGATAGTCGGTTATGGTGCTGCTGAAAAAATACAGGTGCAGCATATGGTAAAACAAGTATTGAGCATACAAGGCAAAATCGCCAGCGATGCTGCGGATGCCTTAGCCATTGCCATCTGCCATGCGAATCATCGCGAATGGAAATTAAGGAAACTATAGTCGCATTCTCGACCGAAGGTCGGGGATCCCGTTATAATTAGGATGGTTACAATGATAGGTCGTTTACGTGGGATTTTGCTGGAAGTAAAAGCACCGGACATTTTAATCGATGTACACGGCGTGGCTTACGACGTCAAAGCACCATTGTCCACTTGCTATAGATTGCCCGAAGTAGGGCAGGAAATCATTTTATTAACTCATTTAGCTGTGCGGGAAGATGCGCATACTTTGTTTGGTTTTATAGACAAGCATGAACGAGCCTTGTTTCGCAGCTTGATTAAGGTGAATGGCATAGGTCCTAAATTAGCTTTAACCATTTTATCCAGCATCGACAGCCACGATTTTGTCAACGCCATACGCAATGACGATTTAACTCGTTTGGTACGTCTTCCCGGCATAGGTAAAAAAACAGGAGAGCGTTTGTTAATTGAAATGGCCGATAAATTAGACGAATGGGAAATGGACTTGGCACAGCAACTTCCATTGAGTGATAATAAGCCTAGAGCGGTCATAGACGAAGCGCAAGCGGCATTGGTTTCTTTGGGCTTTAAACCGCAAGAAGCGATGAAAATATTAAAGCAAATTCCAGTAGAAGGGTTGAGTGCCGAGGAAGTATTACGTAAGGCCTTACAGGCATTGTCGTAATTGAATAGTACAAATAGGAAAAGAAATGTTAGACCAAGATCGTTTTATCACGGCCAGTCAAAAAAGCGAGGATGTGCGTTTTGACCGCGCCATAAGACCGCGTTATTTAAAAGATTACACCGGCCAAGAAGCGGTAAAATCGCAATTGTCTATCTTCATCGATGCGGCTAAAAAAAGGCAAGAAGCTTTAGATCACGTCCTTATTTTCGGGCCACCTGGCTTGGGTAAAACGACTTTAGCCCATATCATCGCCTGTGAAATGGGCGCTGAATTAAGACAAACTTCTGGGCCAGTCCTAGAAAAAGCAGGGGATCTAGCCGCGTTGCTCACTAACCTGAAAGCAAATGATGTATTGTTCATCGATGAAATCCATCGTTTAAGTGCTACCGTCGAAGAAATTTTATATCCAGCCATGGAAGATTATCAGTTAGACTTAATGATCGGCGAAGGCCCAGCGGCGCGTTCTATTAAACTAGACTTACCGCCGTTTACTTTAGTGGGCGCAACCACTCGTGCGGGTTTATTAACTTCACCATTACGCGATCGTTTTGGTATAGTGAATCGCTTACAATTTTATTCCCCTACAGAACTCACCGATATTTTATTGCGTTCAGCGCACATATTGAATGTTTCCTTAGAACCCGCTGCCGCCAGTGAAATTGCAAAACGTTCACGCGGCACCCCACGTATTGCCAATCGCTTATTGCGTCGTGCGCGCGATTATGCCGAAGTACGTGGCGATGGCATGATAACTCAACTCATTGCCAATGAAGCTTTGCATTTATTAGAAGTGGATAAAAAAGGTTTTGATGTGTTAGATCGCAGATTTTTATCGGATCTATTGCATAAATTCAATGGCGGCCCGGTGGGTTTAGATACTCTAGCGGCGTCTTTAAGCGAAGAAAAAAGTACCATAGAAGATGTAATCGAACCTTATTTAATTCAACAAGGCTTTATTGCGCGCACCGCCCGCGGTCGCGTAGCAACGGATTTGGTGTATCTACACTTTGGTTTGAAGAATCCAAATGCGGCCAATTTATTGCGGGCTATAGATGTAGAATAGGGACACTTAAATGAATCTCCGAGCCGCTACCGTCAGGGAGCGGCTCGGGAATTCATTATTTATGAAGATAACTCAGCTCGTGAGCGCTCAGACGAATTGCTAAGCATCATCTTAAAAAATGCATAATCAGAGTAATAAGCAATAGTATTAAAAATACACTAAAAATTATTCTGAAAATCAATAAAAGAGCTTCCCCGACTATACCCGTAAACCCTAGGATTCCACTGATAAGAACAATAACAAGGAAAATGATTAGCCATGTTAACATGATTCCAACTCCATTTTGTGAACTGTAAACACTCGGTAGGATTTTAGAGAAGGTTCACTGAACTGTGTCATCCTCGGCAAGGCCGCAGCCGGGGATCCAGTTTCAATTCAAGTTTTCCCCTGATTTAATTCTAGATCCCCGGCCTTCGGCCGAGGATGACAAGGCTCTGGATTTTAATCTTACGCCCAGAATGACACAGTTCAGTAAACCTTCTCGGATTTTATTCTACCCCATCATAACCATACACGCACATAAGAAATAAAGCAAATGAAGGGATGAAAAAGAATGCAAGACAGAACCTGTACTTAATTAAGTAATAGCAAATAAACTGATATTATTCTTTATCTCTAGAAATATGTATAAACACGGTCACAACAAATATGACCAAAAAAATACCAAAAAGAGCCCTGTCAATATCCAAGAATGGTTGTGCAGTCGTTATACCCGTAAAGCCTAAGACAGCGGTTATAATAACGGCTATCAGAAAAATTCGGATCCATTTCATTAACATATTTTTATCCCTTTTAATTTATTACATAGAAGGGTAGACATTGCGGCAGACTGACTGTATTCATAGCCGTTACCCTTAAAATCGATAATATAATGTTAGATTATAACATAAACCAGGAAGGTAAATGTTATATTCAAAAAATGCCACCCCCATGAGGGGGCGGCTGCCAATGCGGCACTGTATGCTATCAAAGTCCCAAACTGACAAACCCATGTTTTTCTTAAGCGGTCGTTCAAAACATTGCTTTTGAATCAAATTTACTCTAAAATGCACTACGATAAAACGCTACCGGTCAGTAATAAATGACTGTTTAGCTAAAAAAAGAGCATATTTCATCGTAAAGTGATGAATCATTACAAGTATTAAAGAAGGTAAAAATTATGGCTAGTACAGACACGCAGGTAAGAGAGCAAGCATTTCTTGGGGCACAAAACGAATTAACAAGTAGTGATAGATTTCCGAGAGGAAAAGAGAACTATCCTGTTTCTGACATCAATTTGAAGCATGAAGATATAGAGATGCAAAATCATGTAATCCTTTCATCTGAAATTGAAAATAGAAAAATCGAAAATTATGAACAAAAAATTTGTTCAGGTGATTTGGAAGCGATGAGTAATTTTCTACGTATCTCACTAGAGGAACCTAGTACACAGGAAGAGAAACAAGATCGCTATGATATAGTCATAGATATGTGCGAAAAAATAAGTGGGTCCCGAAATACCGATGCCATGATCAAATTTGCTGATTTATTACTAAAATATCCAAGCTTAATTGGACAGGCGTACACGTTGTATAAAGAAGCAATGGGGTTGTTTGATGCCAATGCTATGTATAGTTTAGCTAAACTATGGTTGAATCGTAAATCTATCAGCGCAGAGTCTAAGGAATATAATCGTGGCGAAGCTATCTATTTATGTACATTAGCTGCTAAATTTGATCATGCAGGGGCTATGTATAGTAAGGCGCATCTGCTAGCAGATCGCCTCAGTTCAGAGCAAGAAAAAGAACAATATCTTGAAGAAGCGCTAGAATCTGCCGCTCAGTTGGGCCATGTTGATGCTATGGTTGATTTAGCAGATTTGAATGCAGCGGATGGTTCTGCGAGAAAAGCTATGGATCTATATAACAAAGCAATAGAACAAAATCATACGGGTGCTATGTATAAAAAGGCTATCTGGATACTCAATAGTCGTTCCGCTTCAAGAGAAGAACTGATATATGCGTTAAGGCTATTAACAAAAGCAGCGCGTTTAAATAATAGCGATGCTATGAATAATTTGGCTTTTCGACATGAGAGAAAGCGAGATTATCAAAAATCCTTTCCCTTATATGAACAAGCGGTTTTTTTAGGTCACCTGGGTGCGATGAAGAACATTCTACGTATTTTACTTGATGCTCCTAGTACGCAAGAAGATAAAGAGAACTGTCTTAATAAATTAAAAGAATTGTGCGAAAGAATTATAAATTCGGATAATTCTGACATCATGAATAAAATGGCTTTTCTATTGTCACAATATCCGGATAGACAAGAAGAGGCCTTCATGTTATATGAAAAGGCAATTGAGTTAGATAATGCCGATGCTATGAACAATCTAGCTGATTTGCTACTAAAACTTCCCACTATCACTAAAGATGAAAAAACAAAAAATGATATCGAGGCTCTGAAATTGTATGAAAGAGCTATTTGCTTAGGGCATACTGACGCAATGCATAATTTGTTTAACATGTTGCTCATATCCACTGAAACGAAAGAATTTAATGAAATGGGCATTGATATGGTTCTAGATGTATGTGAAAAAGTGCGTATATTTGGCAGTCCCGAGGCTATAAATAATTTAGGCGAATTACTAGAAATATATTCCAGTAAATTTCCTGCTGTAGCTGATAGATTTTCTGAGATTACTCTCGCCATGTACAAAGAGGCGAAAGAATTAGGTGATCCGATGGCTAGTAGAAATTATGAGCGTTTAAATGCACAACAAAGAAATGCACATAGATCTCAGCCTAGTGCTAAAGATTTACCATTCTTTAATCAACAAGGGACTCCTCTGATAAATGATGAAGTGCTTATACGTTCAGTATCACCATCTAAACGCTAAAAACAATCATCCCCGAGCAACAAAAATTGTGTTGCTCGGGAAAGTTGAATTAAATCCGGTATAACTATTTTTTTGCTTTAAAACCGCAATATCGCCAGCCTATACCCAACAACAAACACAACACCGACACAATCCACACAGGCCATGAACCATAATAGATAAATGGTGTTATGCCTTGATGTGGCATGACGCTGCCCGTCAATACAATAGCATTATCGATGGGCAATCGTTTTTGTATGTCGCCTTTGTAATCGACTATGGCGGTAATACCGCTGTTGCTGACAAACAATTGTGGTCTAGCCATTTCTATAGAGCGCATTTGTGCCATCTGTAGATGTTGACTCAAAGCAGAGGAGTCGCCAAACCAAGCATCGTCGCTGATGGTGACCAATAGCTCTGCTGCCGGTAAAGATTGTCGCACCAATCCAGGAAAGATAATTTCATAGCAAATAAAGGGCGCTACATTCACGCCGTTAACCATTAACGCAGTTTGTGTTTTAGGGCCCGCAGATAAACTGGCATTGGGTAATTGCCAATATTCTAACAATGCCGATAACCATCGCTGCATCGGTAAATATTCGCCAAAAGGCACTAAATGCCGTTTGCGATATAGGCCTTGGTTTTGGCCCAACAAGATCAATGCATTATAATATTGGTTATTTTCGCCACTGGCACCAATGCCGGTTAATAAATTGCTATTATGATTTTTTAATACGGCATCCATATGTTCCAAAGTAGGCTGAACATAATCGATATTGGCAGGAATAGCCGCTTCTGGCCAGATAATAAAATCGGTACCTAAATGGCTTTCAGTTAAATTTAAATAGTGTTCGACATTATTGGCCAATCGCATCGGATCCCATTTGAGATCTTGGGTTATATTGCCTTGCACCAGAGCTACGGACAATGCAGGCGGTTTTGCCTCGCCCCACGGTATCTGCTTAGCACCATAGCCTAAAGCATAGATTAACCCTATAACGACTAAGGGAATAATGCGCAGTGACCAACGCTTGTTTTGGCATGCCATAAACAATAAGCCACTCATGAACACACATAACCACGATAAACCATACACACCGATGAAAGGCGCTAAACCGGCTAATGGCGTGTTAGTTTGACTATAACCTAACGATAACCATGGAAAGCCGCTGCCTATAATGGCGCGTACACCTTCTCCTAAAACCCATAAACTAGGATATACACACAACCAACGCAGCCATGCAGGTACCGTAATATTACGTAATAATAACCCCAATGCTGCAGGAAACAAGGCTAAAACGACGCACAATGACATCATGATTAAATAAGCGATCCATAAGGGGCTGTGACCGAATGTGTAAATGCTGTAATAGATCCAATAAACGCCCGTAGCAAAGAAAGCAATACCAAAGAGAAAACCTATAGCAGTTGCTTCAAAAACAGAGCGGCTGTACTGCCATAAAAAAATCAAACCGAATGGAATGAGAATGGCTAAGATAGACCACTGCCAGGGCGCAAAGGCTAGAGGCAATAATGAACCTAATATAAGTGCTGCGAAAAGACGATAAAACATAGAACCTCTAATATAACACGGCTAATAAATGCTGGATCTTCTGGACTACATCGCTATAACTGTCTAATACCATGCCGACTGGTTTGTGATCTTCTCCCAATAGCACATCGCCTGGACTATAGGGGTGATCGATATTACGCGTTATGTGCGATAGTTTGCGCTTGCCACGGCCTAAATAATGCATTCTGGCTACAATTTCTTGGCCGGTATAACAGCCCTTTGTAAAACTTACACCATGGTGTTCGGGTAAAGCAATGGCATGTGGCGTGTATAGGGCGCTGGTCTTAGGGCGTATATGGACTAAAAAAGCTTGTATATCGTACCAATGCCATACGCTTTCACTGCATGGAACGGCCTTATGTGTCATCAACTCTTGCCACAAATTGATTAATGCAGGCACACTTGCCGTACAGACAAAACGTTCTACCTCGCCAGGAACACGATGCACATATAATTCCTCATGAAAGGATTGCTGTTGTTCGATGGGAGGTTCTAAACCCAGGCATGATCGCAAAGCTTTAGCGCTGTCTGCGCCTACAACGCCTATGCTGATTAGATCCTGGGAAGCCGATTCAATGACGACCTTAGAGAATTTGGCATATTGCTGTAGCGCTTTTTGTAATATCGGTGCGGATAGGCTGGGTAAGTGTAAATAATAAGCTTCATCGCGCAGATAAATGTAGAAAGTGGCAATAACTTGTCCTTGACGATTACAGTGCGCGGCAAAATGTCCGCGTTGTGGGGTAACCGATTCCATATCACAGGTTAATTGTCCCTGTAGAAACTTTTTGCTGTCTACACCGGATACCTTTAACCATGTCCAGTTTAATAGAGGGCAGATCAGTAAATGGCTAGCGCTTTCTTTCTGCGCAGTAAGTGTGGGTACAAAGCAATATTCTTCCTCTTCTAGGCGAAGCGTGCCATAGTTAGATAAAAATTTTATAAAATCTGGATTAAATTGCATTGTATTTCGAGTTAATTCCGGTTAATATTGATTACAATATTATCAGACATATGACGATAAAGGCAAGAGATGACTATTAATGTACAAGAAAAAGCCAGACTATATTGGGCTTGCAGACGCGGTATGCTGGAATTGGATTTACTATTATTGCCTTTTTTAGATCAATGTTATGACCATTTGAACGATGAAGAAAAACCCGTTTTTATACAAATGTTAACCCTGGAAGATCCTACTCTATATCAGTGGTTTATTGCCAGACTAGAACCTGAAGACCTTGCCATGCGCGCTATGGTGGAGAAAATCATTGCACATGCTCGCCGTTCGGCCGTCTAAAAGACTTATCTTCTTATATGGTTTGCTGTATAGCCTAAGTTTGATATTCATTATACTCTACGGCAAAAACTGGCCGTGGTTTATTTTTTTGAGTGTTATCACCAGCGTATCCTGCGCCGGGATAATGAGTCTTTATTCTTTATGTGCCTTACAAGCTTTAATTAGTCTACCCCAGGGAAAAATAGATCTGCAATTTAGAACAGGCATCCAACACTATGATCAGATCACAGTATGCCATCAAGGCCCTAAGCTCATTATTTTGCACTGTAAAAATCTTCAGAAACAACGTTATGTATTATGCCTTGCCGATGCTTTTTCTGCGGATGATTTTGGGTTGCTGCAGCGATTATTAAGGCTCGAGTCGCGAATGTTAGTGAGCGGAAATAAATCCACATCGTTTTAGTCACAAGATTCGAGTATAATCTAGCCTAGATAATAGTATCAATGTATAATATTTGCGCTTTATGCTCAATGCGCTTCAAGAAGCGAGTTGAATATTGAAAGCGATCATAAACCAGAACATTGTCATCATTTGAAACTGGCTCCCCGATCAGAGCTTGTACTCGGTGCTCCGAGTATCGAGGATGACAAAGCTATGGATCCAAGTTCAATAGGTAGATAACATTAAATTTAGTGAGGTAAAAAAATATGGAATCTTTATCTAGTATTAAGGCAAATGAGACAATTGAGGTAGGTGGTCCTTTAACTGTTCGCGGAAATATAGGCTCAGGTGCAAAAGTTACTGTAGTTAATGGTAGTATAACTGCCGCTAGTGTAGGCAGTTGCGCAACAGTTCTTGCCCATGATACATCAACTTTCAGCGGAAATATAGGCTCAGGTGCAAAAGTTACTGTACACAATGGTGGTGTAACTGCCGTTAGTGTAGATTCAGGCGCAACAGTTCTTGCCCATGGTACTTCAACTTTCAGCGGAAATATAGGTTCAAATGCAGCAGTTACTGTACGCAATGGTGGTGTAACCGCTGTTAATGTAGGCCGAAACGCAATAGTGAGTGCAGAGGGACCTTCAACTTTCAGCGGAAATATAGGTTCAAGTGCAGCAGTTACTGTAGCCAATGGTAATCTAACTGTCGGCGGTAATATTGAATCAAGAGCAAAGATTAATTTAAACGGTGGTTCCCTGCATATAAGTGGAACCATTTCACCAGACTGTATTATTATAGGAGCTTCAAACCTAAGCGATTATACCCGTTCTACTGAGGTGAATGGTAACAGCTCAATGATAGCTAATGATGGAAGTGTAAACTTCATCCGTTGCAATGGCAGCTCTTTTATATCGGGTTCAAAAAGAAACACAACAACAATCACTGACTCAGCTACTGGAAAGCAGATAAAAATATGCCAGGATCCATCATCAGGTGAGATCACGGTGAATGGACACAAAATGCCTTTTAGAAACAAACATCAACTCGTCACCGACGGGAAAGGCAGTAAGTTAATGGTGAATGACTACACAGTCGAAATAAATGACCTAGAAGTACGAGTTGATGGGCAGTTAGTTGTGGATGGTGTAATTCAAGCTACTCCTCAGTCATCTGTTTCCTTGGTAACACCTAATGAAGAAATAGCGTCACCTTTTTCTTCGACGGGACCTGCTTTCTTGGCAGCTCCATCTCGGGAGCAGAAGAATGAAAGCAAGCCTCTGTTACAGAAAGACGAAGTTAAGCAAGAACGCTGTTGTTGTGCCGTTATGTAAAGTGGAATGTATTGCAGTTATATAGCCATCATACTTGAAGATGCGAGTTGAAGGCTCAAGGTAACTACAAACCAGAACGTTGTCATCCTCGACGCGGCCGCTAGGCCGAAGTCGGGGGTCCAGAAAAAACTGGATTCCCGACTTCGTCGAGAATGACACGATGGCTCTTGTACAAAATTCTTTTGTTGTTTATGCTATGAATAAGCTATTTCTGAAAACTTTGAGGACTTACCACCATGTCTGAGCTAAAATCCGTTACGAACGACGAACATACTTTTGCGCCAGCCGCCGACTTCGTAAAACAAGCCAATTTGAATGCAGAACAGTTGCATGCCTTAAGACTCAAAGCTGAAACGAACTATACTGGCTTTTGGGGCGACCTTGCGGTAGAGCATATAGACTGGCATAAACCTTTTACGCAAATACTCAATGAAACGAATGAGCCATTTTATAAATGGTTTGAAGACGGCAAGCTTAATGTTTCTTATAACTGCCTAGATAGGCAGGTTAGTAAACATCCACATAAAACCGCTATTATTTTTGAATCCGATTCTGGCTTTGTGAAAACAGTAAGTTATAAAGAATTACTAGAGCAAGTCTGTAGGTTTGCCAATGGTTTAAAAAAATTGGGTGTCAAAAAAGGAGAACGAGCCGTCATCTATATGCCACACAGCATAGAAGCCATCATTGCTATGCAAGCCTGTGCTAGGATTGGCGCCATTCATTCCGTAGTGTTTGCAGGTTTTTCCGCCAAGGCTCTGGCCGACAGAATTGCGGATACTGAGGCATGTTATTTAATTACTGCCGATAGCAATAATAGAGGGGGAAAGAATCTGCCCTTGAAAAATGTAGTGGATGAAGCCTTGCATATTTTGGATTCTAAAAGTCCCGTAAAAAATGTCATCTTACACCAGCGCAACGATGAACCGTGTCATTTTAAAGAAGGTCGCGATGTCTGGTGGCATGACTTAATCGATAATCAGCCCGATAGCTGTGAACCAGAAATGGTAGACAGCGAGCACCCACTTTTTATTCTATATACATCCGGTAGCACCGGGGCACCCAAAGGAATACAGCACGCGAGTGCAGGATATTTATTAGGAACGATTGTCACCATGCAGTGGGTATTTGATATCAAACCCAACGATGTTTTTTGGTGCACGGCCGATGTGGGTTGGATTACGGGACATAGTTATGTTTGTTATGGACCGTTGGCAGTAGGCGCTACACAAATTATCTATGAAGGCACGCCCACTTATCCAGATGCAGGTCGTTTTTGGAAAATGATTGAACGACATAAAGTCAGTATCTTTTATACTGCACCTACGGCATTGCGCACGTTAATTAAAATAGATGCACACTTACCTGAGCAATTTGATCTATCTTCATTACGTTTATTGGGATCAGTAGGGGAGCCCATTAACCCCGAGGCGTGGCGCTGGTATTATGAAGTCGTCGGTAAAAAACGTTGTCCCATTGTAGATACCTGGTGGCAAACCGAAACGGGCTCTGTGATGTTAAGTCCAATCCCAGGCGTTACTGCTATGAAACCAGGATCGTGTAGTGCCCCTATACCGGGAATTATGGCAAATATTTTTGACGAATCGGGTAATTCCGTTGCACGCAATGATAGCGGTACTTTAGTCATTAAGCGTCCTTTTCCTTCACAAATGCAAACGGTGTGGAATAATCCACAGCGCTATCTTAAAACCTATTTTTCTGAAGACATAAATGGTAGTCCATATTATGTGGCGGGTGATTCCGCGCATCTAGATAATGATGGCTATATTTGGATCTTAGGACGTATGGATGATGTGATCAATGTCTCCGGTCATAGATTAGGTACCATGGAAATAGAGTCGGCATTAGTAGCGCATCCTAGAGTTGCCGAAGCGGCCGTTGTCAGTAGACCGCATGAAATAAAAGGAGAAGCGATTTTTGCTTTTATCGTTTGCAAAGGTTCAATACCGCCCTCTGCTGCAGAAGCGCGAGAATTGGCTGAGGAATTACGCCAATGGATAAGCACGGAAATTGGCTCCATTGCAAAACCGGATGAAATTCGTTTCGGAGATAATTTACCTAAGACGCGTTCAGGGAAAATTATGCGTCGCTTACTGCGTAGCATTGCGCGAGACGAGGAGATTACACAAGATGTATCGACTTTAGAGAATCCTGCTATTTTGGAACAATTGAAGAAGAAAGAATATTAATTTGATATATACCCAATGCACTTCAAGAAGCGAGTTGAATATTGAAAGCACTCAAAACCAGAACGTTGTCATCCTCGACTAGGCCGCGAGGCCGAAGTCGGGGATCCAGGAAAAACCTGATTTGAAACTGGATCCCCGACTTCGTCGAGGATGACACTGTTTTAGAGCGGTTAAAGAATATTAATTTGATTTTCGGTCGTAATTAAGCAGTCACCACAGTTAAATACTGTAGTGACCACTTATCATTTTTAATTGCGATGCATAACCACTGGAGTCACAGGCGGCCGAAGTGCCTCAGATTGATCTACCGCAGGTTGATCTACCGCAGAGTTGTGCTTGTTGCCTGCAAAAAAATAAACGCATGAGCTACTGGTCAAAGCACTCGCAATACCCCCAATAGTCATGCAAGTAGGTGTAGTTGTAGATGCTAATGGAATTAAACCAAAAGCTTTTACAAACCCAGCTATACCTAATCCTCCAACAGCACCGATAGCCCCTGCCGCTAATAGCGCCGCTGGAGTACAAACAGACTCTTCTGCTTGTTCTTGAATTAGTGGAGCAGCCTCATTAAAGTCTGCGTTTACAACGGCAGGCTGCGCGGAATCATTAGATGAACTCATAAATTTACCTCCAAAAATATTATTGATTTTATATACCCATTCAGTAACAAAAATGCTGTTCATAAGAACTTCACCCCGTCACAAAATTAAGCGGCGAATTGTACAACAGAAAAACAAAAGCAGCAACTAAACTTAAACTGCCTTAAACTTAACCACTTTACTTTCGGTCCATTAGGCCGTAAAATGACCGCTGTACCCCAAAAAGGCCACTGTATAGTCTAAAAGTATGAAAAATATTAGAAATTTCTCCATTATTGCCCATATCGACCATGGGAAATCCACCTTATCCGATAGATTGATACAACTTTGCGGCGGTTTAAGCAGCCGCGAGATGGCTGAGCAAGTTTTGGACTCTATGGATCTAGAGCGCGAACGGGGCATTACCATCAAGGCGCAAAGCGTCTGTTTGAATTACAAAGCCCGCAATGGCGAGCTGTATACCCTGAATTTCATCGATACCCCGGGCCATGTAGACTTTAGTTATGAAGTATCGCGGTCTTTGTCGGCCTGTGAAGGCGCTTTGCTGGTGGTGGATGCTGCCCAAGGCGTAGAAGCACAAACCGTCGCCGTTTGTTATACCGCCATCGAACAATCTCTAGAAGTCATTCCCGTATTAAACAAAATCGACTTACCTCAAGCCGAACCGGAGCGCGTACGTCAAGAAATCGAAGACATCATCGGCATAGATGCCAGCGATGCCTTAGAGATCAGCGCTAAAACGGGTTTGGGCATTGAAGACTTATTAGAACAACTGATTGTGCGCGTTCCTGCACCCAGTATGGATACCGAAGCGCCCTTACAAGCGCTGATCATCGACTCCTGGTTCGACAGCTATTTGGGCGTCGTTTCCTTGGTGCGAGTAAAGGCAGGCACATTGCATGCTCGCGATAAAATTAAAGTGATGTCTACAGGGCTGCAATATGAAGTCACTAAAATAGGAATTTATACGCCTAAATTAGTCGATAAAAAAACTTTGGCGGCCGGCGAAGTAGGGATGATCGTTGCCAGTATTAAAGACATCAATGGTGCTCCAGTAGGCGATACCTTAACGCATGCCGCACGCAGCGCCGATAAACCCTTACCCGGTTTTCAAAAGGTGCAGCCTAAAGTATTCGCCGGTTTGTTTCCGATTAGCGCGGACGATTATGATGATTTTCGCGAAGCCTTAGCTAAATTAAGTTTAAATGACGCTTCGCTATTTTTCGAACCAGAAACTTCCGAAGCCCTAGGTTTTGGCTTTCGTTGCGGCTTCTTGGGTCTGTTGCATATGGAAATCGTGCAAGAGCGTTTGGAGCGTGAATACGATTTAGACCTAATCACCACCGCACCGACGGTGATCTTCGAAGTATTAACGAATAAAAATGAAATAACATATATAGACAATCCAGCGCATTTACCTGCGCCGGGCACAATCAACGAAATAAGAGAACCCATCGTCATTGCCAATATTTTAACGCCACAAGAATTTGTAGGTAATGTCATTAGCTTATGCATAGAAAAACGCGGTTCCCAAGTGAAAATGTTGTATGTAGGACGGCAGGTAGCCTTAACCTATGAAATACCTTTAAACGAAGTGGTGTTGGATTTCTTTGATCGCTTGAAGTCGGTCAGCCGCGGTTATGCCTCTTTCGATTATCATTTTGAACGTTATCAAGCCGCCGACTTGGTGAAACTCGATGTACTTATTAACACAGAAAAGGTCGATGCCTTGTCGATCATCGTACACAGAGACAATGCCTATCATCGTGGTAAGGCCTTGGTCGATCGCATGCAAACCCTAATTCCCAGACAAATGTTTGATGTGGCCATACAGGCGGCCATAGGCTCGCAAATTATAGCAAGACAAACCGTAAAAGCATTGCGAAAAAATGTAACCGCAAAATGCTATGGTGGCGATATTTCGCGTAAACGTAAATTATTAGACAAGCAAAAAGCAGGAAAGAAGCGTATGAAGATGGTAGGGCGCGTGGAAATCCCGCAGGAGGCTTTTTTGGCAGTATTACAAGTGGAGAATAAAAAATGAGTTTGTTAGCGTACATCGCTTTATTATTAATTACTGGAATCATCAGCTTAATCGATATCATTCATTGGGCGCCTAAGCGTCGTATGGCTGAAATAAAAGAAAAACCGGGATTCATAGAATTATCTAGGTTTGTTTTTGTGCTATTGGTGCTGTACGGTATTTATCAATTATTCTTTTCTCAACTGAACATCAGCTATTATTTCCCTATAGCTCTAGTTGTAGCGACCATCTTTACAGGGATTATTTACGGTTTAGACAAAATTTTCTGGGCTAAAAAGCGCGATAAGGCTGCCAAGAAACCTGCTTTAATCGAATTTTCGCATTCATTTTTCATGGTGTTTTTAATCGTATTTGTGATTCGTTCTTTTATTGTCCAGCCGTATCGTGTTCCTACCGGTTCCTTAGAACCGACGGTATTGCCTAATGATTTCTTGCTGGTAACACAATACAGTTACGGTTTACGCTTACCCATCACCAATACTCGATTTATCAAAATTAGTGAACCTAAACGTGGTGAAATTACGGTTTTTCATTTCCCATTGGATCCAACTGTTGATTATGTCAAGCGCATTGTTGGTCTACCAGGAGATCACATTGTTTATAAGAACAAAACGTTATATGTGAATGGCATTGAAGCCAAGCAGACTTATGTAGGTCCAGCAATTGATCAATATGGGGGAGATATACCCGTCAAATTATACGAAGAAGACTTGATGGGCGTAAAACATCCTATACTCATTAATCCCGATAAGGTAGACAACAGCACCTACGATTTCACCGTACCGCCCGAGATGTATTTCGCTGTAGGGGATAATCGCGATGGCAGCTACGATAGCCGTTATTGGGGATTTGTACCCGAAGCGAATTTAGTGGGTAGAGCTCAATATATTTTACTAAGCTATGACGATAAGGCTAAAAAAATGCGCTGGTCTCGCTCTGGTCAGGCTTTAAAATAGAGGTAGCAGATGACGCAGACGCTTGCCAAACTGTCTAAAACTATAGGATATACTTTTCGCGATCCAGACTTATTGCAGATGGCTATGAGTCATCGCAGTGTAGATGGCGCTAATTACGAGCGTTTAGAATTTTTAGGCGATGCTATTTTAAGTTTTTTAATGGCCGAAATTTTGTTTTTGAAATATTCTAAGGCACAAGAAGGCGAGCTTAGCAGACTGCGCGCTAATTTTGTTAAGGGTGATACGCTGGCCGAAGTGGCACGCGAATTGGGCTTAGGACAATATCTGCGTTTAGGGGCTGGAGAATTAAAATCAGGCGGGCGTGATCGCAGTTCCATTTTAGCGGATGCCGTTGAAGCCTTGTTGGGTGCTTTGTATTTAGACGGCGGCATAGAAGTGTGTCGAGAAAAGTTATTACTCTGGTTTCACGATCGCTTAGATAAAATAGTACAAAAGAAAACCCATAAAGATCCCAAAACGCATCTACAAGAATGGGCGCAATCTGAAGGTTTAGAATTGCCCGTATATGAAGTTATAAAGATAGATGGTCTTGCGCATCAACAAATCTTTAGCGTATCGTGTAAATTAGAATCCTTAAACCATAGCACTAAAGCGAAAGGTTCTACTCGTCGCAAAGCCGAACAAGAAGCCGCTGATAAAATGCTGATATTAATTGAGAAAAAGAAAAAATGAGCCCTGAGAAGTGTATACACATCGCCATTGTAGGCAGACCCAACGTCGGTAAATCGACTTTATTAAATCGTATTGTCGGTGAGAAGATCAGCATTACTTCTCATAAACCACAAACCACACGGCATCGTATTCTAGGTATTAAAACTATAGACCATGTACAAATGATTTATACCGATACGCCAGGCCTACAACAACAACCCGAGCAAGCTTTGCATAAACATATGAATCGTTTAGTATCGCAAATTGTAAATGATGTAGACGTGATCGTATTTGTGGTGGAAGCGATGAACTTTAATGAAGGCGATGCCAAAGTGGTATCGCGATTAGAACACAGCGATATTCCTATTATTTTAGCCATCAATAAAATTGATGCCGTTAGCGATAAAAAATTATTATTACCCTATATTGAAGAGTTGCAAAAGAAATTGAATTTCGTCCATATTATCCCTTTGTCAGCACGAAAGAATAAAGGTGTAGATGCCTTAGAAAAAGTAATTGCTGATATGGCGCCAGAAAAAGCCCATGAATATGGAGAAGATGACATCACCGATCGCTCTTTACGTTTTTCGGTAGCTGAAGTCGTGCGCGAAAAGTTAACGCGGTATTTAAATGCTGAATTGCCTTATGCCTTATCCGTGCAAATAGAAGTGTTTAAAGAAAAAAAGAATAGCGTGGAAATACACGCGTTGATTGTAGTCAATAAACCCAGCCAGAAGAAAATTATCATCGGCAAACAAGGTCAGATGTTAAAAGAAGTGGGGATCAAAGCGCGCGAAGATATAGAGAAAATTGTGGGTAAAAATGTTTTTCTAAAATTATGGGTTAAGGTGCAAGACGGTTGGGCCAACGATGAGCGTAACCTGCGTGAATTGGGGTATGATATAGATGATGAGTGATTGTTGTAAATTCATATGCTAAGTCCGTCATTGCAATTTGAGAGATCCCCATGTATTTAGTCAAGCTAAATTTTTGATGTATCCGTATCTGTGGAACAAGTTCTTATAGCAAAGAGCTTTCCGTGCCGTCATTGCGAGCAAATGAGTACTGGATATATAATAAATGTTATGAACGACAATAACAACGGAATAGTTGAATTGCACGGAACCGAATGAATGCAGCGCGGCAATCCATTGTTTTGGTAATGAAAATAAACGTGATGTGTCATAAAACTAATAGATCTATGAGATCTAGTGCTTTATAAGTCTCACGATGTATGAAGTTTATAGTCATCATTCAAATGCTGGATTGCCGCGCCTGTTCGTTGCGCTCACTTGCATCAGCGGGCGAGTCCATATATGACGGCCGGGTAATTATACGCTATCGTAACTTACTCAGAGGTGCGTACACCTTGCGTGTGAATGAATTACCGTGCAATTTAATGGTGCTAGAAAGGATAAAACAATGCCACAAAAAGCCTACATACTGCACGCCCGATCCTACCTAGACGATAGCCTTTTATTAAATTGCTTGAGCGAGGAAAACGGTCGCGTCATGTTGGTAGCCAAAAGAGCGCGGCTCGCCAAATCGCCCTGGCGGGGGTTATTACAACCCTTCCAAGCGTTATGGCTAGATTGGCGCGGGCGTGGGCAAGTCCTTAGTTTAACCCAAGCCGAAGGTCAGGGCTTAGCCTATTTTTTTCGAGGCAAATTATTAATAGTCGCTTTATACGTCAATGAATTAACCGATAGACTGATTCAAAAAGCCGATCCAGAACCGCATTTATTTCAACTGTATGGCACTGTACTGGCTGATTTACATCGCGGCGCGCCCGTAGAAAGTACCTTACGTAACTTTGAATTAGACTTATTATCCTGTTTAGGCTATGCCTTACCCTTAACCTACCATGTGGCCAGTGGCGAAGCAGTGGCCGAGCAGTATTATTACTCTTTTCACTGGCAGCAGGGTGCAACCCGTATGATGGCCGACGAGCAACTGCATCCTCATTGGATCTCGGGCCGTAGCTTATTGGCTATGGCGGCTAGAGATTGGCAATCTGCCCAAACTTTAGCCGAGGCTAAAAGGCTTATGCGATTGATTTTTAAGGATATTTTTGAAAAGCGCGGTCTGCAATCGCATGATGTATTTGCACTGATCTAGGAATATGGCTTATAATGGGTCGCTTAATCATTAGGAGTCCGCCCCCCGTGGAAGAAATAGTTATATCCAATCAGGCTGTTGCCATTCCCGCAGAAGCAACGCTATTATCGGTAGAGGGCGAACCCTATATTGCGCGTATACGTGGCGAACCCTTATTGCAGTTACCCGAAGATTTATACATTCCCCCCGATGCTTTGGAAGTGTTTCTAGAAGCCTTTGAAGGGCCGTTGGATCTTTTATTGTATTTGATCCGTAGGCAAAACCTAGATATTTTAGAAATCCCCATCACCGAAATTACGCGTCAATACATAGAATACGTAGAATTGATGAAAGCTTTTCGTTTGGAATTGGCCGCTGAATATTTATTGATGGCAGCAACTTTGGCCGAAATCAAATCGCGTCTATTATTACCTCGTTCCAAGGATGCTATAGAAGAAGAAGGTAACGATCCGCGTGCTGAGCTAATACGTCGCTTACAAGAATATGAACAATTTAAAGAAGCCGCTTTGAATTTAGATGAGTTACCACGTTTGGAACGCGATATCCATGTGGTTCGTGCCGAACTTCCCGATATGAAACAAGTTAAACCGTTGCCGGAAGTGGATTTAAAAGAATTATTGTTAGCGTTAAAAGATGTGATGCAACGCGTTGAACTAACCAGCAAACACCAAATTACCATGGAGCCCTTGTCCATACGCCAACGCATGACCGAAGTGTTGGATAAAATACGGCAAATTGAATTTGCGGAATTTTCTAGTTTATTTTCCGCCAAAGAAGGTAAACTAGGGGTTGTTGTAACCTTTATTGCTATTTTAGAATTGTTAAAACAAGCTTTAATCGATATTGTGCAAACTGAAATTTACGGGACTTTGCATGTTAAAGCCCTAACTGCATTACCGGAGGAATAGAATGCAAACAGAGCAATTAAAAAAAATCATCGTTGGCGTTTTATTGAGTGCCAGTGAGCCTTTATCCCTAGAGCGTTTAGGTTTGGTTTTTGATGAAGAAGACAAGCCCGATAATAAACAATTGAAAGAAGTCTTAGCAGAATTGTGTGCTGAATCTTTTGCGGATGTTATTAACATCAAAGAAGTGGCCAGTGGATTTAGAGCGCAAATTAAAGCCGATTACGCACCTTATATTATTAAATTGTGGGAAGAAAAACCCGCACGCTATTCACGTGCATTTTTAGAAACCTTGGTTTTAATTGCCTACAGACAACCCGTTACGCGTGCTGAAATTGAAGATATACGCGGTGTGGCTGTGAATGGTAGCATTATTAAAACCTTGTTTGAACGTGAATGGATACGTGTAGTAGGGCATAAAGAATTACCCGGACGCCCTGAATTATTAGCGACAACAAAGAAATTTCTGGATTATTTTAACTTACAAAGCTTGGACGAATTACCTACTTTAGATGAAATTCATAATATAGATAAAGCCGTGGAAAATTTAGAACATGAATTAGAATTGGATGTAGCGGAAGGTTTGGAAGTTGCAGAGAATGCGGAAACGGTACAAACCGAAGAAGTCGTTCAAAGTGAATCAATAGAGCAAAACGCAGAAATAGTTCAAGAAGAACTAGAGCTGAACGCAGACATGATTCAAGAAGAAGAACTAGTCGAGGTAGAAGCTTAGACATTGGGAATTGGTTACACAGAACAGCACAAAGCTAGAGAGTGTCATCCTCGACGAAGTCGGGGATCCAGTTTCAAATCAAGTTTTTCCTGGATCCCCGACTGCGGCCTCGCGGCCGCGTCGAGGATGACAACGTTTTAGTATTATTGCCAGGGCCCAGCCAACTAGAACTTATATACTGCAACCCTAGATAAAACAAATTAGAGACCATCATGGCCGAACGTATTCAAAAATTTCTCGCACAATGTGGGCTTGCTTCCAGACGACAAATCGAGCAATGGATAAAAGAACAACGCATTACTATTAACGGTGAACTGGCATCTTTAGGCGCCAAAGTTGAAGCAACCGATCAAATTTGTGTAGACAACAAACTCATTAACACAAAAGCTGCAACCGAAGAGACACGTGTTTTACTATACAATAAACCCGTAGGCGAGGTTTGTACTCGTCACGATCCCGAAGGGCGCATCACTGTTTTTAGTGCCTTACCACCCTTAACCGAAGGCCGATGGATAGTGGTAGGTCGTTTAGATTATAATACCTCTGGCTTATTGTTATTTAGCAATAATGGCGAACTCGTCAATAAACTAGCGCATCCACGATATGGTTTTGAACGCGAATATAGAGTGCGTGTTTATGGCGAAGTTGACGCTGAAACGATTAGCCGCTTGTTAGAAGGCGTTGAACTAGAAGATGGCATGGCGGCTTTTAAAACGATTGTTCCCGGATTATATCGTGGCCGGAATCAATGGTTTAAAGTTACTTTAGCCGAGGGCCGCAATCGTATTGTACGGCGCTTGTGGGATTCACAAGGTTTTGTAGTCAATCGTTTAGAACGTATACGCTTTGGCCCCATTCGTTTACCTGAAGATTTAGAAGTAGGCGAATACCGATTTTTAACCAAAACAGACGTAGAGAAGTTATCCAATGCAACAGACATTTCTTAAAAAATTAATGCCTTTACTGCTGGTGCTATTTATAGATAGCATGGGTATGGGCTTATTTTTCCCTGTTTTAAGTAGCCTCATCATCGATCCTAGCCTACATTTTTTAGCAGGCGAATATTCTATAGAGAAACGACAATTTATTTATGGCGTCATCATTTCCGTTTATATGTTTAGCTGGTTTTTTGGTGCGGCTATTTTGGGTGATGTGTCCGATTTCATAGGTCGTAAAAAATCATTGCTTATTTGCTTAGGCGGTGCCGTTTTAGGTTACGTACTCGCCGGCATATCCATTGCGATACACAGTATCGCGCTGATGATCGTAGGGCGATTGATTGCAGGCTTTACCGCTGGCAGCCAAGCCATTGCGCAAGCGGCTATAGTCGATATCAGCGACGCGGGCAATAAAAGCCGTAATATGTCATGGATGGTATTAACGCTATCTCTAGGTTTTTTAACGGGCCCTATAATAGGTGGGATTTTATCTTCGCCCGAACTTATTTCCTGGTTTAACTACACCATACCCATGTATTTTGCCGCTTTTATTTCGTTGCTGAATATAGTGTTACTAAGCTATCTTTTCAATGAAACTTTTATTCCCACGAAGAAATTTGTTTTAAACTGGTTTAGAGCAATAGAAGTATTTATCTCGGCCTTTAAGCATCGTAGAGTGCGCAATTTATCCATAGTATTGCTCTTTATGGAAATAGGCTGGGGTGCTTATTTTAGCTTTATCATTACCTTTATGGTGAATTCATTTCATTTTACGGCCTTACAATCCGGTTTATTTTTATCCCTAGTGGCCTTAGGCTTTAGCGGGGGTAGCGGCATTTTGGCACCTCTATGCCTTAAATGGATGTCGCTGCGGCGGGCCGTGGTCATTAATTTTATTGTAGCCGCTGCTATGATTTTCATCATGGTGATAACGCAGTCTTTGCATATTGCCTTGATAGTCGGTTTTGTAGTTGGTGCCAATATTGCCGTTTGTTACTCTAATTTACTCACACTGCTTTCAAACCAGGTGAGTCCAGAAGAGCAAGGCTGGGTCATGGGCATGACGGGCTCTGTAGGCGCATTGTGTTTTGCCGTTACCTCGCTATTGGGATCGGTAGTGTCGTTCTTGGGATTAAGCGCGCCACTGATTATAGGCGCAGTCGCTCTGTTGATTGGCGGAGTAATACTGTGGCGCATGCCACTGAAAGAAGAAGCCAGTAATATCATTTGACTCGTATCTTCAATGAAGATGCAGATCTTAATGAATGCAATAGGTTTGAATCGAAGCTTTGCCATCCTCGATACCCGGAGTACCGAGTACAGGCTCCGATCGGGGATCCAGCACATTGTGACTTGAAATCAGAAACTTTGTCATCCTCGACGCGGCCGCGAGGCCGCAGTCGGGGATCCAGGAAAACTTATTTGATCCTGGATCCCCGACCTTCGGTCGAGGATGACAATGTGCTGGATCCCCAACCTTCGGTCGAGGATCACAGCATACATCCAATCGCACATTTTCAATCAAGGATAGTAGGTTCATATCTCTATGCGATCGGTCGATGGTTACAATGTCCGCATCATCAAATACAACGGGTATAGAATATAATAGTATATTTATGATAAAATAATTTATCAGTATTTTAATAGGGAGTTTACGCATGAAAGCGAGAGTTTTGGCCATTTTTTGTTCTGTTTTAATGGTAGCAGGATGCAGCACTACGACTAACACTACAACCAGCAGTAATACGGGCGCTACAGCGGCAGAAGCTGCACATAGCCCGGAAGTCAAGAAAAACTCACTATACGATGGTGTGACTGTGGCCAAAGTGAAGGAATGCATGGGTCCGCCTAAAAGTACTTTTTCAGCAAACAGCAACACCTATATGCGCTATTTTACACCCAATCGCTGTGAAGTCTTGTTTATTGTAGACAATACCTCGCAAAAGGTAGTGGATATGAAATATCTGTTCCCACATGGGTTTACGCGGTATGGTTATGAAGTGAATGAAAAACAATGTCCATTGACACAGAAGGAATGTTTACTCGGTTAATATACTCTTCAAGCTGCGAGTTGAATGCTCAAAGTAGCTGCACGCTAGAGTTGTGTCATTCTCGACCGAAGGTCGGGGATTCAGTTTCAATTTAAGTTTTTGCTGGATCCCCGACTGCGGCCTCGTGGCCTGGTCGAGGATGACAACATCCTGGTTCGTCATTGCTGTGACGGAGTTCCTGCAATTTAATACATTTTAGAATAGAAGAGGCAAGTAATTATGAACGTTAAAAAAACAATATTAATGCTGTTTTTATGTGTAACAGCAAATCTCTACGCCCAAGGCAATGCCGAAGACTCATTGGCAGTATTATTAAATAATTACCATACCATGCAAGCGCAATTTACCGAAAAAACTTTAACGAGTAAAGGTGGAGCCGTTACGAGTACCCATGGTGATATCGCTTTTCAACGACCAGATCTATTCCGTTGGTATACGGTTTTGCCTAGTCGGCAGCTAATTATCAACAGCGGTCAGAAGCTGGCTATTTACGATGTCGATTTAGCTCAAGTGACCTATAAAAATCTCGATGAGCAAAATGATGCTACACCGGCATTATTGTTAAGCGGTAATGTGGACAAATTAAAAGAACAGTATAATATTACAGCCTGTGCAAACACCACCGCCGATTGCTATCAATTATCAGCCAAGAACGACAATGATGTCTTTAGGCGTTTAACCATTCGCTTTAGCAATAATACTTTAAAAAGCATGGTCATAGATAATAATTTGGATCAAACCACAGAGATTCAGTTTAGCAATGTAAAAATAAATACGACGCTAAAACCTAGCCTGTTTAAACTCAATTTACCAGCTGGTGTGGATGTAGTGCAGTAAGAGATGAACGAGCCTTTAGCGACACAGTTACGTCCGCAAAGCCTGGACGATTTAATTGGGCAAACGCATCTATTAGCGCCCACCAAATCTTTTCGCATCGCGCTAGAAAAAGGGCAGTTGCATTCTTGTATTTTTTGGGGCCCACCCGGTACCGGTAAAACCACTTTAGCGCAATTGATGGCGCAAAAAACAAAAGCGCATTTTATTAAAATATCGGCTATTTTTTCAGGTGTGAAAGAAATACGCGAAGTGTTGAATGCTGCGCAAGCGAAGCTAGAGGATGGCAATCAAAAAACCATTTTATTCGTGGATGAAATTCACCGTTTCAATAAAGCACAGCAGGATGCTTTTTTACCGTATATGGAAAATGGTTTGTTGACTTTAATCGGTGCCACTACAGAAAATCCTTCCTTTGCTTTGAATAACGCTTTGTTATCTAGAGCTAAGGTGTATGTGTTGAAATCCTTAACCGAACATGAACTCAGTCTTATTTTGCAGCGTGCGTTAAGCGCGCATAATAAAACGTTATCGGCTGAGAATCTGTCTTTATTGGCCATGGCCGCCGATGGCGATGCCAGACGGGCTTTAAATTTTTTAGAAATGGTTCTAGCCTTAATGGACAGTCAGGAAATCAGTGAATTAAGCGCCGAACAAATGAAAGACATAGTGCAGGGGAGTTATCAACGTTTCGATAAACAGGGTGATATTTTCTATGACTTGATTTCTGCCTTGCATAAATCGGTGCGTGGCTCCGATCCGAATGCCTCTTTATATTGGCTGGTGCGCATGTTGGATGCCGGTTGCGATCCTTTGTATTTAGCGCGACGCATGGTGCGTATGGCGATAGAAGATATAGGCAATGCCGATCCTCGGGCTTTAACTTTAGCCTTAGAAGCCTGGCAAACCGTAGAACGTTTAGGACAACCCGAGGGGGAGTTAGCACTGGCACAAACTGTAACTTATTTAGCTATCGCTGCTAAAAGCAATGCGGTTTACACGGCTTTTTCCGCTGCACGCGCTTTTGTTAAAGAAAAGGGTAGCTTAGAAGTGCCATTACATCTACGCAATGCGCCTACCCACTTGATGAAAAGCCTAGATTATGGTAAAGAATATCGTTATGCCCATGATGAGCCACATGCCTATGCTGCAGGTGAAAATTATTGGCCAGAAGGGGTGAAAGCGCAAGCCTTTTACAAACCTACAGATCGTGGTTTGGAAATGAAGATCGCTGAAAAAATGGCTTTTTTGAGAGAGTTAGACAAGATATATACTGATCATAAATGAAGATGCGGGATTCGTATTAAGAGGGAATGAACTCTAAAATTTCACGGACGGTTACTATACGCAAAGCTCGTCATTGCGAGCAAACGAGTACTGGATGTATAATAAAAAATATGAGCAGCAATAACAGTAAAATGACTGAATTGCACTAAACTAGGCGAGTGCGGCGCGGCAATCCATCATTTTGGTAATGAACATGATGCATCATACAACTAATAGACCTATGAGATCGAGTGTTTTATAAGTCTTACGGTACCTGATGTTTATAGTTATCATTCAAACGCTGGATTGCTTCGCCTTGTTCGCTGCGCTCACTGGCTCGCAATGACGGGTCCGCGAAATAAGTGCTTAAGTGAAATGTCTGTATTAAAGGTAGAAAAATATGTTAGATCCAAAATTATTGCGCGAACAACCTGAAGCGGTTGCTGAAAAATTAGCAACGCGTGGGTTCGTATTAGATGTAGCTGCGTTTAATGCGCTGGAAGCTGAGCGTAAAACACTGCAGGTTGAAACGGAGAAATTGCAAAATGAACGCAATGTGCATTCCAAAAACATAGGGATCTTAAAAGGTCAGGGTAAAGATGCAAGCGCTGTTTTAGAACAAGTGAATCAGCTAGGCGATAGATTAACGCAATTAAGCCATGAATTAAGCGCGGTGCAAGAAAAGCTACATGATTTTTGTGCTGTCATGCCCAATGTGCCACACGATTCCGTGCCCATAGGAAAAAGCGAAGACGATAATGTAGAAACAGCGAGAGTCGGCACGCCCAGAACATTTTCTTTTGAGATCAAAGATCATGTGGCTTTAGGCGAAGGCTTAGGACAAATGAGCTTCGATAAAGCTGCAAAATTAACCGGCTCACGTTTTGTAGTGTTACATAAACACTTAGCCAAACTGCAGCGCGCCTTAACGCAATTTATGCTGGACATACATATCAACGAACACGGCTATGAAGAATCTTATGTGCCTTATCTAGTCAATGACGATTCTTTATTTGGTACCGGGCAACTGCCAAAGTTTAAAGAAGATTTATTTACTACCACGGCGGGCTATAGCCTAATCCCCACGGCGGAAGTCTCTTTAACCAATTTAATGCGCGATGAAATCGTACGTGAGGAAGACTTACCTTTACAATGGACCGCGCATACGCCTTGTTTTCGCAGCGAGGCCGGAGCTTATGGCAAAGATACGCGCGGCATGATCCGCCAACACCAATTTGAAAAAGTAGAACTGGTGTGGATATGTCATCCTGACGAATCTTATAATTATCTGGAAAAATTAAGACTACACGCTGAAACCATTTTACAACGCTTGGAATTACCGTATCGAGTCTTGTCCTTGTGTACAGCGGACATAGGTTTTTGTTCTGCTAAGACTTACGATTTAGAAGTCTGGTTACCGGCGCAAAATTGCTATAGAGAAATTTCTTCTTGTTCTAATATGGGGTCGTTTCAAGCACGCCGTATGCAAGCGCGCTTTCGCAACAGCAAAACCGGCAAAACCGAATTAGTGCATACCTTGAATGGCTCTGGCTTAGCAGTAGGGCGCACCCTGGTAGCGATAATGGAAAATTATCAAGATGAGGCCGGTAATATCCATATTCCCAAGGCATTGCAGCCTTATATGGGTGGGCTGACGGTGATTGGGAAATAAATAGTGTAGGGGCAAGCCCCTGCTTGCCCAATTAATAAATTGCACTGTGCGTCGCTTCCCGCGGAGCCAGTCATTGCTGTAAGGGTTAAACAATTCGTTGACAAGTTTCAGCAAACTTTTCGAGTGGTGCACCTATGAGAAGTTACGATAGTGTAGAGCTACCCATCGCCAATGAAGATGCGAGATCTAGCTGAATACTATAGATTTAAATCGAAGCTTTGTTATCCTCGACGAAGTCGGGGATCCTGCACATTGTCATCCTCGACCGAAGGTCGGGATCCATGATCATATAGGCTTTTTTCTGGATCCCCGACTGCGGCCTCGCGGCCGCGTCGAGGATGACACAACTCTAGTCTGTAGTTGCTTGTAGCATTGAACGCGCATCTTGAGGTGTATTGGGTAGATACGGAAAAAGCTATCAACGAATTACTTAACCTTTACAGCAATGACGGAACTCAGCGCAACTGAACTCAAATGAAACGGAATAGAGAAGCTTATTCTGGCAGGGTAGACTGTTCATTAATCAACCAACACCTGTTTTGGAAAAGGTTCCGAATCCCTTTGATAAATAATTGCCCCCATAAAAAACCCTTTATTAATCAATAAGAAAAGAAAAAATCTATTGCTGCTTGAAACTGTATGTTTTTTGCCTTATAATGACCGCTCGTAAATAAAATAATTTAATGAGGGTAATATATTATGTCAGCAAAAAACGACGATGTTAAAAACTTTTTGGATTCACTTATGGGTAGCCTTTCGAGTATATTTGCGCCTGCCTATGTTGTCCAGGCTCGAGAGGTATCTAATTATCGCCATAATGATACGGTCCAATTACAAGATCTTAGTTACAAAAGCGCAATTGATTTGATTGATAATGAAATTAATAAATTAAAAAGGGCTGCAGCACTAGGGAGCCGTGATGACAAACCAGTAAAACAATACAGCTTAGAAAAAGAAGTTTTGACCCGGTTAAGAGATGCCATCAGTGAGAGTAAAAAACCTCTTCAGACTATTGAGAAATTAGAAAATGTTCCGCTTGACGTAAAAGTTAAAGTACAATATGAAGGCAAAATGGAAGAAAAGACCGAGAAAACGACAATGGCTAAGATACTAGATAGATGTGTCCTCACAAATGGGTTTTTAGATAAGCTTAAAAACAGTTTACCTCCAGCTCAACCCCGTCATAGCTTTAGCTCTAGGTAAAGCTCTACTATAAGAAAGTGGCATTAATGCCACTTTCTTATTTCTTATTTTTAGCGCTTTATTCCTTGAACCCTATCTAGCACAAAGTTTCTGACTTAATTTGGCATCTAATGACCAAATTCCCGCTCCACGAATAAGCAAATAAATTGATCCTAAAAGCATCGTGATGTCAGGACGAATTTCATGCATCATGCTCCAAAAACCATAGCGTGCCAGCGGCGCTACATGAAATATCCACCAGTCATGTCCTAAAAGGATTGGGATTTTAGTGGATATAATGGCAGCTATCATGTCAAATAGAATAACAAGGGATGCTAGGCGCGTAAATAAACCGACTAATATTAAAACGCCACACACTATTTCAACCAAGCCAATAAATGGTCCTAAAAGATTAGGGTATGGAATACCAATGTGCATAAATCGGCCGCTACCCAGAATGTCCGCAAAAAGGAACTTTTGAATTCCTTCGGGAATAAAAACGACGGCCATCAGAAGTCGAATTATGATTGTAGCTGCAGAATCATCCGTTTTAGTAATGCAGTAAAATAGTTTACAAGATTGCATGTGATTTTCTCCATAAATTGAATGAAAAGTTGTCTGTTTTGAAACTATATAGTAACACAAAGAGTTGTTTTTTCTAACGTGCAATATGTAGATCTAGCGCATCATTTTGAATGATGCTATCCTGGAATCCATATTGTTAATGATGGAGATTTGAATTGAAAAAACAATCTTTCGGTATAGGAGAGCATATATATCCAGCCCTCGTCGGTCGTGGTCGTGGTCGTGGTCGTGGCCGCGGTCGTAGTCCCGAAGTAGTTGTAGAGAATCCTCTGGCATTTGCAAACAGATCCGAAAAACCTTTTGTTTTAAGCGCTGTTACAGCATTACTCAATTATAGGCATTCTCGTGAAAATGGAGAGCCACAAGATAACCTGGAAACATTTCCCAGTGCTGGTTTTGAAAATTTGAAAATTAGCAGCGTTACTAACAAACCCGGAGATTTTTGGCCAGATCAATCAGGGCGCTATTGGTGGCGCTTGACCTTAGAGGATGGTAGCATTAATGAAGATTTTTCTTGGGCTGTAGATGAAAAGAATAGTTCAGGCTTCATTGTTTATGGTCCAAATGATGTTAAAATGGAAGGGTTTTCTTGGGAAGAAGAAGACTATCTTATGATATCTCACTACGTCAAATATACAGCGTGTGGGCCTATCTGGGAATGGATGGCAAGAAAAGATCGAAACCGTTCAGCGCGAATTGAAGGTACTCAACCGGGATATATTAGTGTTCCTCAAGGGCGTACTTGTCGTTATGATAGTAATATGGTTTTACCCAATGCACCTATTGCAGGATTATATAGCGATGACTTTTCAATTTGTTGCGCAGTCGTATTATATAAAAAAGACGATATAACTGGTCAGGTTAAAATCTCGTATACTCATGCAGATCAGCTTGTGAAATATACGCAAATACTACATGAATTACAGTGGATTGGAGTCGGTTCACAAATGTTCCTTTATTACAAAAGCGCTGCATTCGGAGGAGGTGTTTTAGAAGAAATACTAGATGATTTTGAGCCTGAGGCATTTGAACACAGAGAATGGGGAGATGGCAAAGATAATTTCGGCTTAGCCATAACATTGGATGGTGCGCCTAAGTGTTATTCTAGAGATAATCTACCCAAGCTAATTACTCACCCACAAGAATGGAGTATGATTGCTTTTTATCAGATAAATTTAGCCCTGTTCTTAATAGACAAACTCTCGGATAGAGATTCTAACTCTGATGAGAATTCTGATTCTGATGAACATTCTGATTCCGCTAATGTTTTACAAAGTCAAAGATTACTTTTTGATGGGTGCGCTTGGAGAGCGCCTTTACTTCATGATGAAAGCTTTATACCCAGCGCAGAGAAATTCTATGATCATGTATTTGCTCAGTTGCCCCCAGAAGAAGGTTTATCAGGGAAAATTGTTTCCCCAATAATATATCGTCATTTGGGGTCAAGACTCGGACTTGATATGCTTATTAATCTAACTAAAAGTTTCTTAATCTTGGCGGTAAAAAATAATTACCAATTATTATTCAATAACGAACTGGCTTATATTTTAAAAACGGCTAAAACTGAGGATGCTCCAAGAATCATTTTGGATTTAGTGGAAGACATAAGCGAAAGAGCAAAAGAAGATTTCACTTTCTTTTCTTCATTTGAAGGAAGGATAGATGAACTCCCTGTGTACTATAAAAGTGAAAAAACAATAAGTGAATTACTGGGGATTTATAAGTTATGTTTAAGATGGCGACAAAAAGATTCCCATATTGATATAGCATCCATGATACAAGATGAACATCAAATGGGTCATGATATGCAACAATTTACTTCATCATCCAGTTCATCTTCGAGTTCATCTTCAACAATAGTCTCGCAGCTTGAATTTCAAGCTATTCACGAAGAATATGCTCCAGATGCCGATAGTCAACGTCAACAATCTCCTACCAGGACAGCACCGAAGTATGCTACTTTCGCATACTCAGACAGCACTGTGCCAAAAGAAGAGGTTCGTTCATTAAACGCAGGCTCACTTTCTGCAGAAAAAGAGGAAGAACGCAAATCGCCTAGACAGGGTTAAAGTTTTGGATCGAATGCTGAACTCTAAAATCTCACGATACGATAGTTACTCGCGGAGCTCGTCATTGCTGTAAAGGTTAAACAGTTCGTTGACAAGTTTCAGCAAAGTCATCCTCGACGAAGTCGAGGATGACACAACTCTAGTCTGTAGTTGCTTGTAGCATTGAACCCGCATCTTGAAGTGTATTGGGTAGATACTGTGCAGTGATTAATATTGCCATTGCGGTGAATCCGGACGGACCTCAAAAATTTTTTAAATTTTACAAGCAAGAGCATTATTGCTTGAATTTGACTCTATGTGGAAGTCTGTTAAAATTAGTCAACCTAAATATTAAGGTTCAAAATGCAAACAACAATGCTGTGCTATGTGACGCTAACACCTAGGGGTGTCTTTTCCAGCCACTTGCCAATATGAGCAGAACTGGGGTAAAGGCTATCCTCAATATCGGAAACGTTAACTAGGCTTTTGCCCAGCACAGAGGGGTTCCAGCAAAGAAATTACAATCGTTAAGAAAACGTTAATAATTATATGATATAAGCGTGTCGTTTAGTAAGGTTTTTATAAATTAACATAAAGAGGTAGAATATGGCTGCGAATGGTAAACAAACTATTGATCAACAACAGGATAAAAAACTAGAATGCTTAAACCCAAATACTCGCCCTGAATCCATTTTAAGAGCTATTGATTATAATGAGCGCCAAGCGGAAACGTTGCTGGGAATGTATGTTTTCACGGGTGATACTCCTTATTATTGTAGTACGGGGAAATCTGTGTTGGACGTAACAGGGCGATTACCACCTCAGATAAATATAGAGAAACTCATAAGCATTCTCTCAAGGAGAATACATGCTTCAGAAGGACAGTTTGACTTGTTAGATATAGGCACTGCGAGAGGCGGTATTTTAAGTCATTATCGCGAACAATTTAATATTAATGCTATAGGGATTAGTTTACACAAATATCGAGATGAAGATGAAAACTATATTGTGGGTGATGCGCACAATTTAGATAAATTATTGAGAGCAGACCAAAAGTTTGATCTTATCCTTGGATTCAAGGTATATATGCACATGGTCGATCCGTGGGGCGCTTTAATTTCTGCTTATAGCAGGCTAAAGCCTAATGGTTTTCTAATTGCTGATGCGATTCCATTGAGGTCCAACATTCAAGTTGGTTTTATATTAAATTTTTTAAAAGAAAATGGTGTGGAACTATATGCTAACAATACATTCTTTTCGAATGAATTGAATGTATTGATATTGAAGAAAACCACTGAGTCGCTGCGCTTACCATTAAATTATCAAGGAGAATTAATTGAAAAATCATTCGCAGAGTATAAGTCCACAATAACCTATAACAGCCAATATTCAACAGAACCATACAATCCACCAAATTCAGCTGGAGCGATAGCGGAAAGTTTATACGCATTATTTAATATTAATAGCGGTAATATTTTTGATGATGTTAGGCTGTCAAAGACTTTTAGCAAAACAAAAAATATGGAGCAAAAAATTTCAGCCACACCATTCTGGGAACCGGCAGAACAGGAACTTCTAGAAAGATTGCATGATAGGATAATGAAAATCTTTGTTGAAAAAGAATTTGAGTTAAAAGAAGATTCCTTAATGTATAAAATTTTACACCAACACAACTCGATTAAAGAGATGTTGGAAATGGCCATCCAATATAAAGACGAAAATTTTGATGTAAACGGTATCGAGCGCGCATTATATTTAGCGCTGCGTTATAACTATTCAGAAGAAAACTTTGGAGACATCAATAAAATTATTAATGACTTTGAGCAGTATATAGGTAAAATATATGATCAACCTAAACATTCTTCTGAACAATCATGCTGTCTTATGTAGTTAGTTTGTCTTTTTGAGGAGGAACTTTTAATAGTTCCTTCTCAGCCTAGTTGCGTCCAGAGACAGTTTGGCTTATGATTGGCTAAGCCCAAAATACTTGTTTTCCACAGTACCATTTCTTTTCATTCAAGGTGATTGCCCATGCTTAGTTATCAACATGCCTATCATGCCGGAAGTTTTGCAGATGTTTTAAAACATGTCACTTTGTGTTTAATTTGTGATTACATGGGCCAAAAGGAGAAACCCTTATT
>JAJYCX010000019.1 GCA_021778015.1 Pseudomonadota bacterium
AGTAGGTGGGGTATTGCATTGTTTTGCGGGCGATTTAACGATGGCCAAAGCGGCTATAGATATGGGTTTTTATGTCTCTTTTTCAGGCGTGTTGACCTTTAAAAATGCCGTAGCCTTGCAAGATATCGCGCGTTCATTGCCATTAAACCGTTTAATGGTTGAAACCGATTCACCTTATTTAACGCCAGTGCCGCATCGTGGCAAGGCCAATTATCCCGATTTTGTGCATTACGTGGGGGAAAAATTGGCTGAATTGCAGCAGTTGAGCGTAGAAATAGTGGCAGAAGAGACGACGAAGAATTTTTTTAAGTTGTTTAAATTGGAGCGTTGAATTCAATTTTGATGTCTGCGCGATGTTATTGAATGGCGCTGCAGTTCATTTTCCCGTCATTGCTGTAAAGGTTAATTAATTCATTGATAGAATAGTAGGAGAGTCTCAATGAACTCCAAAATTTCACAATACGATTGTTACGCGCGAAGCCCGTCATTGCGAGCCAGCGAAAACACAAACTTATAAAGAAGTCTGTAAACGTGAATATCTTTTGACTAGTAGAATTTCGCGGAACTAGATGAGCGCAGTGCGGCAATCCAGCGTTTTAACAATGAAAATGAGCGCCTATATACAGTGAAAATTATAAAACACTGTGAGGTGTATAAATTGGGTATTTTACTGGATTGCCACGCCGCACTCGTTTAGTTTAGTGCAACTTAATCATTCTACTGTTGCTACCGTTTATATTTTCTATTATATATTCAGTACTCGTTTGCTCGCAATGACGGGCTCCGCGTATGGTAACGTACCGTGCAACTTCATAGCTCACACTAGACTCGGCAATATTCGTGGGGGTCTTTCAGTTCGCAATTGACGGCTCTGTGCAATTGAATGGTTTCACAGAGCCCGTTTACATTA
Source organism: Pseudomonadota bacterium (assembly GCA_021778015.1). Lineage (GTDB taxonomy): Bacteria > Pseudomonadota > Gammaproteobacteria > UBA1113 > UBA1113 > VFKP01. Next base: position 911 of record JAJYCX010000019.1, read on the forward strand.
TTTCTTTATTCCTCGTCATCCCAGCTCAAAGTACCGCCGGTTTGATATTCAATAACGCGGGTTTCAAAGAAGTTCTTTTCCTTTTTCAAATCCAATACTTCACTCATCCATGGAAATGGATTTTGTGCGCCTGGATATTGTTCACCCAAACCAATTTGTGCGAGACGGCGATTGGCAATAAAGTGTAAGTATTCTTTAAACATTTCGGCATTCATGCCCAAAATGCCGCGCGGCATGGTGTCTATAGCGTATTGACACTCCAAATCTACACCTTCTTTGATCATGGTGATTGCTTCTTGTTGCATCTCAGCGGTCCACAGATGTGGGTTTTCAATCTTAATTTGATTGATCACATCTATACCAAAATTCAAATGCATGGATTCGTCACGTAAAATGTATTGGAATTGCTCGGAAGTACCCGCCATTTTATTGCGTCGTCCCATGGACAAGATTTGCGTGAAGCCTACGTAAAAGAAAATGCCTTCGAAGACTACATAAAAAGCGATCAAGTCGCGCAATAAGCGACGATCGTTTTCGGGCGTGCCTGTTTGGAATGTAGGGTCGCCTAAGCTTTGGGTATATTTTAATGCCCACACCGACTTGCGCGCCACACTGGGAATTTCACGGTACATATTAAAGACTTCTGCTTCATCTAGGCCCAAGCTTTCGATGATGTATTGATAAGCATGCGTATGTAAGGCTTCTTCAAAGGCTTGGCGCAATAAATATTGCCTGCATTCTGGATTAGTGATGAGTCTATACACGGCTAAGACTAAGTTATTCGCGACCAGTGAATCGGCGGTAGAGAAAAATCCTAAATTACGCTCGATGATTAAACGCTCGTCTTCAGTTAAACCGTCGGTGCTTTTCCATAATGCCAAATCAGCCGACATATTAATTTCTTGCGGCATCCAATGGTTGGCGCAAGCGTCTAAATATTTTTTCCACGCCCATTCGTATTTAAATGGCACCAATTGATTGAGATCGGCGCGACAGTTGATGATGCGTTTGTCGTCCACTTGGATGCGTGTCGCACCCATTTCAATTTCTTCTAAACCAGTAGAACCGCCGTGGTGTAAACTTTGCATGGCATTCATTGCCTCCGTATGTGTACTCATTTCAGTCATTGTGTAATCTCTCTTATATAAAGTATATCGTATTTGCCCTGGTTCCGCTTATTGACAAGCCTCGCAATCGGGGTCATCAATAGAACATGCTTTAGGTTCAACGGAAGGCTCTGATTTAACTGCATTTAAAGCACCATCGGCAATGGTGGAACGTTCTGCATTTGTTGCCCCTAACGATCTCAAATAATACGTGGTTTTTAATCCCGATGTCCAGGCTAAACGATATAAATCGTCGAGTTTTTTACCGGAAGGCGCCGCCATGTATAAATTTAAAGATTGTGATTGATCTATCCATTTTTGTCGTCGTGCGCCCGCAAGTACTAAAGCAGTAGCATCGATTTCAAATGCGGAGGCATAACGTTTCTTCAGATATTCTGGAATGCGTGCAATAGATTTAACACTACCATTAAAATATTTAAGATCGGTTACCATGACATTATCCCATAAGTTTAAGGCTTTTAAGTCATTCACTAAGTAAGGATTGATGACTGTAAACTCGCCCGACAAATTGGATTTAACATACAGGTTCTGATAGGTAGGTTCTATGGATTGGCTGACACCGACTATATTAGAAATAGTCGCCGTAGGTGCAATCGCCATGACATTGGAATTACGCATGCCTTGTTTTTGCACTTTGTCGCGCAATTGTTGCCAATCCAATGTATAACTACGATCCATTGTTAAATATTCAGCACCGCGTGCTTTAGCCAATAGTTCAATCGAGTCTAAAGGCAATATGCCTTGTGACCACAACGAACCCGCAAAGGTTTCATAGCTGCCACGTTCTTTAGCCAAATCGCTAGAAGCATTGATAGCGTAGAAGCTGATGGCTTCCATAGAGCGATCAGCAAAGGTAATGGCTTCATCACTTTCGTAGTCTAAGCCTAATTTGTATAAGGCATCTTGGAAACCCATTAAGCCTAAACCCACTGGACGATGGCGTAAATTGGAATGTTTAGCCTGTGGCACCGGATAGAAGTTAATGTCTATGACATTGTCCAACATGCGCACGGCAGTCGTAATGGTTTTACGCAAGTGTTCTAGATCCAATTTGCCATCGCGTATGTGGGCCGGTAGATTGATGCTGCCTAAATTACAGACTGCAATCTCATCTTTGGAGGTGTTCAATGTAATTTCAGTACACAGATTAGAACTATGCACTACACCCACGTGTTGTTGTGGTGAACGTATATTGCAAGGATCTTTAAACGTGACCCAAGGATGGCCTGTTTCGAATAACAGCGATAGCATTTTACGCCACAAGGTTTTAGCCGACACCACTTCAAAGTTTTTAATTAAACCCTGCTGCGCTTTTTCTTCATAACCCAGATAAGCTTTTTCAAAGGCTTTACCATATAGATCATGTAGATCGGGCGTTTCATCCGGAGAAAATAGTGTAAAAGGTTGGTCATTCACGACGCGCTTCATGAATAGATCAGGGATCCAATTGGCGGTGTTCATATCGTGTGTACGTCTACGTTCGTCACCGGTATTTTTACGCAATTCTAAAAACTCTTTGATGTCTTTGTGGAAAGTTTCTAAATAAGCACAACCTGCACCTTTACGCTTACCGCCTTGATTCACGGCAACCATGCTGTAATTGGCAACTACCATAAAAGGGACCACGCCTTGTGATTTGCCATTGGTGCCTTTGATGTAAGAACCCATAGCACGCACTGGGGTCCAATCGTTGCCTAAGCCACCAGCAAATTTAGACAGCAATGCATTATCTTTAATACCGCTGTAAATATCGTCTAAATCGTCGCCAATGGTGGACAAATAGCAACTGGACAATTGCGAACGCAATGTGCCGGAGTTAAATAAGGTAGGTGTAGAGCTCATATAATCGAAGGAAGAGAGCAATAAATAAAATTCTATTGCGCGTTCATTTTTTTGCTGTTCATTTAAAGCCAAACCCATAGCCACACGCATGAAGAAGGCTTGTGGTAATTCATAACGTACGCCATCTGCATGTATAAAATAGCGGTCGTAAAGCGTTTGCAAACCTAAATAAGTAAATTGTTGATCACGGTTGGCAATCAACACTTGGCCTAAGCGATCCAGATCAAAATCTTGTAAACGCGGATCTAAACGATCTAATTGAATGCCGCGTGCGATGAAGTTTTTAAAATAATTCCCATAGGCTTTAGCCATTTCTTCTGGAGCTAAGTGTGTTGTTAAGCCTAAAAAGCCCAAGGCTTCATTTTGTAAGTCGTCTAAGAGTAAACGCGCGGTGACATAAGTGTAGTTTGGTTCTAGTTCAATGAGGGTACGGGCTGCCAACACTAAAGCGTGATTGACTTCAGTTAAGGTGACACCGTCGAATAGATTGCGCAAGACGTCTTTTAAAATAGCTTTGGGATCAACGTCTTTTAAGTCATGGCAAGCGGCCTTGACGCGTGCTTGTAAACGACCCATGTCTAAAGGTACGCGCATACCATCGTCCAAGGTAATGTGCAATAAAGGTTGATCGGGAGCAGTGTGTTCGCGCGCTTTGCGGCGTTCTTCGCGATAGAGTACATAGGCACGAGCTACTTTTTGTTCGCCAGCGCGCATCAAGGCCAATTCGACTTGGTCTTGAATGTCTTCAATATGGATAATAGGATTTTCGGTTAAGCGGCGTTTAAAACGCTCGTCTATTTCTTGTACCAATAGGGTTACTTTGGCATGTATGCTTTCAGAGCTGGGGCTATTTTGCCCGCTGCTGGCCAAAAAGGCCTTGGTCATGGCCACGGCAATCTTACTAGGGTCATAAGGAACCACTTTGCCATTACGGCGAATGACGCGTAATTGTCCAGATTGGGCATTAAATGTATTATTTTGCATCATTTTCATCTCTTCATTGGCTACTAGGGGGGCTAAAACTGAACTATCCATTTAAATCTCCGATAAAAGTAAGTGCATCATGCACATAAAAAACACTACATATAGTTATTTAAAAACTGATAGATACAAGATAAAGGGTTTTTTAACCGAATGCAAGTGTATATCTAGTGTATAAGCTGTGGATAAGTGTAAGAAAAATCAGTTTTATATTTTATGTGTTTTAGAATAATAAATTTATTTTTAACTGGGTTAAATAACAGTCTGATGAAGCCTTAACACTACTATGTTATAATTGCACATATAAAATCAATAAGTGCGGGTAAGAAAAAATGAGCGCAAATTTAAGTGATATTGCGGTAGGCAGTATTCAAACACTGGGTAACCATCAATTCAAAATAATAAGGCAAATAGGTGAAGGTTCGACGGGCCTTGCGTATAAGGCCTATCTGATGAGAGCTGGTGTTGCTGATGATAGCCAGCCTTTTGCTATTAAAGTGGATAAGTCAGATTATTTTATACTCCGTGAATTTCGCCTTAAAAAATTGTTAGAAAAACGTCAAAAAGAAGCGCAAAAGCAAAGCCATCTATTCGAAAGTGTAGTTTATAGAATAGGTAACCGTATTGTAACCCTGATGCCAATGTTACCCGGTCAACCTATTTTTGATGAGTATGGAATGCCTCATCCCCATTTGGTTAGCCTCACACTTTCTGAGCGTTTAGAATTAGCGGCTTTAGTAGTGCAGACTTACCTGGAATTTCACGCTGATGGTTTGTTTCACGTTGATTTGAACTGGGATAACGTATTAATTTATATAGAAAGGTTAAAAGGCAAAGCTTATTTTCAATGCAATATTATTGATTTTACGAATAATTCAAAATATGTTGCTCTAATTGGAGCTCCGGAGTACAACCTTTCTCTATTTTTTCCTACGCCCAGTATTAAATCGGATATATATTCTCTAACTTTTTTAATTGCAATTATTTTAGGCGAAACAAATGTTTTTAAAAATAAACTTCCCTATAAATTCGGATCAAAAGCAGCAGAGTTTCCATTCTACTTGGAGGGCATGAAGTCATATCTAAGAGATGAATACTCTAAATTGTCAAATAATGGAAAGGCTGAAGAGCCTACGGATATTCTTGTAAAGCCTGACAGGATTATAGAAGACGTTATTAATACGGTAACTAAGATGGGTTCTAATGAGCCCAAGGATCGCCCAGACGAATTTAAAATTGTTGAAGTCCTCATTAAAGCAAGCTTAGCATGCCGAAAAATGGAAATGGAACTAACAGAAAGCGATTTAACAACAGAGATAGCAGAAGTAGCGGATAAACAAAAAAAAGAATTTTATAATGAACCTATAAGAAATCATCTGCTAGTAACAGCTGGCATATGGGCGAAGCCAAATCAAAGTTTAAGAGTGGATGATAGACAAGGACTCAGAGAAATCAGCGTTTTTAGGGCCTAATTTGAGCAAGTTTATTGCAAGCATCCGATTTAACCATTTTCGCGCAATTTTTTGATATCCACGCCACACACGTCCAATAGATGGTGGAAAGGTTGGCCGCGTTCGTCGCTTAGGCCGTCGATATAGGTTTCAATATAAGTGGTTAGCACATAGCGGTATTCGGGGTGCAGTAAAATGGGTAATATCTTTTCCGCACGAGTTATGTCTAAACGCGTCCCCTCGCGGCAGGTTTGAAATAAAATATCGGCGAGTAGCGCTACTATAGACGCGCGGCGTGGCGCATTGGCGTGTTCAAAGCGTGCAATGCATTCTTCTAAGGCACGATCTTGATCCCATTGTCGCCAAAATTCAAACAGCTCCAAGCTTTCTAGTCCTTCGTCTAAATCTCCAGGATTTTGTAGGTATGACAATAGCCATAAATAAGCGGGCATGCTGGCTTCGATATTGGCCCAGGAGCAATTGCCTATGACTTGTCCCTTAATGGGTAGTTGTGCCAGCGGCGTTAAACCCAAATAAATTTCTAATTCCTCTTCTATAAAGTGGCGACTCGAAGATGTATACAATATATGTTTTAAAAAGTCGGCGGTGACTCGTTCGGGATGAGCCATTTGATAGAGTACTATACTGCCATGTTTTTTACGCGCTTCGCCGCGATCGCATTTGATCCAATATCGCCCGTAGTAAATAAATGAAATAGCGTGGCCTTCATAACCTACGGGCAATAACAAGGGTTGATACTGCAGCAAAGGATCCAGCGCATCGCGCACGGTGCTAATGTCCAGCAAATAGTGCTGATAACGCGCTAATTTGGCAGCATTGTGTAAGGCTATAGAATAGTGCTTTAGAGCATCAAACTGATTCCTATATTGTTTAGCGCCAAAATTATAAAGAAAGCGTTCGACGGAATCGCGTATGAGGCCTACGGTAAATTCTAAGAAAAAGCCTTCATATTCCATCTCCACAAAACGATCTTGTGGTGAATAGATATCGAGCGTGCCTACCAACTCAAAGCGATGCCCTAGCAATTTAGCATGTATAAAATCTTGAGCGAAACTGAGGCTTCCGCCATACTGAAACAATAACTCTTTCAGCGGTTGTTGCTGTCTTAATACCGGCATCACCAATACGGATAAACCGCCTATCGTATAAGCATTGGCATCGGCACCGTGTTCTAACAGAGCGCGGCAAAAGGATAGGTTATTATTATCGGCGGCCCAGTGCAGTGCGGTTCTACCGGTTAAGTCTTTGCCTTTTACATCGGCACCCGCGGCCAATAAAGCGGCCCCCGTTTCTTCTTTATTCGCAATAGCGCTTTCGATGAGTGGGGTATAACCGTATTCATCATAATCGTTAAGAGCAGAGGGATCTTCAGCCAGCTTAGCCAGTACGGCGTCTTTATCGTCGTAAATAATGGTTTGAGCTAGAGTTTTTTTCATGATTTAAAAAAAGCCCATATTGCATGCAATCTGCATCTCAATCTGGGCTTTTTATATCCGTAGATAGTGGTTACTAACACGGTTTATTCCACTTAGGCTTGAGCTAAGCTCTTGATTTTTTCATTCAAACGGCTTTTATGACGTGCCGCTTTATTTTTATGAATAATGCCTTTGTTGACCATGCCATCGATGACAGGTACAGCTTCACGGAAAGCGTCATTGGCGGCGGATTGATCACGCCCGGCAATGGCTACCAGTACCTTTTTGATGTAGGTACGGAATTTGGAGCGTAAGCTCGTATTATGCAGTCTGCGTTTCTCGTTTTGTACCGCGCGTTTTTTCGCGGATTTAATATTAGCCAAGGTTTCCTCCTACGGATAAGTGCTAAATTGTCAGTGAGTTTGGATTATCTATGATTATGGGGGCAGATGTCAATAGTTATGGAGGGGCGGTTAGTACAATTAATGAACAACAAGGGGTGAAAGTGTACTATACTTAGGACAGACAAATCAAACGAGGGTAAAAAAATGTTTAAGAGCATATTAAAATGTTGCACAATTATACTATTGGGCATAGTTGTGACGGCCTGCTATCTGAATACGGGTGTTTATCCTTATTATCATTCTGAGTGTCACCACTATGTTAATGGTACGGTGCGCTGTTATGAATAATTAATACAAGCAATTAATATCATTCAAACGAAGGAGAAGAAAATGTTTAAAAAAATACTAAAATGTTGCACAGTTCTACTGTTGGGCATGGTTGTGACAGCCTGCTATATGAATGTAGGTGGCTATCCTTATGGCTATCATCACCATGAGTGTTATCACTATGCTAATGGTACCGTGGATTGTTATAGGTATTATTATTAATACAAGCAGTTAGCCTTGCATGGGGGATTGTAGTTCTAGGTCAACGCCATTCCCCCATTTTGCGTGTGGCGTGAGTGCTTTAAAATAGATTATACTTAAGATGAGACACAATAAATGAGGGTAATGAAATGTTTAAAAAAATATTGAAATGTTCAGTTTTTGTATTAGTGGCTATAGCGATAGCAGCTTGTAATCAGAATGACCACCGCGATCGTGGCAATGGTGCTAGTTGTTACCGTAATGGTCACGGTAGTGCGTACTGCCATAGAAACTAATACAGAAATTAATATAAGCGCTTGAACCCCTGCAAAGGGGTTTTATAGCCTTTGGCTAATGCCAGTACTTTGAAGAGTTCTCCCATTTCGCTGGGCAACGTCAAGGTTTTGATTTGCTGCGCCAGTTGGTATTGTTCAACCGTATCGTGTGCGTGGGAGGCTAGTTCTAGTAAGCCTAAGGACAATAAAAAATGCGCTTGTGGCGCATAGCCTAAGGTTTCTAATCCGGCTTCCGTAGCAGCCTCCATGACGGCGCTAAAATCAACATGAGCAGTAATGTCTTGTTCTCCCACTTGAATAAGGGGGTTACTGTGTGATTGATGTTGATAATGACACATTAAAGTGCCTTCTTTGCGATCGGGATGATAATATTGTGGACTTAAAAAACCATAATCGATAATAAATATCACGCCAGTCTGTATACACTCGTTTAAGCTATTGATCCACGGTTTAATGTAGGTATTCACTTCAGTGACATAACCGTTGCTTAATATTTCTGTGGGTAGACTGGCGGCAATCTTGCGGGCCTGTTCTTGTAAACTGACAGCCTCTATTTTTTGATAGTGCCAATTGAAATGTGGCGCGTTATACGTGACAAAAGCTTGTTCGTAATGGGTATCATATAGGCGCAAAATTTCTACCGGCATAGCGTCTAATACTTCGTTAGCAATGACTATCCCTTTAAATTGAGTAGGCAATTCACTTAACCAAATGACGCGGGATAATAAATGAGGGCAGCGTTGTTGTAGCTGTAGTCGCTGCGCTTCCTTTAAAGGCGCGCTTAATTCTAAAATAAAATAATGGTTAGGCAAGGCATTTTGTTTTTCCAAATACAGCAATATCTCGCAGGCTAAGGTACCTAAACCGGCACCAAATTCTAATATATTGCCGTCATTGAGATGGCTTAAGATGTCCTGTATCTGACGCGCTAAGCAGTGGCTGAATAAGGGCGATATTTCCGGAGCAGTGACAAAATCTCCTCCTTTTCCTATGGGGGATTGGGTGCGGCAATAATAACCCAATTCAGGGGTGTATAAAGCTAAGTGCATGAATTCATTAAAAGAAATGCGGCCATTTTTAGTCTGAGCGATGATAGAGGCGATGTGTTCATGTAAGGACATAGATTACTCAAAAATTGCGCTAGAGAGATGCATTATACTTCAATCTGTAAATTGGTGTGAGCCTGGTGTTGGACCATGATTTAGCTTAAAACAAGAACATAATTAGTTGACTTCATTGACCGGTCGGTCTAAAATAGCCTCGTTTTTTATTATTATTTAAACTATGCGAGGTATATTATGGGTGGAAAGCGGAAACGCGACTGGCAAGAGTCGTTAGCTATTAAAAAATCTAAGCATGTCGAAAAAGAAGATCCTATTGATGAATTTTCGAGTGACGAAGAAGCTAAAGTTATTTTTGAACATGACACCATTGAGTCTTTTTCTGAAGAAGAGAATAGACCAAAGAAGAGACCAAGGAAGAGACTAGAATCTTGTGATTCTGAAGACCCTATAGAATATTATTCGAGTGAGATCTCTGAAGAGGAGTTTCCTGTAAACGTTCGCGATGATAGCAGTTCAGATGAAGAGTCTATAATTTCACGCATTAGCGAAAGCGAAGAGGATTCTGAGGACATTGACTGTGTTCTATCAGCTTTAAATAAACATCATTATTCAGATCTCCGTTTACCCTCAAAAAAATTAAGTGAAGAGAGTGTGGTATCTATTACAGATCGTTTATCTTCAAGTGAGGAACTTTCAACGTCAAATGTAGATCGTTCATCTTCAAGTGGGGAACGTTTAGCGTCAAGTGAAGAAAATTCGCCTTTGCTGCAAGGTAGTAGGCAAGATCTTATCCCATCAGATTTACCAAAGGAAAACAGTATGGGAGTATCAACTTCAATGATGGGATTCTTTTCTAAAAACATGTCTATTGAAAAGATAAAATTGCTTTGTTCTTCCCAAAATTCGACGCAATATAGCTTGACTCAAAACAAATAACGATAACCAATCACTCGCGTAGCATAGTGTCACGGCGATATTCTCGCCGTGCACAGGCTTGCGCGGTTTTTAAGGCTGTATGGGCATATCATCTGCAATATGCTAAAATCAAGCTATTATTTATCTTAACGAGATTATTATGACTGGATTACCGCTATCTGGCCAAACTGCCTTAGTGACAGGTGGTGCGCGACGCATAGGCGCGGCCATAGTGCGTGGCTTACACGCCGCGGGTGCTAAGGTGGTTATACATTATCATCAATCGCATGCTGAAGCCGCCGCTTTAGCCCTAGAATTAAATCAACAACGCGCTAATTCTGTGCTTTTAGTGGCAGCCGATCTGCAGCAAACGGACCTATCGACGATGATACAACAAGTGCTAGCTTATGATAAAGGTCTAGACATTTTAGTTAACAATGCATCGCTATTTTATCCTACTCATCTAGAATGGAATGAGAAAGCAGCACAAATGTTAATGCAAGTGAATGCCTTTGCACCCTATCAATTATCGCTGTTGGCAAAACCTGCTTTAGAAAAACGTCGAGGTACGATCATCAATTTAGTCGATATTCATGCCGAGAAACCTTTACGCGGTTATAATTTATATAGCCAATCTAAGGCGGCATTGCGACAACAAACAGTGAGTTTAGCCAAAGAATTGGCACCGCAGATACGAGTCAATGCCGTAGCACCAGGGGCTATCTTGTGGCCAGAAGACAAGGCCGCTTTAACGGCAGAGCAAAAAGCAGCCATGCTAAAAAATATTCCGTTACAACGTTTGGGCACGGCAGAGGAGATTGCCGCAGCTGTTTTGTATTTGGCGACGGCAACTTATGTAACGGGTGTTATCTTGCCTGTGGAAGGCGGGCGTTTGTTGGTGAAATAATATGAGTACATTAGAAAACATCTTTATCCCAGGTCCCGCAGGTGCATTAGAAGCACGGTTACACAATAGAGCAGCGGCTACCATAGCAGCTCCCTGGACTTTAGTCATTTGCCATCCGCATCCCTTGTATGGCGGTACTATGGACAATAAGGTCATTACTACGATTGCCAAAGCGGGAGTAGAATTGGGTATGCAAGTCTTACGCTTTAATTATCGCGGCGTGGGGCATAGCGCAGGCACTTTTGCGGATGCTGTTGGTGAATGCGACGATTTACAAGCCGTCATCGCTTGGATAAAAGAACAATTTCCCAATTTACGTTTACTATTATGTGGTTTTTCCTTTGGCGCTTATATTGCTGCCAAAGTAACCTCTGAAACACCCCGTGTTAAGGGTTTAATAACGGTAGCGCCTGCAGTGTTACATTATGATTTTAATGGTTTAACCAAAATAGATTGTCCGTGGTTTTTAATTCAGGGCAGCGCCGATGAAGTGGTGCCGCCGCAATCCGTTTATAACTTTCTAGCAAGAACACCACAAAACATTAAACGCATTGATTTCGCGGATGCCGGCCATTTCTTTCATGGTCGTTTGATCGAATTAAAGCAAACGGTGAAAGAATGCTTTGGTCCCATCATCGAAGGTGCAGTTGAATGAGTCTATTAGAGTATTATCAGCAGCAAGTTCAGACGGGACAGATAGAAGCCGATGCGCTGCAGCAACAAGCTTTGCAAGTATTTGAACATTTCTACATTGAGTATAATCAGCATCATCAAAAGAAATGGCGGTGTTTATGGCAACGTCGCTCATTGATACGCGGTATTTATTTATGGGGCAGTGTGGGCATAGGCAAAACCTGGCTGATGGATCTGTTTTATCAACAATTACCCGGTAAGCGTAAAATACGACAACATTTCCATGTGTTTATGCGCAGCGTGCATCAGCGTTTAACAGCATTGCAAGGTGTGGACGATCCTTTAAAACACATTGCACAAGAATGGGCGAATAAAGTCGATGTGATTTGCTTTGATGAATTTTTCGTGAATGACATCACCGATGCTATGATCTTAGGGAATTTATTTAAAGCGCTATTCGCTGAAAAAGTAAGCCTGATTGCGACTTCCAATGTGCCACCGGAAAATCTATACCGCAATGGGTTACAGCGCGAATTATTTTTACCAGCCATTGCTTTATTGCAAAGCCAATGTGTAGTGTATCATTTGGATAGTCATAAGGATTACAGAGTACGCACTCTAGAAAATGCAGGGGTATATTGGTGCCTACAACAAGAAGGCAAAGCAGAAGGCATGCGAGCCTTGTTTCAACAATTAGTAGGTAGTGAAGAGTTGCGTCTAGAGGATATTTCAGTTGAAGGTCGCACTATTTCCAATTGGGGTCATACCGATGATATCGTGGGCTTTGATTTTAGCGTTTTATGTCACGAGCCTAGAAGTCAGCGCGACTATTTAATTTTATCCGAGCAATTTTCAACCGTTTTTTTAAGCCACGTACCGGAAATAGGCGATCGCGAACACGATAAGATCACCTATTTTATTCAACTCATCGATATTTTATACGATGCGCATGTAAAATTAGTGCTGTCTACAACCGCTGAAAAAGTCCACGATATTTATAGAAAAGGGCCTTTTAGCTTTGAGTTTGAACGTACCCAAAGCCGCTTAACAGAAATGCAAACACATGAGTATCTGGCTAGAGGGCGTTAAGCTATAAATGGTTTTTCACCGGAGCAGCTTTAATTCTTGATATTATTGTCTATTTAACGTACAATTTCGCCGATCCTGATTCGAATAATCCCTATTTTCTTAAAGCAAAGGGTATTATAAATTTTATTTAAAAATCAACAATATAAGAAAAGGTGAAAAATAATGGCTAGTCAAATCAAAAAGATGGAGGATTTCGAATTTTACGCAGAAAAACCAGGTGGCTATGGGAGGGGTGCGCAATATCGTTATAAAAAAGATGGTTCGATTTGGCTTATCAAACATGAAATGGGCCCTACAGCAGTGGTTGAGGCTTATGCGGCTAATGGGTGTTGTTTACTGGCTGGCGATGAGTATGTACCTGAAACCTGTTTGGTTGAGGGTTTCAATTCAGATACACAGCAAAAAGGATATCTGTTGGCGTCAAAAATGAATCTTCGTTTTAGAGGGATAGGCCATTTGCAATTGATGTCGCAAGATGAGGATCATCCCGTCAGCCTAAATAATGGCGAAATTGTCATTCATAATAGTCATCCTGATGGTTTACTGGGGCTGATTATTGCAAGTTTTATATTGGCTGAAGGGGATATGGCAGGCAATGATGGTGGTAATATAGGCGTTGATAAAGAGAAGTTATTCCGTATTGATTTTGAATGTTGTTTTAATTTTGAAGATCGGGGATTTGCAATCAATAAAAAGACTATGCATTCTTTGTTTATGCTGTTAAAAAAGTTTGGGCCATCTAATTTAACTTTGTTTATGCTCGACTCAGAAAAAGCCAGGATAGAGTTAGAGAAGATTGTAGCAAGGTTGAAATCACCGGAATGGAGAGAAAAATTAACTGTACTGGCCATTGAATATGAAGGCTACTATAGAGAGTGCATGGAACAAGAGGTTAAGCGGTTAGAATTTATTATTGCTAATAATAGAATGATGCCTGAGGGGGCGAAAGAAGAAAACCTTCAGTTACAAATGGACGTACCGGATAGAAGACAAAAAATTTATGGGTTACAGGTTGAAATTCAAAATTGCCAGAGTTGGTTGAACTATTATGCAGTAGCGTTACAGCAGATAGAAATGCAAAAACAAGAGCTTGAGAGCCGTGTGCCGCAGGATGGTACTGAGAACGAATTACTTATTAATATCCTAAAATTTGAATTAGATACTATACATGCGATAGTTCTAATGGAAGAGATAAAAAAAGCCAAGGATAAAGAGTATGAGACAGAGTTGCTAATTGAATATTCCGAAAAAAATTTGGTTGATTATGATGCCATAGAGTCTACTGAATCTAATATTGAGTCTGCTAGAGAAGAAAAAGATAGAATTGAAGCAAAGCTTAAGGAAAAATTTTTTTTCTTAACAACACTTCATGATCGTATAGATAGGTTCTGTGACATGGTTTTTGCGGTGCAAGCTAGTCAAATACCCGCAAGTTTTTTTAGCTATAGTAGTGAAAATTCTCAAGAGGTAAAAGAGATGCGAAAGATATTTACCGCATTTTTTGAAGATTACGCTCAATGTGTTTCAGTACTATTGCCAAATTATGTAGAAACAGAAACGGCTGCCTGTATATTATCGTGGTCATCAGAACCTAAAAAAGTAGTTGCCAAATTAACTAAGTGTTTATCTCTCGTTGAAGAGCGGATAGAAGGGATAGAGTCTATAACTAAGTCATATCGTCGTTATGCCAATGCTCCTGTTAAAGAGCCCAGTCAATATTTAACAAAAGAACTTACTGAAAAATTAGTCAGGATGAAAGATCTGTACAAACAATTGGAATCTAAGATTGTTGTCAATACAGCGGTGAATGAACCAGGGGTTCCGCTGCTAGAAACGGCAACAAGCCAATTATCCTTATAAGATAACAGTTTATATAATAGCGAATATTGGTATATTATACAAAAGAATACTTGTATTCAGCCTATAAAAGCATTATGCTGCTGAGGTTAAAGCAACAAGCCATTTTAGGGTTATTATGAGTCTAGAAGACGACGAAAGACAGCAACTTGCGACAGCCTTACACGAGGCCAGGCGTACTATTTTTGAGCGGGATATTACCCCGCAAGAATTTTATGCCCTGCTGTGTCGTTATCCTTACCTGGAGGTGTGTGAAACGGGGCAGCCCCAGTCGACTATAGGCTCCACGCCTACCATTATCACTGCTAAAAATGGTTGGAAAATATACGATTATGGGCATTTCTTGGCTTCAGGGTGTCATGAATTAATAGCCTATTTATGGGTGTTGGAAGATAGCGAAGATGGAGGAAAGGGTGGAGAAGGCGGCGGTTATGGCACTATTGTGCAGCAAGCGGCCGATGTGGTTGAGCAGATGTTAGTGTTGGCTAAGCAAAAAGGTTGGGCTAGCAGCGATATCGTCTCCGGACATTATCCTATGCAACGGCTGTATTGGATTTTATCGGATCTATCGGGCCAGCCAGTTTCTAATTTTGAGCCTAGTCTGGAAGATTATGTGGTAAGGCGCTGGGTTGAAGCGCTACGCAAGAAAGAATTTGTTATGCCTAGATACGCGCAGCAGCAACGGGGCCGCTAGCGTCTCTGAGCCAAAATCGTTATAATGACCTATCTTTTCCCTTTTTGATACAAAACAATGACCATAGAGTATAAAAGCACCTTAAACCTGCCGCAAACTGCCTTTAGTATGAAAGCAAATTTAAGCGCTCAAGAGCCTAAATGGTTGGCTTTTTGGCAAGAACATGCGGTGTATGAGCAATTACGTACAGCGCGTCAAGGCTGTACCAAATTTATCTTACATGATGGCCCACCCTATGCTAATGGCCCACTACACATTGGCCATGCCTTAAATAAAATTTTAAAAGATATCATTATTAAGTCTAAAAATTTAATGGGCTTAGATGCGCCTTATGTGCCGGGCTGGGATTGTCACGGTTTACCTATAGAATTGAATGTAGAAAAGAAGCTCGCCAAAGAAAAAAAAGTTTTAGATAAAAAAGAATTTTATGCCGAATGTAGACGTTATGCATTATCCCAAATCGAGCTACAACGCGATTCATTCATCCGCTTAGGTGTGATGGGCGATTGGCAGCATCCTTATTTAACCATGGCGCCTAGTTATGAAGCGGATATTTTACGTGCTTTAGCTGATATTATGCAGCGCGGTCACTTGCATCGCGGTTATAAACCGGTGCATTGGTGCATGGATTGCGGCTCTGCGCTGGCTGAAGCGGAAGTAGAATATGAAGACAAATCATCACCTTCTATTTATGTGCGTTTTCAAGTGATCAATGAAAAACTTTTTTGGGATGCTTGCCATCATACACCCGGAAAGGATGCTCCAATCGCCGGAATCTATATCCCTATTTGGACAACGACTCCATGGACCTTACCTGCAAATCAAGCGGTGGCGTTAAATGCGGAATTAGATTACGCTTTAATTGAAGTGAAAGATGCGCATCAATGTCACTATTATTTGTGTGCTGAGGCCTTGTTAAATGATTTTGTGGGGAAACTATCACTCACGCAATATCGAGTCGTGGCTTATTGTAAAGGACAGGCTTTAGAAGGCTTATTATTGCAACATCCTTTGTACGATAGAACAGTACCGGTTATTTTAGGTACGCATGTCACTACGGATGCAGGTACGGGAGCGGTGCATACTGCACCCGCACATGGTTTAGACGACTATATAGCGGCTATGCAATACAATTTACCCGTTAACCACGAAGTACTGGCCAATGGTTGTTTTAGCGATAAACTACCTTTGTTTGGTGGTATGCATATTACTAAAGCCAACGACGCTATTATTGAAGTGTTAAAAAGCAACGGCAATTTATTGCATCAAGAGCGTATTACCCACAGTTATCCGCATTGCTGGCGCCATAAAACACCCGTGATTTTTCGTGCGACACCTCAATGGTTTATTAGCATGAATGCTAAAGGGTTGCGAGAAGCTTCATTAGAAGCCATAGAAAGTGTACAGTTCATACCGAGCAGTGGTCAAACGCGTTTGCAAGCCATGATTGCGAATCGTCCCGATTGGTGTATTTCACGACAACGTTTATGGGGCACTCCTATACCATTGTGGTGTCATAAAGAAACCAACGAATGGCATCCTAACAGTGTAAAGCTCATTTTAGAAGTGGCTAAGATCATCGAAGAGAAGGGCATTGAAGCCTGGCAAGATATCCAATTAGATCAATTTGCAGTACACGATGCCAAGAATTATTTTAAAATTGAAGATACCTTAGATGTGTGGTTTGATTCGGGGGTGAGTTTTTATGCGGTATTGATGCGCCGCCCTGAATTGCAATTTCCAGCTGATCTCTATCTGGAAGGCACCGATCAACATCGCGGTTGGTTTCAAACGACCTTATTGGCTTCTATGGCCGCCACGGGGGAAGTGCCTTATAAAGCGGTATTAACCCACGGGTTTACCGTTGATGCGAATGGGCGCAAGATGTCTAAATCTTTAGGCAATGTGATTGCGCCTGAAAAAGTGGTGACTACCTTAGGAGCGGATATTCTGCGTTTGTGGGTAGCAGCTACCGATTATAAAACCGAATTAGCCGTGTCCGATGAAATTTTGCAACGCAATACCGATGGCTATAGACGCATACGCAATACAACGCGTTTCTTATTGGCCAATACCTTTGATTTTGATCCTGCAAAAGACAGCGTTGCTTTTAAAGATATGGTCGCTTTGGACCAATGGGTTGTGGATAGAGCCTATAGGGTGCAGCAAGAAATCAAAGAGGCGTATCAACAATATCAATTTCACACCGTGTATCAAAAAATACATAATTTCTGTAGTATCGATTTAGGCAGCTTTTATTTAGATGTCATCAAAGACAGACAATATACCATCAAGCGTGATGCCTTGGCGCGTCGTTCGGCGCAAACGGCCATGATGCACATTCTTGAAGCCTTAGTACGTTGGTTAATGCCTATCTTGAGTTTTACCGCCGAAGAAATTTGGCAGTGTTTACCGGGCCAACGTGAACAATCCGTATTGTTGGCGACCTATTATGAAGGGTTGTCATCATTTCCCGCACAAACGACTATGAATGCAGCGTATTTTGAAACAGTTATGCGCGTGCGCGATGAGGTGAATAAAGTCTTGGAAGCAGCACGTACTGAAGGGGTGATCGGTTCAGGCTTAGAAGCAAAAGTGACCATTACCGCTAGCGCGCTTTTATATGACATGTTAACGACATTCAAAGACGAGCTGCGTTTTGTGCTCATTACTTCTGCGGCGGCCGTGCAAGCAGCGCCTGCAGATAGTACCTTATGGGCCGATGGCAGTATCCCTGGCTTATGTCAGATTACGGTAGAAAAAATGGAAGCACCTAAATGTGCGCGCTGTTGGCATAGACGTGAGGATGTAGGTGTAGTCGAGGCTCATCCTGAAATTTGCCAACGTTGTGTAGACAATATTGATGGAGCCGGGGAGACGCGTCATTATGCCTAAGAAATTCGCTTTTAATCCGTGGATACTGTTATCCATTGCTGCTTTCTTGGCCGATCAAGCTTCAAAAATATGGACAATGGGCCACTTTTCTTTATATGAAACTTATGTGATCACCTCTTTTTTTAGTTGGACCTTAGCCTATAACCCTGGAGCCGCATTTAGTTTTCTAAGCAATGCTGGTGGTTGGCAAATGTGGTTTTTCTCGGGGATTGCCGCTATCGTCAGTGTAGTAGTCATCGTGTTATTGATGGCCACACCCAGACAACATAAATGGAATAGCGTGGCGCTGTCTTTTCTATTAGCGGGGGCTTTGGGTAATCTCTGCGATCGCATACGCTTTGGGTATGTGGTGGATTTAATTCAATGGCATTACCAACAATGGTATTGGCCTACGTTTAACTTAGCCGATAGTTTTGTAGTAACAGCTGTCATTATGTGGCTACTCGAAGAGGTATTTTTCAAACGTGCAAAATAAAATTATAGAAGCGAATAGCGAAGTATGGGCTCACATGACCATAGAGCTCATGGATGGTTCAGTGGCCGATAGCACGCGCGTTAATCGTAAACCTATGGTGTTACGCTTGGGCTGTGATGATCTATCAGCAGCTTTTGAAGCGAATATTCTAGGGCTAAAAGAAGGCGATAAAAAAGAATTTATATTAGAGTCTAAAGATGCTTTTGGTCTACCGCATCCAGCCAATATACATCGGATGCCACGCAGTCAATTCGCAGAGAATTTAACTTTACGCAAAGGTTTGATCATTGAATTTAGCCAGATGAATGGCAGCGCATTGCCTGGAGTCGTGCGCGATTTTGATGAAGACACTGTTACCGTGGACTTCAATCATCCTTTGTGTGGGCAAAAGCTCAAATTCAAACTAGAAGTGGTGAGCATTGCACCGCACGATGCTGATAAAGTGGCACTATTTTAGTTATATGATGCGCTATACTGCATTTCAAGATGCGAGAGCAATACTTTCTACGAACACAGTACTAAAACGTTGTCATCCTCGACACGGCCGCGAGGCCGCAGTCGGGGATCCAGAGAAAAGCCTATATGATCCTGGATCCCCGACCTTCGGTCGAGGATGACAAAGCTCCAATTTAAATCTATAGTATTCATCAAGATTGCGCATTTTCATTGGCGACGGGTATATACCCATTCTATGTCAAGATGCGAGAACAGTACTTCCTATGAACACAGTACTAAAACGTTGTCATCCTCGACGCGGCCGCGAGGCCGCAGTCGGGGATCCAGAGAAAAGCCTATATGATCCTGGATCCCCGACCTTCGGTCGAGGATGACAATGTGCTGGATCCCCGACTTTGTCGAGGATGACAAAGCTCCGATTTAAATCTATTGTATTCATCAAGGCAGCCGTCTTATAAAAAAACAGAGCTCAGTTTCTGTTGATATGGCCTATAGGTTAGAAGCAGTCTTGGGAATAAGCGCTGAAAGTTGGTTGATGATGCAAGCGCATTATGATTTATGGACTGCTAAACAGCCCAAACTTAAAAGGATTGATTTTGAGCATCTTCACGACAATGCCGCTTACGCCTGATAGATACTGATATGATATCTAATACTAATGTTACCCCAATAACGGCAACAATTCTTTCAACACTTTAGCTGGGCCTGCAACTATATCGCCTGAGCTCAAATAGTTTTCTACACCTTGGAAATCGGTGACTAATCCGCCGGCTTCTTTCACCAATAGAGCGCCCGCAGCGATGTCCCATTCTTTCAAACCCGCTTCCCAATAACCATCTAAGCGACCGCAGGCCACATAGGCTAAGGCCAAAGCGGCCGAACCTAGACAGCGTATATCGGCTATTTGGTTAAAGAGGGTATTCAATGTAGCTTGTGATTGATTCCAGCCATCTGTACGCGGGTTAGGAAAACCAGTGCCCATTAGAGCGCCGTTTAAACCACGTTTATCGCTGACGCGAATACGATTGTCTAGGAAAGCACCCTTACCGCGGCTGGCGGTGAACAATTCTTGGCGCATAGGGTCGTAAACGACTGCGTGGCTTAATTTACCTTGTTCCTTAATAGCGATGGAAACGGCAAAAAAAGGTAAGCCTTTGATAAAATTCTGCGTGCCATCGATGGGATCGATTACCCACCAAGTTTCTGCATCTTCATTTTCTTGCCCGCCGCCTTCTTCTCCTGAGATACTGTGAGTAGGGTAAGCGTATTGAATGGTATCGCGGATGATAAGCTCTGCTTTTTGATCAATATTACTCACAAAATCGTGCGGCGATTTTTCTTGTATATGCAGCTTGTTTAAATCCTGCTGGGCACGGACTATGGCTTCGCCTGCTTTACGAGCGGCTTTAATGGCAATATTGAGATAAGGATGCATTTGTTCCTATTGTCCGGTAATATAATTATTAGTCAATGGTGCCAGAAAAGTGGCTCTAACGCAAGCTCGCTACTTCTTATACCGCATGGGGATATCCGGCAAACTGCAAGCTTGCTCCAAGGCCTGTTGCAAGGTATCTCCTTGTAATAATTCAAATAATTGTTCAAAACTTTGAATCACAAAGTACATACCCTGCATTTTATCAATGCGATAATCGGTGCGCAGTGCTTCTAATAAATCGAAGGGCTTACGCTCTGGAAAAGTATCATCGATCGAATATAGGGTTTCTTTGTAAGACGATAGGATGCCACCGCCGTAAACTTGTAAGCCTTTGGTGGTTTGTATCAAGCCAAATTCAATGGTAAACCAAAATAAGCGTCCCAAGTATTTTAGATGTTTGGGGGGGGCTTCTAAGGCATACTGCCCGTAGGCCGCTACAAAATCGGCCAATAATGGCTGCGTTAACATGGGGCAATGGCCGAAAATTTCGTGGAAGATATCGGGCTCTGGCAGGTAATCCAATTCTTCTGGAATACGAATAAAGGTTGCGACGGGGAAAATGCGCTCGCTTAATAGAGTAAAAAATTTTTGATCAGTGATAAGTGCTGGTACGGCTTGTGTCTTCCAGCCGGTTGCTGCCATAAGGCGTTTGGATAGTGTGGGAATTTGGGGAATGGCGTCCGCCGTTAGACCCAATTTATCTATACCATCAATATGTGCCTGACAAGCATAATCGTTCATAATAGTCATTTGACGGTTAAATAAGGTTTCCCAGGTATGATTTTCGGCCTGGGCGTAGTGTATGAAGCCCTGGGCGTCGGTTGGTTTTGCGGTGTATACTGTCATAATAATAATACTCTCTAAAAGACTACTTATCTAAGGCCCTTCTAATGGGCTAAAAATGAACAAAAATTTTGGAAAAGTTAAGATATTGGCCTTGGGGGGCCATAATAGTATTGATAGGTTGTAGAGAGCATTATAGTCTTCATAAATTTAACTATAGCATCACAATAAATGGCTGTCAAACCGTTGCTGCAAAGCCGCTAAACGCTGTAGGTGTAAATGAGCGGCAATGGCGGGGCCTTGTAGTTCTGAAGGAATAGTTAATTTTAAGTCATGTAAATACTGGAAAGCTTTTTGTAAGCGTTCTAGCTGGGCATTGTCTACAACAAGAGTACACGCTTTTAATAACATCACAGCGCGGGTGTAACGACGATGCGCGTCTAGAGCTTCGTAGAAATTTAAAAGAGTGGCTACATCGTCGAAGTCTGTTTTTAGATAATAAGGCAAAGCTTGATGCAACCCTAAAGCGGTGTCGTAATAATGATTGGGGATTTTATAACTTTTAATTAAATGATCCAGATCCGCGGTAAACGTTTTTTCTGACAATAGATGATGAATAAAAACAGCAAAACGCAGAGTAGAATCTTTTTCTGTTGCCGAAACTGCATCTAGTTTCTTTAATACCGTTTCAGTTAACATTGTTTCAATACTAGGAAAAATAAATTCTAGTACTTTTGCCTGTTGCAATACTTTAAAAAATACGCTGGGAGTAGCTTCGGTTAGAGCTTTTTCCCACTCAGCCCAAACGCGCTCAGCAACCAAATAAGATAACTCTTTTTGCAAACCCATTTGATACATTAACTCTAAGGTTTCTGGCGCTACCGTAAAACCCAATTCTGCATAACGTGCGGCAAAACGCGCAACACGTAATACGCGCACGGGATCTTCGCTAAAAGCGGGGGTGATATGGCGCAAACGCTTTTGTTTTAAGTCGTCTAAACCGCCGTAATAATCGATGACTTGGCCATTTTCATCTTCGGCTAATGCATTGATAGTTAGATCACGGCGCGCCAAATCGTCTTTCAAGGTTACGTCTTTTGCCGTATGAAAGGTAAAACCATGATATCCAGGGCCTGTTTTACGTTCGGTGCGTGCCAAAGCATATTCTTCTTTGGTTTTAGGATGTAAAAACACGGGAAAAGCCTTGCCTACTGGCGTAAAGCCTAGCGTTATCATTTCTTCGGGCGAGCTGCCAACTACAACCCAATCTTTTTCATGCACAGGACGGCCCAATAATTTATCACGTACGGCTCCGCCGACTAGGTATGTTTTCATGATGTTAATATCCTAAGTTTATGGTGCATACTCTATATTACAGAGCTTAGATTGTCTATATAGATCCAGGGCTCAATATTATAGTTCCTAGCTGGCCGGGTCCTGTCCCGGTGATACCTCGTCGTGCTCGTGCCTGCGCGCGACGAGGACTCCCTCACCGGAACACCCTGCCATAACTATTGCACTTTGTATTGAGTGAATTCATGTTCATCTGCACTTTTGAGATAAGGGCTAGATCAACGTTGTCTCACCGTAGTTGAGAATCCTACACATTGTCATCCCCGACTGCGGCCTCGCCGCCTGGTCGAGGATGACAAATGCGCGGAGGATAAGTCCAAAGCTTCTGCTGCCTATTAAATTCAAGATTATGCTACAATATTGGCATCATTCCATCAGTATCTAGGTTTATGACAAAACGTAAATTGACCCAGCAACAGCAGCGCCGTATCGCCGAACAACACGATAACCGTTTACTTGAGGCCGGCCAGCTCAAAGCGGCGCTAGAGGGTATCGTCATTGTCCGTCATGGGGCCAAGGCCTGGGTAGAAAATGAACATGAACAATTATTCTTGTGTTCATTGCGACAAAACCTAGAATCCCCAGTTGCAGGTGATAGGGTGATTTTTCATACCATCAATGCCGAAATAGGGGTTATTACGGCGTTACAGCCACGGCATACAGTCATCAATCGTTTAGATGCGAATCATGAATTAAAACCCCTGGCGGCCAATGTAGATCAAATTGTGATTGTGATCGCACTAAAACCAGAGCCTAGTATGGAAATAGTCGATCGCTACTTGGTCGCAGCCGCGGCGTTAAAATTAACACCGATTATAGTGTGTAATAAAATCGATTTAGATAATCACAAAGTAACTGAACTGTGCGCTCTCTATGAAGAAATAGGCTATCCAGTTATCTTTACTTCGATTGCTAAAAATGAAGGATTGAAGGCACTAAGCCATCACTTAGTGGATCGCACCAGTATATTCGTCGGCCAATCCGGGGTGGGAAAATCTTCTCTGATTCAAGCGTTGATCCCGGAAGAAACCTTAGCGATAGGCAAGATTTCAGAAATGAGTGAACTGGGCAAACACACCACGACTGCATCTAGGTTATATCATTTCAGCGGTGGGGGTGATTTTATAGATTCTCCGGGCGTACGGCGTTTTAACCTATGGTCCATGACGCGTCATGATATTTTGCGGGGGTTTATTGACTTTAAACCCTATGAAGGCCGCTGTAAGTTTCGCAATTGTGAACACAAACATGAGCCCGGCTGTGCCTTGCAAGAAGCCGTTAAAAAAGGAGAGATCAACGCGCAGCGTGTAGACAGTTATCATCACTTAGTCGCTACACATGCTATAGAAGGCTAAACTATGTATTCTATTGAACCATTGAATATTCCTGTTGCTAACCATGATGAGATCTATCTGTATGTGCAAACACTGCCAGTAGCAGAAGATCTATTAGCCAAACTATATACGGTATTAAATCAAGAAGAGCAACAACGCGCGGCACGGTATCATTTTGAACGGGATAGAACACGCTTTATTGTTGCGCGCGGTTTATTACGGTATCTATTATCAGCCTATTTAAATAAACCCGCAGTAGATATCATATTTCAGTATGGACCACAGGGCAAACCTCTTATTGAAGATACCACAGTGCAATTTAATGTATCGCATAGCGACGATCGTGTTTTAATAGGCATAGGGTATCATCACCCATTAGGAGTAGATGTAGAACATATGACGCGTACTATAGAAGTTGATTCTATAGCCGCGCGTTTTTTCACGGTAAATGAAGCTAAACAAATTCAGGCTTTAAGTGGCATAGCACAACAACGTGCTTTTTTTAATGTATGGACGCGCAAAGAAGCTTTATTAAAAACCATAGGTTCAGGATTAAGTTTATCCTTACAAGCCTGTGAAGTCAGTGTAGATGATGAAACAGTATCGACTATATTAGCCTGCAATGCGGCTTCCTTTAATGTATACGATTGGCAAATTCATAGCCATATACTAACAGATGACTATTTAGCCGCGGCGGTGGTGCACAAAGATTTAAAAGTAGTTTGGGTGTCTATTAATAAAAATCAAGTGGAGTATATAACATGAAATTCTTAAACAAAAAAGTAATTGTTACAGGTGCAAATCGTGGTATGGGTCGTGAAATGGCAATAGCTTTTGCCACGGAAGGGGCTGATGTACTGATTAGCTATCGCAATGATGAAGCTGGGGCCAAAGAAACGGTCAAGGCAATTGAGAAAACAGGACGTAAAGCGACTGCATTTTATGCTGACTTTTTACAGATGGAAAACATTGCCGCTTTTGCTGAAAAAGCAATTTCCGAATTGGGGCGAGTGGATATTTTAATTAATAATGCAGGGATGTCCTGTCGTGAAAGAATATTGGATTTAACCCCTGAAAGAATGCTACAAGCTTTTCAAACCAATAGCGTTGCGCCATTATATTTATCACAACTGTGTGCTAAGAATATGATAGAGCAAAATATAGCTGGGTGTATAATCAATATTTCGACTATTGCTTCTACTACGACTCTACCTAGAGGAATTGCCTATGCTGCATCGAAGGCAGGCATGAATAAATGGACTCAAAATGCAGCCCTTGATTTAGCGCCTCATTCTATACGGGTAAATACCATTGCTCCGGGTCTGATTGCGGCGGGCATGAATGAAACCACCGAGGCTGAAAATCCACAACAATGGGCTACTCTTTTGAGTCGTATTCCATTGGGCAGAGCGGGTCAGCCTAGAGATATAGTCAATATGGCATTATTTTTAGCGTCCGAAGAAGCCAATTGGATCACCGGTAAAGTGCTCGAAGTCGATGGTGGCCAGGTTTTGTAGGGGTTTAATCCTTAATCCCTGACGATACCAACAACGCATCGATCTTTGGTTTGCGTCCCATAAAGGATACAAACAAATCCATGGCGTCTTCCGAGCCGCCGCGGCTTAAGATCTTATCTTTAAATTCCTGCCCTAGTGCAGTATTGTATAAACCTTCTTGTTCAAAACGTTGGAAGGCATCGGCAGATAACACTTCAGCCCATTTGTAACTATAATAACCTGCATCATAACCACCATCAAAAATATGGGTAAAGCTATTTTGAAAGCGGTTATAGCTAGGAGTAGGGGTAGCCGAAACTTGTTTTCTGACTGCATCTAAAGTAGTTTGTATCCATTTTGGATTTTGACCGTTGTACTGCAAATGAATGCGAAAATCGAATAAAGCAAATTCCAATTGTCGTACAAAATCAAGGCCACAATGATAATATTTAGAGGCTAATAATTTCTCATATAAAGCTTTGGGCAATGTTTTTCCTGTTTGGTAATGCCCAGAAAGTGCTGTTAATACGGTTTCAGACCAACACCAATTTTCCATTAATTGGCTAGGAAATTCGACCGCATCCCAGGCTACGCCATTGGTACCTGCAACACTGGGCACATCAATCTCGGTTAACAAATAATGTAAGGCATGGCCAAATTCATGGAACAAGGTCATAACGTCATTGTGTGTAAGCAAAGATGGTGTATCACTACCAGGACGACTAAAATTGCAAGCCACAAAAGTAACGGGTAAGTGTAAGGTACCCTTCGCATCACGATAACGAGGTATGCATTCATCTGCCCAAGCGCCTTGTTGCTTACCAGGACGAGCATATAAATCTAAATAAAGATAACCATGCACATGACCTTCTTTATTTTGTACTTTATACAGTAGCGCATCTTCATGCCAACGATCAAAGTCTTCTTGTGGCAATAATTCTATAGAAAACAGTTTTCCTAAGAGTTCAAATAATCCGCCTAACACTTTTGGCAAAGGAAAATAAGACCGTAACTCTTCGCTACTGAAAGCATATTTTTGTTGCTGTAACTTCTCACTATAATAAGCTCTATCCCAAGGCTGTAGTTTGGATAAACCACTTTGTTCTTTTGCAAATGCTTTTAATTCGGCCATTTCTTTTTTGGCAATGGGAGCAGCTTGTTCCGCTAGCTCGTTTAAAAAATTCAGTACTTCTATTGTAGAGGGCGCCATTTTGGTGGCTAAAGATAATTCAGCATAGTTTTTAAATGAAAGCAGTTGGGCCAATTCATTTCTTAACTTTAAGATTTTGCGCATAATAGGACCATTATCCCATTGCTCAGCAAATGGACCCACCTCGGAGGCTCGAGTTACATAAGCCACATACATATCTTCTCTTAGTGGTCTATGATCAGCAAATTGCATCACGGCACTGTAGATAGGAGTTGCCAATGTTAATACGGGAAACTTTTGTTTTTTCTTTTTGGTTTCTTCTATTAGCCATGCAGGTAAACCTGATAATTCTTCTTCATTATGCAGTGCCCGGGTATAAGCTTTAGTAGCATCTAATACATTGGCGCCAAATTTTGAAGCAAGAGTAGCGAGTTGTTCGCTAATATCGCGATAACGCTCTTTTTTCTCGTCGTCTAAATCGACGCCAGACAAATGAAAGTCTCGCAATTCATGATTGATGACAGTTTGTTGTGCCTTATTCAAGGTTTTAAAAGCAGGACTTTCTTTAATCTGTGTGATGACCTTACACAAGGCAGCATTTTGGCCTATGGCATTATGATATTCTGTCCACAAAGGTAACGCTGCATCGTAAGCGGCGCGTAATTCAGGGGTACTGGCAACATTATTTAAATGTCGTATAGGTCCCCACAATATCGCTTCTTTGGCGGATAAATCTTCTAAGGGTTGTAGTACTGTGTCCCAACTCGGTGTAGACGTTTTGCAAATTTCAGCAATGATTTTGTTAGCGGTTTCTATAAAAGCTTTAACTTGCGGGACAATATCATCCGGTTGAATGGTACTAAATAGCGGTAATATAACAGTGTCATTCTTCATTGCGTAGGATTCCTATTTTTTAAAGCGGGCAACATGACGATGGCAATAAGGTATTGCATCTTTACGTTGATAATAATGTTGATGATAATCCTCTGCTGGCCAAAAAGTACTAACGGGTAATAGTCGCGTACTGAGGTCATAATCCATGGCACGTAATTCATCCATGACAGCTTGTACACAGCGTTTTTGTTTATCATCATAATAAAAAACAGCGCTCAAATATTGTGGGCCTAGGTCTGGACCTTGACCATTTTTTTGAGTAGGGTCATGAATTTCAAAAAAGTATTGGATGATTGTGGTTAAATCGGTTTTATCGCTATCAAATACAATGCGCAGCGCTTCATAGTGCCCCGTTTTTTGACCGCAGACAGCATCGTAAGAGGGATGCTCTAAAGAGCCGCCGCTATAACCTACTTCGGTTTTGAGTACGCCGGGTAAACGCTCTAAATAATATTGCACGCCCCAAAAACAACCGGCGGCAACGATGATTTCTTCTGTTTCCAAAACTTTTTCATTGGCAATAAATTCTATCGCTAAACCGTTGACGCAATGGCGTAGATTATTTGCTGTTAAATGTTCGCCGCCAAAGACATGGCCTAAATGGGCTAGGCAATTTTGGCATAGAATTTCAGTGCGACGGCCATCGGCATCGGCTTCGCGTAGTACACGCCCTGGTAATTCGTCGTCAAAACTGGGCCAGCCGCAATGGCTGTCAAATTGAGAGTCAGCACGAAAGAGGGGTTTCCCGCAAGCGCGGCATAAATAAGTGCCATGTTGCAATGGATTGACATAATCACTGGTAAAAGGCGGCTCTGTGCCTTTATCGCGCACAATGCGTAACACTTCAGGGGTTAGTGATTTATATTTGAACACAGAGGAGCTCCTTAGGTCATTATTGAACAAGAATAGATTTATCCAGGTGAATTTGCAAGCTTAAGGATGGATCGGATATTATGTGTCTAGCTTCAAGCGTAACGTATAGATACCCATTATACATGAAGATGCAAGATTTCAACGTGTGAGCCCAAAGTCATTATTAATAACGATAACTTTAGGCTTGGCCCCCGCGCATTTGTCATCCTCGACCAGGCCGCGAGGCCGCAGTCGGGGATCCAGAAAAAACTTGAATCGAAACTGGATTCCCGATCGGAGCCTGTACTCGGTACTCCGGGTATCGAGAATGACAACGTTATAGATCCGGCCGTTACTCTGATAGCACAGATAGATATGAATTCACTTGCCACAAAGCGCAATAGGAATGGCTGGGTGTCACGTGACAGGAGCCCTAGTCGCTGAACCAGTCATATAAGCACGACGGGATATCACCGTTGTCAGGACCAGGCCAGCGAAGAGCTATAATGTTCCGCTCTGGAAGTTATTATGACAGGAGATTATCAAAATGACCGAATCAAAAACCATAGTCTCGCATGGTACTAAAGTCTTATGGTTTTTGGTTATGACTTATACGGTCACTATTTTGCTGGCTAATTGGTTTGATATTCGGATGATACAAATAGGGCCATTCATGACCGACGCGGGCACCTTGATTTTCCCTTTGTCCTTCATCATTTCTGACACCATCACCGAAGTCTATGGCTATAAAGAAGCGCGACGTGCCATTTGGTGTGGATTTTTATTTAATTTATTGTTTTTAGGATATGGATCTTTAGTGACGCATTTACCTAGCCCAGATGTTGCACCTTATAATAGCGAATTCGATACCTTAATGACGTTCGAATGGCGCGTTATCATCGCTTCTATCATCAGCTATTTCTGTGCAGAACCTCTGAATGCCTATATCTTAGCAAAACTAAAATTACGCTGGCAGGGTAGACATATGGCGGCGCGCTTTGTTTCGTCCACGCTATTTGCTTCTGCTGTGGATACAACGGTCTTTACCAGCCTTGCTTTTTATGGCTTAATGCCCACGGAAGCTTTAATTATTATGGCACTCACCATGTGGTTGATTAAAGTAGCCATAGAAGTATTGGGTTTACCCTTTTCATTGCGCTTAGCAAGATATCTAAAAAAAGTAGAACACAGAGATATCTACGATCGCCATACGCAATTTGGCATGTGGCATTGGGAAGCCAATTATAAAGCAGAAGACAATGGCATCATGTTGGAACCAAATAATGAATGAATTGTCTCATCCTAATCAAGATACAGAAGAGCAAATTTCCGGAGTCATAGAACGCATTACCTTTTTTAACCCTGAAAACGGTTATTCTATTATTAAAATCAAGGTTAAAAATGACAGCGACAGAGTCACCATCGTCGGCGAATTAGGTGCTTTAAGCGAAGGTGAATATGTACATTGTCGCGGACAATGGGTCAACGATCGCAAATACGGCAAACAACTTAAAGTCAGTGCCATAGAAGTGATTTTACCCGATACTTTGGCTGGCATAGAGCGCTATTTAGGCTCGGGTTTACTGCGCGGCATAGGCGCTCATTTTGCGAAGAAAATGGTGGCTAAATTTGGTACGCGCGTTTTTGAAATAATCGAGCACAGCCCTAAAGAACTGCTTAAGATCCCGCAATTTGGCAAGCAACGTTTACAAATGGTGATGGACTCTTGGGAAGATCAAAAAATGGCGCGCGAAGCCGTTCTATTCTTACAAGATCATGGTGTGGGTTTAGCCAAAGCTATGCGCGTCTATAAAACATACGGCGCGAGTACCATAGCTAAAATCAAAACCAATCCCTATGCCTTGGCCTTTGATGTGGATGGCATAGGTTTTAAGACCGCGGATGATCTGGCCTTAAAATTAGGTTTTGCGCCACATTCTGTGGAACGTGCTATTGCAGGTATCGATCATGTATTACAAACGCTTTGTCAGGAAGGGCATTGTACTTATCCGCGTGTAGCTTTGTTGGCCGCTACAGCAGAATTATTGTCATTAAACGACGATATACTCACTCAGGCTTTAGAACAAGGTATCATCGATGGCCACTGGGTGGCGGAATTGGTCGATGAAGTGGCTTGTGTTTATCCGCGCGCCTTATATTGGGCCGAAGCAGGCGTGGCTAGAGAAATTGCACGCTTACAAGAAGGCGAATGTCCATGGCAAGGGAATAGTGATAAGAACAGCGTTTCTTGGTTAGACAAACAAATACACATTCGTTTATCGGATTCGCAAGCAGAGGCTTTACTAGAAGTTTTACAACATAAATTATCGATCATCACCGGTGGCCCAGGGGTGGGTAAAACGACTTTAGTGAATTCTTTATTAAAACTATTTCACAAAGCGCGTTTAACGGTTAATTTATGCGCTCCTACTGGGCGCGCTGCCAAACGTATGATGGAAACAACGGGTTTCCCGGCACAAACGATACATCGCTTATTAGAAATCGATCCTATTGCCCGTGCGGCTAAGTTTAATCAAGAAGAACCATTACAGGCCGATGTGTTTATCATCGATGAAAGCTCGATGATCGACATAACGCTGATGTATCAATTGTTAAAAGCCATTCCTACAGCGGCAGCAGTGATTTGGGTGGGCGATAGTGATCAATTGCCTTCGGTGGGGCCTGGTGCTGTATTAGCGGATTTTATTGCTTCAGAAACGATCGCTACCGTGCATTTAACGGAAATCTTTAGACAAGTGGCGCATTCACAGATTATTTTAAATGCACACCGGATTAACCAAGGCATTTTGCCTGTGGCGCATGGCTTAAAAGAAGCCGATTTTTATGTGATTGCAGAACAAAGTCCAGAAGCTATCTTTGAAACGGTGATAAACCTAGTGGTAGAGCGGTTGCCACGGTATCATCAATGCTCCGCCATTCAAGATATACAAGTATTATCGCCTATGAATCGCGGTACTCTAGGGACTCTGACTCTAAACAATGAACTGCAAAAACGCTTGAATGGCGACGCACGCGTCAAAATAAATCGCTTAGGGACTATTTATGCAGTAGGTGATAAGGTCATTCAAAGTGTTAATGATTACGAAAAAGCGGTTTTTAACGGCGATATAGGCTGGATAGAAAACATTGATATGGAAGCACAAACGGTACAGATATTGTTTGATGGACGCAGTGTGCAATATGATATAAGCGAATTAGAC
Organism: Pseudomonadota bacterium; assembly: GCA_021778015.1. GTDB lineage: Bacteria > Pseudomonadota > Gammaproteobacteria > UBA1113 > UBA1113 > VFKP01. The sequence continues at coordinate 32,419 of JAJYCX010000019.1, forward strand.
CAAATCAACTTGGCATACGCCATTAGCATACACAAGAGTCAGGGTTGTGAGTTTCCCATCGTAGTGATCCCCTTAGCGATGCAACATTATAATTTATTGGTACGCAATCTATTATATACCGGCATTACTCGAGGCAAGAAAATGGTAGTATTGGTAGTAGAGCAAAAAGCATTGCAAAAAGCTGTGGCGAATGATAAGACCAAGGCGCGTATTACGAAGTTGAAAGAACGTCTGCAGCGTAAAGTGGCGTTGAAGTAGTCTAAGCATAGAGGGCGATTCACAAATCGCCCTAAAATTAACAGGCGGGCTTAGTTCTTAAGGTTTCATTCCCCTTGCAGAAGAGAGAGTTGGTGACGCTGCTTGTAAGTTGATACCTTGCTTTTCTGCTAGATCCTTTATAAATCGCTGAGTGTCTTCATGATTAGCAAATTTAAGGCAGATTATTTTGCAAGGAAACTTGGAGATGCTATCCCGTGTTTCTGCGGGTATGTTCTTATAGAGTGAACTTTTCTTGAATTCATTTTCATCATTAAAAGTGTGTTCTTCTGGTTTAGACTTTTCTAAATCAGTACCTTTATAGTTATCTCGAACAAAAAGAAGATAGGCTTCTTTTATAGCGCTCTCATCTTTAGGGTTGGCAACATACAGTTTAGCCGTTTTTTCAGGTGCTACTGGAAGTTTTTTGATATAATCTTGACGTTTTATTTCTGTATTTAATGCTTCAAAAGCGCTCTCTAGAGCCAATAACTGACTTATAGGCGCACCTTTTTTGCGGGCTTCTGCTACGGCTGCGTCATATTGATCTTGAATAAATTTATCATTTGCGGTTTTTAACCGAAGCGCTTCGATCTTTAATAGTTCATGCGCTGGAGCTGCCATATCTTCAATACCTCTTTAAACTTAATATTAGTACATAAATTATGCCAGATTATACTGAAGAAAACAATAGTTTTTAGCTCTAAGAAGCATTATTTAAAGAATAGATTTAATATTAATTTGAGTTTGACTTGGTACCTATTCTCCATTACAATAGCCAAATCTACATAAAAAACAAGACGTTTATGGAAATAGTATCTGCGGCCAATTTAAACGAAACGTTGCTGACACAACTACAGCAACGCTTTCATTTAGAACAATTCAGGGCAGGGCAGTTAGAGGCTATAGTCAGTTTATTGCAGCAAAAGCGTTTGGTGTGTATACAGCCTACGGGTCATGGTAAGTCCCTCTTGTATCAATTGCCCTCAACACTATTGCCCGGTATCACGGTGGTGATTTCACCCTTGCTGGCGTTGATGCGCGATCAGATTCGCCAGTTAACGGAACGTTTTGATATTGCCGCCGCCAGCATCAATACCGATCAAAACGATGCGGAAAATGCCGCTGCAGAGCGAGATGCTGTTTCTGGCAAGCTTAAAATATTATTTATCGCTCCAGAAAAGCTGGACCATTTACAATATTTTCAATTTTTAGTGAAACTGCCCATTAGCTTTATCGTCATTGATGAGGCACATTGTATTTCCACCTGGGGGCATGATTTTCGCCCTAGCTATAGACAGATTATACGTTTTATTAATACGATAGAAGAAATCAATGCTAATGTGCATGTACTAGCCATCACGGCAACGGCCAATAAAAAAGTAGAGGCCGATATTCAACAACAATTAGCGTTTAAGCAAGGTCAGGTTGAAGTACAACGGCATAGTATGCGCCGGGATAATCTGCAATTATCGGTAATGACGGCCGACAACGTCAGTGAAAAACTATCACTCGTGAAACAGTTATTAGAACAGATAGAAGGCAATGGTATTATCTATTGCGCTACACGAGACAATACGGAATTGGTCGCGAGTTTTTTAAGAACGCAGCAGATCAATGTGATGGCGTATCATGCGGGCTATCCAGCCGATAAAAAACAACAATTACAGCAAGAATTTATCGCGAACCATTACAAGGCCATTGCGGCAACCAACTCTTTGGGCATGGGGATAGACAAACAAGATTTGCGTTTTGTCATTCATTTCGATGTGCCCGGCTCCATTACTGCGTATTATCAAGAAGTGGGTCGTGCTGGGCGCGATGGTGTAGCCGCATATGGTATTTTGATCTTTAACAAAAGTGATATTAGAATTCAAAAACACTTTATAGATTCAGC
>JAJYCX010000020.1 GCA_021778015.1 Pseudomonadota bacterium
GCTTCTAAATTCTTTATTGTTAACATTACTTTCTCCTAACCTATGGAACCTTCTAAACTTAAACCCAATAATTTTCGTGCTTCTACTGCAAATTCCATCGGCAGCGTTTTCATCACTTCCTTACAAAAGCCGTTGACTATCATCGACACGGCATTTTCGGTATCTATGCCGCGCTGTGCCAAGTAAAACAATTGATCTTCACTGATCTTAGACGTAGAGGCTTCGTGTTCAATGCGCGCACGACTATTCTTACTTTCTATATGCGGGAAAGTGTGCGCGCCACAATGTTGCCCCATTAATAAGGAGTCGCAACGTGTGTAATTGTGTGCGCCATCGGCATGAGCCAATACTTTGACTAAGCCACGATAGGTATTTTGCGCAAAACCAGCCGAAATACCTTTGGCAATGATGGTGCTTTTAGTATGTTTCCCTATGTGTATCATCTTAGTGCCGGTATCGGCTTGTTGATGGTGATTGGTTAAGGCGACTGAGTAAAATTCACCTACACTGTAATCGCCTTTTAATATCACACTAGGGTATTTCCACGTGATAGCAGAGCCTGTTTCCACTTGAGTCCAACTGATTTTGGAATGGTGGCCTCTGCATTCAGCGCGTTTGGTCACAAAATTATAGATACCACCTACGCCATTTTCATCGCCTGGATACCAGTTTTGTACGGTGGAATATTTGATCTGTGCATTGTCTAAAGCGATGAGTTCTACCACTGCAGCGTGCAATTGATTTTCGTCGCGTTGCGGTGCAGTACAGCCTTCTAGATAACTCACATAGGAGCCTTTGTCGGCGATAATCAACGTGCGTTCAAATTGTCCGGTAGAGCGCGCATTGATGCGGAAATAAGTGGATAATTCCATAGGGCAGCGTACGCCTGGAGGAATATAAACAAAAGAACCATCGCTGAATACCGCGGCATTTAAAGAGGCAAAGAAGTTATCGGTGTGAGGTACCACGCTGCCTAGATATTGTTGTACTAAGTCGGGATGATTTTGCACTGCATCGGAAAAAGAGCAGAAAATAATGCCCATTTCGTTTAATTTATCTTTAAAGGTGGTCGCTACCGAGATACTATCAAACACAGCATCGACGGCTACGCCTGCCAACCATTCTTGTTCTTTTAAAGGAATACCTAATTTATTGTAGGTTTCGATCAGCTTTGGATCGACTTCCTCTAAACTCTTGGGTCCTTCTTTTAATTTAGGAGCAGAGTAGTAACTAAGCGCTTGATAATCTATAGGACCATATTTAAGATGCGCCCAATGCGGTTCTTTTAAATGGCGCCAATATTCATAGGCTTTTAAACGCCAGGCCAACATAAATTCGGGTTCATTCTTTTTGGCGGAAATAGCGCGTATGGTATCTTCATTGAGACCGGGTGGCAGCGTGTCAGCGTCTATGTCGGTGACAAAACCGTGTTCGTAATCTTGTTGCAATAAGGTTTCTATGGTTTCATTGGGTCTAGTCATTTTATGTGCTCCTCGCCGTTAAAATGGTGTTGCAGGTGTGAGCCTTTTAACAATACCATGTCTTGTAAGCTTATTTTTTCTAGGGTTTTATAAACAATACTGCTGATAGTTTGCCAGTTACCGGAAATAGCGCAGGTAGGTTGCAAGGCACAGAGCGTATTGTTATGACTGCATTCGGTTAAGCCTGGTTTTCCTTCCATCGCGGTAATAATATCGGCAATGGTGATCTCCATAGCTTGATTAGCCAGGCTATAACCGCCATGTGCACCGCGATGCGACAGCAACAAACCGCTTTTAGTCAGTGCCTTTAAAATCTTGCTGACCGTAGGCAGAGCAATATGCGTTTGTGCGGTAATGTCTTTGGCATTGTGCATTTTCTCTGGGAATTGGGCGAGATAAGCCATCACCACCGTGCTGTAATCGGTTAACTTACTGATTTTTAACATTTTTATTCCCTCGCTGTGCAAGGCCTTTAAAATAGGACCCCTATAGTACTAATTATAGCGGATCTGCGCAAGGGGGAGCTAACACGAACATACTCGAGGTAGGCAAAAAACAATCAAGCTGTTATAATTCTGTGCGATTCATAACAATATTTGATTAGTTGAGGGTAAAATAAAATGCGTAAAGAAGATAGATTGCAACAAGAAGCAGACGGGGGAGATATTTCTTCACAGTATATATTAGGGCTGATGTACGAGAAAGGCGAAGAGGTAGAAAAAAGTTATATTAAAGCCACTAAATATTATCAGCTAGCAGCAAGGCAAGGAGATCTAGCATCACTTAATGCGCTGGAAAGATTAGGAGGAGCGTTCTTTTTTCCCAGCAAAAATGCGCGGTTTGCTTTAGGGGAGTTATATTTGGGGGGCGAAGGTGTTGCTAGAGATGAAAAAAAAGCGGCCGATTATTTTCTCAAAGCGCACACGCAATATTTAAAGGTAGAAACGCAAGCGCCGGATTATGGGCATGCTCAGTGCCGATTGGGTGAGATGAATGAAAAGGGATATGGTATTCCACAGAATGTTCCCACAGCCACTGCTTTCTATCAAATAGCAATAATGGCTGGAGAGAAGCGGGCTAAGCAGCATTTAATCCGGCTGGCAGAGAGTGAAAATGTAGAGAAGGAAAATAGAGAGCAAGCACAATGGGTGTTAGGCAAGTTATATCTTAAGAGTAAAGGTTCTGTTGGTGCGATTAGGTACTTGATCAAGGCAGCTCAACAAGGCGATAATGCAGCATTAAAACGGTTAATTGAACTAGCGCAGGGCAGCGGTTGGTTACAGTATGAACTTGGTTTGATGTATGAGCTAGGCCAAGGAGTAAAGCAAAATTACCAGGAAGCGGTTCGGTGGTATCAGATAGCGATGAAGTACAAAAACAAAGAGGCAAAGCCGAGATTAATTGGCTTAGCGAATGAACAGAATCATCCTGAAGCTCAATTTGTGTTGGCTCAGTTATATCTTAATGAAGACGAAGTAGATGAAGACGACGTGGCTGCATTATATTCTGACGAAAAAGAGTTTGATAGAGACTATAAAGTGGGGGTAAGGTATTTATTTTTAGCAGCCCAACAAAATCATTCATTGGCGTTAAATCTATTAACGAAGCTAACGGATGAGAAGGGAAAAAATCACCCTGAGGCCCAGTTTAAGATAGCATTGCTCTGTAACGAGGGAGTGATTAAAGTTGAAAATATGCGGCCTCAGGAAGCCGCTCAAGAGTTGCTTAAGCCGATTGCTTTTCCGCCTAAGGGTATGAATGTGGATGAAGTGCTTAGAACGCAGGCTCGAAAAGTTTTAGACGATATCAGAGGTGAAGAGTATGCAGCGCGTTTTTCTAAGGATATTTTTCCAGTGATCAATGAAGCGAGTAATCAATCGCTAATATTGGTGGTAGGGTATGAAGGAGCGGGAAAAAGCGCTTTAGTTAACGCGCTATTAGGGCACAAGCTTGAATGGCATAGGTATGCCAGCTGCTGCAAGCTTTTAGAGAGGTTGCAAGTAGCGGATGCCTCAAAGCCGCATGCATTTATGCATACAGGTTTGTTGGGAACAAATATCCCGGCGCTTTTTTCTTTTGATCAGGGTGATACAATGTTGTGTGATTTACCTGGTTTTCTTGATACAGATTTCCACCGTATTTCGGATACAGAAAGAGATCGAAAAGCAGAGCACAGGTTTCATTTGGAATTACTAAGCGGTAGGGCGAAGGCAATTCAAGCGGTATTGGTCGTTGTTGATTTTAATTCCTTGCAAATATATCTTTATATTGAAAGAGTGTTATCTGAGTTAAATAGAATCATCGGTGACGTGTGCGCATATGAACAGTGTGTGTTTGTGATAAATATGAAAGGGGAGTATCATAGAGCTTTGACTCCAAAAGAGAGGGTGGATATGAGACTGGATGCGCTGATGCAGAGACACCAGAAGAATTCAACTTTTATAACAATACTAGAGCGAATGAAGAAAACTTATCTGTTGTGGAAGTCATTTGATCAACCCGATTTTCGTGAGGAGTTGTTGAGTAGACTCAAATTTGAAGCACCTATTCCCACGAGTTTTTTTCGTCCTGTGTTGCAAGGGGAGAGCGAACAAACCTATTTGGGATATTTGGATCGTTATTTGTCAGATATCAAAGAAAGAGGATTGGTGTTCCCAGAGGAGCGGAAGGAAAGTCGGGATTTGGCAGGAAACTCTAGCAATAGCACCAATGCGGGTATGATGCTGCAGTGGTTAAGTGATGGTAGGGCAGATTCAGCTAATGTTAAGACGGATTCAGCTGATGAAGTAGTCGTCATACAGAGAAGTGGACCCTCATCTTAGGCCAGCAATTGCCCGCAGAGCTTAGAAAGTGCTGTTCGGGCACTCTGTAAATATATTCCTTACGCCCGTGTGCTGTGTCCTGCGGCACACGGGCCTCACAACTCATTTCTAAGCTCTGCGGGCGCGCATTTTTTGTGTCATAGAAACTTATTTCTAAATTTTGCATAAAATCTTTAAGTTATTCATCCCTATGAAGTACCTGGCTAGCTAAGCCATCACCACCGTGCTGTAATCGGTTAACTTACTGATTTTTAACATTTTTATTCCCTCGCTGTGCAAGGCCTTTAAAATAGGACTCCTATAGTACTAATTATAGCGGATCTGCGCAAGGGGCGAGTGTTGGTATCTAAAGCCAAAGGTTGCAAAGCACTTTTTAAGGGTATATACTTAATAATATATACTAAAAAGGATGGATATCATGAAGACAGCTAAAATTTTTCAAAATGGCCAAAGCCAGGCCGTGCGGCTACCTAAAGAATTTCGCTTTAACAGTGCAGAAGTTTTTATTAAAAAGGTAGGGGATGCGACTGTACTGTTCCCTATTGAAAGCAAATGGCACTCTTTGTTTCATAGCCTCAGTAAATTTTCAAAAGACTTTATGAGTAGCAGAGAACAACCACCACAACAAGATAGGGAAGATATTTTTAAATGAAATACATGTTGGATACAAACATCTGCATTTACATTATTAAGAAAAATCCGCCAGAAATAGTCAATAAATTTGATTCTATTGCTGTAGGCGATATTGCTATTTCATCTGTGACACTTTCTGAGTTAACCTATGGTGTTGAGAAAAGCCAGTTCCCTAAAAAAAATCAAGCGGCCTTAGAGGCGTTCATTTTGCCGTTAGACATTCTCGCTTTTGACGATACAGCATCTTATCACTATGGTCCAATTCGCGCTTATCTTGAAAAAAATGGCAAACCTATAGGTTCGCTAGACCTAATGATTGCTGCACATGCGCGTTCAGTAGATATGACTTTGGTCACAAACAATGTTGCTGAATTTTCTCGTGTTCCTGAATTGAAGATTGAAAATTGGGTGTAAAGACTTATTTCAGTCAGTGCAGTTATTAAGTAGGCAGGGCAATATACGTTAAAAATGGCCAAATCAAAGTTATTCAATTGGTGAAGCCATATGAGCAAGAATTTAACATAAAGGTAAAGCGATGAAAAATTTAAATGAATTCTTAGTAAAAAATACAGCGGACTATAGCGAAGATTTAATCGAATCTTTACGTGATCCGGAAGAAGCTGCTGCATATCTAAAAGTAGCGCTAGAGGAATTTGAGCAAGATCGGGATAGTGAATTTTTTTTGAAGGCTTTACGCAATGTTGCTGAAGCTCAAGGCGGTAATCGGTGTTGGCTAAAAAAACGCACCTAAATCGACAAAATCTCTATAGAGCGCTTTCAGGAAAAGGTAATCCTACATTTATTACTTTAGAGACAATTATGCACGCGCTCGGTTTTCGTTTGTCTATTGAATTGTTGGAAACAGCAGCGGCTTAGTATTACTTCATTTCTGTGATCGCATAATTATGAAAGACCATATTCTCGACGTCGGGAATATGGTTAGTTTTAAGGCAGATGATAGTCTTTAGGCTAGCAATTGCCCGCAGAGCTTAGAAAGTGCTGTTCGGACACGCTGTGAATACATCCCTGTACGCTCGGGTGCTGCGTCCTGCAGCACACGGTCCTCACAGCTCATTTCTAAGCTCTGCGGGCGCGCATTTTTTGTGTCACAGAAAACGTATTGCTAAATACTATACACGCGCGATGTTTTAATGTTATATTACAATTATGCAAATGTATTCATTATTTTGGATTCTTTTTCTTCAGTGAATATTTGAACTTTATAATTGCCAAATTAAGCTCAATGCTAGCTTCTGATTCTGATGTATCTAGTTCTTCTGGTACAATTAGATATCAATTCACCGGTTTTACGCATAACCTCTTGATGTTTAGGGGTGTTTTCTTTAACCGCCGGAATCTGACGAATTGTTTTTGAAAGTTCTTTGACTTGGCTAAATGTTTCAATGATAGAGATCGTTGTTTTTGTTGCTATTTCGCTTTTTAAAATTGTTGCTAGCATGTACAATCCTTTTTCCGTAAAAGCTTTTGGAGGCTTAATTTTTCCACCTTTTATCGAAGTCGAAAATTTCGACTTCATCGGCTCCCATTCATTGACAGTCAATTCTATTAGATATCCTTCTGGAAATTTATCTGGATTATTTTTAACGGCTTCATTAATTCTTTTAGTCTCAACACCATAGAGTTGAGCTACATCACTATCTATAATGACATGCTTATTTCGAAGTAAGATAATTTTTCGCGCGACATCATCCTGTTTTACTTGGTTGGTTTGTTCTATTTTCTTTTTTATTCACTTTAAAAAACAATATGTTATGTTATCATTTTTTCTGTGCCAATACCATTGGTAAACTTATTCTTTTGTTTCACTTTAGCTATTTTTTTTGTGATCCGATATCTTCTTTTGATTTTGTATTGTGCAATGACGGCCATTAACACCGTCATTGCAATCATTAATATTAATCTTCAGGATCAAACAAATCCATCTGGATCTTTTCGTAAATTTCTTCTCGATGCACTGAAATATCTTGCGGTGCCTCGATTCCTAATTTTACTTGGTGGTTTATATCCAATATTCGTATGATAATGTTATCCCCTATGATGATATTCTCACCAATGCGTCTTGTTAAAATAAGCATTTTGCTTCTCCTTTTTTTCCATGATAAATAACGTGCAATAAAAAAAGATAAAACATGGGCGTTAGGTGGACCACGCCCACCATAAGGGACGCAAAATGCGCGTTTAAAAAAGTCCCACACTTGTACTCTCCTAGTTATAACGATTGTTTAAGCGTACAGGCTTAGACTACGTAACTAAGAAGATGGAACCTCTCAATACACGACAATCTTGCATTTTAAAGCCAGCCAAGACTAAAAAGAGTTTCTTTTTAATCCAAGATAGGGCTAAAAGCAGAGGATTGTAAATATTTTGATCCACTTTATGGTGGGCAATAGAAGGCCGCTGTAAACAGCGACGGCAATGCGGTATAATTTTCATTAGCTTGTCCTTATTTGTGTAAGGTTCAAGTTAGCCTCTTTGGCTTGCTGCCAGCTTGCCAGAGGGGCGACTTAACGTTAAGCAACTTTGAGTTTTCTGATTAATCCCGACGACTCAAGGTTGCGCTCTTTATGCGTGGCATTCAATCACCACGCATACACACATCATAGCAAAATAAAAAAGAAAGTAAAAGCTTTTTTTGAAAAACAATTGTAGTGTTAGGGAAAATTTATGATTAAGAAGTTATTGCTTGCTATTGGTTTATTTAGCTTAAATTTTTTGTCAATCGCCACAGCAGAAGTTTTATATGTACGTGGTGCTGTTTTAGATTTCTATAAAGATCCGGGGCAGAGTACTCAGGCAGATAGTTACCATTATTTTCCAGATGGCTTGTTGATTGTTCAGGATGGGCATGTCAAAAAAGCAGGAAATTATAACACGCTAAAAACCGATATTCCGCACGGAGCTAAAATCGTGAGTTATCCTAAAGGACTTATAGTTCCCGGTTTTATCGATACCCACATTCATTATCCACAAGTCGATATGATTGCTGCCGATAATGGTGGCCAGCTATTAGATTGGCTGACCCAGTATACCTTTCCTTTTGAAAAAAAGATGCAGAATCAACAATACTCCAAAGATAGTGCCAATTTTTTTATAGATGAATTACTCAGAAATGGCACTACAACGGCCAATATATTTGCTGCGATCTATCCTCAGTCTATCGATGCCTTATTTGCGGTAGCGGATCAAAAACATATGCGTATTATTACAGGATTAGACATGGCCGATAGGAATGTTCCTGACTATTTGATACAGAAACCAGCCATCGCTATTGCTCAATCAGAAGATCTTATTAAGAAATGGCACGAAAAATCCGGAACACGGTTAATTTATTCTATTGAATTTCGCTTTGCACCCACTACAACGCCTGTACTATTTGAACAAATTGAAGCTTTAAAGCAACGTTATCCTACGGTCCATATTCATACGCATATTTCAGAAAATAAGGCCGAGGTAGCTTGGGTAAAACAATTATTCCATACTGATAATTATTTGGATGTTTATCAACGCTACAATTTACTAGGCCCAAATACGCTGTTAGCGCACGGAGTTTGGTTGACCACACCTGAGTTGCAAGAAATGTCTAAAACTAAAACCAGCGTTGCTTTTTGCCCATCGTCTAATTTATTTTTAGGCAGTGGCCTATTCAATCTTGCCAAAGTGACGAGTAATCAGGTGACTGTTGGTTTAGGCACAGATGTGGGTGCCGGCACGAGTTTTTCTTTATTGCAAACACTCAATGAAGCGTACAAAGTGTTACAGATGCAGCAACAGACGTTAACGGGATTAAGAGGATTTTATTTAGCGACTTTAGGCGGCGCTAAGGCGCTTAACTTGGAAGACAAGTTAGGTAATTTTATGCCAGGTAAAGAAGCCGATTTTGTAGTATTGAATCTGGAAGGCGCGACGCCGTTGTTAAAACGCCGCTTGTCGTATACCGATACGCTGGAGCAAAAATTATTTGTACTCATGATGTTAGGCGATGACCGCTCTGTGATGGCGACTTATGTGGATGGGGCATTGGTGTATTCGGCATGACGGAAATTATTTTAATTTGAACTCGCTAATAGTTTCTCAATAACTTTATGATCCCTTTCTATACAAGTTAGTAATGCGATTGCTGCTGAATCAGGGTTTCTTTTTTCTTGCTCCCAATTGCGAATGGTTTCTAGATTGATATGATATCGCTCTGAAAATTTACGCTGAGTTAAATGGAGTTGTTTTCTAAGATTCTTGACGTCAAATTTAGGCCGCACTAATCTACCACTACCAGGTGTTTCTAAAGCTTCATAAATTGCATCAAGGATTTTACTTCCTAAGCTACTTTTGGTTTTCATATTATTTCACCTCTGTATTTCTCAATCAATCCGGGTAGTACCCGTTTAAACTCGTTTTTTTCGTGATCTGATATATCTTCTTTTTCTGATTTACCATAAACCGTCATTAAAAGAATGAGCAGCTCCTCAGTATAATGATACAGTATTCTAACACCACCTCTTTTCCCGCGATTATTTTTTCCGTTTTCCCATCGTATTTTTCGAATACCACCAGTACCGCTGATTACAGCCCCATTCTCGGGATATAGAGCAATGTGAACGAAAAAATCTTCCAAGGCTTCTTTGCTCATTAGTTTTTCAGCCAGCCGATCAAACGCGGGCGTTGCTTTGATGTCAATATTACCCATAGATATAGTAGTCCAATGGCCTAGTTATGTCAAACCGGATTGTGCATTCCAAATCTATTATAGAATTATAATTATATGCAAATATATAGTGTGCGCGCATAACCATATTGCCGACGTCGGGAATATGGTCGATTTTGAATCGGATAGTGCCCCACGGCCATCGACAGCCAAACTGGGGTGCTCTCACGGTGGTTAATAGTCAAAATTTAAGTGCTCTGCAAAGCTCCTTCTAAATTTGCGACAATCTTTTTTAACAGCTGCTGCAAAACAATTTTATCTTGCTTATTTAAACCCTTGGTGGCTACCTCATTGGTCATGAGGGCGCAAGAGATAACTTCATCCTGTAACAATTGTGCTTGTGGCGTTAAATAGATTTTGACTTCGCGCCTATCGGTTTCGCTACGCACCCGCCTAATCAATTGATCTCTTTCCATGCGATCCAGGGTTCTAACCGCCACGGGTTGCTCTATACCAATCTTACGATGCAGCTCGGCCTGGGTCTGCCCATCTCTATCCCATAATTGCACCAAAAAAGGCGTATAAGCATGAGTAATGCCTTGTTTTTTAAGGCATTGATTGGATAGGCGTACAAACAAACTGGCGACTTTCTTGGTTAAAGCAGAGGTACTTTCATTGGGATTATAATGCATATTGTAAGGGGCTCCTATTGACTTGATACATGTCATGATATATAATAGCACAATATGTACCATTATTCAATTAGCTCAAGCCATAGGATATAGACATGAAAAACGCCCGGATCGCCACAAAATACATCATTCTTTTTTGTTTCTTAATGGCTGCTTTTACTCAGGCGGGCTTAGTGCTGTATACCTCAGCCTTCTTGCAAATTTCACAACAATTGCAGGTCACATCTTCCGCCGTAGAATTTACTCTAACTGCCTATCTATTTGGTTTTGGATTTTCCCAATTGTTTTATGGAATCTTGTCGGATCGTTTTGGCAGAAAGAAGCTTATTGTAATAGGGCTCATCATTTTTTCGGCAGCATGCTTTTGGAGCATATTGGCTCAATCCTATATTAGCTTTCTATTATCTAGAATTATTCAAGGCTTAGGCGTAGGTTCGTGCATGGTGCTGAGCAGAGCAGTTGTACGTGATTGCTGTACAGGCAAAGACTTTGTAAGAGCTGTAACCTATTTGTCTTCAGGTTTTGCCTTTGGTTTAGGAGTAACGCCGGTTATAGGCGGCCATTTATTAGATTTCTTCTCGTGGCGAGCCGACTTTGTTTTTTTATTGATTTGTAGCTTGGCATTACTGATCAGTGTGTTATGTTTCCTTCCGGAAACGCATCACAAGATAGATCGCAGTATTCCATTTACAAGTTTTTGTCAGCAAACGACTCAGAATATACTGGTGATGCTGAAGATGAAAAGTTTCCTGTACTGTTTAGTAGGAGGCGTTGCCGCCTATGGTGTGATTATAGCCTATAATACCATGACGCCTTTTTTGTTTCAGAAAACACTGGGTTATAGCCCAGTAGCCTATGGTTGGCTCACCTTTATTATTGCTGCCGTTTATTATACTTCCACTAGTTCTACGCGGTTTTTCCTACGCACATTTAACAGCAATACCTTGATAAAAGCAGGCATTGCATTAATGCTGATCGCAGGAATTATAATGTTATTGGGCAACGTTTTGTTTACGCTTAATTTGTATGTGATATTTATACCGATGATGATAGCTACTTTTGCACAAGCCTTGATTTGGTCCATGAGCGTTGCGATTGCTTTAAAGGATTTATCCCATATTGCTGGTACTGCAGCGTCATTATTTAGTTTCATTCAAATATTGCTATCGGCACTATTATCGGGACTGGTTGCTATTCCCAGCGAATCTAGCCAAATTCCACTGGCTATAGTGGTCATATCATTGGCGGTCATTGCTTGGGTTAGCTTCAAATTCAGTATTTTTAAGGCTGAAACATAATTAGTGAAAAATGGCCTTATTTTAAGAAAAGCGCAGTTAATACACGAGCATAGGCGTATATAGCCATCATAGTAAAGCGGATAGTGCTATTAAAAAAACTTGTTTTTATTGGCAATTTTTTGAAAAAAACTCTTGCAGTGGTTTGACAATTTTACGTTAATTGTATACAATGGCGTTTTTATTTTACTACCATTTAAATTGAATTTTCAAAAAAAGTATAATATTATATACATTTTCCGGTTTATTATTTTTCATAGCGAGGTAAATTATTATGGCTGCAAATACAGGTAATCTCAATAGTATAGTTAGAGAATCTCTTCAAGAGAGAACGGCAAGAAAAAAAACAGAGTTAGAAGAGGTAGAAAGAGACTTAAAAGACTTGGCTTCTGCCGAGGAGGATGAGTTTGAAGCAAAACTCAAAACATTCATAGGAAAGCATGGCGGAATTAACACGCAAGATAAACAAGGTAATACCTTGGCTCATCGCATGACATTTTCTGGACACGTATATGATTTTTATAAAAAAATCGACATAATGTTCCAATACAATCCTGATTTCACGATTGCAAATAAGGAGGGAATGACTCCTATGCATTTAGCTGCAGTATGGAATCGAGAACGTTATCAATATCAGATTTTTCGCCAGTATGTTGCCTATGCTGCTAAAAAGCAATTTGATTTCGCTGCACTTGATGGAAGTGGGAAAGCTGTATTGCACTATGCCGCATATATCATATCTGAACAGTGTAATATTAAAATAATTATTGATGCAGTAAAAGAGAATAACCTGAAAACAGATTATAATGTAATATCCGCGTCAGGCAAAACAACACTTTTTTATTTGATTAACCACCAACGTTTTTATGAAGCAAAATTGCTTTTACAAGAAGGAGCTCGCCCAGCAGGTAATGTTAAAGATAGTGCTGAATACGCCGAAGCACAAAAGCTATTAGCGCAGCTTAAAGAAGAGCAAAATGAATTGTGTGGTGGTCTCTTGAAAGATATAGAAGAAGAAAAGAATGTGGAATTATCTAATGCAAAGGATTCTTTTTTTCATGCGGCCCGCCGTATGCAGATAGACTTAAAGATAGGTAAATTACCCAAAAAGATGGATAAATGCGAAGAAATAGCGGCAGACTTAACTGAGATAATGCAAGTAATGGAAACCCCGATTCACCAACCAAGTAGTTGCACTTTTCAATAGAAATTTTCAGCGCAAGATTTAAGTTCTTTCAAAGAAAGCTGTTTTTAAGAAATCAAATGCCTCTATTGATACGAGGCATTTGGACGTAGGATCTATTACATTCAATCTTATGGATTAAATGGTGTTTTTTTACTGAATCTTCTTTCATTATATACGAACGAAAACTGTTTATCAGGTAAGGCTAGCAGAAGTGCTTTAGTGATGATATCCTTAGTAATGATTTTTTGGCTTAATTTTAGAAACAGTGTTTTTAAAGCTGACGGAGAATATAGTAAAAAAACAACCTTCTAGAATGTTTTAAAGCATAAATATGAACAAAAATACTAAGTCTTACACTAGGCCATCATAAGGAACAACTTATGCCAAACACCATTCTTGCCATCGATCAGGGTACTAGCAGTACGCGTGCCATTATATTTGATAGCCGTGGCAATATTTTAAGAAAAGCGCAGTTAATACACGAGCAAACGAGTGTTATCAATGATGATAACGAGGTCTTAAGTCGAGTCGAACAAGACGGCGAAGAAATTTGGCGCAATACACTCAGTGTTTGTAGGGAAGTCTGTGCAGGTGAGGCCATTAATAATATTGTCGCCGTAGGCATCACCAACCAACGCGAAACTTTAGTGACTTGGGATGCAGTCACCAGTGAATTATTAGCGCCGGTGATCGTGTGGCAAGACAGACGCAGTGCCGATTTGTGTCTACAATGGATAGATGCGGGCTTAGAATCGTGGATGCAACAAAAAACAGGTTTATTGTTGGATCCGTATTTCTCGGCCACCAAAATGCATTGGTTATTACAACACGATGCAAAACTACGCACTTTAGCAGAACAAAAGCGTTTGCGTTTCGGCACCATCGATACCTTTTTGTTGTGGCGTTTAACAGGCGGCAAGAGTTATGCCACCGATGTCACCAATGCCAGCCGTACCTTATTGATGAATTTACAAAGCTTACAATGGGATGAAGAATTATTGTCTTTCTTTGGCATCGATCGCAATTGCTTGCCTGAAATCAAAGAAAGTACTGCAAATTTTGGGACTATTGAGAAAGAATTATTAGGCAAGGCTTTGCCTATTGCCGCCATGGTGGGTGATCAACAAGCCGCTTTGGTAGGGCAGGCTTGTTTTGAGCCCGGTATGGCCAAAAGTACTTATGGCACCGGTTGTTTCTTATTGATCAATACAGGTGATAAACCGGTCTATTCTAAGCATCGCTTGTTAACCACGGTCGCTTATAGTGCCAAAGGACAATGCGCTTATGGTTTGGAAGGCAGTATTTTTGCTGCAGGGGTATGCATGCAATGGTTGCAGGACACTTTAAAGTTTATAGAAAATGCGAACGATGCGGAACATTGGGCTAGACAAATTGAAGACACTGGAGGAGTCTATTTAGTACCAGCCTTTACGGGCTTGGGAGCGCCTTATTGGGATCCATGGGCGCGTGGCGCCATTGTAGGGTTAACACGTCATACGGGTATAGCGCATATTGTGCGTGCGGCATTAGAAGCAGTGTGTTATCAGACGGCAGATTTATTGGCAACGATGACGTTAGAGGGCGCTGTAATTCATGAATTACGCGTCGATGGCGGCATGACGGTCAATACTTGGTTATTGCAATTTTTAGCAGATATACTTCATTGCACTATCAAAAAACCACAGGTAATAGAAACCACAGCTTTAGGTGCGGCTTATCTTGCGGGTTTACAAGTGGGCATTTACGATAATTTACAAGCCATTGCTGATCTCTGGCATGAAGAAAAAACGTATCACCCTGAAATGACGACCAGCAAACGTGAACACTTATATCAAGGTTGGCGGCAAGCTGTGCGCAGAGTGTTGACGACATGATTGATTTTTAAGTAAAGCTATTCTATATGAAAATCAGGATATATACCCATCGCCAATGAAGATGCGAGATTTGAATAAACGTATTTAACTTTAATCGAAGCTTTGTCATTCTCGACGAAGTCGGGAATCCAGTTTTTCCTAGATCCCCGACTGCGGCCTCGCGGCCGCGTCGAGGATGACAACGTTTTAGTACTGCGTTCGCAGAAAGTATTGCTCCCGCATCTTGAGGTAGAATAGGTATATATCTTATTGATAAAAAACAACAAAAATAAAGTTGTATATTTTTTTGCTTATTGTTATAATTTTTTTCGTTCTATATAGGCTTTTTTAGTGTTAGAACATAAAAAATATTTCATTATAATAAAATAGTAGAGGGTAAAATAAATGGCAGCAACTCATTATGAAGTGCTGGGGGTTTCCCCAAACGCTACTCAAGCAGAAATTGGTGAGGCTTATTTAAAATTGATTAAGCGTCTTGCTACGGCTCATGACGTGCTTAGCAATCCCTCTGAAAGAGAACACTATGATTTTACGTTAGAAATAAAGCAATTATTAACTGATGTCACTAAGATTAATACAAGAGATAATTTTGGCTTTTCAGCTTTGATGCGAGCTGCTGAAAAGGGATATTTAGATGCGGTGGAGCTGCTCATTGATAGCGGCGCTGATCTGAATCTTAGGAACGATAATGTAGATGATGACTATTTCGAGGACTTGACCCAAGTGCGTTCTGCTTTAATGTTGGCTGCTGAACATGGGCATCTTGACGTTGTGAAACGATTAGTTGAGAAAAAAGCTAAAATAGATTTTTTAGAAGGGGATAATGAGATTTCTGCCTTAGCGCTTGCAGCTGGAAATGGACACTTAGAGATTGTTCAATTTCTGATTGAGAACGGTGCTGTGATAGAAGATGATAAGGCTAGTCCCTCCCCTCTAATGAGAGCTGCTCGAAATGGATATGTCGATGTCATGAGATGTCTGATTAAAGCTGGAGCTGACATAAGACGTATGAGCTATGAGGCAGAGTCTCCGCTAATAGTAGCAGCAGAATGGGGGGCTATAGCTGCTGCGAAGTTTTTATTACAATTAGGAGTTGGGCCCTGTCCTGAAGCTTTGGCGCGCGCTACAGAAAATGGGCATGAAAATATTGTGGCACTATTTATTGAATATGGAGCTGAGCTAAAGTCCCAAGAAGAATATATCAGTAGTGGTGGCATAAGCGATGATATTCTCACCAAAAAAAGAAAAGCGTCAGTTGAGGGGGAAATTTTTAGTTTTAACAACAAAAGACTAAAACGTGAATCTGATGATGTTCTACAAGTAGAAGCGGATACGCAAGAGATAGCTTTGCAATTGAGCGCTAGTGATGATAGTGAAAGTGAGGTTGAACTTTCCAAAGAGCCTACTTATCATCCAGAAAATTCTCTTGTTGCTCAGGATAAAGCGCCTAGTTGTTCTTTTTTCCAAAGTAAGGCCATCTCGATAGAGAAAGAAAATTTGGCTGCTGCAAACAGTACTCCGGGATACGTTGTTCACTCATAACTTCTAGAAATGTATAAGCAGCATGAGGGTATATTGCAACGGGTTGAAGAAGAACACAATGAAAGGATTAGGCTATATGTTGATCAGTCTAACCGTAGTTCGCGACTTCATCCTCTTAACACCGCTTCGTTACTAGGTATGTCGAAATAATATAGCCAGAAAACATTCCCTTATGACTTATTTGCAAAGTACACGCAATTGTGTTAATTGTTGAGCAAGTATTAGTCCATCTGATCGTGATGTTTAGATTTTGAACGGAGATAAATAAACCATGGACAACAACATAGTCATTTTTGCAATCTTTCTCATTTTCTCTGGTGCGGCGGCGATGGCAACGCTGGCCTTGTACACGCGACAATCCTTATTAATGGTTTATATAGGCCTAGGCATGTTGTTGGGGCCATGGGGCTTGAGCTTGATGTCGGATCCCGTGTTGATCAAACAAACGGGTGAAGTCGGAATTGTCTTCCTGCTTTTTTTAATGGGCTTAAATTTATCCTTAGATGATTTTCTAAAAACCTTCCGCAATATGGCCTGGGTGGCTTTGTTAAGTTCACTTATATTTGCTGTGGTGGGTTTTGCGATTGCTTATTATAGTGGTCTGAATATAGCAGAATCTGTGATTGTAGGCGCTGCGATGATGTTTTCGAGCACCATCATAGGCTTAAAATTATTACCGACGACCGTATTACATCATCAACACGTGGGTGAGGTGATGGTAGGCATCTTATTATTGCAAGATATTATCGCCATCATTGCATTGTTGATTTTAAAAAGTGTCAGCGAAGGCGGCAATATCTCCAGTACGATGATACTCAAGGCCGCAATTGCTTTTCCTATATTGACGGTGGGCGGCTATGTTGCCGAAAAGTATGTATTAAGAGTTTTATTGGCGCGTTTTGACTATGTACGCGAATATATTTTCTTGTTAATGCTGGGCTGGTGTTTGGCTTTTGCTCAATTGGCACAGATGTTCGATTTATCCTACGAGGTCGGTGCGTTTATAGCCGGTATCGTGGTTGCTGCAAGCCCCGTAGCCTTGTATGTGGCCGAAAGTTTAAAACCACTACGTGATTTTTTCTTAGTGATGTTTTTCTTTTCCATAGGGGCAGGTTTTAATTGGCATTACGGTATTCAACTATTTTTGCCAGCGTTGATCTTAGCGGTGGCGATGATGGTATTAAAACCAACCGTGTTTGCGCTGTTATTAAAAAGAAATGGTGAGCCTAAAGCCACCGCCTGGGAAATCGGTATCCGTTTAGCACAAAACAGCGAGTTCTCATTATTATTGGCGTATCTAGCGCGCAGTGGTAGCTTCATTTCCAGAGAAGCATCCAATTTAATCCAAAGTGCTACCATCTTAACCTTCTTAGTCGCTTCTTATTGGGTCGTGTTAAAATACCCATCGCCATTGGCATTTAGTACGAAACTACGACGAGATTGATATGCAGATTGATTTAAAGACGGGTTGGGCTAGCGATACCCAGATCTTAGCTTCACCCAATTATAATAGCCGTCCTGCGGGGACCGCGGTGGATCTACTGGTCATACATTGTATTAGTCTGCCGCCTGGTCAATATGGTGGTGGCTATATCGAAAAATTATTCAGTAATCAATTGCCGGTAGAAGAACATCCTTATTTTAAAGCGATAGCAAACAACCCCGTTTCTGCTCACTTTTTGATCAATAGAGGGGGTGGCATAACGCAATTTGTCAGCGTCTATGAACGCGCCTGGCATGCAGGCGAGTCGTCTTTTGCCGGCCGCACACAGTGTAATGACTATTCTATAGGGGTAGAACTAGAGGGTTGTGTCACCGATCGCTTTACTTTTGAACAATATAAGGCATTACAAGCCCTAACTAGTGCCTTAAAGGGATGTTTTCCAGCCATTAATTGCGGTAGAATTGTCGGGCATAGCGATATAGCACCTGGACGTAAAGACGATCCAGGGCCTTTTTTCGACTGGCAGGAATTTTTTTCTTTATTAAAGGATGTGAATTTTTAACGATAGAAGGACAATGGTTATGATGATTATTATTGTGATTTTGCTTTGTTTAGCCTTAAACCGGTTTACCCCTTTGGGTAAATGGGTGCGTAACTATGGCTGGTTAAACCAATACTTCGAATACCATCAAAAATGGTTGGGAACTACACCCTTTGGTAAAGGGATATTGGGATTGCTGATGGCGTTGCTGCCCCCCGTGATTGTGATTGCGCTTTTGCAATGGATGATGATTTATTTTATGTGGAATATTGCGGCTTTTATATTTGCTGCCGCTATTTTATTATATGCCTTGGGTGTTACACCAACTATAACAGCCGATCATACTCCCGCTAAAAGCAGCAAAATGAGTACTGTAGAAGAAGCGGCACGTCATGAAGGCGCGGCTGTGGTTACTCATAAAAGTACAGGCAGTTTATTGTGGCAGGCGCAAACGAGCATGTTTGCC
The DNA here is from genome assembly GCA_021778015.1 of Pseudomonadota bacterium. Taxonomy (GTDB): domain Bacteria; phylum Pseudomonadota; class Gammaproteobacteria; order UBA1113; family UBA1113; genus VFKP01. Next base: position 18,637 of record JAJYCX010000020.1, read on the forward strand.
GTATTATTTTGGTTTATACTGCTGGGGCCAGCGGGAGCGGTGTTGTATCGTTTCTCACGTTTGCTGTCTGAGCATCATTACCCTAAAGATGCGCCACAAATACGTGATGCTGCAGTTGTTTGGATATCGTACTTAGATTGGATTCCAGTACGCCTATTGGGTTTATGTTTTGTATTGGCGGGTCGTTTTGAAAGCACCTTCAAGGTATGGTGGAATCAAATTACAACGGCACCTAAAGGCAATGAAGCCTATTTAGAAGCTTGCGGTCATGCCGCATTAGAAAGTGGCCATGATACGCCGCAACGACAATGGGCTTTGTATCAGCGCGCGTTGATTATTTTGTTAATTGTGTTGGCAGTGGCGGCTCTGGCAGTGTGGGCGCATCAAGACACACCTATGGTAATAATAAGCAGAGGGTAAATGAAAAAGAATTTAATCGATGTTGATCCTACAGAGACACAGGAGTGGGTAGATGCACTGGATTCCTTAATTCGTGAAGAAGGGGTTGAACGTGCCGATTACATTTTAACGCGGGTATTAGACAAAGCACGACGTTTGGGGGTGAATGCTCCTTTAACGACTACGGACTATGTCAATACTATCGCGACAGAAGACGAAGTTGCTTATCCGGGCGATCTAGCCCTGGAAGAGCGTATTGATGCTTTTATACGCTGGAATGCAATGGCGATGGTGGTGCGTGCTTCGCATAAAGCTCCTGGCGTGGATGGTCATATTTCAACCTTTGCTTCTTCAGCCATATTGTATGAAGTAGGTTTGTTACATTTTTTTCGCAGCGTAGACGATGCTTCACATGGCGATTGCGTTTATATGCAGGGCCACTCGTCTCCAGGCATATACGCCTTTGCTTATTTGATGGGCTGTTTGTCGGCTAAAAAACTAGACAACTTTCGTCAAGAAGTAGGCGGTGAAGGTATTTCTTCTTATCCCCATCCCTGGCTAATGCCGGATTTTTGGCAATTTCCAACGGTATCTATGGGGTTAGGTCCTATCCAAGCGATCTATCAAGCACGATTTCTGAAATATTTGCAGAACCGCGGTTTACAAGATACCTCCAGCCGTAAGGTGTGGGTATTTTGCGGCGATGGCGAAATGGATGAACCAGAATCGGTAGGCGCATTGCATATCGCGCAAAAAGAACAGCTCGATAATCTTATTTTTGTGATCAACTGTAATTTACAACGTTTAGACGGACCGGTGCGTGGCAATGGTAAGATCATCCAAGAATTAGAAAGCCATTTTCGCGGCGTAGGCTTTAATGTGATTAAAGTCATTTGGGGCACCGAATGGGATGAATTATTTGCCCGTGATACGGAAGGTTTATTGCGACACCGTATGATGGATATGGTCGACGGCGATTATCAGTTATGCCAAGCTAAAGATGGCTCGGTCGTTAGAGAAGTGTTGTTTGGTGGTGATCCACGTTTATTGGCTATGGTTGAGCATTTATCGGATGAAACACTGTATGAAATGCGCTATGGCGGTTTGGATCGCAAAAAAGTCTATGCCGCTTATAAACAAGCAGTGGACGCAAACAATGGTCGACCTACAGTTATTTTGGCTAAAAGTGTTAAAGGCTACGGCTTAGGTCCAGTGGGTCAAGCGCAGAATACAGCGCATAACCAGAAAAAATTAGCGGTAGAAGATGTGACCTATATGCGTGATCGTTTTAAGATCCCATTGCAGGACAAAGAACTAGCTGAAGTGCCTTATATGCAATTTGCTAAAGGTTCTGCAGAATTAAACTATTTGCAACAACAACGTAAAACCCTAGGCGGTGATTTTCCTAAACGTAAATTAACAGAAGGCAGCTTACCGCTACCAGAAGCAACGCTGTGGGAGCCGCATTGGCAGGGTGGACACGATAGAGAATATTCTACCACCATGGCTTTTGTGCGTATTTTAAGTAGTTTGTTAAAAGATAAAAAACTCAAAGATAGAATTGTACCGATTGTTGCCGATGAGTCACGCACTTTTGGTATGGAAGGTTTGTTCCGTCAATTGGGTATTTATTCAATAGAAGGTCAATTGTATAAACCGGTCGATTCTGGTGAATTGATGTATTACAAAGAAGATGTCAAAGGACAGCTTTTAGAAGAAGGCCTGACAGAAGCCGGTGCTTTTTCATCCTGGTTGGCAGCGGCTACGTCTTACAATACTAATCAATTGGCTATGTTGCCTTTTTATATTTATTATTCGATGTTTGGTTTTCAACGCATTGGCGATTTGGCGTGGGCTGCGGGCGATCAAAAAGCGCGTGGTTTTTTAATAGGCGCTACCTCGGGCCGTACAACCTTGTCCGGTGAAGGCTTACAACACGAAGATGGGCATAGCCATGTCATGGCAGCCTTAATACCGAATTGCATCAGTTACGATCCTACTTTTCATTATGAATTAGCTGTCATTATTGAAGAAGGGTTGCATCGTATGTATGGCTTAAAGGAAGATGTTTATTATTACATCACAGTCATGAATGAAAACTATCTGCATCCCGCCATGCCTCCCGGCGCACGCGAGGGCATTATACGTGGTTTGTATTGTTTGGAAAAAGTAGAAACAACACAAAAGCCTATAGTGCAGTTATTAGGCTCCGGCACTATTCTGCGTGAAGTGATTGCGGCTAAAGCTCTATTGCAAAACTATGGTGTAGAGGCGCAGGTGTGGAGTGCTCCCAGCTTTAATGAATTGTATAGAGAAGCTTGGGCTATAGAACGCGATAATCGTTTGCATCCTGAAGCAACGGCTAAAGTGCCTTATGTCACGCAATGCTTAGCGCCTACCAAAGGCCCTATTTTAGCGGCAACCGATTATGTGCGTGCTTATGCCGAACCCATACGTGCTTATTTGGGCGATCGCGCTTATACGGTATTGGGTACCGATGGCTTTGGTCGCAGCGATACGCGACGTGCTTTGCGCCAGTTCTTTGAAGTCGATAGCAACGCGATTGCTTATGCGAGCTTAAAAGCGTTATACGATGAAAAAGCGATCGATATAACGGTATTGCAAAAAGCGATGAAAGATTTAGGAATTAATCCCAATAAAGAAAATCCTGTAAAGTGTTAATTTATAACCGAGCGTCGACCGAAAGGGCGCGGATGGATGTAATAGTCTCGAATTCGTGCAATATGGGTGTTATTAAAAATGTATTATGTAAGAGGTTAAGATGTCAAACGTAATAGAAGTAAAAGTTCCGGACATTGGGCAGAGTGAGGCGGTTGATGTCATTGAAGTATTAGTGAAGGCAGGCGATACAATCGCTGTAGATGACCCGATCGTCACTTTAGAATCCGATAAGGCCAGTATGGATGTGCCTAGTCCTTATTCGGGCGTGGTAGAAAGCGTCAGTGTTAAAGTAGATGATAAAGTCACTGAAGGCAGTGTTATTTTATTGTTAAAGACTGAAGCCAGCGTAGAAAAACCAGCAAAAGAAGAAAAAGCCGCTGATAAAAAAGAAACAGAAGCGAAAGTAGCCCCTATAACCGCTGCTGTTAAAGAAACGGCACAACCCACTATTGCTGATAATCTGCACGCTGGTCCTGCGGTCAGACGATTGGCGCGCGAATTAGATTTAGATTTAAAACAAATTCCAGCGACCGGGCCCAAGGGCCGTATTTCAAAAGAAGACGTCAAAGCGTATGTGCAATCCCGTATGCAAGGCGGCGGTGGTGGTTTTGCATTTCCTCCCGCGCCACAAATTGATTTTGCTCAATTTGGTCCTATTACCATAGAGCCTTTATCCAAGATTAAAAAATTGTCGGGTGCGAATTTACATCGCAATTGGGTCACTATTCCGCATGTAACTCAATTCGACGAAGCTGACATTACGAATTTAGAAATCTTTAGGGCCGAGCATAAATCGGAAGTCGAAAAACAAGGCTTTAAGTTAACGCCCTTGGTGTTTATCATGAAAGCGGTTGCGGCGACTTTGAAAAAGATGCCGCAGTTTAATGCTTCTTTGTCCGCTGATGGTGCTTCTATCGTATTGAAACAATATATACATTTGGGTGTGGCCGTAGATACACCGAATGGTTTAGTCGTGCCAGTAGTGCGCGATGTAGACAAAAAGTCAGTGCTGGAATTAGCTGCAGAACTGGCTAGCATCAGTGAACGCGCACGGAATAAAGCTTTAAAAACGCCTGAGTTGCAAGGCAGTTCATTCAGCATTTCTAGTTTGGGCGGCATAGGGGGTACGGCTTTTACTCCTATCATCAATGCACCCGATGTCGCGATTCTAGGGGTATCTAAGTCCAGCTATAAACCGGTGTACGATAAAGGCAGTTTTGTGCCACGTTTAATGTTGCCTTTGTCCTTGTCTTATGATCACCGCGTGATTGATGGCGCCGATGGCGCGCGCTTTTGTAAGCAATTGGTGGAATATATCGAAGGTGTTCCGCTTAGCTTTTGAAATAAATATAAATTGGAGACAGCAATGAGTACAGAAAATAAGTTACATTTTCCTTTGGTCGTTATTGGTAGTGGCCCTGGTGGTTACACTGCGGCATTTAGAGCCGCCGATCTAGGGTTAAAAGTATTATTAATAGAAAAATATGCAGCGATAGGTGGTGTATGCTTAAACGTAGGTTGTATTCCTTCTAAAGCCTTATTACACAGCGCCAAAGTTATAGACGAAGCGCATGATATAAAATCCTGGGGTGTAGAGTTTGCCGCACCTAAAGTGAATACACAAACCTTGAAAGCCGCTAAGGATAAAGTCGTAGGCCGCTTAACGGGTGGTTTAAAAATGTTGGCCAAACAACGCAATGTGACTATTTTGCAAGGTGTGGCACAATTTGAAAATGATACAACGATCACGGTTACTACTGCCGAAGGCAAGCAAACGGTGCAATTCGATGACGTGATCATTGCTGCGGGTTCTAGACCAGTCAAACTGCCTTTCTTGCCAGACGATCCCCGTATCATCGATTCAACCGGCGCTTTGGAATTAGCTAAAGTCGATGGCAATATGTTAGTAATAGGCGGTGGTATCATCGGCTTGGAAATGGCTACAGTCTATAGAGCTTTGGGTTGTAAGATCACTGTAGTGGAATTAATGGATGGTTTAATGCCGGGCGCAGACAGAGATTTAATCAAACCTTTCCATAAATTTGTTGCGAAGCAATATGAACAAATTCTATTGAAAACAAAAGTCACAAAAGTAGAAGCTAAAAAAGATGGTTTATGGGTGACTTTCGAAGGAGAGGGCGCACCGAGTGAGCCACAGCGCTTTGATCAAATTTTATCGGCAGTAGGCCGACGATCTAACAGCGATCGTTTAGGCTTAGATAAAACCACTATTAAAGTGAATGAACGCGGATTTATAGAAGTAGATACACAACTGAAAACCAATGTTGCTCATATCTATGCTATAGGCGATATCGTCGGTCAACCTATGTTGGCACACAAAGCGGTTGCCGAGGCACGCGTGGCAGCAGAAGTGATTTCTGGTTTAAAACATTATTTTACACCAACCTGTATTCCTTCAGTGGCTTATACCGATCCCGAAGTGGCCTGGACAGGCGTGACCGAAGAACAAGCCAAAGCACAGGGTTTGAATTATGGTACCGCTACTTTCCCCTGGATGGCCAGCGGCCGTGCTTTGAGTATGGCCCGAGATGAAGGTTTAACAAAACTGATTGTGGATAATGACAATCATAAAGTCATTGGTGCTGGTATTGTAGGGCCTAATGCGGGTGAGTTGATCAGCGAGTTGTGTTTAGCTATAGAGATGGGCGCCGATGTGGAAGATATCGCTTTAACCATACATCCGCATCCGACATTGTCTGAAAGTGTGGCAATGGCAGCAGAAATTTTTGAAGGCACAGTGACAGACTTGTACATGCCTAAGAAAAAGAAAACAGAAGGGTAAATGTATTACCGATCGCCAATAAAGATGCGAGATTTGAATCAATACATTGAATTTGAATCAAAGCTTTGTCATCCTCGACGAAGTCGGGGATCCAGTTTCAAATCAAGTTTTTCCTGGATCCCCGACTGCGGCCTCGCGGCCTGGTCGAGGATGACAAAGTTCTGGATTATCGGTTTGTTTACAGCCTTAATCGGAGAATCATCATAGAAGATCCCATATTATCTATAGCACCAATGATGGACTACACCGATAGGCACTATCGTTATTTGATGCGCCTATTGTGTCCCCGAGTATTGCTGTATACAGAAATGGTAACGGCGATGGCATTGGCGCATGGTGATGTAGAGCGTTTACTTGCTTTCGATAAGGCGGAACATCCGCTGGTGTTGCAATTGGGTGGTTCCGACCCACGGTTACTCGCCCAAGCAACACGCATAGCCGCCGAATATGGCTACGATGCTGTGAATTTGAATGTAGGTTGTCCTAGTCCTAGAGTACAAGAAGGGCGCTTTGGCGCTTGCTTAATGGCCGAGCCAAACTTAGTCGTAGAGTGCATCCAAGCCATGCAAGAAGCGAGCGCTTTACCCGTTACCGTTAAAACACGCTTAGGCATAGGTCGCGCCGAAGTAGCCGAATTACTGTATCCTTTAATTGAAAAGCTGGCAGCAGCTAAAGTGAATACCTTTGTTATACATGCGCGTAATGCGTGGTTAGAAGGCTTAAGCCCCAAAGAAAACCGCACGGTGCCGCCTTTAAACTACGACGCGGTACATCAGTTGCAACGAGACTTTCCCGCGTTATCTTTTGTGTTGAACGGTGGTGTGCAAAGCTTGGAAGACATAGTTCGTTTGGCGCCGCAGTTTAGTGGTGTGATGATAGGGCGCGCGGCCTATCATGATCCTTATCTTATTGCCAAAGCTGAACGCATCTTATATCCAACGAGTATTCCCTTACCCAATCGCACAGAAGTCGTTCGTCGTTATTATCATTATGCCAGTGAGCAGTTGGCTAACGGTTCACGTCTTTATCCTTTGTTAAAACCTTTATTGGGCTTATTTTTAGGAGAGCCTAAAGGCCGCCTGTGGCGGCGGCTATTAAGCGGGACAAGGCAGGAAAATCCAAAAATCATTTTGCAGGCTTTGGAACAGGTGACGGCGACCTAATAAGGACGAACAATCACTGTTGTATTACCTACACTTACAAACTGTGTATTTAACCATTTTGCGTCTTCAGTTAGCATACGCACACAACCATGGCTGGCATTGTATCCAGGAACTTCATTCGAACCATGCAAAGCAAAGCCCCCATCAAAGAACATGCAGTAAGGCATAGGTGCGCCACCTTTGCCTATAGGAAATATCTTAGATTTACAGCCCGCGCCTTGTTTAGCATAGATGTGGAAAGTACCCGTAGGACTGTGGCAGCGGCGTTTTAGATCGGGACAATAATCACGTCCCATAGCAACCGGGCCCCAATGTACTAAATTGCCATTGGTATCGTAGGCACCAAATGCTAGCTTGGTAGGATCCACAATAATGGTTTTACGGCCGGGCGAGGCAATTTTTGCTGGGAACGGAGAAATACTGAGTAAATCGGCGTGAGATAAATCAACTGGAACGGCAATACGCATGCCACTGTATATAGGCGTACCCATGCGGTTCAAGCGTTGCACGACCTCACGATCATAACTATTTGGGAATAAAGAAGTCCAACTTTGGCCACGTTTGACGGTAACACAGGTATAGCCGGGCTCTTTACATAGTTTAGTACCATAGCGTTGGCTGGCTGCCGCTACAGGTTGTGTCCACAGCAGTAAAGCCGTGCTGACTATCAGACTACCGACGACCTTGGCAGCGCTACGGCGCCAAGTCAGAAAATGTGTGTTGTTATTGTTCATAATTTACCCCTCAACTTCAACTATAGTATAAAAAACAGACAAAACAAGAGATTTTGGGGGGCTTGGGCAAGAATGACACGGTTTCTAGCAAAAAAACACGACATTTTATCGACCGATAGGTCGATTAAAGCAGTTTTGAGCTTTTCTGTTGGCATTTTCCTGCGCATTTCGCTATAATGCCGCCTTGTCGCTATTTTTTAATATATGAGGAAAATCATGTCTGTAGAAAAAACATTATCCATTATCAAGCCAGATGCCGTTCGTAAAAACGTTATCGGTCAAATTTTGTCCAAATTCGAAGCTAATGGCCTAAAAGTCGGGGCTATGAAGATGAAGCAATTGAGCCAATCCGAAGCAGAATCTTTTTATGCTGAACACAAAGAACGTGGTTTTTTTGGCGATTTAGTCCGTTTTATGGTTTCCGGCCCGGTAGTAGTATTAGTGTTGGCTGGTCCCAATGCTATTCTAAAGAATCGTGAATTGATGGGTGCAACCGATCCTAAAAAAGCAGAGCCAGGTACGATTCGCGCCGATTTTGCTGACAGCATAGATGAAAATGCCGTACATGGTTCAGATTCCGCTGCTGCTGCAACGAGAGAAATCGCTTTCTTTTTTGATGCTGCAGAAATAACGCGTTAAAGGTAATTACTCTCTCTATTCGTTCCCTGAAGGTTGGGTTGTTATAAATTAAAGTCCCGAGCCGCGACCGTAAGGGAGCGGATAAAAGAGATATACTTTAATGCGTCTAATAAAGATTTTGATGGTAAACAAAAATTATGTCTGCAAAAATTAACTTACTGGATCTAGACCGCGCCGCGATGGAAGCTTTCTTTATAGAACAAAAAGAACCTTCCTATCGTGCGCATCAATTATTGCAATGGGTACATCAATATGGTGTTACCGATTTTGAGGCTATGTCTAATCTCAGTAAGAAATTGCGGCAAAAATTGGCTCTAGTTTCTGAAATCAAGCAGTTAACCCCAGCCCTTGATCAAGTCGCCAAAGACGGTACGCACAAATGGTTATTGCGTTTGGAAGATGGTAATTGCATCGAAACGGTGTACATACCGGAAAAAACGCGCGGTACTTTGTGCGTGTCATCGCAAGTAGGTTGCATGTTGAATTGCACTTTTTGCTCTACGGCAACGCAGGGCTTTTCGCGTAATTTGACGGTAGGGGAGATCATCGGCCAAGTTTTTTTTGCCGTACGTGCTTTGTCTACGGATAATGGGCATCACGATAGGATGATCACCAATGTGGTGATGATGGGCATGGGCGAGCCTTTGCTGAATTTCGATAATGTCGTTTCTGCGATGTCTTTAATGATGGATGATTTAGCGTATGGCTTGGCTAAGCGACGAGTAACTTTAAGTACTTCTGGTGTAGTGCCGCAGATGGTTGAGTTAGCGCGAGTCAGCGATGTAGCGTTAGCGGTTTCTCTGCACGCACCTAACGATGAATTGCGCAATGAATTGGTGCCTATCAATCGTAAATATCCTTTGGCTCAATTAATGAAGGCCTGTAAAGAACATTTCCCAGAAGATTCTAAGCGTAAAGTGACTTTTGAATATGTGATGTTAAAAGGTGTGAACGACACGCCACAATGTGCGAAACAATTAATACGTTTATTAGAAGGTATACCAGCCAAGGTTAATTTAATTCCTTTTAATCCTTTCCCTAAAACCAGTTATGTTTGTTCCGACGAAGACACCATTCGTCGTTTTCAAGAAATAATCATGCGCTCTGGTCTACAAGCCATGGTGCGTAAAACCCGCGGCGAAGACATAGATGGCGCTTGCGGACAATTAGTCGGAGATTTCAGCGACAGGACTCGACGTAAGGAACGATTTTTGCGTGACAAGGTAGTTGTAGAATAGAATACTATTTTAATTATAAAATTTGAGAGAGGTAAATCATATGTCTTCTAATCCCTTTGACTTTGCAGTAAGCGCAGTAAAAACAGTAAGTGGTTCCGCAGTAAATGTGGTAAGTGATTTTTTTGGTACTCCGCAAAAAAAAGACGATACGTTATTATTACCACAAGAAAAAAACTATACGCCGGTACTTGATGGAACTGAAGAGAAGTTAAGGCACACCTACTATGGCACGTGTGTTCTGAATAAGAAGTAATAAGCTTTATTCTTTTTTGTAATACTTATAGATTGAGCGTTTGCGCTACGCCTTTTGTTGAGTTGCTCTAAGGATGGATTATTCCTTGAAAATTATACAACTAATTTTCTGTATGTTACTATATAAAGTATCTGAACGAAAGTAATTTTAGAGGTATAGTATCTATGGGCCAGTCCATACTTTTGGGTGTTAGCGGTGGCATTGCTGCTTATAAGAGTGTCGATTTAGTACGTCGCTTACGTGAGCAAGATCATACCGTCCGTGTCGTCTTGACTCAAGCGGCGCAAAGCTTTGTCACACCGCTAACTTTCCAAGCTATCTCGGGGCATCCAGTAGGATGCGATCTATTAGATGCAGCCAGTGAAGCCGCTATGGACCACATTAACTTAGCGCGTTTTGCCGAACGGGTGATCATTGCACCTGCCAGCGCTAATATTATGGCTAGATTGGCGCACGGAATGGCCGATGACTTATTAACAGCCATTTGCCTAGCTACAACAGCGCCCATTACGCTTGTTCCCGCAATGAATCATCGTATGTGGCATAACCCTATCACCCAAGCTAATATCACTCGCTTACAACAGTTTGGTTTTACAGTATGGGGACCCACGGAGGGTGCTCAAGCCTGCGGGGAATATGGCTTAGGCCGTATGTTAGAGCCTGAAGAAATAGTACGCTATCTTGAAAGCACGGCTCCTGTAATGACATCTCCTCTTGCTGGAAAAAATATCATTATCACAGCAGGCCCAACACGCGAACCTTTAGATGCTATACGTTTTATTAGCAATCGCAGCTCGGGTAAAATGGGTTATGCTTTGGCTGTTGCCGCACAACACTGTGGTGCTCATGTTACGCTGATTAGTGGCCCTGTGGCTTTGCCTCAACCGAAACAGGTTACGCTCATCAAAGTAGAAACGGCCGTAGAAATGCAACAAGCAGTGATACAGCATTTGCCGAAATGTGATATTTTTATGGGTGCCGCGGCGGTTGCTGATTTTAGGCCAGAAACATCCGCTACACATAAATACGCCAAAAGTGAATTGCCCGCCACGCTCGCGTTGACTCTCAATCCGGATATTATACAAACAGTTACACAATCTACATCTAGACCTTTTACCATAGGCTTTGCAGCACAAACGCATGATGTTAAATTACATGCTATACGTAAATTGACTGAAAAGAATATGGACGTTATTATCGCTAACCAAGTTGGTTTGGCAGAAGGAGGATTCGACAGCGATGTCAATACCGTGGATATTTATAGCCGAGACGGGCAAACCCACTTTCCATGCCAATCTAAAACGACATTGGCATATCAGTTAATAAAATGGATTGGCGATTACTATGGCGCACAGAAAGGGTGAATTAAAGCTTTTATCGATTTAATCGATAATTAGGAGTTATAATGAAAATTATTAGAACAGTCGAGTCCTGGAAAAAAATAAGAGCCTCGTTTCCTGTTTCAAAGTCAATTGGATATGTTGCTACCATGGGTAATTTACACTCTGGGCATGAATCTCTGTTTCTTCGGTCTAAACGAGAAAATGAGATCAGCATCGCAAGCTTATTTATTAACCCAACTCAATTTAATGAAAAAGTAGATTATGAGAGATATCCTCGAACTGAAGAGGAAGATCTTGAGATACTTAAACGCGCTGAAGTCGATTATGTGTTAATCCCATTAAGAGAAGAGATGTATCATGACGAGTATTCTTTTAAAATTCACACAACGCATCCTGTCAGTCTAGTGATGGAAGGAGTCTTTAGGCCAGGGCATTTTGACGGTATGCTTACTGTTGTTCTTAAGCTTTTAATGTTGGTTAGACCTAAAAATGCTTATTTTGGTGAAAAAGATTATCAACAACTTATTTTGATCCGTGAAATGGCTAAGGCTTATTTTCTAGATGTTAACATCGTTGGATGTGAAACTATACGCGAACCATCAGGGTTAGCACTTAGTTCGCGAAATAATTTATTAACGAAAGATGAAAAAATATCAGCAGAAAATATCAATAAAATGCTGCGCTCAAAGATGTCTGCGAATGAAATAAAGGATAGTTTGGTGAATTCTGGATTTGAAGTAGAGTATGTTGAAAAACTTATGGAACGCGTTTTTGTGGCGGCCAAGATCGGAAATGTTAGATTGATCGACAATGTTGTAGATAAGATCGAGTTATAAAATGAATATAGCGGAGTATAAACGAAATGAGAAAAGCACCTGACTTTGAGAGAATGAAAAATGATGGATTACCCATAAGTGTCATTACTTGTTATGATTATTGGTCTGCAAGAATAATTAATCAAACTAATATTGATATGGTCTTGGTTGGCGATAGTTTGGCCATGGTTATGCATGGGCACAAAAATACGATTCCGGCTACTGTAGATCTAATGGTGACGCATACAGAATCCGTTCTTAGAGGCGCTACGGATAAATTCATTGTGACGGATTTACCGTTTCTATCCTACCGTAAAGGAATGTCACAAGCGATCGACGTTGTTCATCGTGTGATGGAAGCGGGGGCACATGCAGTCAAGTTGGAAGGCGCGGCAGGAAACTTGGAGTTTATAGCGCATCTAGTTGAATCGGGGATCCCCGTCATGGGCCATGTAGGTTTAGTACCTCAATCTGTTCATGTATTAGGTGGATTTAAAGCCCAAGGGGTTACGGAGGAAAATGCTGAGTATATTCTAGAATCCGCTGTTTCACTTGAAAAAGCAGGTTGTTTTTCAGTTGTTCTTGAATGCATACCGGCGACATTAGGGCAGAGCATTACAAACAGATTGAAAATTCCAACGATAGGAATAGGGGCTGGACCACATGTATCGGGACAAATTTTAGTTTTACATGACCTACTGGGCTTGAACGATGAATTTAAACCTAAATTTGCTAAACAATATTTAAATGGGTTAGATTTAATTAAACGCGCATTAAATGATTTTGATGATGAAGTAAAGAAAGGCGCTTTTCCGACGGATATACATTCATTTTGAACTAGGTGTATTTCCTTTGGAATGACGTTATTAATGCACTGTATATTAATAAGGGTTAATTTGGCGACAATCTCTGCTAAATTGATCTAAAAATGCTGTAAATAGCGCTTGAATTACTTCAGGCTGATCAATCCAAGGAAAATGGGATGCATTTTTAATTTCTCGTATCATGATATTGTTTCGTTGAAATTCTTTTGACTGAGAAAATAAGGTGAGTGGCGTAATGTGATCGTTATCGCCGGAAAAAATTAAGGTGGGTATAGTTTGGGGGATCCATAGTGCTTGGTATGTTTTATCAAAATGCATTTCTGCCCATAGATGACTTTTATAATTAAATGGTAATGAATCAAGCAAGAGAGTCACTTTTTCTCTATTTTCTTTTATGGAAAAATAGGGAGCGCAAACAATCGTTAGCGCCTTTAATAACGCGTTGGATGGATTATTCTCATAAAGTTGTTGTAATCTTTCTGTTTCGGGTATAGGGTGTTTTTTTACATAGTCCGAAAAAATATTTTGCCAATCTGCACTAGGCGCAGAATCCATTAATACTAAGCCCAGCAAGTCTTTTTCTAGCTCTGGTGTTGCGAGGGCAAACATTCCTCCTGATGAATGTGCTACGAGTATAACGTTATCCAATGCATTAACTGCCTCAATGAGACCATTTGACCATTTTGAAAAACTTTCGCTGTCATTTTCCGTAAGATTTGAACCATCTCCGGGAAGATCTACAGCCCACATCGCCCCAGGCAAAGAAAGCATGTCGGTTAGGTCACGGAGTGATTCTGATCCTAAGCCAGGGCCACCTGGAAGAAATAACCAATTGTAATTTTCACGATTATTTATATGTAATCGTTTCAGCCGTGCTTTTGATGAAGTCCAGAAAATATCTTGTTTCATGGGGGAGCTCTAAGTTAATTTTAACTGTTCTGGTGAAATTTTCGTTCAAGTATAGCGTGCATATGGGTGGTATGGCACAAAACTGTCAAAAAATGACAGTTTTGTGCAAATTTTTAAAAAGGTTAATTGGGAACTGAGATTAAAAGAAGCAGCGACAGGTTTAAAACCTTACAAGCATTTAAAAAAAATGCTTGTAAGCGATATAATGTGGCAATCGTTTTCCTTTAGCAGTGAAAAAGGGGGCCAACTTGACAGATTATACTGAAACTGATATACTTTTTGTAATGAAAAAGTTACGCTTTTTGGGTAATTCTCTGCAAAATTTGCGTAAATTTAGTGTGGAGGCGAGGCAAGATGCGGGTTATCAATTGGACAAAGTTCAGCGCGGTGAGCAACCCGATGACTTCAAACCAATGCCATCTATTGGCAGAGGAGTTGAAGAACTTCGTCTATGGGATAACTCAGGTACTTACCGAGTTATTTATACTGCAAGGTTTGCCGATATTGTTTATGTATTACATGTTTTTCAGAAAAAGACTCAAGTAACATCTCAGCGTGACATTGACTTGGCGAAAAAAAGATATTTAGAGATAAATGAAAGAGGTTCAAAATGAGTAAAATAAAAACATACGATAACGTATGGGATGCTATCGCCGACACACCACTAGAAGCAGCTAATATGCGTGCTAAGGCAGAATTAATGCGTCATATAGTTTCTTTCATCAAAAAACAAAAATGGACACAAAACAATGCCGCTGCTCAATGTGGGGTAACTCAACCGAGGATAAACGATTTGCTGCGTGGCCGTATTTCTAATTTCTCTCTGGATGCTCTAGTCAATATTGCAACATCATTGGGGCTGCGTATACATATTGATGTTGAGGCTGCATAAAATCAACCAGTATAATCATTGATTTCTAATTTCAGTATAAGGACTAAACTATGCATACAGTATTGATCACCGGCGCCAATAGGGGCCTGGGCTTAGAGATGGCGAAGCAATATTCCGCGGATGGCTGGCAGGTGATTGCTTGTTGTAGAGACCCAGAACAAGCCGATGCGCTGCGTAAATTGAGCAAAGACATTAAAATTCTACAACTGGATGTGAGTGATACGCACAGTATCAAGGAGTTGGTTCATCATGTGGGCAATCAACCCATAGACATCTTGCTAAACAATGCCGGGGTTTTACCCATAGAACAAGGATTCGGTACGGTTGGGGCTGAATTGTTAATCGATACCTTTAAGATAAATGCAGTAGCGCCGTTTATTTTAGCCAAAGGATTATTTAAGAACGTAGCTGCAAGTAGTCTTAAGGTCATAGCCAATATGAGCAGTGTTATGGGCTCAATCGATCAAAATAGCTCTGGCGGTTCTTACGCTTATCGCAGTACAAAAGCGGCTTTAAATGCCATAACCAAAAGTATGGCGATTGATTTAAAACCTCATGGCATTAAAATAGTTGTTTTGCATCCCGGCTGGGTACAAACGGATATGGGCGGCCCTAATGCCACACTGACACCTGCAGACAGTGTAAATAGTATTAGAAAGCTTTTGGCCAAATTAAGTCCAGCTGATAGCGGTACTTTTATGCGCTACGATG
>JAJYCX010000041.1 GCA_021778015.1 Pseudomonadota bacterium
GTGCGATTTAATTCGGTGGCAATAGAGAAATCAGCTATTTGCACGGTTTTATCGGTAGGCCGTAACCAAATACTGCGCGGATTGATGTTTTTAAAAATAATACCCGCATTGTGAATTTCGGTTAGCATTTTGGCGAGTTGAATGGCTATGGGGAAAAATACGGCTAAATCAAGTGGTTTTTGGGTTAAGGCCTCGCTTAAGAAGATAAAGCCCTCATCTTTTAGAATTAAATTTAACGGGTTATCTTTTTCTACCCAGCCTATGGCAGTTGGGAAGTGGCCTTCATGAGGACCTAGGCGTTGTAATAGGGCATACTCGTGCTGCAATTGGGCAAAGTCGCCATGTTCGATTTCATTCGGACGTAAGGTTTTTATGAGGTATTTCTCTGTGCTACCTGGCATTTTTGCCCTGTAAATCAAATACCTACCATTTGTTCCTAAGGTTGCTGTAATCTCATACGAACCTATCATTGACATGTTTTTTTCCCATTTGTTCTTGTTACAGTATAGTTGAACTAAAACGGGTTATTTCTAATGAAAGGGAAGGGGGTAGTACCCTAAAGAGGCGAGATCTAGCTGAATACTATAGATTTAAATCGAAGCTTTGTCATCCCCGACTGCGGCCTCGCGGCCTGGTCGAGGATGACAACGTTTTAGCACTGTGTTCGTAGAAAGTATTGTTTTCGCATCTTGAAGTGTAATGGGTATAAGCCCCCTATCCTTCTGTAACTCATTGTGATATCCTGTATTCCCATCGTATAGATACTTTGTTCGCTAAAAACCGCACTAATAGCCACGCAAAGTATGCATCTTTTCATCTACGTAGGGTTTAATTATGACCAAATATATCTTTGTTACCGGTGGTGTTGTTTCTTCTTTGGGCAAAGGCATTGCTTCTGCCTCCTTAGCCGCCTTATTAGAGGCGCGCGGTTTAAAAGTCACTCTTATTAAACTAGATCCTTATATCAACGTCGATCCAGGAACGATGAGTCCTTTTCAGCATGGCGAAGTCTTTGTAACCGAAGATGGTGCTGAAACCGATTTGGACTTAGGTCATTATGAACGCTTTATACGCAGCCGCATGACACAAAATAATAATTGTACCACTGGACGTATTTATGCTTCAGTGATCGCCAAGGAACGTCGCGGTGATTATTTAGGACAAACGGTACAAGTGATTCCACATATTACCGATGCTATTAAAGCAGTGATCACCAAAGGCGCGGATGCCATGGATATTGCTTTGGTAGAAGTCGGCGGTACGGTAGGCGATATAGAATCGCTGCCATTCTTAGAAGCCATCCGACAAATGCGCACCGAATTAGGATCTGAACAAGCGCTGTGCATACATCTAACCTTGGTGCCGGTGTTAAAAACGTCACAAGAAATTAAAACCAAACCTACACAACATTCTGTCAAAGAACTACGATCCATAGGGATACAACCCGATATTTTAATTTGCCGTTCTGAAGAAACCTTGCATGCAGAGGAATGCGCTAAAATTGCGTTATTTACTGACGTGAAAGTGAAAGCGGTCATATCCTTGCCCGATGTAGATAATGTACACGGCATTCCCGAATTACTGCAAAAACAGGGTGTGGATGAACTGGTATTAGAAAAATTTAAAATCACAGCTCCAAAAGCCGATCTACACGATTGGCAGCGCGTGGTGGCAGCAGAAAAAAATCGTCATCATACGGTACATGTTGCCATGGTTGGTAAATATGTGAACTTAGCCGATGCGTATAAATCATTGAATGAAGCCTTAAGTCATGCAGGCTTACAAACGCAGGCTAAGGTCGTTATTCATGCCGTAGAAGCCGAAGATATTGAAAGAAAGGGCGTGGCTCTATTAAAAGACATGGACGCTATTTTGGTACCCGGTGGGTTTGGTTCACGTGGTGTGGAAGGTAAAATTTTAGCCGCACAATATGCGCGCGAAAATAATATTCCTTATCTAGGCATTTGTTTAGGAATGCAAATTGCGGTTATAGAATTTGCGCGTCATGTAGCCGGGTGGAAAGATGCCAACAGTACTGAATTTATGGGAAATACACCGCATCCAGTGATAGCATTGGTTACACAATGGCAAGATGCAACAGGCAAAGTAGAAAATAGAGCCGAGGATGGCGATAAAGGCGGTACTATGCGTTTAGGTGCGTATCGTTGTGCTTTGACTAAAGATTCTTTGGCCTATGCCTGTTATCAACAAGACACTATTGTCGAGCGACACCGACACCGTTATGAAGTCAATAACGTATTATTACCGCAATTAGAAGCCAAAGGGTTGCGTGTGAGTGGCCGTGCAGAGAAAGAGCATTTGGTGGAAATGGTAGAATTGCCTAATCATCCATGGTTTTTGGGCTGTCAATTTCATCCCGAATTTACCTCTACACCACGCGAAGGTCATCCTTTGTTTAGCAGTTTCATTACAGCAGCGATCAAAGAGCATGAAAGAAAGAAAATGGGGCATCAGAAAGCAACAGGGGATATCATATGAAACTATGTGGTTTTGAAGTAGGTTTAGATCAACCTCTTTTTGTGATGGCAGGCCCCTGCATAGTTGAAAGTGAAGCTTTGGCCATAGAAACAGCGGGTTATCTTAAAGAACTCATGCAACAACGAGGCATAAACTTCATTTATAAATCTTCTTTTGACAAAGCCAATCGTTCTTCGCATGATAGCTTTAGAGGTTTAGGCATCGATAAGTCTTTGACTATTTTAGCCAAGGTTAAAAAAGAAATCGGTGTGAATATCATCACCGATGTGCATGAAGACAGTCCTTTAAACGAAGTGGCGAGTGTGGTGGATGTATTGCAAACCCCTGCATTTTTATGCAGACAAACCAACTTCATTCAAAAAGTAGCTGCCGTGGGCTTGCCAGTGAATATTAAAAAAGGCCAATTTTTGGCGCCTTGGGATATGAAACATGTAGTGGCCAAAGCCAAAGCTGTAGGTAACGAACATATCATGGTGTGTGAACGTGGCGCTTCTTTTGGGTATAATAATTTAGTGTCGGATATGCGATCTTTAGCCATTATGCGTGATTGTGAAGTGCCAGTTGTATTTGATGCTACGCATTCCGTACAATTACCAGGTGGGCAAGGAACGCAATCGGGCGGACAACGCGAATTTGTGCCTACCTTAGCGCGCGCTGCGGTGGCAGTCGGTATAGCGGGTTTATTTTTAGAAACGCATCCGCAACCAGAAAAAGCATTGAGCGATGGCCCTAACTCTTGGCCTTTACATAAAATGCCTGCGTTGTTAGATCAACTACAAGCATTAGATGAAATCATCAAACGACAAAAAGCATACGATTTAGCATAAGGGAGGTAAAATCATGTCTACCATTATAAAACGAGAAGAACAATTTTGTGCACACAATTATCATCCTTTACCCGTGGTATTAGTTAAAGGGGAAGGTGCTTTAGTGTGGGATGAGAATGGCCGCGAATATATAGACATGATGAGTGCTTATTCGGCGGTGAGTCATGGTCATCGCCATCCTAAAATTGTCAAAGCGTTAGAGGATCAATTATCGCGCTTAGCCATAGTATCGCGATCTTACTACAGCAATACCTTAGCTGATTTTTTACAATATGCGTGTGAATTATTCGGTTACGATAAAGGCTTACCCATGAATACCGGTGCCGAAGCAGTGGAAACCGCTTTAAAATTGGCCCGTAAATGGGGTTATAAAGTCAAAAAAGTGCCGGCAGATAAAGCGGAAATCATCGCTTGTCGCAATAATTTTCATGGCCGCACGATTGCCATTGTGGGCATGTCTACCGAAGAACAATACCGCGATGGTTTTGGTCCATTTCCAGCGGGCTTTAATATTATTCCTTATGGCGATAGTGACGCTTTAGAAAAAGCAATCACGCCGAATACGGTGGCTTTTATCGTTGAACCTATTCAAGGCGAAGCGGGTATTATGATACCGCCAGCAGGATATCTGAAAAAATGTGCTGAATTGTGTAAGCGTCATAATGTATTGCTGATTGCGGACGAAATTCAAACGGGTTTAGGGCGTACCGGTAAACGCTTAGCCTGCGATCACGAAGGCGTTAGACCGGATATATTGGTATTAGGGAAAGCTTTGGGCGGTGGTGTTTTACCGATTTCCTTGGTATTAGCGAATGATGCAATTATGTCGGTGTTACATCCCGGTGATCATGGCAGCACGTTTGGTGGCTATGCTTTAGCCGCTGCAGTGGGTTTGGCTGCTTTAAAAACCTTAGAAGAAGAAAAATTAGCTGAACGCGCTCAAGTTTTGGGTGAACGTTTAATGAAAGGCTTAAAAACCCTTTCGCATCCTGCACTACGCGACATACGTGGCAAAGGTCTGATGATAGGCATTGAAATTGATCCAAAGATTATTCACGGTCACGACTTAGCCGAGAAGTTTTTACAACATGGTATTTTAACCAAAGAAACCCATCATGTGGTGATGCGTTTAGCGCCGCCCTTGGTGATCAGCGAGGAGCTGATCGATAGGGCGATTGAAGCGGTTAAACAGGTATTTGCTGAACTTAAATAATAGTTTAGGGCGACTTGTGAGCCGCCCATTTTTGAATGCGCGCAAATATTTAATTATTGGGTTCACAGCTTGCAGCCAATCTCCCGCCCATGGTACCCTAGGCCCGTTTTACAGGCACGTAGCTCAGCGGTAGAGCACCACCTTCACACGGTGGGGGTCGGTGGTTCGACACCACTCGTGCCTACCAATCGTCTTGCCATTTTACCTTAAATTTGATAAGGTTAGCCGTTATAAGTAATAGGCACGTAGCTCAGTGGTAGAGCACCACCTTGACATGGTGGTGGTCGGTGGTTCGATCCCACTCGTGCCTACCAAGTTTTTTAGCAATAGGTTTGAATATGCCCATTATTACTTTACCCGATAATCGTCAATTGCCATTTGACCAACCCGTGACTGTAGCCACTGTAGTGGCCAGCATAGGCGCTGGTTTGGCCAAAGCAGCCTTGGCTGCTAAGGTCAACGATGTACTGGTAGACTTAAGTTATACCATAGAAAAAGACGCTACTTTAAAGGTGATTACGGCTAAAGACCCAGAAGGCGTGGAAGTATTGCGTCATTCTACGGCACATCTATTGGCTCAAGCCGTCAAACAATTATTTCCCAGCGCACAAGTCACTATAGGTCCAGTGATTGAAGATGGTTTTTACTATGATTTTGCGTTTGAACGCAGTTTTACTCTGGAAGATCTAGCCGCTATAGAAGCTAAAATGCACGAATTAGCCGCTAAAAACTATGAGGTCACACGACGCGTCATGAGTCGCGATGAAGCCATCGCTTTCTTTCTTGAATTAGGTGAAGAATACAAAGCTAAAATTATTGCAGACATTCCGCCTACAGAAACCTTGTCTTTATATCAACAAGGCGATTTTGTAGATTTATGTCGTGGCCCACATGTGCCCAATACCAGCCATTTAAAGACTTTTAAGCTGATGAAACTCGCGGGAGCCTATTGGCGTGGTGATTCCAACAATGTCATGTTACAACGCATCTATGGCACCGCCTGGGCAGACGATAAAGCTTTGGCAGCCTATTTATACCGCTTAGAAGAAGCTGAAAAACGCGATCATCGCAAATTAGGCAAATTATTAGATTTATTTCACATGCAAGAAGAAGCTCCAGGTATGGTGTTTTGGCATCCTAAGGGCTGGCAATTATATCGTGTGGTTGAAGAATATATACGCCAAAAATTACGTGAATACGATTATCAAGAAATACGCACACCGCAAATCGTCGATAAAATCCTGTGGGAAAAATCGGGTCATTGGGAACAATACCGTGAAGAAATGTGGGTGACTTCAACCGAAAATCGCGATTATGCTATCAAGCCCATGAGTTGTCCCTTACACGTACAAGTCTTCAAGCAAGGTTTACACAGCTATAGAGATCTACCATTGCGTTTAGCGGAATTTGGTTCTTGTCATCGCAATGAAGCTTCGGGGACTTTGCACGGTTTGATGCGGGTTCGCCATCTGACCCAGGATGATGCGCATTTGTTTATACGGGAAGATCAAATAGAAGCCGAAGCTACAAAATTATTGGATTTGGTCTATGAGGTTTATCAAGACTTTGGTTTTGAAGATATCAGCTGTAGATTGTCCACGCGCCCTGAAAATCGCATTGGGGACGATGCCGTTTGGGATAAGGCTGAAGAAGCCTTGCAACGAGTGCTGAACAATAAGGGTGTCAATTGGAGCTTACAACCCGGTGATGGCGCCTTTTATGGCCCTAAAATCGATTTTAAACTGCGCGATTGCCTAGGCCGTGAATGGCAGTGCGGTACGGTGCAATTGGACTTCCAATTGCCGGGCAGATTGGATGCTTACTACATAGACGAGGCAGGGAATAAGGTTGTGCCGGTGATGCTGCATAGGGCTGTACTGGGTTCCATGGAACGGTTTATAGGGGTATTAATTGAACATTTTGCCGCTAAATTTCCGGTGTGGTTGGCGCCTATTCAGGCCGTTATTTTGAATGTTAGCGACAAACAAAGCGAATATGCTCAAGAAATATACAAAAAATTAAAAAATCTAGGCTTTCGTGTAGAAAATGACTTGCGTAATGAGAAGATAGGCTTTAAGATCCGTGAGCACACACTGCAAAAAGTACCTTACTTGCTCATTATCGGCGATAAAGAAGTCAACGGAAGTACAGTTACCGTCAGATCTCGCTCCGGCGAAGATTTGGGGGCGATGCTTTTGTCTGATTTTGTATCCTTAGTGGAGAAAGAAAGTGCCTTATTGGGGCGTGGTTCATAGGGGCAAGCCCCGTGGATAGCAATATAAAATTATCAGCTCACCGCAGTTGATTTTTAGGTGAAGGCAACAAAGCCTAAGAAGCAAATGCGAAGAGTATGTTATAGGAGAATTTGAGATTAGTACTAAGCAAACAGCGGTCAAAACGCGTATCAACGAAGAGATTAGGGCCAAAGAAGTACGTGTTATCGATGAAAATGGAGACCAAGCAGGTATTTTAAGCTTAGCGGAAGCTTTGCAACGTGCCCGTGCAGTCGAACTAGATTTAGTCGAAGTATCACCTACTGCTCAGCCACCTGTTTGTAAGATCATGAACTATGGTAAACATGTTTACCAGCAAAAGAAAAATGCAGCGGAGTCTAAGAAAAAGCTGCATAAAGTTGAGATCAAAGAAGTCAAATTTCGTCCAGTAACGGATGATGGAGATTATCAGGTCAAGCTACGCAACCTGATACGTTTCCTAGAGGATGGGGATAAAACCAAGGTCACGGTCCGCTTTAGGGGTCGTGAATTAGCACATAGGGAATTGGGATTAGAAATGTTAAAACGCATCAGTGAAGATTTAGCTGAATATGGTGTGGTGGAACAGTTCCCCAAAATGGAAGGGAAACAAATGGCTATGCTCTTGGGCCCTAAAAAGAAGTAACCGACTCGTATAATACTCATAGCAGTTGGTTTT
>JAJYCX010000021.1 GCA_021778015.1 Pseudomonadota bacterium
ATTAACGTCAGGAGAAAAGATTAAAATAGCCCAAGATCTTCTTACACACCAACTTCAACTAGATCTAAAGCAAGCTGCTGGATTCGCACGTACCGTACAACAAAGATTATGTGGTTATCATAAAAGATTAACAGGCCAAGATCGGCCTAATTCTGATAATAGTGTTGAAGAGCCTGACTTTACAATATCCTTTTCTCGTCAAGGCGAAAAAATTATTGCTAAGTTGCACACAGCAACAGATCCTGAGCTATACAGTGAATTTGAAATACTGGTTTCAAATTTAACTGATGCGAACGGGGAACCTCAACGTGCGCCTATTAAATTAATTTCTACAAAAAGCAAGAATAGTGAAAGCGGATATTGGGATACGGAGGGGTATCACTACAAGGATAAGCTCAAAGCTGAGAAGTTTTTCTCTTCAATCGAAGAAAAAAAGGCAGCCTATGCTGAAAGAAACATGCTAATAGAATATTTGGATAATTCAAAACGTATACAATATAATAAACTTAGCGCTAAACTTCAAGAGCTTCGCGATGAACATGAAAGACTTGTTGCTGTGGATGCTTCAGCTGGAGTTTCTGCAGTGGATTCAGAACGGCTCGATTCACAAATATTAGAAATAGAATACGAAATAGGTGGTGATCCGCAATTAGGTAAAATAGGACTGCTTGACAAAGTAACGACTATAGAAAATGAATATGGAGAAGGTTCTTCAAACCCCAATCCCTATATATTTTTTACTGATTTGGAGCTTACATCAGCGTTAGCACAGGCCAATAAATTCTGTGGTTTGGATGCAAATGACTCGAAAAGAAGAGGGGAAGAAGATTCTATACAGAAACGATATAGTCAACTTGTGCATAGGCATGAAACGCTTATTCAGGAAAAAGAATCGCTTGTCGGTGTTAGCAAAGGCTTCAATAGAGAACTTAAAGCACTCGATGCCGCAGCTAATAAAAAGCGCAGCTTTGGACTAAATGTGTTACTAGGTGTTGCCACATTGTTCACTGCGGGTTTGGCTTTAGTTCCTGTTGCAATCAATCGTTATTTTTCCATACAGGAAAGAAATGAACGTAGGAAAGAAATCGCTGCAAGTGAAAGTGAGATAACTGAACGTACAAAGGATATAGAAAGACAATTAAATAAAATAAACAGTGAAATAGGGGCTATTACAAAGGAGATGGAAGGGCAATCACCAGCTAGGCCTACTAGCCCAGAAGCTATTCCTGCAAATCTGTATTTAGACCTATTTTTAGCAGATATAGAAGTCGATGCACTTAAACCCAATGAGTATGGCTCTTCGCACGTTGTTCTTGATTTAGAAAAAAGAAGTGGGAAAGTACCTGTATGTTCGCAAGCTGAGGCTTTGGATAAATGTGGATTCCTTGCCAAGTCAAATAGCCAGCCTCCAGTTTTGCCATCTTCGCAGACTATTATAACACAAAGCACGGCTCACTTAGATCGGACGAGTCTAGGATTAGGGCAGTAATAGATTAGTAAATTATACAATAGCTAAAGGAGGAGTTGATATGACGACTGCATTATATATTGAAGGAGCTCCGCGAAGTTCATTCTACAATCCTTGTACACGGATTGTAGATGAGATAGCACGATTGGAAAGAATAGTTGCAGCCTGCGAGGTTGATATCAGTGTTCGCTGTGCTGAACGTGAAGTACTAATTGATGATCGTGAGAAAAATTTAGAAAAATTTTGGGGAAAGCTAAATAATCTAAATGAACATGAAAGAAAAATACCAGCAGTACTCTGTTCTAAGGAAGAAAAGAACCTGTTATTTAGAAAGCTGACCTCTGTAAGAGATCGTCATAGAGACGCTGTTGAGCCAGAAATAAGGAACACCGATACGCAAATCGAGAAAGTAGATAGTATATTACTTGAATTGCAAAAGGAGTTAGAGACTAGTAGGACACAATTGGAGCAGTGGCGTGCGGCATTGGCGTTGCTCGCAAATCTAAGTGGTAGGGAAGAGGTTAGAAGCGAAGATGCACGAAACACCTATGGCCCTTGTGCAGCCTCAGCCGCTTAATTATCCTTAAAATAGACTGGCGCAGGTATTAGTCAAGCCGTATTTGCCAAAATCATCAAGGTGAGTGATGCTGCCATTATTATTTCCCACCCCCCTTGTTTATTGTCCCTATATTTTGTAGAATAGTGGGTCTTTAGCCTAAGTCTGTGGTTTAGAACGTCAGAAAGGCGAGAATAGAGCGAGAATTGTACATATAATAAGCAAAATGCTTAGATTTTAGGAAAAGTTATCATGAAAACATTTAGTGCCAAGGCCGAAACGGTTGAACGCGATTGGTATGTGGTTGATGCCACCAATAAAACTTTGGGTCGTCTGGCCAGCCAAATCGCCTTAAGATTGCGTGGGAAGCATAAACCTACCTATACCCCGCATGTGGATACCGGCGATTACATTATTGTACTCAATGCCGAGAAAGTGAGCGTAACTGGTCGAAAAATGACCGATAAGACCTATCATTGGCATACCGGCTACCCAGGCGGTATCAAGAGCATTACGCTTGAGAAATTATTGGCCAAAGCACCAGAACGCGTTTTAGAAAAAGCCGTGAAGGGTATGATGCCAAATAATCCCTTGGGACGCGCAATGTTCCGCAAATTAAAAGTGTATGCCGGTGCTACGCACCATCATACGGCCCAGCAACCTAAAGAATTAATTATAGAGACGGATTAAACCTATGTCAGCAGCAAGCAAACAGTATTTTTATGGTACCGGCAGACGTAAAGAAAGCGTCGCACGTGTGTTTTTAAAGAAAGGCAGCGGTAAGTTTACCGTGAATGGCCGTGAATTGGCCGATTACTTTCCTAGAGAAACGGCACGTATGATCATTGCCAGACCTATGAACGAAGTCGGCATGAATGATCGCTTTGATATCATGGTCACCGTTAAAGGCGGCGGCATCAGCGGTCAAGCCGGCGCAGTGCGTCTAGGCATAGCACGCGCTTTGGTCGATTACGACGAAGAAGGCGGCAAGGCTAAGGGCGGTACGGTTAAGGTAGTGGCTGAAGAAGGCGGTTCTTTGACCTTCAGACAAAAACTACGCCAAGGCGGTCATTTAACTCGTGATGCGCGTTGTGTAGAACGTAAGAAATTTGGTCTGCGTAAAGCTCGTAAACGTTGCCAATTCTCTAAACGATAATTTTAAACTGGACCCTCGGCCTGCGGCCGAGGGTGACAGAGCACCGGATCTCTGGCTTATGGTCGGAGATAGACCCTGGTTTATATACTCACAGCAGTTGGTTTTTAGGCGAGGCGCCGAGCTCGCGAGCACCAGGAGTGTAGTACTCTACATGACTGGGGCGAGATGGGCGAAGGCAACAAAGCCTAAGAATCAAATGCGAAGAGTATTTAGTGTGGACTTCCATATGAACTTATATGTTTATGGCTTGAATCATCGCAGCGCACCCTTGGAGGTACGCGAGCAAGCGATGATAGCGCATGAACATTTAGCACGTGCCCTGCAATCTATCTTAAACGAAGACGGTATCTTAGAAGCGGTTATTCTATCGACCTGTAATCGTTGTGAGTTCTATGCTATTGCCGACAATGGTCGGCGTTTAGAGCAGTGGATGGCTAAACAACATCATAAGGGCGATGGCTCTTATCAACAATATACCTATCTTTATAACGGCGAGGAAGCGATAGCACATTTATTGCGAGTGGCTATAGGTTTAGATGCCCAAGTTATAGGTGAGCCGCAGATCTTAGGTCAAGTTAAAGCCGCTTTTGCCATAGCCTTAGAAGTAGGTGCCGCTGGTCCTGAGTTGAATCATTTATTTCAGCAAGTATTTTATAGCGCTAAAAGCATACGCAACAATACGGGTTTAGGAGCGCATGCCATTTCGGCTTCATACCTAACTTGGCTGATGATACAACGCTGTATTCCTATAGACAAACCCGCTTCTGTGGTTTTAGTCGGTGCTGGCGAAATGATTGCCAACCTTATTCCTTATTTGCAGCAAGCACCTCAATTGAATATTACGCTTATCAATCGTACACCGGAGCATGCAGAAGCTTTATTGCCAACTGCAAAAGTGTTGACTATGTCGTTTTTATTAGAATCTTTAATAGACTGCGATGCCGCAGTGTTCGCAACGGAAAGTTATCAACCTTTATTAACCCGAGACGCTGTGCAAACTATTTTACCGCAACGCAGTAAGCCATTGTATTGTTTAGATTTGGCGTTGCCGCGCAATGTAGAGGCTAATGTGACTGAATGCGCTAATGTCAGTTTGTTTAATTTAGATGATATACAATTGTGGGTAGATGAAAATCAAGACAAGCGTCAACAGGCAGCTTTGCGTGCTGAGGAAGCCATCAAAGAACATAGTCTACGATATCAAAAACAGTTGCAGACTATAGAATTTGATGAATTGATTAAATCCTATAGGCGGAAGATTAATAGCGTGCGCGAGTTGGAATTAGACAAGGCCTTACAAAAGTTACAAGAAGGCGTAGAGGCTGCGGTCGTGTTACAACAATTTTCGCATGCCTTGGCTAATAAAGTCATGCATCATCCTAGCCAGGCTTTGAATCAAGCACGCTTTGAGAAAGGCAAGGATTGGTTGGCTTCTGCAAAACTGTTGTTGGGATTAGAGTAGAATGAAAGGTAAGTATTCTCCCATCTATAAGTACTGTAAAGCACAGATTGGGATGCAGGTTGCGTGCAATATGGGCTTTTGTTTAAAAAGGCGTAGGTAGTTACAATGAAAGAGTCTTTACTCAATAAGTTAGACCAACTGCGCATGCGTCACGAAGAAGTGTCGGCGTTGTTGAGTGACCCTAAAGTAATGAACGTGCAAGAAGAATTCCGCAATTTATCCAAGGAATATGCGCAATTAGAACCTGTGGTGAATACCTTTCTGCGGTATCAAAAAATACAACAAGATATGGTAGAAGCGCGCGAACTTTTAACCTTAGGCGATGCTGAATTAAAAGAATTGGCCGAGCAAGAGCTACAATCGTTTGAAAAACAAATAGTAGAATTAGAGCAAGCATTACAAATCTTATTAATACCCAGTGATCCAAACGATACTAAAGATATTTACCTAGAAATACGTGCGGGTACGGGCGGCGACGAAGCGGCTATTTTTGCGGGCGATTTGTATCGTATGTACACGCGTTATGCGGTAACGCAAAATTGGCAGTGCGAGTTGATCAGCGAAAGTTTAGGCGAGCACGGCGGCTATAAGGAAGTGATTATTAAGATCAATGGCCATGGCGTGTATTCACAATTAAAATTTGAGTCTGGCGCACATCGAGTACAACGTGTACCTGAAACTGAAGCGCAGGGCCGAGTGCATACCTCGGCTTGTACGGTCGCTATATTACCCGTGGCCGAAGAAATCGATGAAATAGACATTAATCCTGCCGATTTAAAGATAGACACATATCGTGCTTCGGGCGCGGGTGGTCAGCACGTCAATAAAACCGATTCGGCTATACGCATTACCCATTTACCCAGCGGCATCGTCGTGGAATGTCAGGATGAACGTTCACAACATAAGAATCGTGCGCGGGCGATGTCTTTATTACAAGCCAAATTATTGATGGGCGAGCAAGAAAAACAACGCCAGGAAGAAGCTATGACGCGGAAGTTATTGGTGGGTAGCGGTGATCGCTCTGAGCGTATACGTACTTATAATTACCCCCAAGGGCGTGTTACCGATCATCGTATCAATTTAACTTTGTATAAATTACAAGATATTATGGAAGGCGCCTTAGATCAAGTGATCCAACCTTTATTGCAAGAATACCAAGCCGAGCAGTTGGCGTTTTTGTCTAAAGAGGGATAGCATATACCCATCGCTAATGAAGATGCGAGATCTGATGAATCCTGTAACTTTGAATCAAGGCTTTGTCATCCTCGACAAGGCCGCAAGGCCTCAGTCGGGGATCCAGTGAACAGCCCTTAAAACTTGAATTGAAACTGGATCCCCGCTGCGCGAGGATGACAAAGCTTCGATTCAATGACGGAGTGAACAGCTACATATGAAGACGATTCAAGAATTATTGCAATGCGCAAAATCTCAAAACATAGACACGCTAGATGCCGAAGTACTCTTAGCCCACGCGCTAGAAAAAAATCGCGCTTATTTATACACTTGGCCGGATGAGCTCGTAGCAGAAGCCGCAACCATACAATATCAAAATAACTTAAAACGCCGCCTATTAGGTGAACCTATTGCCTATATACTAGGGTATAAAGAATTTTGGTCTTTGCCCATTGCTGTGACCAGCGATACCTTAATTCCACGGGCCGATACGGAAAGTTGGATACACTGGTTATTGGAACGATTTGCCGATAAACAGCGATTACGAGTTTTAGACTTAGGCACCGGCAGCGGCGCCATTGCCTTAGCTCTAGCGCATGAAAAACCACAATGGGCCATTTGCGCGGTAGATTGTTCTAAGGCTGCTTTGGCCGTGGCAATGCGCAATGCCAAAGCTTTAGAAAGTCCGCAAATAGAATGGTTGCACAGCGATTGGTATCAGGCATTATCGGGGCGGGTATTTGACGTGATAGTTGCTAATCCGCCGTATATTGCGGAAGACGAGCTGCATTGGCAACAAGGCGATTTACGCTTTGAGCCCAAATCGGCCCTAGTAGCGGCAGACAATGGGTTGAAAGATTTGGCGCATATTATTCAGCAAGCGCCACAGTATTTGGCACCGTCGGGGTTGTTATTAGTGGAGCATGGTTATTTGCAAGGGCCTAGTGTAAAATCTTTATTCGTTGCGGCTGGTTTTAGTGCCGTAGAAACGTATTGCGATTATGGTGATCAGCCTAGATGGACGATGGGTATATATCCATTACACGTCAAATTACAAACACAGTACTAAAGCGTTGTCATCCTCGACCAGGCCGCGAGGCCGCAGTCGGGGATCCAGGAAAATCCTATATGATCCTGGATCCCTGACCTTCGGTCGAGGATGACAATGTGCTGGATCCCTGACCTTCGGTCGAGGATGACAAAGCTTCGATTTAAGTCTATAGTATTCAGCTAGATCTCGCGTCTTCATTGGCGATGGGTATATACACATTCCATTTCAAGATGCGAGAACAATACTTTCTACAAACACAGTACTAAAACGTTGTCATCCTCGACCAGGCCGCGAGGCCGCAGTCGGGGATCCAGGAAAATCCTATATGATCCTGGATCCCCGGCCTTCGGTCGAGGATGACAATGTGCTGGATCCCCGACCTTCAGTCGAGGATGACAAAACTTCGATTTAAGTCTATAGTATTCGCTAGATCTCGCGTCTTCATTGGCGATGGGTATATATGGAGGTTAAAAATGATTAAGTTTCTGATGATACTATTATTGACAATTATTACTGTAGAAGCTGTAGCAGAACATATAGTCCCTGTAACAGATCGGCCTGCAGACTTCGTTAACGCACAGCAGATCATACCCCAACTACAAGTAGACATGCGCTATGATTCCGCTCATAATTTTGTAGGTAGAAGAATTAAAGGTTATAAAGAGCCTGTCTGCTTATTAACCCAGCAAGCAGCCTACGCATTAAAAACAGTAGAAACACAATTGTTAGCCAAGGGTTTAACGCTTAAAGCATACGACTGTTATAGGCCACAAACGGCGGTAAATGATTTTATAGAGTGGGCTAACAAAGTAAACGATGTGACCATGCGCTCTGAATTTTACCCAGCCATCAATAAAGCCGATCTTTTTAAAAAAGGGTATATCGCTTCTCCCTCTGGCCATAGCCGTGGCAGTACCCTTGATTTAACGATAGTACCTTTGAACAGCCATATTCCACTATATGATCCTAGAGCAAAACAAGTGTCTTGTGCTGCTCCGCAGCAAGAGCGGTCACCCGATAATAGTTTGGATTTTGGTACTAGCTATGATTGTTTTAGCCCTATGTCTCATCCCAATTATCCAGGTATATCTGCAGATGCTAGAAAAAATAGAGCATTATTGCGGACTTTGATGAAGCACGCCGGATTTAAGCCCATCGCTACAGAATGGTGGCATTTTACTTTAATCAATGAACCATATCCTAATACTTATTTTGATTTTCCTGTTAGAAATTGAGGCTGTGTAGATATGGGACTTGATTAATACTATGGCTTTGAATCGAAGCTTTGTCATCCTCGACGAAGTCGGGGATCCAGTTTCAAATCAAGTTTTTTCTGGATCCCCGACTGCGGCCTCGCGGCCTGGTCGAGGATGACAAATGCGTGGGCCATAACGAACCTGCCTCGCATCATAAGCTCAATCGGTATATAATAATTCCTTTTCACGGTGACCAGTTATGATTGAAATCAATCCAGTTCTATTGAAGATTGCCGATTTGCGGCTACGGGCAGAGGCGCTTCGGGGGTATCTTTGACTACGAAACCAAGCAAGACCGCTTGGCGGAAGTTTTACGCGAGTTAGAAAACGACAAAATCTGGGACAACCCAGAAACAGCTCAAAATTTGAGCAAAGAAAAAGTACAGCTTACGACTATTTTAGATAGCTTGGACAATATGCGCCTGCAATTAGCCGATCTGGACGCCTTATTGGAAATGGCCTATGCCGAGGAAGATGAGGCCGCTGTGAACGCGGTATTGGCCGATGTAGCAGAAGCAGAGCGTGCCGTTAAAAATCTAGAATTTCAAAGGATGTTTGCAGGTGAGGCCGATGCCAATAACGCTTTCTTGGATATACAATCGGGCTCTGGCGGTACAGAAGCTCAGGACTGGGCCGAAATGCTGTTGCGTATGTATTTGCGCTGGGGAGAAAGGCATGGCTTTAAAGTAGAATTATTAGAAGCTTCGGCGGGGGATGTGGCGGGTTTACGCAGTGCCACGGTTAAGTTTGAAGGCGCCTATGCCTATGGTTGGTTAAGAACCGAAACGGGGGTGCATCGTTTGGTGCGTAAATCTCCCTTTGATTCAGGTCATCGCCGTCATACCTCTTTTGCTGCTGTTTTTGTATCCCCGGAAATTGACGACGATATCGTTATAGATATCAATCCGGCAGATTTGCGCATCGATACCTATAGGGCCGGTGGCGCGGGCGGTCAGCATGTTAATAAAACCGATTCAGCTATACGTATCACGCATGTACCAACGGGAATAGTGGTACAATGTCAAAGCGATCGTTCTCAGCATAAGAATCGTTCTCAGGCCATGAAGCAGCTGCGCTCTAAATTGTATGACAGGCAAATGCAAGCGCGGAACGTAGAAAAGCAAGTCTTGGAAGAGTCTAAAACGGAGATAGGCTGGGGCAGTCAAATTCGATCTTATGTGTTGGATGCCTCGCGCATTAAAGATTTGCGCACTGGCGTAGAAGTGGGGAATACGCAAGCCGTATTGGATGGTGATATCGATGTGTTTATTGAAGCAAGTTTAAAGGAACAGGTGTAATGATGACAGAACAACCAGAATCCGTGCAAAATGAATTGAGTGAAAACGAGCAAATCGCTGAACGCAAAAACAAACTGCGTTTATGGCGGGAAGAAGAAAAAGCTTATCCCAATGACTTTAAGCGTGATGCTTTAGCGCTAGAATTGCATAAACAATGGTATGCGGTTTCTGAGGAAGACTTAGAAAAGGCACAACATACGGTGCATTTAGCCGGGCGCATTATGACTCGTCGTTTGATGGGTAAAGCCAGTTTCATTCATCTACAAGACATGTCGGGCAAAATACAGTGTTATATTACACAGAACATTATAGGCGAAGAAGCTTATCAGGATTTTAAAAAGTGGGATATAGGCGATATAGTCGGTATAGTCGGTACAGTATTTAAAACCAAAACTGGTGAATTATCCTTGCGCGCCCAGAACATACGGTTATTGACTAAAGCATTACGGCCTTTGCCGGACAAATTTCACGGCTTACAAGAAATAGAAACACGCTATAGACAACGTTATTTAGACTTAATTATGAGTGAAAATACGCGCCGAGTATTTGCTATCCGCAGTCAGACCATCAGTGCCATACGCGACTTCTTAATCCAAAAAGGTTTTTTAGAAGTAGAAACGCCAATGATGCATGTGTTAGCAGGGGGTGCTGCGGCAAAGCCCTTTGTTACGCATCATAATGCCTTAGATATGCAATTGTACTTGCGTATCGCTCCTGAATTATATCTAAAACGGCTGGTAATCGGCGGCATAGAAAAAGTGTTTGAAATCAACCGTAATTTCCGCAACGAAGGCATGTCCGTGCGCCATAATCCTGAATTCACTATGTTAGAGTTTTATCAAGCCTATGCCGATTACAAAGACATGATGGATATTAGCGAGGAAATGTTTCAATTTATCGCACACACTGTTTTAGGGCGTTTTGATTTTGAATATCAAGGACATCATTTTGATTTTTCTAAACCCTTTACGCGTTTAACCATGACCGATTCCATTATAAAATACCATCCTGAATTAACAACAGACAATATTCACGATGTGAAAGCTTTGAAAAAGATATTGAGCGCTTTAAAATTGCCTCATAAAGACAACGACAGTATTGCTAAATTGCAATTGATTCTGTTTGAAGAAACGGTGGAAGAAAAGTTAATCGATCCTACTTTTATCACTGCTTATCCAGCCGAAGTATCGCCTTTGGCTAGACGCAATGCAGAAGATCCAACTATAGTCGATCGCTTTGAGCTGTTTATTGCCGGACGTGAAATTGCCAATGCTTTTTCGGAATTAAATGACCCCGAAGACCAAGCCGCACGCTTTCATCTACAAATGCAAGAAAAAGCACAAGGTGATGAAGAAGCCATGCCTTACGATGAAGATTATATTACTGCTTTGGAATATGGTTTGCCACCAACGGCGGGTGAGGGGATAGGGATTGATCGCTTGGTGATGTTATTAACGAATTCGCCTTCTATACGCGATGTGATTTTGTTCCCACACATGCGCCCTAAGGGGTAATGTTGCTGCGTATATCATTGCTGAAAGCAATCATCCACTAGAGGGTTGTCATCCTCGGAGTACCGAGTACAGGCTCCGATCGGGGATCCGGTTTCAAATCAAGTTTTTCCTGGATCCTCGACTGCGGCCTCGCGGCCGCGTCGAGGATGACAACGTTTTAGTACTGCGTTCGCAGAAAGTATTGCTCTCGCATCTTGAGATAGAATAGGTATATATCGAATGCGAACAGTTGTAATGAGGAAGATAAGAAGAGAGTAGATATTTTGAATTATAAAGGCGGTTCGAAAACCGCCCTTATAAACTTTAGACCAGAGACTATTTGCTCATGCCATTTTGCATCATTTGCATCATAGCTTTTTGGCTATCAGCATCCATAGCATTGTACTTCATCATCATGTGATCCATAGCCATTTTCTTTTCATCTGGAGTCATTTTAGTCCAGTGATCTTTCATCATAGCCATTTTTTCATCAGGTGTTGCTTTTTTCCATTTTTCCATGTCTGCTTTGCAGTCTTTAGCTGAAACATTGTGTTTTTCACAAAATGTTTTGCCAGGACCCATCATGTCGGAATTTTGATCCATAGTTGCAGTAGCTGCAAAAATAGAAGTAGCGCAGAATAGCATGGTCAAGATTAGAGATAGTTTTTTCATTGTAAAGCTCCTTGTTAATGATTCATAACCACCAAAGAAATATTGGTAGTGTCCTCATCCTGAGAACTACTGCGCATTTTTTGTGCAGCACTAGTCCGCAAAATGACCCAACACCATTATAGCCCATAAATCAGAAAAAGTATCAAAAAGCTGATAAATTTCAGCAAAGTGCAGAGATTTTATTTGCGATTGATACAAGTTTGGCCAGTTTTTTGGAGTAGATTGTTTCAATAAAGAAGGATAGAATAGCTGTATATTTTTCGCATTTGATTCTTATGCTTAAAGCCTTCGCTCATCTCGCACCCAGTATATGACATAAGTACGTCATTCCTGCTGCTCGAGAGCTAGTCTTCTCGCCTAAAAATCAACTGCGATGAGTATATCTCATTTTCACAGATATTAAGGATCTTCATATGAAAGTAACGCGCCAATTAAGACAGTATTTAAATGAAAAAAAATTATATACTGCTCCCGGTGTTTTTGATGGCATGTCAGCATTATTAGCCGTACAAGCAGGTTTCCCTTTGCTATACGCTAGCGGAGGCGCTATTGCTAGAGCTGCGGGATACCCTGATTTAGGCTTGTTGAGCATCAGCGAGGTCTGTTATCGCTTGTCGGAGATTATAGATGCCAGCACTGTGCCGGTGATCGCCGATGCAGATACGGGTTATGGCAATGGTTTGAATGTAGCGCGTACGGTGCATACTTTTGAGCGTTTAGGCGTGGCGGGTTTGCATTTAGAAGACCAAGAGTTTCCTAAACGATGCGGACATTTGGAAGGAAAGTCATTAGTCAGTAGCGTCGAAATGGTACATAAGATTAAGGTAGCCAAGGATAGTGTTAGCGATGACGATTTCGTCATTATCGCGCGCACAGATGCCATTGCGGTAGAAGGTTTTGATGCAGCCATAGAAAGGGCACAGCGTTATACCGAAGCAGGCGCCGATATGATTTTTGTAGAAGCACCTACAACGGTGGAGCAAATTCAAAAAATTGGCGAATTGATAAAAGCACCTAAACTCATCAATATGTTTCATGGTGGTAAGACGCCGATGGTGTCAGCCGATAAATTGGCCGCTTGGGGTTATCAAGTGATGATTATCCCTTCTGACCTACAACGTGCCGCCATTTATGCCATGCAACAAACCTTGCAAGCCATCAAAGAAGACGGCCAGAGCGAGCGTTGCCGTGACTTTATGGTAAGTTTCAACGATCGCGAAGAGATTATAGGCACGAAGCGTTATTTGGAAATAGATAAAATGTAATGCAACCTTCCCATCCGCCCCCTTACGGTCGCGGCTCAGTTTTCTTTTTTCTTTTTCTGTGCATGCTATTCAACCATTCCACAAACAGAGAGAAGCTGATAGCAAAGTAAATATAGCCGCGCGGAATATGATAGTGTACGCTATCAGCTATCAGCATAGTACCGATTAAGATTAAAAAACTGAATGCTAGGATTTTAATGGTAGGGTATTTCTGAATAAAGCGGCTCATCACTTCACTGGCGCCAATCATGATGATGATAGCAATGGTAATACTGGTTGCCATGATCCAAAACCGCTGTGTTAAACCTATGGCGGTAATGACGCTATCTAAAGAAAAAACAATGTCTAAAATACCGATTTGAAGAATAACCGACCAGAAACGTTTGGGTTTAGCAGTGTGTTCGGGTTCAATGGCCATATCCATTTCATGGTGTATTTCTTGAGTCGCTTTAAAAATTAAAAACAAACCACCA
Organism: Pseudomonadota bacterium; assembly: GCA_021778015.1. Taxonomy (GTDB): domain Bacteria; phylum Pseudomonadota; class Gammaproteobacteria; order UBA1113; family UBA1113; genus VFKP01. Next base: position 13,324 of record JAJYCX010000021.1, read on the forward strand.
CAAAATAAAAAGATATCGCGTATAGACACGGCGAAATCAGCAATACTAAATAAAGGTACCGTTAAGCGCGATAGCCAAATAGCAGAAGCCAGTAAGATTAAACGGGTTACCCAGGCTAGGCACAAGCCAAATTGCCGTGCGCGACGTTGTTTTTCTGCGGGTAAGCGTGCCGACATAATACTGATAAACACCAAGTTATCGACGCCTAGAACGATTTCTAATATGGTTAAAGTAAATAAACTAAAAGCAATCTCTAACATGGTAAGTCCTATCTCTTTGTAATACTCCGCTCCCTGACGGTCGCGGTTCGGTTATAAACGAAATTAACCCTTAATATCTTGCATGACCCCATGCGGGACATGTGCAGTGGTGACATGCTGTTGTGTGCTATTGCAATGACGCAATTGATCGTCGAAAAAGATATCAGCATCGAAGGCTTTTAGAAATTCGCTTTTATCTAAACCACCTAAAAATAAGGCTTCGTCGGTACGGATATTCCAAGTGCGCAGGGTATGGATCACGCGTTCATGCGCAGGCGCATCTCTAGCGGTTACCAAGGCCGTGCGTATAGGACAGGTATCGGCAGGAAATAATTGCTGTATGCCGTGTAAAGCACGTAAAAAGTCTTGAAAAGGGCCGGGCTGTAATGGCGTTTTAGCCGCTTTACTTTCACTGGCCTTAAATGCATCTAAGCCTTCATTTTGAAAAACCCTTTCCGCTTCATCGGAAAATAACACCGCATCGCCGTCAAAAGCTATTTTTAAAGGGCCTTCATCGTGATGATTACTTTTTGCAGGTAATAGAGTAGCCGCAGCACAATGGGCATTTAGGGCTTGTTGTACGTCCTGATGGTTCGTGGACAAAAATAAGTGGGCGCCAAAAGCTGCGATATAGCGATAAGGGCTCTCTCCATTGGTAAAGGCTGCGCGAGTAATATTTAAGTTATAGGCTTTGATGCTGTTAAAAATACGTAAGCCCGTATCTGCGCTGTTTCTAGACAATAGAATAACTTCAACCAAGGGCTCGTTGGTCTGTGGGTTGTGTAAATTCAATAATTTTTTGACCAAAGAAAAAGCAGGTCCATGCTCTAGGATATTGTTTTCGTGCAATATTTGATACTTTTGGTAAGCAATTATACCCTCTTGTTCAAAAATAGTATGACTTTCGCTGAGATCGAATAAAGCTCTCGAGGTAATGGCGACGACTAATTTTTCACGAATGCTGACGAACATAAAACCTCTAGTGTATCAATTTGACGATGCCTTAGTGTAATCAATAAAGGCTATGACAGCAACAGCCTAGGATTCTTGGGTAGTTGAGGAGGGATGTTGTGATGCTTGTTCTTCAAGCTGTTGCCATGATTTATCAAAATCAGATTGAAACAAGTAATCTTGAACAATGCGATATTTTTCGAATTCACTTTCGGCATGAGATTTGGCCAGCTCAGCACTGATACTACCAGCGTTTTGTAGTATCTCGCGATCGTCCAGTTTTAGAAACTCATCTAATCGTTTTGCCCAATCTTCCATTGTCATGGGAATTTTTCTCTGAGCACGACTTTCGGCAAGATCGAGATAAGAGTTCACAATTCGTCCTAATGCCGTTAATTCGTCAGTATCTAAATAGTTTTTAGCTATGACAACATCGGTTTTAAGAATTTTTCCTTGTGGCCCGTTCTCCCAAGCCGTCAAGCCCATATTGATTTTAGTACTATCTGCGCGCTTCTTAACCAATTCTGCAGCGGTATGGCCGTGGATCGCATAATGCAGTTTGTTTTGAACTTTGGCAAAAAAGTCTCTGGTAGTAGGAGCATCTGGATTGTAGTCTACAGAAGTAGTGTAAATATCAGTGATTTTTTGATAAAAGCGTCGTTCGCTGAGGCGTATTTCATGTATTTCGGCTAACAGATGCTCAAAATAATCCACACCTAAAAATGCACCATTTTCAAGTCGTTTTTTGTCCAATACATAGCCTTTAATCGCAAATTCCCTTAAAACTTGAGTAGCCCATTGCCGGAATTGCGTTGCACGTACAGAATTTATCCTATAGCCAACTGAGATAATGGCATCTAAATTATAGAAATTTGTATCATAGTTTTTGCCGTCTGCAGCAGTTGTCCGGAAATTCCGGACAACTGAATTCTCTTGTAATTCATTGCTTTTAAAGATATTTTGCAAATGTTCACTGATTGTCCGTTTATCAACATCAAACAATTCTGCCATTAGCTTTTGGGTTAACCAAATGGTATTTTCTTCATAACGCACAGCAATACCATCTTTAGCTGCTTGATGGGTAAAAATTAAAAATTCTGCGGTACTATTGCGTATATTGAGCGTGGATGAGCTGTCTTTGTTCATACAATATTCTCTTATTCCAGAAAGAAGTAGATCATTTAAAATGATAAGATTATATACCCATTAATCTATAACACCAACTGTGCCAACCCTGGAATAGCGGAAAATACAAGCCTAAATAAATAGGGCGATCATCTAATTGTGCTAATAGTTCCCCATATGCGGTTAATTGTCCTGCATGGTTTAATTGTGCGCGGTTGTAAAAATCCTCAATGGTTTCATCTGGTTTGGGTTGGCTGGTTTTGTAATCAATGATCCAGCGTTGACCCTTTTCATCAATGAAAGTTCTATCGAGAATATAAGGTTTATAGCCGTTTTCAACTTTGCCGGTTAAAGGATATTCTGAATGTGCTTCTAAATGGGTTTTATCTAAAATCCAAGCAGCGCGTTTGTCTTTGCGTAGAGCCAACAATGCTTGTGACAGCGTGTCTAAAGCGGTTTCCATTTGATCTTTGTGCACACCTAATGCCAGTAACTGTCGTCTTAAATAAAGTGCATGGTAAGTCGTGGCGGCTTCCTGTAGAGCTTGTGGACCTTGTAGACTCAGTAAATATAAGATCCGATGTAATACAGTGCCTACATGCTGTGCGGTGGTATCGTTTAGAATAGAAAAAGAAAACTTAGTATGTGAATTATCTATTTTGTGAGTATAATCTAAATCCACTACGACGGGCAGATTATTATCCACAGCAAAACGTTTTAGCAAAATAGGATTTTCAGCCAAAGGATCACTTTTTTCTACTGAACTATCGCTAAAAGACAACCCCGCTTGCCAATGCTGCATGACTTCATGCTGCAATACAGGCCATAATTCATGTAAAAAACTGCCTTTTAGCGGTGCTTTTACCTCATTGTCTTTTAAATCGATGCCATAGAGTAAATACAGTCTAAGTCTCGCGCGCGTGGCGGCTACGTACAATACGCGTGTGTTTTCAAAGTTGAGTTTAGCCTTATTTTTACGTCGTATATAATCATATAAAGGCGCATTCATTTCATCTAAAGCGGGAATAGGCGCTAATAACAGATCGGTGCTGCCATTACTACGAGTACGCTCTAGCCAAGTCAGCAAGGGTTTTTTCTCCACTGGAGGCGATGCTTCTAAACGAGGCAGAATCACACAATCAAATTCTAAACCTTTGGCCTTGTGTATGGTCATCACTTGTAAGGGCGATTTTTCCATATCCAGCGGTGTTGCAAATAAAGTCGCGAATTTGTCTTTTAACTGTTGTGGTTGTGGCCAAATACCGGCTTGGTCAAATTGTCTTAATGTAGAAAAAAACAATTCGCATTCATGTAGGGCATTGTCATCGGCCAATACATGTGGACCTTCTAAAGCACGCCAAGTGTTTTCTATCCAAGCGCTAAAACTTAAAACGCCTAAATTCTCTAAGCTTTTTTGTAGGGCTGGCAAACGTAAGCTCAAGCGTCTTTGCCCATCGTCTGATAATAGATTAAAAGTATTGCGCTGATTCAATGCCTCGTAAATCGTCAAGGCTTGCGAATTGGCTATATGCGTTAAATCGCTTAAGCAAAAACCAAACCAGGGGCAACGCAATAAAGACAACCAAGATAGGCGATCGGCTAGATTTAATAAAGCTAAAGAAAGCGATAACAGATCTTGTACGGTCTCTTTATTTTGTAAATATTCAATCTCTACGGCTTGATAGGGAATGTGTTGGGCATTCAACTGTACCAATAATTCGGGCAAATGACTGCGCGCCTTGACTAAAATGCCGATGGTTTTTTTGTCATCTATAGCCCAGATATCGCGAATAATGCGGATAGTGGCTTTAGCTTGATCAGATCTATCATTTTTATCAAAAGCTAAGGGGAAAATACTTTGTGGGCTATCGCTTTTTTTAACAGCAAAACTCATATGATAAGTAATAGCGCCGTTATCCATATTGTCGTTGGCGGGAAAGAGTGTTTTAAAAACATGATTGTTCCAATCTACTATGGAATCTGAGGAGCGGAAATTAGCCATCAACGCCAAAGGAGTTAAGAGTAAAGGACCTAAACCCTGTTCTTTAACGCGTAAAAATAAACTCACTTCGGCTTGGCGGAAGCGGTAGATCGATTGCATAGGATCGCCTACTAAAAATAAAGTATGCCCATCGCCGGGCTGCCAACCTAGAGTCAGTTTTTCCAATAAACGAAACTGAGTAATAGAAGTATCTTGAAATTCATCGATTAAAATATGTTGAATTTTTTGATCTAAAGCCAAAGCCAGATCAGTAGGTGCATCATCGTCTCCCAACGCTAATAAGGCGTGTTCGGCAATAGCCGAAAAATCTATGCTTTCTTCTGCGTGGAAGACTAAATTTAATTCCGCTACCAAATAAGGTAATAACACAATCAGCTCTTGTAATAAGGCATAAGAAGGATCTTGCTCGTCTAGAGCCGGGACTCTTTGTATTTGTGCCAATAAATACAGCCATTGCGGATTATCTTCTAAACTTTGCCGTAATTCAGATAAAAACTCCTTATCAAAATCGGCAAAGTCTTTACCCCAGCGCTGGCGTAGCGTGTCTGTCTTGGTGAGTAGGCGTGCGGCTAGATCTTGCCAGTCGTGTAAGGTTGCCTCTTTTAGCTCGGCAATGGGCCTGTTGGTAAAATAATGCATGAGCGCTAATAATGGAGCTGCTAGGTTGCTGGGTATTTGTTGCCGTAAATGATGTAAATTATCGCTGATTAAGTGTTGTAAACTCTGGTGTAAATAAGTCGCTAAAGAAGAGGCGAAATTGCCTACTAAATAAGGCAGCCATTGATCGCGTATTTTCAGCATTTCAACCAACAGATTCTTCGTTTTTTCTTGCTGATTGTCTAGATGATGCAATAATTTCAATAAAGAAGGCGCTAAAGGGCTATCCGTTTCTAAATGCGCCAATAGATTCTCTGCCGCCATGATGTAATAGGGTGCGGGGTCAGTACTAATGTCTAATTCTGCGCCTAAGGTAGAAAGAATAGGCATGGCCTGGGTTAGGCTTAAACAAAAGGCATCTATGGTTTGTATCTTTAAGCGTGAGGGTTGGTTTAATAGATTCCAATTCAACGTTTTATCTTTATCCAATACCGCGCGCGCCAATTGCCAGGTCTGTTTACTGTGGGCTTCATTAGGCGCTGGATTTTCAGCATTTTCTAAGGCCATTAGAATACGCTCTTTCATTTCTCTAGCGGCTTTATGCGTAAAAGTGATGGCAAGCACGCTATCGGGAGCGTCAACGCGGTACGCTAATAAGGCTAAAAAGCGCTGCATGAGTAATTCTGTTTTGCCTGAACCCGCAGGCGCCTGTACGATGAAAGATTCTTCTACATTAAGAGCTAATAAACGATTCTTTTGATCTAGAGCTAATTGTGCTTCTATCATTATGTATTCTCCGCGCTTTTATGCAAGTGAATACGGCACAAAGAAGGCAAATGGCAATATTCACAGGTTTTTTCGCCTTCTTTAGGGGTGACAGCGGCATAACCTTGTTTAAACTCTTCAGCCAATAAGGTTAATTGCTGGCGCCACAGCGCTTTTTGTTGTTGCCAGGGGTCATCACCTTCTATTGTAGTAAATGTTAAACGCTTAATAGCGGGCCAATCATCGTTGACGGCACCTATACCTTCGATGCCTAACTTTTGCAGATTGACTTTAGCAAAAGCCATGGCCTTGATATCGCTGTCATAAACACTGCAATACAAGGGCATTTGCGGCTCATTCGGGCGCTCTGAGAACCAATCGTTAATATGTACATGGCCTGTTTTATAATCGATGATGATTTCGCTGCCATCGTTTAATTTATCGATGCGATCAATTTGCACCTTAAACTGTAATCCAGCAAAATCGGCTTCTAAACGTTTTTCGGTGGCAACGACGGTAAAGTGTGGACGCATTTTTTCTTGTTCTAGCCACGCAGATAATAGTTTCTCTAAACGCGCTGCTTCCAAGCTATAATGGCGGCTGTATTCTGCTGGAGGCTGCTGTTCGTGTAAGTGAGCCAAGGCATTTTGACAGGCTTTTTGTAATAGTTGATGCTGTTCTTCTTTGGACAAAGCCAATAACTGCGATTGCGAACTGATGGTCTGATAAAAGTAATGCAAGGCGGCATGTACGGCATTCCCGCGCAAGGCAGGCGATAATCCTAAGCCTGGATAATCATTTTCTTCGGCTTGCAAACGCAAGCGCGCATAAGCTTTAAAAGGACATTGTGCTTGTAATTTAAATAAAGCACTGCCTCCACGCACGGATGTATCTGCAGCAAGGCTTAAGCCTTGTGAGTCATTAATATATTCTGTTTTAAGCTGAGAGGGAGTTTTTTCTTCTAAGTTTATAGCTAACCGTGACCTGTTAAATAAGGGCAAGGCTGAGATCAAAGGGCTAGGACGTAGATTGATATCGTTATTTTCCTCGCTGTAACTGCATATTATAGAATCACTATGTGTTAATAAGCGTGTTAGTAATTTCTGTGCGATACTAAATTCGCGTGCGGCATCAGCACGAGGCATAGATAATTTTTTTTGTAGGCTGATGGGTAATAATGGCGTTGGACGTGGATTGGCTGGAAGAATACCCTCGTTTAAGCCTGTGATCCACAAATGGGTATATTCTAAGCCACTTGCTTCTAGTAACCCCAATATTTGTATAGGTGCATCGTGGGTTTTGGCTTGGAATAATTTTTGCTGACACAAATAATGCAGCTGTGTTAAGGCTTCATCAAAAGATACTTTTTCTTCAATCCTATCTAAAGCCGCAAAAGTACGTAGCACTTCTTCAAATGCATTCAAACGTTGCACATCGGAACTCACTAAGCTACGCTGACCAGGAAAGCCTAAAGCCAATAAATAGCGATGAATGATTTGCATCCAGGTATGGTGACTTTTAGCGCTGGGGTTATGGCTGGGCGGCGCTTTTAAGGCAGTATAAAATTCGGGGAAACTATTTTCTGTTTTATTGCCCAAGGATAGCTGCTTATGTAAAAACCGCATCAAAGTGTTGTGGCTGATGTATTTATTGTATTGATGACATAAACGTTGCTCTAGCAAGGGGCGCATTGCATTGTGCGTACCAAAGTTAAAATAAGGCGAATGCCATAGCCAATATAAGTCAGGTACAGCGATATGATGTGGTGCTAGCTTTAAGGCGGTAAAAACACTTTGTAGCAATAAGGTGTCGCTTAAAGGGATGCCGCCAGAAATATTGACTAAGGTATTGGCTTCTGGTTCTTGAAAGAAAGTGTCCGCATAAAATAATTTTTGACAGAGAGTAACGATAGCATTGCGTTGTTGTGCTAGCTCCGGCACAACGATGCCTATGCGAGCCTGCTTGTTTTTCTTTAATTCATTTTGCGCAAAAGACAAAGCCAATTTTAACTCTTCTAAATTATTCTTACAATTGAGTTTATAGGCGGTTGTAGAGGCTTCTTTTTCAGCGAAGTAATTTACATTAATACCACGTTGCTCTAGTGTTTCTAAAAATGTGTTCATAACGGGCCTAATATCATCAAATCCCACCAAATGCAAAGCGGGTAATGTTTGACAATAGGAAGGCGGTAAACATTGCGCTAAATGTGCGGGTAATTCGGCCAATGTTAACCAACCCTCTACGGCTAGAGTTTTTTTAAAAATATTTAACCATGTTAAGAATTGTTCGGTTTCGCTATGATGACTGTGTTCTAAAGCGCTTATAGGTAATTGCCAATGTTGCACTAATTTCCAGGCCTTCTGTGCCAATTGAGCGGTGTTATGTGATTTAGACAGCAGGGCAGTGGTCATGGGTTGTAGCTTGATCACTTTTTCCCATAAAGCCAATTCTTGCTCTGTTGTTAAAACAATTTTATCGGTCCATTGCTGCATTAAAGCGTCTTCATGTAAGCGTTTTAACCATGCGTCCTCGGATAATATATCGGCAGTATTAAAAACAGCGGCCTTTTGAGTTTCATTATATTGTTTGCGCAAATAAGTAGCCAGACGTTGATTCGGCGTTAATACTGTAGCGGCGGGAGAGAGGGTATTGAATACGCTTTGGTAGCGGCTCATACAAATCCTTGGCTAATGGGGTAACGGCGTTCGCGACCAAAGGCGCGTGTGGTTATTTTGATCCCAGGCGCTGATTGGCGGCGTTTATATTCAGCACGATAGAGTAATTTTACGACTTTGTTGATATCCTCTAAACTGGCAAAGCCTGTTGCGGCGATGTCGGCAATGCTTTTTTCACCTTCTATATAGGCCTCAAGAATGCGATCTAAGATATCGTAAGGAGGCAAGTTGTCTTGATCGGTTTGTCCAGGGGCTAATTCTGCGCTAGGGGCGCGCGTTAGGACTTTTTCAGGAATGACGTATTGTTGCTTATTGCGATAACGCGACAGACGATATACCCAGGTTTTATACACATCTTTTAATACAGCAAAACCACCAGCCATGTCGCCATACAAAGTGGCATAGCCTACCGCCATTTCACTTTTATTCCCAGTGGTTAAAAGAATGTTGCCGGTTTGATTGGAGAGTGCCATTAACAAAATACCGCGTGCACGTGCTTGCAAGTTTTGATGGGTTAGATCGCTTTCATCAGTACTGATATGATCGCCTAAAGTGCTGAGCAAAGCTTCATAAATAGGCTCTATGGATAAGATTGTATGCTTAACGCCTAATAAACGCACTTGTTCTAAAGCCAAAGCCATGCTGTCATCACTGGTATAACGCGAAGGTAATAATACCGCTTCGACGTGATCACAGCCTAAAGCATCGCAGGCAATCGTCAGAGTTAAGGCCGAATCGATACCGCCGGATAATCCTACTAAAGCGCCACGGAAATTATTTTTTTCGGCGTAATCATATACACCAAAACGTAGCGCATCATACATTAAGCTTTCTTCGCTCACAACGGTAGATTCTTCTTCTAAGGAAACGATTTTTTCTCCCTGACATTGGATATAGGATAAACCTTCTTTAAAATACGGTGCTTCTAGTACTACGTCGCCCTTTTTGTTTAACACCAACGAACCGCCATCGAAGACACATTCATCTTGAGCGCCTACGCTTTGCACGTAAATGATAGGCAAAGGGGCTTCTAATTGCTGTTGCCGTAAAATATCTAGGCGCTGAGCGGGTTTATAGTGATCATAAGGAGAGGCATTGATGCTGATCAAACAATTTGCGCCAGCGGCGTAGGCCTGTGCCGCTGGGCCCCCATGCCACAGATCTTCACATACGACTAAGCCCATAGCTAAACCATGACGTTGTATGACGCAAGGCTTATCGCCGCGGGTAAAATAGCGTTTTTCATCAAAGATGCCATAATTGGGTAAGCATTGTTTGGCATAATACCCTAGTATTTTACCCTCGCTTAAATAAAATGAGGCATTGTATATGTCATTATTGTCTAACCAGGGGGCGCCTAAGATGATATCTATATCTGTGCTGGCAGCAGCGAGGCGCTGCATGGCGCTTTTAATTTTTTGATGAAAGGATTGCCTGAACAAGAGATCTTCGGGAGGATAGCCGCTCAAGGCCAATTCAGAAAAAATAACAAGTTGTGCTTTTTCTAACCTAGCCTGTCGCGCGTAATACACCATTTTATCGGCATTGCCATCTACGTCACCTACAAAAAAATTGACTTGTGCTAGGGCTATTTTAGTCTTCATATGTTTTCCAAATCGGGTGAAATTCGCTATAGGATACCAGATCTTTATGGGACATAGTTGCAATTTAAACGACCAATGTTATAATGCATATTAATTTTATCTTGAGTTTTCCTCATGCGTTTTTCTGGTTTTACTTTAATCGAATTATTAGTGGCATTGCTGATTATGGCCATCATGGCCACGGCCGCGACTTACTCTTACCGTGAATGGGTTGCTTATGCCGATTCTAAACGAGCGTTGGCACACATACTGTCGGCCATCACGGTGGCTGAAAGTTATGCCTTATCGTCAGGACGAATAGTCACTTTGTGTAAAACCTTAAAAGGGAATACCTGCGATGCTGCCAATTGGTCACAAGGAGTATTGGTTTTTTTCGATGACGACAATCAACATCAAGCGCTTAAAGTAGATGATCGCATCAAGGTATTGCCGGCCATAGGTTCTAGTGGCAGTTTAATGTTTTCTGGTTTCCCCAGCAGCAATTATTGGCAATATCAACCCATAGTGAGCATAGAACAACAAAACGGGACCTTCGTATATTGCGATAATAGGAAAACGGGTAATGATTGGCGCTTGGTGATCAGCAAAACAGGCCGGTATCGTGTGGATAAAACGCGGGATGAAAAGTGTGCGTATATCTAGGTTATATATTAAACGCACTTCAATATGCGAGAACAATACTTTCTACAAACACAGTACTAAAACGTTGTCATCCTCGACGAAGTCGAGGATGACAACGGTCGCATCTTCATTGGCGAAGAGTATATCTACAGCATTCGCTTCAACACATCATCCTTTCGTATAAAATGATGATACAGCGCGCCTATCGTATGTAATACCACTAAGCCTAAAATAGCCCATGCCAAATAAGTATGGCATTCTTTAAGAGTGTGTCCTAAACTGTCGGATAAAGGTACAAATGGCGCAGGTAAATTAAACCAGCCCCAAAGTACAGGGGGGTTGCCTTTAGCTGTCGTAAAAATCCAGCCGCATAAACACATGGCAGTAACTGAAATATATAACAAATAACGCACGACTTGGGCTAAGGCCTTTTGAGCAAAGGGCATGTCAGCGGGATAACGGGGTTTAATACTACGTGCCGACCATAGCATAAAGACAATCATTAGGGCCAAGAGCGTCATCCCTAAGGATTTATGCCAACCAAAAACCGCACCTTGGGTGGGGCCCACCAAGACATCTAATAGGCTGCCTACCAGCAACATGCCCAGCACACAGAAGGCTACAACCCAGTGCAATAGCTTACTGACTACTCCATAGCGGTCTGTTGTATTTTTAATTTGCATATGAACTCTCTCCAAATTGATATTCGATTGATTCTACGTGGTTTTTTGAGAGGTTGTAAAGAGTCTAATCATCCAGTTGCCGTATTATTTTCTTAAACCGAGTTTTAATCAAAGCACAGATATCATCAATCACAGGGGAGATTAAGCCGTTATATTCAGAATATCAGGGTTGCGGCTGGAGGGAATATTGATGCTTATATTATCCACAACAATAAAGCAACCATTAGCCTCTGGTTTATTACTTACAGTCCACCTACCTATGTAAATGCGATTATTGTATATGGTTCGGCATATATAATCACGTGAAAGATAAACTTGTTTGCGTTCTTTATCAATAATAATGTCACCCCCTAATAGGATGGAGGATGCAGGATGCGAATAGGCCGGATCCCAGCCTATATTCTTTGTTTGACCCGTGAGTACTTGAAAAGTGCTGCTTTGTTTGACTGTATTTGTTGTAACGACACTACATTTATTATGGAATAATTCGCCGAGAACCCACTTATGGTCATACTCTATTTTACAGGCATATAAAGGATCTTTGCCTCGATACCCTAAGACAATGGGCGAGTTGAGTTGTGATGAATTTGTCCAAGTTATTCCTGCAGCTTCTAATGCTTTTGCAGCATTTTGCATATCCGTTTCTAGTTGTCCTTGTAGAGCGCTTATTAGTGTTGGCGATATCTGTGGTGTTGGCGTTAGTTGGGGTGCTGGTGTTAGATTTTTCTTATATCTTACAGCAGGAGAAAATTGTACTACGATGCTCAAACCTAAGGTTACTAGAATGAACGCTATCGCAATGCTTATATTGAGCCTGGGCAAGAGGCTAAAGGTTTTTTTATTTTTGCGATAGAGTACGGCTATTGCATAAGCAACGGGATAGACTATCAAAAACAGGCAATTGCTACATATTATCAAATTAGACGGATAGGGCATATTTTGAAAATTAAATAGAACAGGAGCATTGGCTAAGATTGCAAATAACGGCAACGTTAACATGAATAGCTTGATACAGATAAAGAGGTATTTAGAATAAGGGGTATTGGCGTTACCATCTTGATAAGAGGCATTGATAAAAATAATACCCAATAGGGTAATACTTGAAAATAATGTTATATGTTGAGAGAAAGGGTGGGCCCCTAAAAACACCATGTTAAATAAGGATATGATTAAAAACGCTAACACCATGATGGCTAAAAAAGGATAAAGATAACGAAATAATTGCAATAATAACCATCGTAAACTATCAATAATATTAGGTCGTTGTCTGCCTAAAAATATTCCCACCGAAAATAGAAAGGGGAAAACAAACAGAGTAAACCGGGTCGTTAACAATAAATCTTTTAGAAAATTAATGTGCACTAAGGTAAATAGACTTGCACTAAGATAGAGTATAACCCAAGCCAATCCAGAAAAAACACAGGAAAAAATCAATAAACAGAAGGTATTCCATACCGTATAGAAAAGAGTGCTGTATTGATAATGGTAGCTATTGTCACGATGATAGGCCCAATGAAAACTATGGATCATATAAGTTGCTAGTGATAGGCTGATGAACATTTGAATGGTTGTATTAATGTCCAGTGCATGACGGGCATTGTTAAAAACCCCGATCATGATGGCGATACAGAATGCAGCAAGGGCGCTGCTCAGGAGCAAACGAATGTTTTTTGAACCATCATAGCTAAAAATGGTCAATATGCCCCACGCATTAATAAATGCTAACACAAAGGCAGATTGATAATGATAAGATAAGCCGTTGATAAGGCCTATAAGAAAGCCTATTGTAGAAAGAATTAACAATCCCCTAGGGATCGTTTCGCTGTTGGTCGAAGGTTTCATCTTTATATGTTACACAGCTGTATTGATATTGCATTGATTGTAGGCTGTTTTTAAGGACTTGTAAAACTAACCTGATCGGGGTGATTTTATGAGGTTTTGATGCCATAATGGGCTAATCATCCCGATTGGGGTCAAATGAGGTGCTATCGCAAAAATAACTGAAGTGTTGTATACTTCATGTTCAGAAAAATAAGGTAACTCATTAGTAAAATGTCGCAAATCCACTTAAAAAATATTTCCATTGCTTTTGGCGCTGATCCTCTTTTAGATAAGGTCGATTTAATCATTGAAGCAAAGGAACGTCTTTGTATTTTAGGCCGTAATGGCACAGGTAAATCTACTTTGCTCAAATTGATCAATGGCGAAATAAAACCGGATGGTGGTGAAATCAGCTATCAAAGCGGTATTACGATTGCGAAGCTAGATCAGGATGTTCCTAGCAATATGAGTGGAACGGTTTATAAGGTTATTACTCAGGGCCTGGGTAAACTGGGCCAGCTGTTAGCGCAATATCAGGACTTAACACATAAATTGACCGATGATAGTTCTGAACAAATATTGAATGAACTGCATACGGTACAACAATCCTTAGACAAAGAGCATGGTTGGGATTTATCTTATAAGATAGAATCTATTATTTCGCTCTTAGCATTGCCAGCCGATATGGAATTTTCAAGCCTTTCTGGCGGATTAAAGCGTCGAGTATTGTTAGGACAAGCCTTAGTTAAAGCCCCCGATATTATTCTTTTAGACGAACCTACGAACCATTTAGAAATAGAAGCCATTGATTGGTTAGAAAAATTTTTAAAAGGGTTTTCGGGCACCGTTATTTTTATAACGCATGATCGTACCTTTATGCAGAGTATTGCAACGCGCATGGTGGAATTAGACCGTGGTAAGTTAAGCAGTTATCCGGGCAATTATCAACATTATCTAGACCGTAAGCAACATGAATTAGAGGTAGAGCAAACGCAAAATAGAGAATTTGATAAAAAGCTGAAACAAGAAGAAGCGTGGATCCGTCAAGGGGTGAAGGCGAGACGTACGCGTAATGAAGGGCGAGTACGCGCATTAGAAAAATTACGTGCAGTACGTCAAAGTCGGCGCGAGCAGATAGGTACGGCCAAATTACAAATACAAAAAAGCGAGCAATCTGGAAAAATAGTGATTGAAGCAAAGAATATCAGTTTTAACTATCCGGATAAAAAAATTGTGAATGATTTCTCCACAACGATTATACGTGGGGATAAGATTGGGCTAATAGGTCCTAATGGCGTAGGCAAAACAACGCTATTGAGAATACTATTGGGTCAGTTGCAGCCACAGCAAGGCTCTGTGCGTCATGGTACAAAATTAGAAATTGCTTACTTTGATCAGCTGCGCGCTGATTTAGATGAAAGTAAAAGTGTAGCAGATAATATCAGTTATGGTGATCAATATGTTACGGTGAATGGTCAGCTTATTCATATTATGACCTATTTGCAGGATTTTCTGTTTTCGCCACAGCGAGCGCGATCACCCGTCAGCTCTCTTTCCGGCGGCGAACGCAATCGTTTATTGTTAGCAAGATTGTTTACTAAAGCCGCTAATTTGTTAGTATTAGATGAACCCACCAATGACTTAGATCTAGAAACTTTAGAGTTATTAGAATCTTTGTTGGTAGACTATACTGGCACACTACTCTTAGTCAGTCATGATAGAAGCTTTTTAGATAATACCGTGACGAGCACTATGGTTTTCAATGGTGATGGCAAGATAGAAGAATTTGTAGGCGGTTATGATGATTGGTTGCATCAGAAAAAAATGGTAACGGAAAATGAAAAAGCCACAGCCGCTAAACCGCAAACTACGAACGAAGACTATCAAACCCGTAAAGAAATGGCGGCCTTAGAGCGTAAAATTGAAAAATGCGAGTTAAAGCAAAAAGAGCTGAAACATAAGTTGACTGACCCCGAACTCTATCTGCCAGAACAAGCTTCGCAATTGGAAAAGCTACAACAACAACTGCAACAGTGTGAGAGTGAGCTTACTGAATTGGTAGGGAAGTGGGAGAAGTTTGTTTAAGACTACTTTAAATTATCTCCGCCTATTTGAATATCTAAACCTAACATGGCCAAAATATGCAATGACTTACCTATATGGCAGGATTCTTTACCTTGCTCTAACTCACGTACAAAACGCACACCTACGCCGCTGACGGCGGCCAGCTGTTCTTGTGTTAAGCCTTGTTGCTTGCGCGTAGTGCGCACGATCTGGCCCAGTTTTTGTATTTTCGTCATTTGTGTCATAAATCAACCCTCTCGGGATGATTTTAACAGGAGTAGTTAAAAAAGAAAACAAATAACCCCGA
The DNA here is from genome assembly GCA_021778015.1 of Pseudomonadota bacterium. GTDB lineage: Bacteria > Pseudomonadota > Gammaproteobacteria > UBA1113 > UBA1113 > VFKP01. The sequence goes on from JAJYCX010000021.1 coordinate 28,799, forward strand.
TCGGGGTTATTTGTTATATTGTAGATTTTAATTCAAAGTAGTAATTTATTAGTGTTATTTACTGAAAGTAAACTTGACTTTTAACAAGAAATCTGCAATAATGTGATTATGATACATAAAATAACGATTGAAAATTTTTTCTCCATTTCAGAAGAGCAAGAGCTGAGCTTTAAAGTTCCTGCCAATGCCCCTGATTTGGCCTATTTTAAGCCTACTTTGTCGAACACGGAGCTGCGTTTGCCCTCGGTTATAGGGTTTTTTGGCGCCAATGCGTCGGGTAAAACGACTATTTTGCGTGCGGTTATTTCAGCTTTTATATTTGCATGTAATAGTTTTGATGCACAGAGTATCCCATACCCTTTCTTTACGCCGTATAGACAAAAAAGTTGGTGTAGTGTGCCTACTAAAATCATGATTGAATTCGATGGCAAACTGAACGAAGAATCTCCATCTCAAGTATTTCGCTATGAACTGCATATTAGCCATAAGCCAGAGCCTATGGATTTCAGTGGTAAGACCGTTGCTTATGAGGCATTGTCTTATGCCCCGGCTGGAAAATTTAGATCTCTTTTTAAACGAGAAAAGCAGAATATATCTTTCGGGCGTGAATTTGGAGTATTTCATGCAAACGATCCTAGAACAGAAAGCATACGTCCCGATGCTAGTGTGATTAGCACGCTGGCTAAATTCAATCATCCACTGTCTATTTATTTAAAACATATTATGGGACAACAAGTAGAAACTAACATAAGAGGTATTGGAAAAGTTCGGCCCGGTGCTTCACAATGGTTACAAATCTATCATCGTAATAAGAAGTGTTTAGATGCGTTAAACAAAGAATTACCGCGTCTAGATATGGGCTTGAGTAATATGGTTGTTGAACAGGGCCCACAAGGATTCTTTGCTAAGTTCTATCATGAAGGCTTAGATGATTTTATCTTTTTCGATGAAGAATCGCAAGGGACGCAACGGTTCATCGAAATTTTCCCACGCTTGCATTATGTATTAGAAATGGGCGGTATTGCAATTATCGACGAAATCGACACGGATTTACATCCGATGTTACTACCAGAGCTCTTTAGATGGTTTGCCGATCCCAAACGTAATCCTAAAGGCGCTCAATTGCTCTTTACGGCGCACAATCCGGGTCTATTAGATCATCTGGAAAAAGAACAAATTTTCTTTACAGAAAAACCCAGTGGGCAAGGAACTTCTGTATATGGTGGAAAGGATATCCAAGGCTTACGACGCGAACCTAGTTTAATGAAAAAATATCTTTCAGGCGAACTGGGTGCTGTGCCGCACATTGGGTAGAGGATAAATGAAAATACAACAAAGAACGCCATTCTTTTTTGCTGTGGAAGGGGAAAGCGAGCAATCACTTGTTAAATGGTACCAAAGTCTTTGTGATCAGCAGGGATTACACTTGCACTTAGATCCTCAAAACTTGTCTGGTGGTGGTTATAAAAGCATGCTGGAAAAAGCCGTGCTTCTGCAAGAAAGGAAAGGTGCAAAACAATCATTCTTACTGGTAGATAGCGATCGAAGTCTAAGCCAAGGAAGAGATGATTCTTGGTCCATTGATGATCTTAAGAGAAAAGCACACAAAGAAGACATCCTTGTTTGCGCTCATCATCCTAATATAGAAGGTTTTTTCTTACGTTTATTCTCAGGAAATGAACATTTAGAGCCACTACCAAAAGAAGCTGAGAAACTGTTGAGAAAAAAAGAATGGCCTGACTATGAAAAACCAGAAAATGCAAAGAGAATAGGTGAAAAGTTCACATTGAAAGATTTACTGCGGCTTGCTAAGGTTGAACCGGATCTGAAAGCTCTTCTATCTATTTTGGGATTGAATAAATAGAGGGTAAAGAGATAGGTTCTATACTTGCATGGTAAATTATATAGTAGGATGAAATTATGTCAGATGAACTTGCGCATTATACAACAGAGCAGGGACTAGCAGCTATACTAAGCACAAAAAAACTTTGGGCTACGCATTGGCAGTTTTTAAATGATTCTAGTGAGCTGCAGCATGGAATGCACATTATAAATTGTATTTTTGATGATGTTAGGAAGTCAATGCCCAAGGAAGATCTGCTGAGGAGGTTTATTGAACAAGAAGAGCCAAAGTTTCTACAAAACTTGTGGTTTAGTGGGATTGCTCCAAACCAAAATGTCCCTGAATTCTTTATAACCTCGTTTTCTAGGATATCCGATGAGAATAAGGATGATGGAATATTAAGTCAGTGGCGTTCCTATGGTGATTTTTCTATTGTGTTTTCGCGAGATAGTTTAAGAAAATCATATCGTTTTTTTTCGAAAAAATGTAAAGAACATGTTGGGCTGGATCTTCAAGAAGGATGTCTGGAATGCAAAAAATTTATTTTTGCTCATACACTTGATTTGGTTAGATATCCACAGGACATTGCTGAACTCGAAAAAGAAGGTTATAAAGATTCCCTTGAAGTTATAAAAAAATACGCTCCTATTTTCATCAACGGTGTTAAAGAAGGAGCGTTAAACATAACTTTAAACGAGTTCGATCTTTTTGTAAAGGCGATTACCGTATTGCTTACAACCATAAAGCATCCAGGATTTAATGAAGAAAAAGAGTTCAGATTTGCTTGTTTAAACAGAGTAGAGCGTTATGGTGGTGGTTATGATTTTGAAAGCCCATATGAAGTAGCCATAAAGAATAATGCACCCAGGTTGGAAGTGGATTTTTCACCAGAGGCCATAAAAAGAATCATTATTGGGCCTCAGCCTAATCAAGATCAAAAGGTAGTTATCGTAAGACACTATTTAGATCTATATGGATATAAGAGTGTTGATGTGGTGAAGTCGTCCATCCCTTATAAGAAAAACATTTCAGCAGAAATGAATCATTGAGAGACTTTAGTCTTTATTGTAAAGTTCAACATCTTCCTGGATTGCCGCGCTGCACTCGTCTGGTTTTGTTTAATTCAATAGTTCAGTTATTATTGTCTCTCACAGTCTCTGCTATAAATCGATTACTCGTTTGCTCGCAATGACGAATCCCGAGTGTAACAGCTATACCGTGAAATTTTAAAGTTTGTTGTGATTAAATAAATTCAAAGAAACATCTCCCTAAAAGCTATTATTTATTTTTTACTTCTGCTATGATTATCAAGTGCTTAGCTTTTTGAGTTGCGCACAAAGGCGCAACCTTGAGTCCCACGATTTTACACAGCGACTCAAAGTTGCATAGGCGCCCCTCTGGCATGCAACGAACACGCCAAAGAGGCTAACTTGAACCTTACTACTAATAAGGACAAGCTAATGAAAATGATATCACATCGCTCTTCCTTCGCCCACCATAAACTGGTACGAAAAATTTACACTATTCTGCTTTTATCCCGATTTTGGATTAAAAATAAACTTTTTTTAGTCTTAAACGAAGTTAAAACACGGGATAGATGCGTCTTTAAAGGTTCCATCTTCTTCGGTTGCTAAATTGGTGTAGGGGCAATCCCTATGAATAGATCCATATTTACGATCAACCAGGAGAGAACAAGTGTGGGACTTTATTAGACGCATGCTTTGCGTGCCTTATGGTGGGCATGGTCCGCCTTAAATATTTTTTTGTATATCCATTGCTAGTGTAGATGTAATGCTGAAAGTCGCATAAGCTAGAACGTTGTCATTCTCGATCAGGCCGCGAGGCCGCAGTCGGGGATCCAGGAAAAACTTGATTTGAAACTGGATCCCCGACCTTCGGTCGAGGATGACAATGTGCTGGATCCCCGATCGGAGCCTGTACTCGGTACTCCGGGTATCGAGGATGACAATATGCTGAATTTTCACCTACAGTGAAGATTACACTGTTTGTAGCAGATATTTATTCGCATCTTGTAACGCAACGGATACAGTAAACTTATTTTTTAATTCTCAACAAGGAGAAGATCATGATCTTATCTTTTTTGATTGAATGGTTACGCAAAAAAAGGAGAAACAGCATGTTAGTTTTAACACGACGACTAGGTGAGAGCATCATCATTGGCGATGACATTATCATTCGGGTATTGGACATAAATGGACAAGTAAAATTAGGCATCGAAGCACCTCAAGATATTTCGGTGCATAGAGAGGAAATCTATGCCAAGATTCGGGAAGGCTTGTCTGAACACAAGGATTAGTGTCTTTTGTGCTGGGCGGTTAGGGCCGCCCAAAACACCTGCATATTGTGAACCAGCCTTGAAAAACACCCCTATCGCCCTCATATATAAGGCAACAAACAACACTATGAGAGGTTTTTACTATGACAGCAGCGACTACAGCACAAAAACAGACCTGTGGCTTTCAGGCGGAAGTAGGGCAGGTCTTACATCTGGTCACCCATTCGCTTTATTCCAACCGTGAAATATTCTTAAGAGAATTAGTTTCTAATGCTTCAGATGCATTGGACAAGCTGCGCTTTTTAGCCGTCAGCGAGCCTAGCTATTTGGAAAACGACAC
>JAJYCX010000022.1 GCA_021778015.1 Pseudomonadota bacterium
TTTGCGACTACAAAAAAATTGGTATTTTATCATGCACTATCCCATTAGTCCTATCTTATTGATCCAAAATGGTTTTTTCTCAAAATATTTTTTTATCTCTGCAATTTATGCGTCTATCCCCCAGTAATTTTTACGTACGTAGTTTTGCTTATTCTCTTTTGAGTGGGGGCTTGCACAGTTTCAATGGTTGTACTATAATGAGTACAATGATATATGGGGGTTAATATGGAAAATATGACATATTCTGATTTTAGGAGCCATTTGGCAAGTGCCTTAGATCGGGTAAATGAAAGCCACACACCTATTTTAGTGACTCGGCAATCTGGGAAAGCAGCGGTGGTAATTTCTTTAGAGGACTTTAGGTCTTATGAAGAGACAGCGCATTTGATGTCTAGTTTTAAAAATGTGGAACGTTTAAACCAGGCCATTGAAGAGTTGGAAAATAAAGGTGGCCAAGTAAAAGGCTTAATTGAAGAGTGAAATTGATTTGGGCTGAAAATGCTTGGGATGATTATCTATTCTGGCAAGAGCAGGATAAAGCTATTTTGCAACGGATAAATACTTTGATTAAGGCGATCAAACGCGATCCATTTAAAGGCATTGGCGATCCAGAAGCATTAAGGCACAATTGGCGTGGTTATTGGTCTAGGCGGATTACTCGAGAACATCGTTTAGTTTATAAAGTGGAAACAGATGCGCTTTTGATAGCGCAATGTAGATATCATTACTGAAATTTTAGCAAATTTGTATTCTAGTTCCCATCCATATCTCCGTTTGCAGTATCATTATCATCCGGTGTTAGTATGTCATCTATTAAGCCGTACTGTATGGCCAATAAAGTTAATTCTACATCTGTAGATATGTTTAGTTTTTTGTAAATACGGATGCGATGAGAAGATACCGTTTTTGTGGCAATGTATAGCATGTTTGCGATAGCTTTATTATCTTTACCGTTGATTAACATTAGAGTTATCGTTAATTCTTTATTAGATAAGAGATTAAATGGGGAAGCTTTTTCGCCATGTGGTATCTGGTTATTTACTGCGTGGGTAGCCTTTTGGTCTAAATATCGTTTGCCTGATGCCACGGTTCGAACAGCGAGGAGCAGTTCATCACTGGGCGTATCTTTGCTTAGAAAGCCAGTAGCGCCCATTTTTAACAAGATAGAAGGGAAAGGCTCTGTATCGCAGGCACTGAGGATGAGAATGTGGCTTTTGGGGCAAGCGTGTGCAATCTTTCGGGTTGCGACTAAACCGCCTATACCTGGCATGCAAATATCCATCACGATAACGTGTGGATTATGAGCTTTAGCAAATAAAAAGGCTTCTTCGCCACTAGCGACATCGCCTATGACGTGAATATCTTTTGTTTTATTGAAGATACTCTTGAGACCAAAACGAATCAATTTGTGATCGTCGACTATTAATACGTTTATCATCAAGGTCTCCACGGCTTTGTTAATATTTAGTTTGAGATATATTAAGTAAGTGCATAAAATGGTAGCGCAGATTGAGATCTTCGTCAAAAAATGGCAAAGGAGAGAGTAAGAAATTTAAAAATATCAAGTGATGTTGTTAAACCTATGTGACTAACGCGCAAAATCTGTGGACAATCGACTGCGTCGACCAAGGCTTTTGGCCGTGGATAACATGGGGACAACGCTAGCGCGTTGCCCGCCAAGTTACCCACCGCACGCCTTTTTGCCCACAAATTTTGCGCTCAATAAATCGCGCCGACCGTGGACAATCGGCTGCGCCGAACGGCACTTAAAGCTGTGGATAAGCTGCGACAAGTTTTGACAAACCTTGTCTTAAGCTTACCCACAGCCCGTGCCTTTGCCCACCGTCGGCGCTTACTAACAAGCCCCGCTTAATCGCAAGCGGCGGGGCTAAAAATGCGTTTCGGTGTAGTATTTTCGGCTTGTCTAGCATTGAGCTTTGTAGTAACGAATAGAAGGCGAATGTCATTCGCGAAATCTTTTTTTGGCTGTTTTTTCTGACAAATAAGGGGAACTTAGTTCATATTTTTAATTAGAAAGAGCAAATCTCCCCAGAATAAATCCTTATATCTTTAAGCTGTGATATAAATAGAGAGTTATTACCGAATCGGTAATAACAGTGGGGAAGAATAGACCGTTAAATCCTGGGGTATAAACCCGGCCGCTAGCTAGGTCGTTCTTCCCATCCCTTAAGTAAACTCGAACAGTTGCTTGGGCATAAAGCCCGTATATAAGGCTGAGTATTAAAGGAGCGATCATTATGTCAAATTTAGAGGAAAAATGCTATGTCGGTATAGATGTGGCCAAAGCAAAGTTAGATGTATTCATTTTATCATCCAATGAACATTTTACGATAGATAACAATGGGAGGGGGATCGAAAATCTAGTTGAGAAAATAATGAAGTTAGGTGCAAGAGAAACGATACACGTAGCAATGGAATCAACCGGCGGCTACGAACAATTAGCGGCTAGTTTACTGAGCAAAGAAGGGTTAAAGGTCTCTATTTTGAACTCAAGGCAAGTCAGAGATTTTGCAAAATCTATGAACAAATTAGCAAAAACGGATAAGATAGATGCCAGAATTATAGCCCAGTACGCACGAGTGGTTATGCCGCGAGAAACGTTACAAAACCGAGTAGAGATTAAAAAGATAACACAACTAGAAAATAGACGGCGTCAATTACTAGAAGCGATACGAGCTGAAAAGAATCGACTGGATAAAAATTGTGAATATGCTAAAGATTCTATTAAACGGATGATTGAGCACATCAGAAAAGAGCTGAAAGAAATTGATGCGGAATTGGAGAAGGCTGTGAATGAAGACAAAATTTGTGCTGAAAAACGAGCAATACTCATGAGTGTTAAAAGGATAGGTAAAATCACAGCGCATGCGCTCATAGCCCATTTACCGGAGTTAGGACATATGAGTGGTAAACAAATAACAGCGTTGTGTGGCCTAGCACCTTTCAATCGAGATAGCGGCGCATTGCGAGGGAAGCGCGCGGTATGGGGCGGCAGAAAAATAGTACGTGTATCTTTGTATATGGCGACGTTGGTAGCGATTAAATACAATGCCTACATAGGCGCGTTTTATAAAAAATTGATAGCCCAGAGGAAGGCTAAAATGACAGCAGTAACGGCGGCAATGCACAAGCTATTGTTGATATTGAACGCGATGATGAAAAGCGGTAGCTGTTGGGATGAAGAAAAAGAAAAGAAGTATTTAGAGGCTATGAATAAAGAGATAGGGGTGAGTTTAAAAGTTTGATGGATTAAGCTACAAGAACCGACTTTTTTTATGCTAAGATGAGGGTACGGTACAGCCTGGGAAGGCGATGATCGTGACGTGATTCTGGGCAACTTCGGTTGCCCAAATCCTTATTAGTCCGGAGATGAATCACGTCTATAAATATCCCGGGTGTGGGCGGAGCCCACATTAAAACAAGTTCGTACTTTAGAATGTTTTTAGGAAGATCACTTAAAAAAGTCGAAGAACGCGTAGAACAGCGCTAATTTGCCAATACTTCAGAGCGCGACCTAGCACGCATCGAGGCATAAGGCGCATTGACATTCGCCGACCGTTACGTACTAACCATTAAGCTTTCTACACCAAGTATGCCTAACTGGCTGAAATAATTTGTTTTTTTAGGGATTAGAAATTATTTAACCGCTTTAGTACCAAAGCCCATCAAAATATGATACAATTGATCATTATATTTACAGCCATATATAGGAGCGGTAGGTATGCCCGATCTACAAAATGAAAGCCAGAAAGATGAAAACAAAGCAAATAGTCAAATAGCGCCTTCAAGACAAGCAAGGATTGCGCCTATTGCCGCAAATATCCTTAATACGGTTGGTCCAGTATTAAGCACTGTTTCCACGGCTGCGGGGTATTCGTGGAGCGTAAATGTTGCAGAAACTATGATTGCCGCTAACATTGGCAGTGCTTTTACTTTTGCGGCTAACACGCTTAATTTTTGGGGGGCAAGAAATGATTATTCTGCTCGCAGAAGTGAGATAGCAAAAGAAATTAAGGCCATGCCCAAAATATGCGATTCGGGTATTGATAGTGTTCTTTTTACCACAAAAGATATGCCTATGGATGAAGAAGCCTATTATTTTTACAAAGACGAAGATATATGGATTTTTATTAGAAAAAAGGATGGTGAATCAGAACCCATTCGATTAACCGAAAATGGCAGATTAGAACAAAATAGTCCCGCATCGCTGCAGTTACTTTTACCCATAATACATGAAAAATTAAAATCATTATCAGATGACAAACCGAAACTGATAAATGGAAAGCTGGGTATAGCATTAGCTTACTTGGCTGAATCCTTGATAAAGGCGGATCCAAATTTAGCTCCTGTAAGAACTTTATCCGAAGAACAAAAAGGATGGTTGGCAATAAATACACATTCTGTAGTCTATATTTCACAGGCTCTTTGCTTGGCAGCTTGTGCTGCTGCGGCTGTTGCTTATGGAGTGGCTGCTGCTCAACCCAGCACAAACACAGCAGAGACTTCAGATGGAGCTTCGAATGAATATATAGATCCCATTCTTCCATTAGGCTATATTTCTGCTTCTATTGCTTTCCAATCTCTTGGTTATTGTATTAGCACCTTGGGAACTAACAGTCAGAATCAAAAGAAAGTTCAGTTAGAAAAAGAATATTCTAGTATGAGAGCGGATAGAGATAAACTGCAAGTCACGAGCAATCAAAAACAAAAAATTAAAGAGCTTATAGCTTATTTTTCTTGGTTTATGAAACAAGTGCAAGGAGTTGAGCAGAATTTTATTCTCTTCTTAGAAAACGAGAATGAAATGTCACCGGATTTATTCCGGAAACTTATTTTAAACGAATTACATATTTTTTTAGATGTCTTAGACTCAATACGCAATGAATTAAAACCAGTAGATATTGATAAATCAGCCTCTTTAAAGATAGGTGAATTTAAGGATGAGATAATAGATTTGTCTAGCAAGATAGAGGAAGATTTCGTCAACTGTCAAAAAATTGGAAAAAGAGTTGTTCAGATATTAAGAGAAGCATTAAGTTCTATTGGGAACCATATAGCTGAAACTTTTTTACAAGATGAACTAACCCATAAAAATGAAACTGAAAACGAAAGCGCTGTCGATAGTGAAGTTTCTGTTCATGTTCAAGACGAGGGTAGTAGCCATAGATTAACATTTGATTAAGGGTATATATGAATATAAAACTTTTTTTCCAGGCTATAGAAACATCAGATGTGAATGCCTTACAAGAGCAAATGCGTTGCGATGATTTTGATATTAACTGTTTTGCCGGTAGATACAGATTTAGCGCATTACATTCAGCAGCTACTAAAGGAGATCCTATTATTGTAAAATTTCTGCTCGATGTTGGAGATCAATATGGGCTTAATGTGGATAGTAAGAATATTGATGGGGTTACTCCTTTATATTCTGCTGTGATGCGTGCTTGTAGAGCTGATGAAGTAGAGTATATTAGGTATTTAGAGATAATAGCTTTGTTATTAAATGCTGGAGCTAATTGTGAAGAAAGAAATAATGAAGGAATAACAGCGCTTCGTCATGCTGAAGTTAGGGATAAAAGAAAAAGGGTTTTTAACCTTCTTAGAGTAAATTCCAAATCAGAATCCCAGCAATCTATAGAACGCCCAAATGAGAATGAACCACCACTTCATCCAGAAAATCCGGACTTCATATCCTCTGCTTCATCTCAAGCCAGGGCAAATTCGATAGCTCAAGCAGAAAAAAAGCCAGTCTCAGGGCTTTTAGAGAGCATATACGGCTGGTTCCCGTTTAGCAATGCTAAGCCAAAAGCGACGAGCGGGTCAGAGTCCTCGCCATTGCTTCCAAAACTCAAAAAAGAGTAGGTTCGGTAAGATTTTATAGCTTTAATGAAGCTCAAGCCGTTTTACGGATCACGGGTGAGTAGGCTGGCCAAGTAACTTCTGCCAATCCCCCGCTTAGAACCGGACTAGGCAACGCTGGTTAATAAGTCAACTGCCCGCGAGTTTAAGCTTTTTTATGGGTTTCTGCCAACATAGCGGCGCCTCCTTAAAAGCGGCATGTAATTCAGAAGCTAAATCAGCATGACAGTCTTTATCGGATCTGTAAATCGTTTGTTGTAGTGTGCCGTAGAGCGCCATTGACGTAATTTTGGCCAGTTCAAGACAGTTGCTAGCGGGTGAATGGTCGCGCCAGCGACCAGGGGGCCGGCAATGAGGCCCTTTTTAAAATGAAAAAAGGAGGCTTAGAGCTTATAACAAGAGGCTAAGCCCTAAGCACATCTCCCCGCGAGTACTACCGTCCCCGGCGAACCCACCTAGGTAGAATAACAAAGCAACTTAAAAAAATCTAGCCATAACCTGGTCTTAAGATTAGCCACTGTCATGATAGTTCGTAAGGGAAGCGACTATTGAATCGATATAACCATTCTGGCTAGTTGCTTTTGTATGTCGTGCCCTGGCATAGGGGTCTTAATTTTTTGATTTACGCGTTTTATTCCGGTAACTCGGGCAGTTTAAATAAAGCGCGGTCTGGGGCGCGGGTTAGGTATCCATCTAAAGCACTTTTAATTATATCCAACACGCCGAGCTCTACACCTTTTTCTAAAACACAAGCGCCGATTAAGATTTTTCGTCTGGTGTCTTCTTTGCGCTCAGTGTTTTTTTGGGCAGCGGTTTTTAATTGAATGCGCGCGTCGATTTGCTCTCTTTTTTTCTTAAGCGCTGCTATCTGGGCCGCTTTTTTTTCTGATGCAGATAGTTTGACCTCGACTAAAGGCTTATCAGCCGTTTGCGTAGACATAAATACTCCTTGAAAGATGAGATAGGGCAGTAACATGCCATCGAAGATGGTCATAGACTGAGTTTACGCCAAGACAATCACGAATCGCAAGAGGTCCAGAAGGGAAGTAGACCAAAAAGAAATCACGAAAAGACAGAATTAAAAGAAGCCAGGAAGTTTTAAATATATTAAAGGCAAGAAAGAAGAGCACGCTCCACGTAAAATAAGCGAGCTTGCTCGCTACCAACGACCGAAGGGAGCCAAGCTACCTGGCGAATGAAGGGCGCGCTTATACATTGCTTCGCAATGTCGCCCGTGATAGAGTACTATCAGTCGGAGTTACAGGCTAGATGCTTGGAGTTTTCAACTCAAATATCTAGCCTGCTATCTCAAAACAACCGATTGATAATGTGAAAGGGAAAAAATAAAAAGGACCATGGCCAATTATCATTTCTCTGTAAAGCCGCCCATTTCCAGAAGCGATGGCCAAAGCTCAGTGGCTTGTGCGGCTTACAGAGCGGGTGAAAAAATTGTAGATGAGCGCACTGGCAAAATTTATGATTTTACTCGTAAGAAAGATGTATTGCGAAGCACCATCTTGCTACCCGAAAACGCACCTTCCTCTATGTCTGAGCGCTCTTTTTTGTGGAATACCGTGGAGTTTACTGAAAAACGAAAAGACGCCCAATTGGCGCGCGACGTCGAAATTTCTCTACCCTTAGAATTCACGGAATCACAAAACTGGGATTTGATATTAAGCTTTGTGCAAAAAGAGATGGTGGCGCTTGGAATGGTGGCCGATGTGGCTATGCATCGAGGCGGCACAATCAGAAACCCACAACCGCATGCACACGTCATGCTTACCATGCGTACCGTCAATGAGCAGGGCTTTGGTCTTAAAGCACGCTCTTGGAATAGTAAAGATTTGCTTATGATCTGGCGAGCCCATTGGGCTTATCATTGCAATAAGCGATATGCAGAGTTGGGATTTGATATTCGTATAGATCATCGTAGCTTAGAAGCTCAGGGAATTCCTCTAGAGCCGCAAAACAAACGAGGTACCGTGGAAGTAGCACAAGAGAAGTTAGGGCGTCGTGTCAAAGAGCATCAAGATATTGCGCGTAGAAATGGAGAGAGGATTTTAGCCGATCCCAGTATTGCGCTGTATGCTATTACTCGACAACAGTCTACTTTTACGCACCATGATATTGCTAGATTTGTAAACAGACAAAGTGCAGACCAAGAACAGTTTAGCGAGGTGTATGTAAAAATTTTGGCATCGAATGAATTAGTCTATTTGGGGCTAGATGAAAAGGGTTTGCAGCGTTTTACCACCAAAGCTCAATATGAGCTTGAAAGCAAAATGATGGTAGAGGCAGAAACCTTGGCGAATAAGCATAGTCACAAGGTGGCGTCTAAGATTATTGCTACCGTTAAATCTAAACATACCCTAAACGATGAGCAGGCTTTAGCCTTAGACCATATCACTGCAGGTGCAAATCTCGCTTGTGTGGTCGGTTTTGCGGGTAGTGGTAAAAGTTATCTCTTAAAGGCCGCACGTGAGGTATGGGAGGCGAATGGCTTAAGAGTACATGGGGTTGCGCTATCGGGTATTGCCGCACAAAATTTGGAAGCCAGTAGTGGTATTGCCAGTCGAACTTTTGCCAGTCGTCAATGGTATTGGGAGCGTGATAAGGAGCATTTGGGTGCTGAAGATGTCATCGTTGTTGATGAAGCGGGCATGCTAAGCTCCGAGCAAATGGCACTCATGGTGAGCGAGGTCGAGCGTGCTAATGCTAAATTGATTTTAGTGGGCGATCCAGAGCAGCTGCAAGCCATTAATGCGGGAGCTGCCTTTAGGGGCATCGTAGACAGGGTGGGTGCATCTGAATTAAACCATATCTTTAGGCAGAAAGAAGCGTGGCAGCAAGATGCTACTCGCGATTTGGCCCAAAGGCAAACGGCACGCGCTTTAGAAAGTTATTTAGACAAGGGTTATGTACACTCTTACCCTGATAAGGAAAAAGCCATGTCTTCTTTGCTTGAGACTTGGGATGAGGCGCGGGGTAAGGGTGCCGGGGAAAATAGTATTATTTTGACTTATACCAATGAGGCGGTTAAAACTTTAAACGAGATGGCGCGCGCTCTACGACGCGAGCAAGGCGAGTTAGGAGAGGATTGCGTTGTTCAAACTGCAGAAGGTTTGCTTACGCTGTCTTCAGGAGACAGAGTTTATTTTCTGAAAGGAGATAACCAACTGGGGGTTAAAAATGGTACCTTGGGTACTATTGAAGCGATAGAAGAGGATGGACGTTTATGGGTGCGACTTGATGGCATTGGGGAAGAAAGTTCTCGTGTGATTAGTTTTATGCCAGAGCAGTACAATGACATAGATTTGGGTTATGCAGCGACTATTCATAAGGCACAAGGTGTGACCGTCGATAATGCCTATGTTCTTGCCTCTAGACATTTTGACCGGCATGTCACGTATGTGGCCTTAAGCCGTCATCGCGAGGCGGTGCAATTATATTATACCACTGACGAGTTTAGTACCTTTAAGGATTTAAGTAGGACGCTTTCCTCCTACCACAACAAAGAATTTACTTTAGATTATGAAATAGATGAAACCGCATACCATCTTTGTCATTTTTTAAATACGGCACATGATGAAGCCTTATTTTCACCGGGCAGCAATTCTATACCCACCTTGCCCAGTGATAATCAAAAAATAGAAGCGGGTATGAAGAGGGTAGAGGCCTATTGTGAAAAACTGTTAAAAGAAGATGGCGCATTGTTATCACCACGAGGAGCAAAACTTGCTTTAGAAAAACTAACACGTCAGCAATCTACTTTTACGCATTATGATTTAGCCTGTTTTGTAAATAAATATACTCGCAATGCCGATGAATTTAAAAAATTATATACCGATATACTCTTATATGGCGATTGTGTGTATGTGGGGCAAGATGATGAAGACAGACAACGGTTTAGCACGCAAAAAATGGTAGCTATTGAAAAAGAGATGATGGAAAACGTGAGTCATAAGCTACAAGAAAACAAGTCAGCGCTAGACTCTCTGTGGATAGAGGTGGCTTGTATGGGGCGCGAGTTAAGTGAAGAGCAAGTCGTAGCACTTAAACACATCACCGAAGGCAATGATTTGGCTTGCATAGTGGGTGTAGCAGGGGCTGGTAAAAGTTATTTATTGGGTGCAGCTAATGAGGCTTGGCAGCAAGCGGGCTACAGCGTACAAGGCGTAACACTTTCCGGTATAGCAGCAGAGAAGCTAGAAGAAGGCAGTCACATTAAAAGTTACACTATGGCAAATAGGCTTTGGCATTGGCGAGAGGGTAGGTCGCTGTTAACGGATAAAGATGTGGTGGTAGTGGATGAAGCGGGGATGTTGGGCTCAGTACAAATGGCGGCATTATTAAAGGAAGTGAACAAAAGGGGTGCCAAACTCGTCCTAGTGGGCGACCCAGAACAACTACAAGCGATAGATGCGGGTGGTGCTTTTAGAGCGATTGCGGCTGAAACGGGGTTTGTTGATATGCAACTCGTTAGGCGTCAAAAAGAAGCATGGCAACGTGAAGCCACTTTGCAATTAGCGAGTCAAAAAACAAGACAAGCACTAGAGGCTTATAATAACGCAGGCCATATTCATGCAGAAAAAGATCCATTTTCAAAGGTAATGGAGGCCTGGGATGCGGCACGTTTAAAGGAGCCTGTCAAAAGCCATCTCATGTTAGCTTATTCTAAACGTGAGGTGGCCGAATTAAATCATGCAGCGCACGCGTGTTTAGAAGAGCATGGTGAATTGGGGGAAATGGTAGAAATTGAGACTGCAAAAGGTAAGTGTGATATGGCGATAGGTGAGCGCATTTATTTTCATAAGAATGATAATCATGTGCTAAAAATTAAAAATGGTACTATGGGTACCATTGAAGCTATAAACGAAGAAAAGCTTACGGTACGTTTAGAGGGGCAAGTAGAGCCGAATGAGTCAAGTACTATCGCTCGAGCAAATATACTACCCCTATTCCCAAATGATGGCACACCCGAAGAAAGACGTATTACTTTTAACTTGGAGGATTACAATTATATAGATTATGGCTATGCGACTACTCTACACAAAAGCCAAGGGATGACAGTGGACAATGCTTATGTGTTAGCGGGGATCAATTTTAATAGGCATGCGAGCTATGTAGCTTTAACACGGCATAAAGAGCGCGTGGATGTATTTTATAACCAGAAACGCTTTAAAACCGTTGAAAAACTATTTAGTACTATGAGCCGCGAAAAGTTAAAGGATATAACAATAGATTATGATAACGTCCAAAACAATGCCAGCAATACCTTATCTTTAGGAGCGATGTTGGTGAGTGCAATGGATGATATTTACAAAGAAGATATTGATGACAACAATTATTATACCAAAAAAGAGTGGTCTAAAGCAGAGGAAGCCGTACAATGTTTGTTAGAAGATAATGTCGATTTGATAGCAGCCGAAAGGAATCGTCTCATGAATTTAGATGGGACACGCAAAGATGAAGCAAAAGAGGAATTGCGTCCGGACAATAAAGCATATAGCGATAGTGTTGTAGCAAGTGCGCAATCTTTTGCAGACATAGAAAATAGATTGGGTGATGCGGCTTTAGATGTGACTCTAGAAACATGGCTAAACGACCCAACGGCGATGGCATATGCCGATGAGATGGTTAAAGAATATGCGGCAGAAGAGATACTAGATGGATTAAAATCGTATGAAGCCGGAGAACTAAATAAGAATGATGAGCAAGAATTATTGCAACAAATGAAGGCGGCTTTAAACGACAATGATGTGATGTTACAACTATTTGTACGTACTCCTGATGCCGAAGAAAAGATACATCACTTTATAGCGGCGCATGCAAAACAAGCCGAATTATCCCGTAGTTTGGATAAAGATGAAGACTTGGATAGGAGCTGGTAGATGTGGTTTAATGGGCAGAATCAAGGTAAAAGAAAATGATACAAATAAAGCTAGTACAAGGAAAACCGCATTATGATTGCAGCATCTAAAACTATTAATCTTCCCAAAACAACACCCACTCGGTATTTAACTGCTATGACAGCCCTTAATATCCCTGCACCTGAGGGGACAACGGGGGATTGGCATTTTGAGGAAAGTTTTTTCGGTAGAAAAAGTATTTTACCTAAGTTCTTTGTGGCGGGGGATAATGAAGCCTTAAATACGAATGCTATTTTTGGTGATTTTGGGATTTATGAATGCAGCGATATTTTACGTGCCAAAGGCATTGTATTAACGCAAAATGAGAAGGTTTATGCCGCCAATCACAATAGGGCCATACTGGATATGTTATATAGGTCCCTTAAAAATAAGGAATATCCACACCATATTGCCATTGATGACTGGATAGATATAAAAGAGCAAAGACAACAGTTAATAGATAAAATAAAACAATTTAAAGATTTTTTGGAAGTAGAAGAATGGGTGATGTTAATGACTTGGCTGTCCAAGCAGACCTAAGTGCGCGTCAAAAGGTCCACGTGCAATTAATGGCTAATGTGGCACGCTCCTTAAGTGATACCCCTATGGTATTAAAAGGCGGTACCGCTTTATTATTGGCCTATGGCTTAGATAGGCATTCTACCGATTTGGATTTTGACAGTGCTAAAGCCATACGGTTAGAGCATCGTTTAACCCAAGTTCCGCTCCCAGCCAACGTCAAGATTTTAGGTGTGAATTGTCTTAAAGACACACAAACCACGTTGCGCTATAGACTAAATTATCAAACTGAATATGGGGTAGAGCGCCTAAAAATAGAAACTTCATTGCGCACACAGCCTGAAGAATGTGAAGTGATAAATGGCATACGAGTCTATGGGTTATCTACGCTATTAGAGCAAAAATTATCGGCTATTGAGCACAGAACTACCGCGCGAGACTTATACGATATTCACTTTTTAGTGCATAAGCATCCAGAGGCTATAAGTGATGCATCAGGAGAAAAGTTGCAAGCAGTGTTTCGTAATATGGATGATTTAGAAAAAAGATTTGCACCTGCTTTTAGGGAAGATACCATTCTAGAGCAGACAGACTTATCTACGTTATTGCTGCAGTTAAATGAGACTCTGGAAAAAAAACGCATACAACAAAAGACAGAAGCCTGGTTGCAGGATGAAACTGCAATTCCTTTTGCGGATAAGCTCTTGCACGAAAAAGAACTGGATGACTATAGACATTTACTAGAGCGTTATGAGACTGGACAGTGTAGTACGGAAGAAGAGCATGAGTTACTGGAAAAAACAGCAGCATTACTAGAAAATGAGGAAGACAAACTACTCTTGCAAACACAATATCCGCATTGGGAAGAGTGTATGCAAAAATTATTAGAGAAGTCACGTTGTCATATGCAAGAAGAAACTGCTCATGATAATGAGCGCAGTCTATAAACTATTATTGTGTAATTTATTTAAAAAAAAGGACCATCATGACTGAAGAGGATAAAAACAAACTATTGGAGCAAATAACAGAGCTACGACAAGATATCAAGGAATTTCACAGCGAAATGAATGAGCATAAAAAGCTAGGAGCGGCTATTTATCAAAAGATACAAAAATTTGTAGAGACAGCTGGGGAAAGTACCAACAAAGTAGTGGCCACTGCCTTAGGAAGTATAAAACCAGAGATACAGAAAACAGTTAATGAAGGAATGATGGATGCTGCAGAGCATTTTGGGGCTGTGGCGGAAAAGGTTGGGGATAAACATAATCAAGAGATGACTGGACTATGGCGCCTCCTGCCTATGGCAAGCGCTCTTATTTGTTTATTGGCAAGTTTAGCGGGTGGGGTGATAGTGTATTTTCTGATGCCTAAGATGGACAGTGATATAGCCGTACGATTGCAGACCGGAGCCTTTTTTGAGAGGGTTTGGCCAAAATTGAGTAAAAGTGAGCAAGATAAGCTAATGGCGATAGCAGAAGGTAAAGAGCCAGAAACGCCGAATAAAAAAGGCAAAAAATCCTAAGGCACTGAGTCTTTGAGGGCCTTAGCAAGAGAGATCAGGGAAAAACTAGACCACGGGCCTTGGAGCGGGCACCTCAAAGAAGGACTGGGATATAGGTAAAGAGGGTGCATGTCTAAAATCCACACAAACATACAAAAGTAGCACGCATCTTTGTACGAAATTTCTCAAAACCCAGCCAAAAAGACAGCTAGAAAATGGTCTGTTTTCGCGGAACCATCTGATTTAAAAAACAAACAGTCGGTTAAATATGCTTTTGCGCGTATTTTTTGTATCTTGAAAGAATTGCACTATTGTTCTATCCTGTTCAACATGTGCGCACTTATGCTGCAGCATAAATAACTGGGGGTTACAGGGGATTTAAATGAGTATATTAATAACTGCAGCTAAAAACAAAAAGGATTTTTTGATAAAACAATGTGTATTAATACTACAACAAGAATTATATCAATTTTTTTATAACATTAGGGGGCTTGGTAAAAAAATAAAGTTACCGTCACGGTGGTAGGGTTGCGGATCAAAGAACTATGTTGAGGTTTTTGTGTGGGCAGGGTATTGTTTTGAAGTAATATTCTATGAAATAGAGAATGAATGGCTATTATTGCATATTTTGCCTCTTTCTTTTATGCTACACAAGAGATAGTAATGTCTATCTTTTAATCGCTTATCCCTGTACTGTATCGTTACTTACACTTTCATTATATGTCTACTAAGGTTTGAGATATAAGAAGTGCTTTTCTATGGTAGCTAAATTTTGAAATAATGAAATGGATTCTTGTTATCTAACAGGTCAGCAGATAAGTTTTTCATAAAAATATTCTGTAAGGGCAGGGCGTTATAATGACAGTTGATTCTATAGAAGTTGCTAAAGCATATGCTTATGGCGCATGGGGAGATTTACCAATTTTTTGTGGTGATTTAATCAATTTTGGGTATTGGAAGGAACTTTTAGACAAAAGTAGCGATGAACTAATAACAAAACAAAAAAAGATAGAAAGTTCTTATGCTTTATATAAATATGTTTTAGATAAAGTAAAGCCTCTAGGCAATGAGGTTTTGCTAGAAGTGGGGTGTGGAAGGGGAGCTGGAGCTATGTATGCTTGCCAAAACTATAGTTTTAGCAAAATGTTTTGCCTTGATATGACGACCGATCAAATTGATTGTGCAAAAAAGAAATTTGAAAAAACTCCATTTCCCGAAAAGGTTCAGTTTATTAATGAAAATATAACGAATCTCAGCTCTTTTATAGAGAATATAGACATTGCATTTTCTGTCGAAGCATTTCAGCATATAGAGGACACAGAGAAAGCCTTAAAAAGAATTAAACAGACTTTAAAGCCAAATGGAAAAATAGCTATTGCAACGTACTTTTCAAAAAACATAGTAGAAGATAGTGTGATAGAATCAATTTTCCCTCTTGTCCTTAAAAAACAAGAAGCTATAAAGTCAATAACGGTAATACGGGACGAGTTGGAAAAAGCAGGATTTTTAAATATAGAAATTGAAGCAATAGGAGACTACGTTTTTTATGGTTATGAAAAATGGGTTAGGCAACAGAATGCAGATCCATGTTCATATGTTTATTTTATGGCGTATGAACGAGATATTTTAGATTATTATGTGATTACAGCAACGATATAATTTATAGATTGAATGGAGGTTATAGTTATAATGTCGAATATTTTAGATTTGCAAAACAGCATTTTAGGGTCTATTTACTGGAAGGATTTGGATTTTGTATATAGAGGATGTAATGAATACGCCGCTAAGATGGTTGGGTTAAAAGATGAAGCTAGCTTGATAGGAAAAACAGATTATGATCTTTTCGACAAAGAAATTGCTGATGGATTTAGAGAAAATGATATAGAAGTTCTTAAAAGCGGAAAGCAGTGTGTGGTGGAAGAAAAAGTAGTCATGCCAGACGGTAGAGTTTTAATACAGCTTTCTTCAAAAAAACCGCTCAGAGATGGTAATGGTAAAGTATGCGGTGTGATTGGTAATACGGTTGATATTACTTATCTCAAAAAGATAGAAGAAGAATTAATCCAAGCCAAAGAGGTGGCAGAAGCTGCCAGTAAATCAAAAACAGACTTTGTTCAAAACATGCAACACGATATTCGTACTCCAACGTCTGGCCTTTGGGGGATGCTGGATTTTCTAGTAAAAAATGAACCTGATAATGATAAACGAGAAGCCTTAAATATGGCGCTTACAGCTAGCAAAAGGCTTTTGGATCTATGCAATGATGCAGTTGAATTCGGTGATTTAAGCGGAAATGCTAGACCACCACTTGAAAAACCTTTTGATTTACGCGAACTCGCTAAATCTGTAGTTGAGCTTAACCTGCCAGCAGCTTTTGCTAAAGATCTGATACTCAATTTTAAAATTGATTCAACTGTTCCGGCCCATATTATGAGTGATGAATTTAGGATTAGTCGGATTTTAATCAATTTACTAGGTAATGCGATAAAATTTTCCCATAAGGGCGAAGTGACTCTAAGTGTTAAAGCAAAATTAGAAAAGGACGATGTACGCCATGGATTGTTAAGAATAGAGATAAAAGATACCGGTATAGGAATTGCTCCCGACAAGATCAATAATATCTATGAGAAATTCACCCGTGCCGTGACCTCTAATACCAATAAATACCCTGGTACAGGTCTAGGCCTTTATGTGGTAAAAACTTTTATCGATGAATTAAATGGTGATATTGAAGTGGAGAGTCATGAGAATGAAGGGACTTATTTCAAATTAAGCATTCCTTTTAAAGTTCTATGGGAAGATATTAAAAAACCAGGTATAGAAATTACAGAGCATTTTAAATCACCTCTTAGACAAGAGTCTGAACAAAAGCATAGCCTAGAATCAAAGGACAGGAAAGGAACATCAGAAAGGACACCGTTTATCCATGAGCTTTTAATCATTGAAGACGATAAAACGTGTCTATTTGCTGAAAAAAATCTATTATCTGGTTATACCAATAAAATTGACAGTGCGGAAAATGTAGCCGAAGCCTTAGAAAAATTGGCCTCAAAGCGTTATGATTTGGTGATTTCTGACTTAGGTTTGCCGGATGGCTCCGGTAACGATATTGTGGCTCGGATTAAAGCCAACCCAGAATCACCCAATTATCAAACGCCTTTTGTGGCCATGACAGCGCATCAAGACGCAGAAAAGCACAAATTGGCTATGAAGGCAGGTTTTACAGCCACGAATACAAAGCCTTTAGGAACGGATAAGGCCGTAGAGCTTTTAAAAGCTTATCCTGCACAAGGGGCTGCAGCGGAATCAGAAGAGGAAGGGCTTGCAAGAATCGATTTAGCGTTAGCAATGCAACGGATCGGGGCCAAAAGTGAGGATTCCGCAATAGAGGGGCTGGGCATTTTGTTAAAAAGCCTGGAAGAAGATATACCTGTACTGAAAAAAGCCGAAAAAAATAACGATATTGAAGGAGCACGGGAAGTCTTGCATAAAATACGCGGTGGTTTATGTTACAGCGGTACCCCACGCTTAGAAGAAGCTATCAAAGAATTACATGCTGAAGTGAAGCGCACATCCAAGCTTAATGAAATAGACCATCATTTTTCTTTAGTCTATGCTGAGGCAAAGTTGCTTAGTGAGCAAATTAAAAAACTGGTTGAAACGAATAATAAATAGGTTGATAGAGAGTAACGTTTTCTGAATTGTTTGTGGGGCCTGAGAAAGAAAAGAGAATGGCGCTACAAGAACCACTTTCTGCTCAAATAATACTGAATCACGGGGCTAATAATATTTTTTATGGGAGTGTTTTATGACGGAGTTAGATGAGGTAATAGAATTAGTACAAAGGACTATACTTGTTGGACAAGGCTTTAATTTTGTGTCAAAAAATGAAGCTGTGGAACTAAGACACAACATAAACAAGACTTTTAATCAAGATGGGTGGTCAATTCTACATATCGCTGTCTATCAGTATGATCAATCACATATGTTATATAGCCTTATGTTAAAATTATCGAGAAGCGGACGCAAAACAGGAAAAGTAAAAAATGACATTTTTAGATTGATTGAACTGCTTATAAAATGTGGAGCAGATGTTAATTTGAGAGATAAATATGGACGACCCCCTATATTTTTTTCGGCAAGTAAAGAGGTGTCAGAATTATTAATGGCTCATGGTGCTCTAGTGTTTTTTCAAGATCTGCAGTTTTCTGCATTGCATGTCCAATGCTTTTTAGGTAAAAGATATCTAGCGCCATTTTTACAAAACGACTTAAGCGCGTTAAAACAAGATGATACTAAAAAACTCCCTTTACATTTTGCGTTATCGCAAGGGAAAGTAGAGCTAGAAGAAATTACTTCTTTGGTTAATTGCGCTCCTGAATCAACCGGCATTCCTGACGATGAAGGAATTTACCCACTTGGTTATGCTGCATTATATGCATCAAAAGAAATATTTCTTTTTCTATTAAAGAACAGCTCTATCCATGTAATAGAAGCCACACGTGATCAAACATGTAAAGAAACTATTGTGCTAGATGATGGCGACGACCTGGAAAAAGAAATTCCGAAAAGTGGCTTTAATGGCATTAGCATATTGGAATCTATGCTTGATAAGAAAAATCAAATCCCACCAGTTGGGAATACAGAGGAACACAATATACCATTGAGCACTTATACGCCTCCAAGAGCGATCGATGATATGTCATTAAATTCTGATGTAACTACAACGAGATTTGATGATATTGAATTTGTTTCTTTTCTCTTATCTAAGAAAAACCGCATTCCGCCAATAGGCAATTCAGAAGAAGAGAAACAAAGCCCTTTATTAGATATTGATAACCCAGCGAAATCATACGATGTAAAACAGGAATTAGACATTGAGGTAAAATCAAAAGATAATGATTCACCTTATAAAGTTCCCTCGGAATATAGACCTTTATTAGGCGGTGGGAAGAAGAAAAACAAGAAATTAACCATTTTAAAAGAATTTAAGGGGGAAATTGAAAAAAAATCATCTTCTACTACCATAATTAACGGTCAAACAATATATTTGCATCCAGATCAACATGGAGGAAAGCATACAGAAAATAGTGCTTCATTAAATAGAACATTTATGAAGGACTGGCGAGATGGTAAGCAAAAATTTTCAGCAGCAACTTTTTTACCGAGATATGCAGGTCGCCTCGAATATGAAGAATTATTACATAGTATTATTATGATAAGAGCTAGAGAAAAACCAGAAGAAATATCAGGGCTGGTTGAAATGGACAAACTTATTGGATATGATGAAGCACAAGAAACAACTATTATTGAATTGTATTATGGTGGTGCTGTTGGCTCTCACATTAGGCCAAAATATTGTAGAAGCGAAAAAGATTGCGTAGGTATGGTTTCTTTTAATCCTAGTCGTATAAATAATAATGGTAGCTCTTCTAGCTCTTCTAGCTCTTCTAGCTCTTCTAGCTCTTCTAGCTCTTCTAGCTCTTCTAGCTCTTCTAGTTCTTCTGCTTCGGCCAAAGTCGAATCCAAAAGTGCATATATACCTCAGGCGCAAGCTCTTCAACTACGCTCAAGTTCACCCACTCTTTTTGGTGATTGGTCAAAGTCATCGCGGGATTCTGTAATAGATGGTGCTCTATTTCCACCTAATGCCGATTCAGTAGAAAGTGATATACCTGGTAGCGCAAGAGATAAGATAGTGGAAGACAAAAGTGAAGCACAACCAGGATCTCCTAAAAGGGGGTTAGAATTTTAAGTCATATTAGAGAGTTATTCGTGGAACTCTAACATAATTCCGGCCGCATTTTGATCAAAACGCTTACCCTCGTCAATGTACCCTAAAACCGTGCCTTCATGTCGCCATCGTCCTTGGCGCATAATCGTACCAAAAGGAGCGCCTTTGCGGCTGGCTTCAGTGGCAAAACCTTGACGTAGACTGTGGCTGCTGTAAGAATCGGCATCAGGCAATGTACAAGCGGTAGCAATAGATTTTAGGATAAGATTAACTTGACGCCCCGTGATAGGAGTAGAAAGAAGAGTATTGTTGTTTACACCACAGAATATAAGGCCTGTGTTTTTTTGCATCCGATCACGCCAGGCAAGCAAGGCGGTAACAGGACAAAGATCTGAATTACCATAAGGGATTGCGCAGATTAAGCCTTCGCCGGTTTGATCGGTTTTAGAGCGCGGAATTAAGATTTCTACCCCTTCGGGGACAACCTGTATATTCTCCCACACAAGGCTTACCAGCTCACTGCGCCTAAAGGGGGTTCTAACCGGAAACCGTCGAAATTTCCGGTCATTTATTAATCAAAAATCTTGAATCATTGCTATTTTGCCCCAAGGTTTCTTTAATAACGGTGGAAAACTGCACAAGTAACCACTGTTTATCAAAAACATTAATGACGCTTCTTCTCGCATAAGGTAAATTCAAGTCGTGCTTGAGATAGAACTTCTTCAACAAATAAGGTTTTGCTTTGGGTATATTGTTCGCGATCGTAGGGATATTGCTGTGCCAAACGGTGCTTTAACTGTGCATAAGCATCTCGGGCTTCTGGATGCGCCAATAAATAATCGCGAAAATATAATTTATTCTGCCAATGCGCTGATGTTGCCTCCACTATATGCACATGCGCTTCACGCTTTTCACCATAGGGCGGCATGCCTTTC
This sequence comes from Pseudomonadota bacterium, assembly GCA_021778015.1. GTDB lineage: Bacteria > Pseudomonadota > Gammaproteobacteria > UBA1113 > UBA1113 > VFKP01. The sequence goes on from JAJYCX010000022.1 coordinate 20,479, forward strand.
ACAAAAAACAAACGTGTTGGATCTGGGTTTTCATCCCAATACACATAGTCTAAAATTTTTAGCTGATCGACGGCCTGCTGTTTAATCATAGCAAGTGAATCTACTGCAACCTGAATATCAATAATTGGTTTTGCCAACAAGCCAGGAATAGCTGTGCTACCTACATGCTGAATATCCAGTACATGATAGGCTGGCAAGGCTACACGTACATTTTGGATTTCCTGTCGCGCCAATTCAGGCCAATGCGGATTATAAGGAACCAAGTCAATTGCATCATTTTTATAAATTTCAAATCCCAGAACATCCTGGTTGCTGTACCAGCGAATCGTGCCAATCGGCACAAATCCCGCTTTTTTTAATACCTGTTGAGAGGCAAGATTATCGGCATGTGCTGCAGCAACTAACTTTTTAACTGATAGATGCGTAAATCCCCAATGAACCAATGATTTTGTCAATTCAGTGGCATAACCTTTATTCCAGTAATCTGGCAACAACCGATAGGCAATCTCAATATCTTTTTTGTTTTCATCAAATCCTAAATGAAATAGCCCAGCTTGCCCGATAAACTTGCCACTATCTTTTTCAAACACGGAGCAAAACCCTATCCCATGCCTCTTCTGATAAGCCAGAGCAGTTTTTAAAAAATGCTCTACCTGGCTTGCTTGGTGAGTCGTGCCATCACCAATATAGCGCATTACATTAGGATCAGAGCGCAGCACCATTAAATTTTGAAAATCGTCTGCTCTTGTAAATTTCAACAGCAAGCGGTTAGTTTCTAAAAAAATACTTTTCATGTTATTCGTTTTAATCTTTAATTTTTATTAATCAGTTTTTTATACCTGTTTTTGGAAAAAATCCGCTTAAACAGCGACTTTTTCTAAGAAGCTCTGGTGTAATTGCTTAAGCTCTCCCATCAATTGAGCCTTTTCTTGCCCTAAAATCCATTTTTCATTGGCCAGTAATTTATTTTGCTCAATCGTTTCATCTAGTTGTGATTTTAACATAGATAGCTGCTCATTTAACATCGCTATTTCGGTTTGCAAAACCATGATTTTTTCAATTTGGGCTTTTGATTCCATGCTTAATGCTTCATATTGGGCTTGCCAGTGCTGGCAATTTTCGTTCTTCTGTGCAAGCAATAATTTCGTCTGATTGAGTTCTAAGCCTATATTTTCATAATCTTGGCGATTGCTGTCATTTTGCAAAAGCAAAGATTCATACGCATGTTGCAATTTAATGAGCTTTTTATCTAGATCATTTTTTTCTTGATCTAAGGTTTTATTGGTTAATTTTAGATCGGCAATATCTTTTTCTAGTCGTCGCCGCTCTTCTTCATTACGTAAATTATCCGCTTGCCGTTGCTCAACCATTGCAGATCTATAGTGTTCTAAATTCGTTTGAATTTGCTGGTTTTGCTTATGTAATTCATCTATACGAAGGTCTTTTTCATTTAATTTTTGCTCCAGCCCAACTATCTGCGATTTTAGAGTCGCTATGGTTGTTTTTGCTGGAGATAACATTTGTTCCAGCACAGCTTTTTCTTGGGTTAATGTATAAACCGATTGCTTAAGCTCTGCCTCGCTTTGTAGCAGTCGATTATTTTCTTTTTGTTGTTGTTCTATAATCTGGTTAAGTTCAGCATTCGTTTGAACAGCAGTGCCTTGTATGGTCGCTATTTGGCTTTCAGCCTGCGACATAACACGCTCCCATAACCCTTTTAGCACTCCAACCAACTCTTCTGGCAAATGCTCTTTGCTGGCGATTTGTTGAGTTATTTCTTGCTTGTTACGCCAAGCGCGTAAATGATTGGCAATCGTGCTATTACTGCCCGTCTTGAGCACCATACGGATCCGTTCAATGGTGGGTTCATGCCCGCTGGCAATGAGCTGTTCGGCAGCTCTAGCTACCTCGTAGTAACTGATCCCCGGTCTGGGCATGGTTCTTTAACTCCTGTGTATTTCATATCGTTTAACGTTTTTCATTTTATAACGTTGTATAGCAATAATGCAAGGCCTTATTTTGAACAAAAGTTTTTATCTATAAGCCTGGTTATCGATAATTATATGCTAAACTAAGCCAGTGAATACTGTAAAATAGCGTAAAAACAGCGATGTCCTGCTTTAAAGTTTAAAAGGAGTCTTAAATTGTCTACAAAAGAATCTATATCTGACCTAAGCCCTGTATTAAGCGCGCCATCTTCTCAACATGGTATTCAAAATTATATTCATTCAGCTACAAGTCATAATACTCGCTTAGCGTACCAAGCCGATATTCGTCATTTTGAGCGTTGGGGTGGCTCTCTTCCAGCCACAACTGAAACTATTTTGCGCTATCTGCATCACTTTGCCCCTACACTGAAACCCAGCACATTAGCAAGGCGGTTAATTGCTTTGAAGCATTGGCATGAATATCAAGGATTCCCTGATCCAACACATTCTCCATGGGTAACCAAAACCATGTCTGGGATCACGCGTACTCATGCCAAACCTAAAGACAAAGCACCGCCACTGCTACCAGCACAATTGATACAGATCGTGGATCATTTGGTATCTATTCCCACGGCGCAAACTATCAGAGATAGCGCACTGCTGCAAACAGGATTTTTAGGGGCGCTGAGACGTAGCGAATTAGTAGAACTTCATGTAGAGCATATTGATTGGCAATCACAAGGAATGGAGATTTTGTTACCATCTTCAAAAACCGATCAAATGCATACCGGTCAATATTGTGCTATTCCTTATGGCAACGACTCATTATGTGCCGTTCGTGCGCTTCAACGTTGGATAGAATATGCAAACATCAAAGCTGGACCCATTTTTAGACGTGTGTATCGTAATAGTAAAATTGGCAACACGGCTATAACTGCGTTATCGGTTAACCATATTCTCAAAAAGCACGCCTTAGCCGCAGGAGTAGACAATGCTAAAGAATTAAGCGGCCATAGTTTGCGTAGAGGGTTTGCTACTGCTGCCAGTCGCAACGGAGTTTCACTTCAATCTATTATGCGGCAAGGACGGTGGAAACAAGTTAGTACTGTAATGGAATATATCGAAGCAGCTGGTCGTTTTGAAAATAATGCCGCCGATCAAGTGTTGAAGAATATAGAAGAAACTTTTTCTGAGGAATTCTAATGCTAGCGAGCAATGAACGGCTTACAATCTTGTCCGAAGCTGAACAAGCAGCACTTTATGAGCGTCCTGACTTTGATGATGAGCAACGTTTAGAGTACTTAAATCTAACGCAAGATGAATTGGCGATGGTACATAGCCGTACTAGTCTTTCTGCCAAGGTTCATTGCGCATTGCAGATAGGTTATTTTAAGTCAGTGCACTTATTTTTCCGTATTGATTGGCATGATGTCCAAGATGACTATCTATTTATTTTGGAGCAGTATTTCCCCACAGAGGTTTTTAGCCCTGAAGAAATCACAAAGTATCAGTATTATGCACAATGTGAGATGCTAGCAAAGCACTTTGGTTACCAGTTATGGGCAAATAAATTTGAACCGTTATTGCTACGTCATATAAATGCCCTGATTAAGAAAGATATTAATCCACAATTTATTGTGATGGAATTACTTTCTTTCTTACGCGAAAAAAAGATTATGCGACCCAAATATACGACACTTCAAGTAATATTAAGCAGAGCATTGTCTGAAGAGCGAAAACGATTATTGTCAATAATGGACAGATCTATGTCTAAAGAAGATAAACATAACCTGGATAATCTATTATTGGAAGAAAGTACCCTGTCTGGGCTGGCTGAAATTAAAACTGACACAAAAGACTTTAAAGCGCGCATGATGAGTGCTGAGCGTAATAAAAGTATCATGATAAAGCCAATATATCAATTAGCCAAATTACTTATACCAAAGTTAAATCTATCACAACAGAATATTGTCTATTATGCAAGTCTTGTTAATTACTATACTATTCATGATCTGCGTAAGCGAATTAAAAAAGAGCAAACTTATCTTTATCTTATGTGCTATATCTGGCTGCGATATAGACAGCTGTCTGATAATTTAGTTGAAGCATTTGGTTTTCATCTGCGTCAATTTGAAGATGAAATTAAAGGGAAGTCCAAGGAAGCTTATTCACTACATGTTATAAGCCAACAAGAAGAACTCTTGGTAATGAGGCAACTAGCAAAACTTTTTGTGGTAGATGAGATTTCTGATGATATTCGTTTTGGGGACGTTCGATTAAAGGCCTTTTCTATTATCCCTAAAGATAAGTTAAAGTCACAAGTATCTGATCTCAATGAGAAAGAACTTAAGGAAATTGATTTTCGATGGCGGATGGTAGATAAATATTTTCATAGGTCTAAGTTGTACTTACGCCCATTAATTCAGATTTTAGATTTTTCTAGTGTTATTGAAGACAGTCCGTGGTTATATGCTATAAATTTGCTGAAAGAAACATTCAGTCTCAACAAACAACTGGACACGTATTCTCTTGATGACCTACCTGAAGGTACATTGCCAAAGAGGCTAAAAGCACATTTGATTAACAGCAGCAAAGATGATTAGCAAAGAGCACATGCGGATCGTTATGAGTTTTGGATATATAGGCAACTTCAGAAACGGCTTAAATCTGGCAGCCTTCACTTGGAAGACAGTGTTAACCATCGTTCTTTACAGCAAGAATTAAACGAAGCCTTTGAAAAAGGCGCATTAACCAATTCGTTGGATATCCCAACGCTTAAAAACCCAATCGCACAGATCTTAGATGAACGATTTTCCGAATTAAAAGACTTGTGGTTGCAATTTAATGACGGATTAAGCGAAGGAAGATTTAAGCACTTGCATTTTGATGAAAGAACCAAGTCTTTGCATCTTAAAAAATCGAAAGATGATCTCGATGAAGAGCTACAGCATCGATTCTATAGTCAATTGCCGTTACGAGATATTTCTGACGTGCTTCGATTTGTCAATAAAGGCAGTCGGCATGCATCAGCTTTTACGCATATCCAACCACGCTATTCAAAAATACCTGCGGATGAAAATAGTTTGCATGCCACTATTATTGCTCAAGCACTTAATAACGGCAATCTTAAAATGGCTGATATTTCTAATATATCGTATGATGTGCTATTTGACACCTATAAGTCATATCTCAGATTACCAACATTAAAAGCAGCAAATGACCTTGTAAGTGAAGGCATATCAAATATGCCAATATTCTCATTTTATCCGCTAGATATGATGATGCTTTATGCTGGAGTAGATGGGCAGAAATATGAAGTGCAGACCCAGACAATTAAAGCAAGGCGTTCTAAAAAATATTTTTCAAAAGGGAAAGGGGTGGTTGCTTATACAATGCTATGTAATCACATTCCCTTGCAGGTTGAGTTAATTGGGGCTCATGACCATGAAAGCTATTTTGCTTTCGATATTTGGTATAACAACTCAAGCAGCATAACGCCTAATGTGCTAACTGGCGATATGCATATTATTAATAAAGCAAATTTCGCAATCATGGACTGGTTCGGAGGGAATTTATATCCCAGATTTACTAATTTACAAGCACAAATAAAACATTTATATTGTGGTGACGATTTGTCTCAATATAAAGGATGGCTTATTTGCCCAGTTGGTCAAATCGATAGAAAGCTAATTGAAGAAGAATGGCCAAACATACAACGAATAATTTCTGCATTAGGTTTAAAAGAAATGAGTCAAAGCAGGTTGATCAAAAAGCTATGTACATATACTACAGATAATCGTACCCGTAAGGCTATTTTTGAATATGATAAACTAATCCGTAGCATTTATACCTTAAAATACATGCAAGATCGCAAGCTACAACGTGACATACATCGATCACAAAACCGAATAGAGTCTTACCATCAATTACGTACCGCTATTGCGACCGCGTATGGAAAAAAGCATCTTATTGGGCGAAGCGACCGTGAAATTGAAATCAGTAATCAATGTGGTAGATTGATTGCCAATGCTATTATCTATTATAATTCAGCTATACTATCTAGGCTGAAAGTAAAGTATGAAGCTGAGGGTAATCGTAAAGGCCTAGCAATTTTGAAAAAAATTTCCCCTGTAGCTTGGCAGCATATAAATTTTCATGGACATCTGGTTTTTTCTAGCGATGATGAGACTGTAGATATTGACGCTATGATAAGTAAGCTGATCTTAGAAAACCGTGGGAGTAGCGCTAGATTTAAGAAAGATGCTGAAACTTTTATGGCTTAGAAGATTGTTTCAAGGAAGGATAATTGGAGGCTGTTCAAAAAACACTCTTTCCGTGCAATAAATGACCGGAAATTTCGACGGTTTACGCCTAGAACCCCAAATAGTTTAGATAACCGGATCAATAATAATTTTCAGGTTCTAAAAACTAGCATTTTGAAGTTGTTTGGATATATACTTATGTGTAATGCATTTCAAAATGCGGGTGTTCCCGTGGGGATGGCCTGTGGCCACCCTTTTAGGTCAGATACGAGAGTCTGCCCCTACGATTCATACTCAGAATATTACGATCTGAAAACCTAGCATATAGTGGAGCATCTCAGTTTGTAGGCAAAAAGGCCCTTAAGATTAGGATCAAGTAAGCATGGATGTAAAAAGCACACTGGGCAGAAAGCTAGTTTCTATAGCAGTAGAAAACCCTTATTTAATTATTGTTGGTTGCTTTCTTATTGTTATTATAGGGGGTCTTTCCCTCATACGATTACCAAAAGATTTGCTGCCTGCTGCCAATATGCCTGCAATACAGATATTATCTTTTTATCCAGGTATGCCCGTTGAGGACGTCGATAAAAATTTGACTGCGCGCTTCGAACGTTATACTGGACAAGCTATTGGACTACAACGGCAAGAATCCAAGTCACTTGTTGGTGTGAGTATAGTCAAAAATTTCTTTTCTTCGGATAGTGATTTGAATACCGCTATCTCACAGACAACGTCGTTAGTGATGTCAGTACTACGAAAATTACCGCCAGGTACCCAACCGCCGCTTATTCTTCCTTTTGATCCGATGGCATCACAACCATTAGCATTAGTAGCAGTTGATGGTAATGAAAACATCGAAAAGATTTATGATACCGCCCGTTATGATGTTCGGGATGCCATTCAAGCTGTTCCAGGGGCCATGGCACCAACGGTCATGGGGGGAACACAACGAGAAGTCGTTATTTTTCTTGATCCGGAGATGCTGAAAAAATATAATTTTTCTCCATTAAATGCACTGGATATATTATCACATTTAGATACGTTCATTCCTTCGGGTGACGTTAAAATTGGTCCATATGATTATCAGATTGAAAGTAACGCACTTGTCGACCATGTTGACGAGATGAACAATTTCCCCTTACGCGCAGATAATGGGGTAACTGTTTATTTGAAAGATATAGGTCATGCACAAGACTCAGGCCAAATTCAAACAAATGTGGTCATGATCAATGGCAAAGAACAAGTTTATGTGCCCGTATACCGACAACCTGGCGGAAATTCTATTCGCGTGGTCGATCAAGTGAAAGCCGCTATTCAGCAGCTACAAAAACAGTTTGATGGGAGTGTTAAGTTATCGGTGGTAGCTGATCAGTCTATTTTTATTCGTCATGCCATTTCAAGTATTACGGAAGAAGCATTTATGGGTGGTGGATTGGCTGCCATCATGATTTTCTTATTTTTAGCAAGCCCTCGCGCCACAATGGGGATTTTTCTGTCGTTGCCATTATCACTATTAGTGGCGTTCATCGGACTAAGTATCTCGAAACAAACAATTAACGTGATGACACTCGGAGGTCTTGCCTTAGCGATCGGGGTATTAGTAGATAATTCTATCGTTGTACTTGAAAACATCAGTAAAAAGCTAGAGTCCGGTCTGGCGCCGCGACAGGCTGCATTTGAAGGCGCAGCAGAAGTTGCCATGCCTGTGTTGAGTGCCACGTTAGCTACGATGGTAGTGTTTTTCCCCGTCATTTTCTTAACCGGCATCGTTAATATTTTATTTTCCGCATTGGCAAAATCGGTCATATTTGCGATGATAGGTTCTTTTTTTATATCCATGACAGTTATGCCGTTGTTTTCTTCACATTTTTTGCGAGCATACTCAGATGATAAGCCACATCGTTTTTTCATCTATATGCGCAGCAAGGTGGATAATCTTACTGATTTTTATGGGAAAATGCTGTTATTAGCGCTGCAATACCGTAACTATGTACTGAGCGGTGTCGTTATTTTATTTATTATTGCAGCATCATTAACGCCACTCATTGGCACTGAGCTTTTTCCCAAGGCAGACTCAGGTAATTTTATCCTTAACATGCGCTTAGCTTCTGGCACGCGCATTGAACAAACGGCAGCGCTTTCTCAGCAAATTGAAGCCGAGTTACGTCAATTAATCTTACCTAAAGACTTGCAAATGATTATCACGAATGCGGGTGTTTATTATGGTTTTCCTGCGGCGTTTACCCCTAATGTGGGAACGCAGGATGTATTTTTCGATGTTGAGCTTACTAAAGATCGAACGCATACATCTCAATACTATGCAAAACGCATTCGATCAGCATTGCATAAAAGCTATCCCGATGTCACGCTTAGTCTTAACACGGGTGGTTTATTAACTTCTGCACTCAATGAGGGGCTAAGAGCACCTATTGATATACAGATTGAGGGGAGTAATATGCAAAAATCTTATAATATTGCCCTCGATTTAGCTAAAGCAATAAAAAAAATACCTGGCGCAGTGGATACACAAGTACAGGAACGATTTGATGCCCCTATTATTGATGTGAATATTGACAGAGATAAATCCATGTCATTAGGTATAACCACCGAAGATATTATAAAAAACTTGGTAAGTGCTGTTTCGGGAAGTGCCACCTTTGACTCAAGTGATATCTGGGTGGATCCAAAAACTGGTATTGATTATCCGATGGCTGTACAAATTGCACAAAGCCAAGTGTCAACCTTTTTCGATTTAGCGAATACCTCAATTAGAGGACAAGATCAGCAGCGTGTAGTGCCACTCAGTTGGCTTGCTAATCTTAGCCAAACAAAGGGACCCACCCAAATTAATGAAGTAAATTACCGTCCCGTCATCGATATCTACTTAGATGCACAAGGCCGCTCTATTGGCAGTGTAGCGGCAGATATACAGAAAATTATTGAGCAATATAAAATGCCAGAAGGCTATACTGCTAACCTGCGAGGTGAAGTTTCGGAAATGAAAGACTCTATACATTCGTTAGGCGGTGGTTTCCTTTTAGCCGCTATTCTTGTTTACCTTATTCTTGTGGTACAATTTAAATCTTTTTTAACCCCACTTATTATCATGATGTCCGTGCCTTTAGGCCTCATTGGAATTATTTTTATGCTGATTGTGACCGATACTTACTTTAGCATACAAGCCGCTATTGGTAGTATTTTCATGATAGGCATAGCAGTCGCCAATGGAGTGCTGCTCATAGAATTTATTTCTCATCATGTTAAACTTAATAACCACATGGATACGGGTATTGTTGCTGGTGCGCAGAAACGTTTGAGACCTATCTTAATGACCTCCTTAGCCGCCATCCTTGCCTTAATCCCCATGGCTATTGGTATCGGTCATGGTTCTGAGGCTAATATTCCGCTTGGACGAGCGGTTATTGGCGGACAATTGTGCTCTACGCTACTAACCTTATTTGTTGTCCCTATATTATACCGTTGTCTCATGCGTAGACATCATGAGGGGTTGACTGAATAATATGAAACATAACATCTATCTCTTTTTGTTCATGATGTTGTTTGCCCCCATTGGTTGGGCTGACAATCAGGCTCCTATGTCAGTATTAGAGGTGTTACAGCTGGCGGCTAAAAATAGTCCCCAATTATCTGCGAGTTTATTAAATGAGCTTGCAGCACAAAAATCTGTTGATATTGCTCGTGCGCCTTATTTTCCTTCGGCTGGCGTTGGCGCCATAGATAGTACAGGATTTCCTGGCTCATCAAGTAATCTTAATATAGGTGGCCTAATGGAATCCCCTTATCGTTCCGGTTTTAGTGCAGGCCTCGTTGCGCAACAAACAATTTGGGATTTTGGACGTACGTCACATAACGTTGCTGCAGCACAATACCAAACTCAATTTGAGCATGCCAATACTAAAGTCAATGAATATCAAGTTAAAGCCTTAGCATTAAAAGTATACTATGCTTGTTCAGACTATAAAACCCAAGAACACATCTGGACTCAATTAAGTCATGAATCTGCTCTCATAACGCAACAAGCCATTAACTTTGTGAATACAGGACAAGTCTCTATCGTTGATAAATACTTAGCACAGACGGAAACCCAAGAAGCGTATACGGCACAAGCTTTTTTTAAACAACGGATACAAGATTCAACCAAAACACTTGCTATTATTATGGGCGTCCCAGAAACCAGTTTTTCTTGCCCAATGCTTCCTCATACAACGGTTGGCCTACCTAATTTTAATACCAATATGCATGATAATCCGATGGTAAGTCGTGCTGCTGATAGTATTCAAATTGCTGAAGAGCAATTGAAAAGTGAAAAGGCACAATTTTATCCTAAAATTGTGGCAGATGCCAGTCTTGGCAGTATGCAAAATACGCATTTTGTAGATAAACAATCCTACGCTGTCGGAATTGGTGTTGTTATTCCTATTGTTGATGTGGCTTCATCTGAAGGGATCAAGCGCGATGAAATACTGGTTTCCAAACATAGGCAAGAACTTTACGCCGAGCAACAACGTGTTGCAGAGCAAAATGCGACTTACGATGAAACGATAAAAGCTTTTACTATACGTCTATCACAGCTCAAAACAGAGTTAAATCTTGCTAATATGGCTTATATTACGGCAAAAAACCGATATTTTTCAATGCAAGGAAACTTGATTGATTTAAGAGATGCTTATCGCAACCTGGTGCAAGTACAAAGTGACATCATTGACACGCGAGTTCAAATATTGCAAGCCTCAGGAGAAAAAGCACTATTTAATGGAGCCGATCTTTAGACCATCGGTTGGGGTTTGGCTTCCTGCCAATCCTCATCGGAAATTAGGACTAAGTCAGTAACGTTCTTTCGAGCATCCAGTTTTGCATGGTCACTAGCTGGTTTAAGCTCAATAATTTTTGCAGTGGTTTGCTCATGGGTTGTTATATCTTCAAGCAGCACGTGTTCAAGGTCTATAGGCGATTGAATAGGGTCAAACTACATATTTACCCCTTTTGTGTATTCCAATATTCCCTTTGACATAAAACAATAATGCTTATTAATTCATAACAGCCAGCCGTTGTTTCGGGGCTTTGTGGAAGAACTGCCAAGAATGGCGGTAGTTCGTTGAACAATTCTCAATAGGCTCTAATTATACAGC
>JAJYCX010000042.1 GCA_021778015.1 Pseudomonadota bacterium
TACATTAGGTTGAAAAAATCCAAGTGGATTTTTGACTTCTTCCGTCAATATTACCAATATTTTTTGAAAACGGTCGAGCAGCATTTGCTCCATCATTTGTGAGTCACTGTCCCACTTCTGTTTATGCTCATATTTCTCTAAAGAATATACTAACCATTCTGCCGTATCGGCTTCAGAAGGCTCTGCGGCAAAAGCTTCATGACGCAAAATGAGTTCGTAGTCTTTGGCTTGCATCAATTCTCCCAAACCAGAAGTCATTATACTGCGATACTCTCCTAAACTCTCCCCACTGGGTTTATAACCCTTCTGTGTTATTACCGTAAAACGTTCGTAAACGATTTCAGATAAGTTTGGATCGTTGGCATCTAATGTGCCTATACGCAATCTAGGCTCTAAATTCTCATAGTAATGCTTATAGTGCGCGGGTCGTATTTTTTGTAGTAATTTCAAGCCCGTCAACCCGGATTTTGATCTGTGTTCTTTTATAAAAATTTGCCGCAGCTCTTCTAATGCTAAATAGACATTAATAAATTTATCCATAGGTACTGGCATGACCACTAAACAAAAATTAGCCTTCTCTTTCTTATATAGCGAATTTTCACCCGCATGAAACACACCATGAGTATAGATATTGCGCTCGCAATGCTTATGCGCAACACTAAAATCCCCTGCATCCGCCATTGAAGAGGAAGAAGATGAACTCGCTGGAGCCATTATGCCACTAGGTTTAAAAATCTCACGCGCCCCTACATTCCATTTAGCAATATCCTCCAACCAACGCTTAAAAAATGCTTTGGTATCCATCTGTATAATACGTTCTAATACCGAAATGGCCATGGATAAAGGCATATTCATTTGCTCCATGCAATAAATAATGGTTTTAACCTTTAATACGGAGGCTATTTTATCTGGAGAAACAGCACCATTGAACGCCTTTTTATGTTCAAATAATTCACTTATGTATAAGGAGCGTTCATTGTCTACACGGCGCATGACATAACGCCCACGCAAACTGCCATGAATTCGGTGTCCAGGAATAACATAATAATCATTGAATTTGTCATCCTCTGGCGTGGTGAGCAAGACTCTTATAAAATGGCGCATAAAGCTATCTGCATCTATAGAAAACCATGCTCCTTGATTTTTAGCTCTAACCTCAGATAAATTTAACATCAACTCTTTATCTTCTATGCTGTGCTGCAATCCTCTAGCATCTTCCATCAATAGTGCAGCAATTCCGTCTGGATAAAAAGGCGTGTAAATACGCCATAAATACACATCGGGTAGTTCTCCTATACCTCCTAGGCTATATTGCAATTTCGTCATAACATCTTCCATGCCTGGATTTTCGGGAAATATCTTTAAGCAGAAATGGTGTGTTTTCCCCTGTAGTTTTTGTTCAAAAAACAAATTGACATGCCGTTTGCCATCCGTTGTAATCGCCGTTTCTGCAAAGAAGGTCCTCTCGGCCTGTTCTAAAGCAACCTGAATTTCATCTTTTAACACGAACAAACCGTTGATTGCTTGGCCCCGCTGCACACGTTCAGTGATTTCTCTAGGGGACAGGTGTGGATCTACACAACCCACAACGGCAGAACGTCTTTGTATAACTATGCGTTCTAGGCTTTCCACCCCGGAAATAGATTCAGAAAATAACTCTGCCACCGCCTTTTGCCATTGTCTTTGCTTGCGATAGGCTGGTGCAGACCAGCCATCTGGAAAATAAATCTGTGCAGCAATATGGTTTAACTGTGCAGCAATCTCCGTACATAGGGTCGTTCTTTCTGCTGGAAGTAAATACGGATGTTGTTGCTGCAATAGTTTAGGCTCAGTCATCAAACTATCCCAAGTCTCAAAAAATTGCTCCCTATGCAAGGCTGATAATTGTGGGATTAGCTTTTGCCATAAGTCTTGTCGCTCTGATACCGATAAATTAACCAGTGTCACCAATAAGAATTGCCACCATTTTGACGTTAAACGAGGTAGAAAAGTACCCTGACCTTGTAATTGCTTTTCCTCCATTAAAATCTCATACACCACTTCAGCAAAGCGCGTAGCCACATTCCGCCCTTCATTGAGCAGTGTTTCCTGGCAGCGGGCTAAAACAGCGGGCGAGACTATAAAGGGACGTTCCGCTGCAAATTCTTGTTCGGCGATTACTACCCAGTCTAACAAGGCGCTATGTAAAGGATAAATCACATCATGTAAAATGACGATGGCTTCTTTCCATAAAGTGACGCGACTATGCCATAGGCATTTCGCGTCCCCTTCTGTTTTACCATATAACATCCATTCGCATAATATTCGATCATATTCTGCGTAACTTAAAACTCTAAAGCGATCACAAAACGTATGCGCTACTTCTAAACAGCGTATAAGCCCTTCTTGCACTATAATTCCGTTAGATAAAAACCTGCTACAGCGTTCTCGGGTATCCATTAACGGCAAACCTTCTAAATCTACTAATCCGTGATAAAGACTTAGCGTCTTAACGATTCCGCTGATGACTGACAAGAAATCATTTTTAACCTCTATACGTCTGAATATCTCTTGTTTAAAACGAGCTTCATTCAAAACAGCTGCCTTGCAAAAAGACAAGGCTAAGACCGCACGGCTAGTATAACCGCCTTTGCCTGTATTTTCAGACAAAATTCGAGCTCGCTCTGTTAAATAAACTTCATATAATTTTTTATCTCCATAGAAAAAGCGCGCATCATAACTGGCAGAGGCCGCTAGAATGCTATACGTTTCTTTTTTCTTCTCGTCGCTAGAGCCTTGCAAAATAGCAAAATCCTTTACTTGTCGCAAATAAACTGGCCATTCTGTAACCTTACTTATCTCACCCAATTTAAAATGACCTGCCAAGCTAGATGGAGTACCAAAAAAACATTCCCCACCTATTGCAAAAGGGACCAATTTGGCAGGATCTAAGTGTATGCCTGTACGATAAGATATCTTAAGATCGCTGGATTCCTCTCCTAATAATACTATCTGTAGTGCAAATAAATTGAAACATTGCGCGAAATAACGCTCAATCTCGCCACTGTCTAATCCTTTTTTAAATTCAGCCTCAGCACCCGGATATGGGCCAATGAGTAATAAAAACTCTATATCCGAATATAAGGTAGCTTCTCTACGTGCCCAAGAACCTAATAATACTAAGCTATGCAAGCAAGGTGGGGGAATACCCATTTTTTTGAGTGCTGATTGCCATAATGCTTCTAGATTAGCATAAAGACGCGATAAGCTTTCTTCTTTAAAAGATATGAAATCATCTGCGTTAGACATTAATATGCCTTCTTGCTCAGCAACTCGTGCAGATATTCTATCTTTTGAAAGTTGCAGCATAAATCTAAGTAAGATTTGCTTTAGCTCTGGATATTGAAACATAGGAATAGGCAAGTGCTTAAAGCCCAATTCTCTGCGTATTTTTTCCCAAAAAATGGTTATGTCTTCAGCCTTATCTTTATCATTTAACTCACTCAATTGGCTGCAATATGCCATTCTTTTAGGCCAATAGCGGTATAAATTTTTTTGCAGCGCTTCTTTTTCTTCTGCTGTGGGTGAAAAAATGGGTTTAACACTATTGGCGGATAAAAATATCTCGCCTTGTAGTAAATATTTTAGGCGCGTCATATAACGTTGTCTTTCTGCCTCCGATAAAGACAATCCTATCCACACTAGAAACTGCGCCAATAGCTTTAAACTATCTATTATATTTCTCCATTGTAGCTCTGCATCACTCTGCAAATTGCTCATTCTTAACCACAATGCACGAAACACCGCTAAAACAAAGTCTTGAGGGTGATCTACTGCGGTATCGTAGGGCTGTCCTAGCCATGACGAATAAAAAATAGTAGCTACTTCTGCATTGGCTGTTCTAGCTTGTGGGTCAAAATAGTGTTCTTGTAACAAAAATTGAATCAAATTTCCCAAGCTCTCCAGCATAACTTGCGGATAAAAGCCCTGTAATGCTGCGTGAAAACTTTTTATTTGTTCCTCTTTATAGCTTTGTATCCGCATCGCTCCCGCACCCTGCCGCCAATCGCACACTCGTCTGTCTAATACTTCCGTTGCTATGTCACACAATGCCTGTATTTTTTGCTGTTTTTGCTCAAAGTCACTATAAAAAGAGAGTGCTATGGCTTGTGTCAACAATGCCTGCTCTATTTCTTTGGGCTCCAAATAACGACTGATAGTCCCAATCCATTCTATACATTCTGCTTGCATCATTTCTTTATTTGAAAAATGACTTATTTGTGGATAAAGTTCATTATGCAGAAATGCTCTCAAATCCTGATATATCCTTTCACATAAGCTGATACCATTAATTCCCCTGTCTTCTGCCATAATGGGCTTTATTTTGGTTCGCAGACTTGAAAAAAGATTAAAAGTCCATCGCTCTAGTGCGGGGCTAAGCTCTGAGCCTTTAGTCAAAATAGCTTTAACACTGCGTACAGCCATTAACCAGGTCATATTTAAAATAGGAGCATCAGAAAACAATTGATAATAAATAATCTCTAATCGACTCCAAGCATGCGTAGATAAGCTACGGGGGTCGGAGCTGATAAAAGCTAATAGCTCAATCCATTCATCAGGATTATTTCTTCTAGAGGCAGAGGATAAAAAAGCATCTATATGCTGTCGAAAATCATTTGATTGTGTAAATGCTGGCACGTGTTCTGGTTCTGTTTCACCTTCAACTTGATAGTCTAGCGCTATGTTTTGTAACTCTGCTTCATAAAAGTTGGAAGCTTCTGCGCTGGATTCAGTCATAGAAAATAGTGGCAATTGCCAAGTACTTTTTCTTTTTTTGGGAGTAGAGGATAAGGTCGATGAAGATGAGCTGGACAATCTTTTAGAGAGAGCTAGTTTGCGGCGTATGGCATTTTTGACGATGAATTCTTTTCTTTCCATTGCATCTAATCTAGCTTGAGCACGAGTTGAGTCTAATTTGTAAGAGCAGTTTATAGCGGATCGATAGCATTCCATAGCTTTAGAATTATCTTGAATAACTCCAAGACCATGTTCATATAACACACCTTCAACATATCTTTTTTTCTCATATTTCATACGGTCTTTATATAGATCTTCACCCCTTTTAAATGTTTCACTATTAATAGGGCCAAATTGTGAAATGAAAGCTTTAGCCTGCTCTCGAGCAACCTCGGAACCATCCACGCTAATAAGGTGTAATGCAAATAAAGCTCCGTTATGCCCCTGTTTTGCTGCTTTCTGGTACCAAGAAATGGCTGTCAATTCACCATGACATTCAACCCCTAAACGAAACTGAGCTTCCGCATAACCACCTTCTGCTGATTTTTGGCGCCACTTAGCCTGCATCTCTCCTTCATCATAAACAAGAGGAAGCCAATCAAAATTGCCTATATACAGTATGGAAGTTCTAAACGCTGCTTCGGCATGTCCATTGTCTGCAGCTTGATGATACCAAAGAAAAGCCATCATATCATGAAAAAAATTATAAAAATATGCCCTACCTAACCAAAACTGCGCTTCTACATGCCCTTGCTCTGCCGCTCTTCGATACCACATAACTGCAAATTCACAATAGATTTTATAAGTTCTGTCTTTAGTTACCATTCTGCTTGATGGTGCTGGTTTAATATCTCCTCTATCCACTGCTCCCTTATATCGCTCAGACCATTCTCTTAATAGTTCCTTATCATTCCCAATAATACTGTAGCTATCATTCTCTATCTGCTTGCCTAAATGAAATTGTGCATCTGCATCACCTTGCTCAGCAGCTTCCTCTAAATACATAGTTTCTATTTGTACTCTATCTATAGCAATCCCTTGCTCACAAACAAATCCAAAATCTGGCTGTGCATCCAAAAGAAGGCGACGGTGATAATTTACTCCCTCAACACGTAAAGCTAACTCTGCCATTGCTAAACCTTGAACATCGGCTTTTTGATACCACTGATTTGCCAAATCTTTATCTCCAAAGATATATTGATACATCAAACCCAAACTACACTGCGCTATTGCTAGTCCTTGCTCAGCTGCACTTTGATAACATTTGAGGGCCGATTTGTAATCTGCGGCAACACCCAGACCATGCTGATACATAAAGCCCAAGTTATTTTGCGCTTTGGCATAGCCTTGAACTGCTGCTTTTTGGTACCACTGAAATGCCAGCCCTTTATCTTCGGGAAAACCATAATAACCATACCAATATGCAAAGCCGATAACACATTGCGCAGCCGGATCGCCTTGTTCTGCTTTCTTTAACCATTGTGCAATGGTATCTTTATCGACTACGATTTTTTGTGTCTTCATTTCTCATCCTTATCTATACATTCCCAGAGTATTATTATTTTTATACTTTTAGAACAATTTACATAACTGACTTTCGCAATCAATGTTAAAATCCATCAAAAACCAGAACCTTGCCACCCTCTACAAGGCCACGAGGCCACAGTCGGGGATCCAGGAAAAACTTAATTTGAAACTGAATCCCCGATCGGAGCCTGTACTCGGTACTCCGGGTATCGAGAATGACAACGCTTCGATTAAAATTTAATACGTTTATTCAAATCTCGCATCTTCAAGTGCATGGGTATATAGCCATTACATTTCAAGACCGTCTAAACCGCCTAGATTCACTTTCTTTTTCCTCCTCTTTTCCATCCAACAAAGTGGGATCGAAAATAGGTTCTTGTGGCTGTGGCGGTGTGTGACAGGATGAATCGTCTTCTTCTGCTTCTCCATTCCAAATAACAACTAACCCCGAACGAATTTCGTCATACTCATCTTTCTCATCTTTTTCCTCTGCAAGAAACCCCTCTAGTTGTGGTATCAATTCAGGTGAAAATAAAGTCAAAGACGATGATGACAATGAAGATGAAGCCACGGAAGACGATGCAGAAGAACTCATCGTTGGTATAATAGGTGTTGCCATTACTTCGGCTGATTCAGTTTCAATATTCTCACTGCTCTCTAAAGCCCATTGCCCTAAGGAATCAAAGAATTCCTTTCTCTTTTCATCATT
>JAJYCX010000023.1 GCA_021778015.1 Pseudomonadota bacterium
TGAGTATTTTACTGGATTGCCGCGCGCACTCGTTTAGTTTCCTGCAGTTTAATCATTCTACTGTTGCTACCGTTCATATTTTCTATTATATATTTAGTACTCGTTTGCTCGCAATGACGGAACGGGTAGTTCTACGCTATCGAGATCTACTCATAGATACGGAAAAAGCTATCAACGAATTACTTAACCTTTACAGCAATGACGGTTTGGATACATTCAGAAATCTAATTATGATAGAGAGTGTTATAGAATTTCAAACCCTATTCCGAAAACAAAAACCGTTTCATTTCTGTTTCTAAAAGCTTCTTCGCCTCTGGCTCTAATAAATTGAGTTTATACTCATTGATCAACATGGTTTGATGGCCTAGCCATTGCTGCCAAGCGGTTTTTGAAATCTCATTAAAAATACGCTGGCCCAAAGGACCTGGGAAAGGTGGCAAGGCCAAACCTTCAGCCGTAGTGCCTAATTTAACGCAGTGTACGGTTCTAGTCATGATAATACCTCTTGAATAATTTTTGGATGGGAGCAGGGAAGCCCAATGATGTTAATGCCGGCAACGCAGTCCAAGTACCCAGTGTAGCATGATTTGCTCGCGATTTACCAGCAACGCATTTTACAGGATGCACGTGTATCTGCAAGTTAAAGTGCGTTAACACATGTTTAATAGGTTCTAAGCTGGGTTGCACGGTACACTTCTTTATATTTTGCTGTGCGCACCAGTTTAGTATTTCTTCTTTTTCAAGTACTTCGGGTAAACACCATAAGCCGCCCCAAATGCCGCTATCGGGACGTTTGTGCAATAAAATTTGTTGCAAGTTATTTTCCAGTAAGATTAAATGCACATCGCGTTTAGGCTTTTCTTTCTTTGCTTTTTTAGTCGGAAAGTCTGCTACGCGATTTAAACGGTAAGCTTGACATAAAGATTGCAACGGACAGTCACTACAACGGGGTTGTTTTCGTGTACATAGGGTTGCTCCTAGATCCATAATCGATTGCGTATAATCGCCAATGCGTTCTTCTGGCGTTAATTTTTCTGCGATTTTCCATAAGCTGTCAATGACATTCTTGTCTAGTATAGATCCTTCTATAGCATATACTCGACTTAAAACACGTTTAACATTGCCATCTAAAATAACGCCTTTATCGCCAAATGCAATGGCCACGATAGCGCCTGCAGTAGAGCGCCCTATGCCCGGTAATTGTTGTAATGCTTCTACCGTACGCGGAAAACGGCCATTGTATTGCTCATGAATGATAAGAGCTGCACGATGTAAATTACGAGCGCGCGCATAATAACCTAAGCCAGCCCATAATTGTAATACTTCGTCGCTATTGGCTGTCGCTAAGGCTTTGACATTAGGAAAGCGAGCTATAAAACGATGAAAATAATCGATGACGGTTTTGACTTGCGTTTGTTGTAACATGATTTCAGATAACCAAACGCGATAAGCCGTTTTTTGCTTTTGCCAAGGCAAATCGTGACGACCAGATTGATCAAACCAATGCAATAACTTAGAGGCAAAAGTTTTGGCCATACTTATTGAAATCGAATTAATCCGCGTACTTTCTTGAGCGTATCGTTCAATGATCCGTTTATTTTAGTCGTGATCAAAGCACCTTGATTCAACTCGGTCTTTGGATTATTCCACGGACCTTTGACGGTCACGGGGATGTCATTTTTTAGCCATTGTGATAAACCATTGACTTGTTGCAATACGCTCGCATCGGGATGCAGCATTACATCGTAATCCAGAGTTTGCGCTACTAAGTTTAGGGTGCCATTTCCTTTAGCCGTTAACAGCGGTGAAATTAATTTTAAATTAGGATTATTGGCAACACCATTATGAATGGCGAAGTCACCGCTGATAGAGCTAAAACCATTGTTTGTAGGGATGGTGTGTTTGTTAGAGACTAGATTGAGCAGTCCTAAAATATCGCCCATGTTCAGCTTGGTCCAGCTACCTTGGTTAATGACCATAGCGATATTGCCATTTAAATTGGCTACGCGCTGTTGTTTGCTTTGGCCTTGACTGCTGAGAGTGCCTTTTACATCCAATAAACCTGTAATAGAAGGTTTGTTTCCTAAATATTGTTGTAATGCAGCCAAATCTAAATGAGACAGCGTTCCTGCTATCATTAATTTACTTGTATTATCCAACGTCAAAGCGATCTTGCCTTGATACAGACCTTGTAATACGCTAACCGTAATAGGATCTAGAGTGATAGTTTGATCAGCATAATGTAACTGGCCGCTGATATTATCCAAGGATAGATTGTTATACAGTAAATGCTGAATATGCAATTGACTGTCTACACTCAAAGAAGACGTTTTATTCTTAGGTGCTGCAGGAGTAACGGTTTGTGATGATGGTGCTACGTTGCTACTCTGAATAGTACTATTATCTGCAGCTGTAGATGGGTTTATTGCAGGCCAGTGCACCGTATCGGCATTCAGCACGGAGTTTAGATGATGTTGTTTAATATCATAAGTCGCCGAACCGGTTATAGTATCGTCATTTAACTTTAAGCTGAGTGCTGACAAATCAATGATTTTTTTGTTTGCTGTTAGAGTCAGCTCACTGTGCAGCGTTTTGATAGGGAAGTTGCTGGTGCCGGTCAACAAATGCAAAGTATCAGCAAAATTTTTATCGTCTAAAGTCAATTTGCCTTGCCATTGCAGAGCAGTTGATATTTTCTGGGCGCTCAGATGTCCTTGTATGTTTAAAGAGTTGATGCTTGCTTCTAGATTATCGGTGCTGAGGCTTTGCTTGCTAGCATCGAAGACCACATCACTGCTCAGCGACAATGGTAATGTATTGCCATTGTCGACTATTCGAGCTTTCATTTCTATAGGGATGGTTTTAACACCGGGATTTGAACCTAAATCTTTTACGGTGAAACTATCTAAGTAAAGGGTTGCGCCAGGGCGTATATTTTCCAAGGCCCCGTGTAGAGTTGCGTTGCTAAGCGTAATGCTTTTAATGGCGAAGCCTATAGGTTTTTTTGTGTTGTCTGTAGATATACTCGTTACGGTCGCATTTGTAGCGGTAACGGGTAGAGCTGGGTTTTGTTTTAAGGCTTGTAAGCTATCTTTTTGTAATGTTAAATCTAAACCGTCTAAGGTGACATTATCGACGATCAATTTTTTTTCGGTGATAAGCGGCCAGAGTGACAGACGGACGTTTAAAGATTGAATACGTGCATTGGTAGCATCTTGCGGTGCTGTGGCTTGTAAAGACAGCTGTCTGATAGTGATATGCGCTGTAGGAAATATATGCCAGCTGAGCTTGCCGTTGATACGCAGCGCCAAGCCAGTTTTTTGCTGGATCTGGTTACTCAAGGGGGCAATGAGGGTATTAGGGTTAAACCAATGGCGTAGCGCCAGTGTCAGGACAAGGAAAAACAACACCAAACTGGCGAAAAGAATCGATAAAGTTAATATAATTTTACGCATAAAAATTCCATTCTTTTGGAGCGGGTGATGGGAATCGAACCCACGCTATCAGCTTGGGAAGCTGAAGTTCTACCATTGAACTACACCCGCGGACATGCTAAGGGCTTGATTTTAACACACACCGGCATTATACAGAAGGCCATCTTGAATCACAGCATAAAAAAAGCTATACTTTCAGGGTAATGGTAACAATAATCAAAATAATATCCTTATAGCAGCTGGTTTTTAGGTAAAGACAACAATGCCTAAGAATCAAATGCGAAGAGTATAGCGAGAGGTATAGATGAAATATTTAAGCAGTATTGCTGAGCAAGAATTGTCTGCCTGCTTGGCACAAGCATCCCTCAGTGTGGAAATCCAACAAAAAAAATGGCGTTTGCAAGTCATAGCTTTTTTTTGCGCTATAGTTTTATTAGGCAGTATGGTGCTGTTGCAAACGGGTGTGATTTTTCCGTCATTATGGGCCGCCGATAGCCGAATCATTATTATTACTTTATTGGTAGCATTTGTAATCGTTATTTTCACGTCGGCTTTTTTGAGTTCACACCTACACAGCCCTAAGTATGAAATTAAACACGATCAAAACGATAATCACAAAGTGAATTACGATATAGATCTAAACGATGACGGGGTGCGTGTAGTGACACTGTCTGAAAAGGCACAGGAAAGTACTCAATATTCTTGGGCTACCATTAAAAAAGTATATCTTTTTGATAATGGTATTATGATCTTAGGTTATGCTAAGAAAGCAAAAGCGTCGTTACTATTGCCTTTTAACGAAGCTGCATTACAGCCCGCTATGCAGCGTCTGGTCGATGAAATGCGCATGCATTTACCCGCAAGTATTTTTGTGAGTGGACACTTTTAGAGTTGAAGAGCGATGACTTTGTACTGGTCATCGCGTATTTCATGTAATATGTCACGCGCTCATTCAATATCGTTATTTTTTCGAAACGGTTATATCCAGTGTTGTTCCTATGGTCCCAACAATCTCATTTTTTCTATTCTTTAGAGGTTGTTTATATGAGAGATAAACTGCTTTTTCCCCATTTGCGATGGTAACTTCTTCTTCAACGATCTTCATTTGGCCAGTGCGCATCACCTCTTCATCAGTGAGTCTTAAACGATCAGCTTCTTCTTTGCAAAATAAATCATAATCTGTTTTGCCTACGAAATCAGCTAATGATTTAAGACCAAAATCTTGAAAATTATTAACATTACACCCCAATAAAATAGAATTTTTATCTTTCCAGTAAATGTGACCCGGTAACTGCATTAATATTTCTTCAAAATTAAGATCGGGGTTATTAGGCTCGACTTGCTTTTTTCTGTACTTTAGCGTCAAAATGACAACCAAGCCAGTCGATAACATGCTGATGATATAGCCCCATATTAAAATAAGATCATGTACAATAATGCCATGTAAAACAATTGCAAATTGAATCAGCAAGAAACCTAAAAAAGTTGTGAGAGAAACACTCTCCGCACTTTTTTCTCTGATAATCCGTATGGATTGTGGAATAAACAGTAAGGCATTTATAAATAAGGCGGCACCAAAAATAAACTCAACGATTGCTCTAATCATTCGCTCCACTCCCTATGATACTTTTTTGTTATGCTCGGGCTATTATATTCTCAAACATAGGGTTCTTCAAGTACAGGCGGTAGTGCTGTGACGTTAGAAGCATGATGTGAGTTAGGAATAGCTGCAAAAAACATTGAACCTTTGCCCAATTCGCTTTCTACCCGCAATGTGCCGCCTAGATCTTCCACATATTTCTTAACAAAATAAAGCCCTAAGCCCGTTCCCGGGTATTTCTGTGCATCTCTAGTCTCGTCACGCACGTATTTATCAAAAATAAAGGGAAGTTTATTCTGGCTGATACCTATACCGGTATCAATTACTTTCATAGCAAGCAATGCTTCGCCTTGATGGTTTTTGTCTATGCTTATAGTAAGGCTTACTTTGCCTTCATCTGTGAATTTTATCGCATTGCCTAATAAATTAAGCAAAATGCGTCTTAACCTAAACTCATCACTAACGATGATGCTAGGAATATTATCATGAATATGCAGATCTAGGGTTATGCTTTTGTTTGCCGCCATAGGTTTATGAATACTGATGCTGTCTTTAGCAATATCGAGTATATTGATTTCTTGCTTTTTAAGCGGTTCCTCACCGCATTCATTTAGATTCGCCCTGGAGAAATTACGGCATAACTGTATTAACTGTTGGCACACTTGTTCCAACAGAATAAAGGGTTCTCTCATTTCTGCGCTCATATTATGTTCTTTAAGCGCCTGTAACAACACCATAATACTTGCCAAAGGAGTGCGTATGTCGTGTTGCATATTTTGTATAAAATCACTTTTTGCTTTATTGGCAGCCTCAGCTTGTTTTCTGGCTTCCTTAAGCTCAGTGATATCTACAGAAATACCCAATAGACCAATGACGCTTCCTTCCGTATCATACAGGGGTTTTTTCTCAGATAAATAAATTATTTCTTTACCATCTAGTCGTAGAGCAGGTTCTTCAATGATTCTGTTTATACCACAAGCCATAATTTCTTCGTCTGCTATGACAATTGCTTTCGCGTTCCGTCTTTCTATTTCTTCTGGCAAATTCTTATTCATTAAGTCATAGGCATTTTTTCCTACCACTTCTTGTCGGGTTTTGAATCCAAAATCAATCGCTTGTTGTTGATTACAGCCCAACATAGCACCATTGCGATTTTTCCAGTATATATGCCCGGGCATAAGGGCAATGATACTGTCTAATAGATACAATTGTTGACGCATTTCTTCAAAACTAAAATTGGAGTTATTTGCAGCGAATTTTTTCTTTTCTTTGTAGCGACGTATCGTGAGTCTAACCAATAGAAAAGCATTGATGCATAAGGCTATAGCAATAGCAAACTCAACTACAGTTTGAATCATCAGACTATTCCTTGTGCTATTTTTTTTAGAAGAAGATTATTATAACGTGAAATGTAGGGGGCTTCAAGTATGCATTTTCTATTAAGAAAGGGCGGCTCGTGAGCCGAGCCTATTTTTATATTGAATCGTTTTATTATTGCCTATACGCCGCACCATGCAGTGTATTCAATCCCTTGAGTAACACAAAAGCTTGGTTCAATTGATAATCCTGATTGGGATTAGGGTTGAGGTTAGGCAATGGCTGGTCAATAGCGGCTGGGTCTTGGTTATTATCGCTGTTGCCTAAATGTTTTGCCAGATCGGCTTCTTTTACATTGAGTAATGGATTATCCTTGGGGTTCGCTATGGCCAATTCATCCACCTCTATGTCAGGCGTGATGCCTTTGGCTTGAATGGAGCGACCACTAGGGGTGTAATACAGCGCTGTTGTGATCTTGATGCCATGTTCTTTATCCAAAGGTAATATGGTTTGCACTGAGCCTTTACCAAAAGAAGTTTGACCCATAATAATAGCGCGCTTTTGATCTTGTAAGGCACCAGCAACAATTTCCGCAGCAGAAGCAGAACCGCCATTGATGAGTACGATCATGGGGATGCCATTGAGCAGATCGACCGAATTGGCATATGATTTCATATTGCTGTTAGGCGTGCGTCCTTTGGTGTAAACAATCAATTTGTTGTCGCCTAATTTAGCACTATTCAAAAAATCATCGCTGATGGCTATAGCCGAGTCCAGCAAACCACCGGGGTTATTGCGTAGGTCTAAAATAAACCCTTTAAGCGGGGTTTTATTTTCTTGTTGTAAATTTTTAATGGCGGTTACTAAATCATTTGCCGTAGTGGCTTGAAATTGCGATATGCGCACATAAGCGTAACCCGGCGCTAAGAGTTTACTTTTAACGCTTTGCGTACGGATTACATCGCGCACCAGTTTAAATTGCAGAGGTTCTTGGGCACTTTTACGCAGGATAGTGAGTGCTACAGTCGAGCCTTTAGGGCCGCGCATCAATTTCACTGCATCTGTTAAGCTCATGCCATCTAAAGGTTGATTGTTAATCTTAACGATGAGGTCGCCGGGTTTTAATCCTGCTTTAGCGGCGGGGGTATCGTCTATGGGGGTTACTATGCGCACCCAGTCGTTATCCATATCCACTTCTAAGCCTACGCCACCAAATTCACCTTGAGTGGTGGCTTGTAACTCGGCGTAATCGGCCATGTCTAGATAACTGGAATGTGGGTCTAGGCCCGCTAACATGCCGCGTATGGCATTTTCAAATAAGGCTTTATCATCTACTGGCTCAACATAATATTGCTTGATGTCTTGAATGGCGGTGGTAAAACGCTGTATTTCGGCTGCAGGAACGTCATCGGATGCTGTGGCTTTATTGGGTGCTTTCGCCCCTAATGCAGGGCTGACGAGCCCTATGAATAGTCCTAGCGCGAGTAACTTAACTCGCAGGTGAGATGCTTGCATAATCAAATTCCAACTCTACTTCCATGTAAACGATCTATTGTACCGTTCCCCTACACCATTGTTCCGGATCGACCGGATCGCCCTGATGTCTTATTTCGAAGTATAGACTGCTTTTATCAAATCCGCCTGTGCTGCCAGCCCTGGCTATTACTTGACCAAAAGAGACGTTGTCCCCCGTTTTCACCATTAGGGCATCGTTGCGGCCATAAAGGCTCATATAATCTTGCCCATGGTCGATGATTACCAACAAACCAAAGCCCTTTAGCCAATCGGCAAAAATAACGCGCCCGGGATAGATCGCGTGCACGGGTGTGTTTTGTGGGGTGTTGATCAAGACACCGCTCCATTGTAGGTTACTCTCGTCTATAGATGCGCCAAAATGCTCGACGATGGTGCCCGGTAAAGGCCAAGGCAAACGACCACGCAAGCGGGCAAAAGAATAAGGCGGTAGGGTAGTGATGGGTGGTTGGCTTTTGAGTTGTTGTACCAAGCCTTCTAGAGATCGGCGATTTTGCTGTAAGGCATTTAAGCGATCGGCTTTGGCTGCTAGAGTACCGTCTATGGCGGCAATGAGTTTTTGTCTTTGCAATTGCTGTTGTTTTAAATCATGTACTAAGTCTTGTTCTTGCTGGCGTATATTTTGCAATTGTGTTTTTCTTTCTTGTAAATGTTGTTGTAACTGTACTAACTGATCTAGATTATCTTTGACCTTTTTCATGGAAGCAACTTTATCTTCATTCAATAAACGAAAATATTGCATCATGCGTTGTAAGTCGTCTGGACTTTCTGTGTTTAAAATCAATTTTACTGCGCTGTCTTGTCCAAATTCATAGGTGTTACGCATTTCCTTACCTAGGCTCGCCTCTTCGTGTAATAGATCATTTTGCAACACCGTGATCTGTTGGTTTAAGCGCGCAATATTATTTTGTAGTTGTCGCATTTGTTTATCTAAATCTGCAATGGAGATAAACAAACGATTCATCTTGACCTCGGTGGCTTGTAAATCATTTTCTGCCGTTTTGTAAGAATCCTTGTCGTGGGCAATGCTTTGTTGTAGGGACTTTATTTCAGTTTTGATATTGGAAAGTTTGCTGTTTTTATCTTCTGCGAAAACGGGCATGATCAATGAACCCATGAGTATAAACGGTAATATTTTCTTTATAAAAAATTGCATCTTCATTTCCTATGAAAGAATATCTAGTAATACTTTCCCTGTCATTGCCTTGGGGACAGGTAGATCAAACAAGCGTAAAATAGTAGGTGCGATATCTGCTAAAATGCCTTCTGGATACAAAAAGCGGCCGCGTTTACCTACATAGATTAACGGCACAGGGCCTGTGGTATGTGCGGTATGTGGTTGTTGCGTCACTTCATCAAACATACATTCCGCATTGCCATGGTCGGCGGTTATCAATAATTCGCCATCTACCTTCTCTATAGCAGCAGTGATTCTGCCTATGGCCTCGTCTAAAGCTTCAATGGCTTTCACTGTAGCAGCAAAATCACCGCTATGACCCACCATATCGGCATTGGCGTAATTACACAAAATAAAATCGTACTGATGACTATGAATGGCATTCACCAAAGTATCCGTCAATACTTCAGCACTCATTTCAGGTTGTAGATCATACGTAGCCACTCTAGGCGAGGCAATCAACTGTCGTGTTTCACCTTCATAAGGTTCTTCTATGCCGCCATTAAAAAAGAAAGTAACGTGAGCGTATTTTTCCGTTTCAGCTACACGAAATTGTTTATAATGATGCTGACTTAAAATTTGTGCTAAAGTATCGTTTAAGTTTTGTGGCGCAAAAGCGATATGGGCATTTAAGCCTTTCTGATACTGAGTAAGGCTGACAAAGTCACTTAACTTTGGAAACCGTTCGCGTTTAAAGCCAGTAAAGTTTTTGTCTGTAAATGCCAAAGATAACTCGCGCGCACGGTCCGCACGAAAGTTCATAAAAATAATCGCATCATTGTCGCGAATGATATGCGAGGTGCCGGCTTTAGCAGCAATGGCGATGGGCGATACAAATTCATCATTTTGTTTTTGTGCATAGGCCCACTGCAAAGCATCTAGTGCATTTGCAGCAGTATGCTCGGCACCGCCCTCAGTATATAAATTGTAAGCCTTAGCAACACGTTCCCAGCGTTGGTCTCTATCCATGGCATAATAACGACCTATTAGTGAGCCTATGGAAGCGTTGCCCAAACTTTCTGTTAAGCCCATCAGAAAACGCAATGAATTTTCAGCGCTTTGTGGCGGTGTATCGCGACCATCTAAAATAGGATGTATTACCACGCGCTTTACTTGCTTTTGTGCCGCTAAGCGCAATAAGGCATAAATGTGCTGTTCATGGCTGTGTACACCACCCGGCGACAATAAACCTAAGACATGCAAGGTACTGTCATGCTGTTTCACTTGCTCAAAGCAATCGTTGAAGGCAATATTGTCACACCACGAGCCATCGGCAATGGCTTTTTCTATGCGTACGCTGTCTTGATAGACAACGCGTCCCGAACCTAAATTGGTGTGACCAACCTCGGAATTGCCCATTTGCCCTTCCGGTAAGCCCACGGCTAAACCGGAACCATTGAGCAACATATGTGGGTACTTCGCCCATAAATAGTCCCAATGCGGCGTTTTCGCCTGAGCAATGGCGTTATACTTGGTTTCTTCGCGGTATCCCCAGCCGTCCAGGACGATCAGTACCAAAGGCCGATGAGGAGCTGTAATGGTCATTTTTTGTATCCTAACGTGTCAATTGGATACTATTCTAAAGGTTTTTGGCGCTGGATGTAACTGTAGGGGTTTTGGACGGTGAATGGGAAATAAGGTATTATTTAGAAGACCATTATTTTAAGAACATTTATATCAAGGAATTATTGAATGAGATTAAAATCGCGCCTACACCCGAAGAATATCCAATTTCATCTAAAATTTATCTTATTGGCAATTCTAATAGGGTTAATTTCAGTTTTTTTTGTCAAAATGGTTGAATTCGCTTGGAATGGATTTATGTGGCTAGAGTCAATGCTTGGATGGTGGTTGTTATTATATGTCCCCACAATGATGATGCTCATTGTCGTGCTGTTGAAAAAATATTTTCCGGAGGCTGAAGGCAGCGGGTTACCGCAAGTACTTGCGATAGAAAATATGGATATTGCAAAAATAAACTATTTTTTTAACATTAGATCTATCTTTTCTAAAATTTTATTGGTTACTTTGGGAACTTTAAGCGGCGGCACACTGGGCCGTGAAGGTGCCACCATACAAATTGGTGCGAGTCTCATGAATCAATTAGGGCGAAACTTAAGTATGCACCGCCGAAAGGCTATGTTGATTGTTGGTGCAGCTGCCGGATTAGCCTCGGCCTTTAACACACCATTAGGTGGGATTGTTTTTGCCTTTGAAGAATTAGTTAAAACATCGCGAACGAAGTCTAGTTTGTTTAAGATTACTGGGGTTGCAATTAGTGGAATTGTTTCAGTAACGCTTTTGAGCAATTATTCCTACTTTGGTCGAGTCAACCGTAATCTATTATTTTACTCAGATAAAATTCTTGTTGCAGCATTTATTATTGGTATAGCTTCGGGTTTGTTTTCTGTTGCATTTTCACGCGTAGTACGATTGCTGATGTTGGACAATTCACCTTTAGTTACCTGGCGGGCAAAAAATCCTTATAAAACTGCATTCATTAGCGGTATAATTGTTGCGATAGTGGGGATATTGTCGCATGGTTTGTCGTTTGGTAATGGATATAGTGAGAGCAGGATGGCGCTGAGCAATCAAATAGATCTTCCGGCAAGTTATGTCTTTTATAAAATGATCAGCGCAATCTTTACAACGAATGCTGGAGTTCCTGGGGGATATTTTGCGACCTCATTAGCCATTGGCAATGGTATAGGCAGCTTGATATATCAATTTGTAGCATTAGGAAATATACAACAATATTATTTACTCGGTATGGTATCATTCTTGGCAGCATTAACTCGAGCACCAACCACCGCTATTGTTATGGTCGTTCAGATTAGTGCCGCTCAAATATTTACGCTTCCTTTAATTGTCGCGGCGCTAACCGCAACATTATTGGCTAACGCTTTAGGCAAAGGTATTTATGAATACCAGATGAGACGCTTGATTTAAAAGACTAAGCTATTTTAATGTGTCTGCAGAACGGGTACTGTTGCTTAACAGCACTATTCTTGTGAAAAAATTTCACTCTTCTTTTCTTCAAATGGTCTGCCATCGTAAAACAGCTCAATTTTAGAAATAAGCTGATTCGTAAATTCCATCAGAACAGCAGATCTTAGTTTACCAATAGGCTCGGGAAACATAAAATCATAGGCGAACATAATCTGATGGCCCGCTGCAAATCTGGATCGAATTTGAATGTTATTTAATATTTGGCTCAGGTTTTTTGCAGCTGAAACAACGGCTTCTTTCCCGCGCATCTCAGCCAGCGGTCCAATGAAATGGACATCCGGGTGCAAGCAACTTGCCATAGTATCAAAATCTTTCTGCAGCATGGCATGATAATAGTTTTCTGCAATGCTTAAGTGCTTATGGCTTTCATCATAGATTGTATTCATAGGGAACCTCAGTTATATTGTAAGTATGCTGATAATGGCAACTCTTAAAGTGTAGTATAATATAAGGACCCTGATATGTCAAGTGATAACAATATGAATGTGACAGGCTTGCTAGGCTATAAATTGAAACAAACGCAGCACAGCTTGCGCCTGCACATGGATGAGGCGCTAAGGATATTAGACCTCACCACGCCTCAATATGCTGTTCTGGCGCAATTAGAATTAAGATCCGGTATCTCCAATGCCGACTTAGCTCGTGCTTCGTTTATCACAGCACAAAGCATGCATGGTATCGTGTCCAATTTAGAAAAAAATAATTTAGTTAAACGGAAACGCGATCCACAACATGGCAGGATCCTTTGCACGGAATTAACAAAGCAAGGTATGAAAGTTGTACAGCAAGCACATAAAGTCATTCGTAAAGTTGAAGCGACAATGATCTCTACTCTCACTGAAAATAATAAGGTCTTGTTAGAGAAGTTGCTTATCGAGTGCTTTAATAACCTTCAGCGGCTACATCATGACTGATGGTAGAGTAAGTAATCTTAACCCCTTGACAAAACAATAAAAAAGGATAATGATTACAGTGAGCAATGAGAAACAGAGTGATGAGTCGTTGCAATTGAACGGACGACACATCACTGTACAATGAGAGCTTACTTGCAAAAGTAAGCGCAGCCTGGCAAGTGCGACTAACACGAAACCAGGCCACTAACCCACAATCAACCAAGGATTGAAGGCTATGAAAATTCTAACGCATAACCATGCATTCGCACAAGTAGACCGTATATTTTTTATACGTAACCCTACGCACTTTGACTGTGTATTATCCAAATACGCAATTTATCCCAAAACAATCAGCGCTGATCCGAGCTTTAGAGCTCACAGCATTGCTTTGTCTACACGGATAAGTACAAGTGGTTTAACCACCCGTACCTAAGTGGCTATAGTCGGCGCTTTTATACGCGAGCTTAGCCATGCATGTCGCTGCAGACTCCGTGTAGACCGTATCAAAGCAAAAACAGTAGCACGAATAATGAGAGGCTGGGAGATAGTGTGGCGTGACGACAGTTTCACTATCAGGCTTTAGTTGAGTAGACCTTAGGTTAGCATCGTCTGTGACGAGTTGCTTAAGCGGCCAGTCTGGGGATGAAACTCCAGCTGGCCATTTTATATTTTTTTAACCGAGCCGTGATTTTCCGAGCCGCGACCGTTAGGGAGCGGGAATTCCCGGGAGAGCGGATAGGAAGAGTCGTTACACAATTTTTAAACAAGGAGTTTTGCTATGTTAATGTTAAGTCGTTCTGTGGGGAAAGCGATCATCATCGGGGATGATATACGTATTGTAGTCACTAGAGTTAAGCGTAACCAAGTCTATTTAGGAATAGAGGCGCCGCTAGAAGTTGCCGTACACCGCTCGGAAATCTATGACCGCATTCAAGATGAGAAAAGTGGAGAGTCTTAAGTACTATCCGCGCTGTATTTATTTTTATTAATAGTGGTGACAGTGTCACCACTATTGTAAGCTTTTGTTAGATAGTGAATGGCTACGATTCGAGGAGAATAAAAATGCATGAAAAATACAGTTACCGCATTATATGGTCTGAGGAAGATCAGGAATATGTAGGTTTATGTACAGAGTTACCTAGCTTAAGCTGGCTTAGTGATAGTCAAACTGAAGCTTTCAAAGGTATTATGGAACTGGCAGCAAGCGTTATTAGTATCGAAGATGACTTAAACTGGATCCCCGACTGCGGCCTCGCGGCCTGGTCGAGGATGACACAGCTTTGATTCATAGCTAGAGCATTCATGCATGATTTGCATCTTCATAGGCTATTCAGCCACCAACCCTTTTTCTTTTAAAAATGCCAGCGCTACTTCATGAGGTGTTTTATGATCACTATCCACTTCTGCATTTAATTGTTGCATGGTATTTTCATCTAATAGATTCGCCAGCGGGGCTAATACGCTTTCTAATTGTGGGTATCGTTTTAAAATGGCGCCGCGGATCAAGGGTGCGGCATAATAAGGTGGAGCAACGTGTTTGTCGTCTATTAATACCTGTAAATGGTATTTAGGAATACGGCCATCGGTAGTAAAAACGGTACTAACATCCACCAGTTTGTTATTGAGCGCATCATACATTAGACTCATATCCATTTCTCGGATATTGTTTAGCGGTAAATCGTAGGCTTTTCTTAACCCGGGCACACCATCTGCACGTTGGAAGCTTTCTGAAGGGGCGGCAAAGCTAAACTGCGATGGAATTTTTTTAAGATCGCTGATGGTTTTTAAATGGTATTGCTGAGCCATATCGGCACGTACAGCAATGCCTTGAGAATTGCTAAAGCCAAAAGGGGCTAGCCAAACGATATCAAATTGTTTTTTATAAGCTGTTTTAACAGTATTGTAAATGTCTTGTTCCGTTAAATTAGGGTTATACAATTTGTGTAATGTAATCAGATAAGCCGTGCCAGTGTATTCTGGATAGATATCGATTTGCTTATTCTGCATGGCTTGTTGGCAAATAACCGTAGAGCCTAGATTTAATTTTCTATTTACTTTAATCTCTGTGTGATCTTCTATCATAATGGCAGTTAACTCAGCCAAAATCATAGATTCAGTAAAATTTTTTGAAGCAACAACAATTTCTGTACGTTTAGGCGCTAATGGTAAAAAGCTAAAGGCCATACCTATTATGAATGCAACGATAATCAATACTATTGCCCATAGCGTATATTTTGATTTATTGTAGGAACGCTTGTGTATTCGTTTGTCGCTGAGCTTGGCGATAAAGCCTATAAAACTATCTAGGAACAAAGCTAGTAGTGCGGCAGGAATGGCGCCTAGTAATATAAGTCTAGTACTGTCTACAGCCAAGCCGCGCATAATAAAATCACCCAAACCACCCGCGCCAATAAAAGCGGCTAATGTCGCAACGCCTACATTAATGACGGCCGACGTTTTAATGCCAGAAATAATGTTGGGTACAGCCAATGGCAATTCTAATAAGGTCAATGTTTGATAAGAAGTTAAGCCTGTAGCGGTTGCGGTTTCTAGTAATTGTGCTGAGACAGATTCTATGCCGGTTAAAGTTGCACGCACAATCGGCAATAAACCATATAAAGCCATGGCGATGATAGCGGGCTTTGATCCTATGCCAAATAAAGGCAGTAGAAAAGCCAGCAGAGCGAGGCTAGGAATAGTTTGTAAGATATTGGCTATGGATAAAATAATGGTGCGCAAGCGTTTATAATAATGTGCTAATAATGCTAAGGGAATACCCATAACAATAGAGAGAAAAGTAGCAAGGGTAACTAAGTAAATTTGTTGCCAGGTTTTCTCCAATAGAGAAGACCACTGAACAATAATAAATTGTAAGAGTGAGGAATCGATGAGATTCATCTTTTAGTCCTCATGTCTGGGCGTTAAAGCCGTTGCCATAAAATGCTTTACAAAAGCATTAGCCGGTGACTGTAACAGTTCTGCGCCGGTGCCAATCTGTTCTAACTTTCCTTTATGCATAATGCCAATGGTGTTGCTCAAACGTAAGGCTTCGTTAATGTCATGGGTGACAAATAGGATGGTTTTATTTAAGGTTGTGTGCAAACGTAATAATTCTGTTTGCAATTCATCGCGAATAATGGGATCTAATGCCGCAAAAGGTTCATCCATTAATAGATAGTGTGGATCAGCGGCCAAAGCTTTGGCGACTCCTATACGCTGCTGTTGCCCACCCGACAATTCATCCGGAAAGCGTTTTGCATAGTGGCGTGGGTTCAAATCGACTAATTCCAATAATTCATCGGCACGGCTTTTACGTGACTTTTTATTTTTCTTTTGTAGACGTAATACCAACGTAATATTGTCTTCTACGGTCATATGGGGAAATAGGCCGACGTTTTGTGAGACATAACCAATTTGGCGACGTAGTTCAATGGGATTGAATGTATGTACAGCACGCCCATCTAAAGTAACCTGTCCTTGTGATGGTTCGCACAGTCGATTTACCATTTTAAGTAAAGTGGTTTTACCTGCGCCCGATGAGCCCAATAAAGTTAAAATTTCTCCTTTACGGACAATGAAGGATACATTATTCACTACAGGCTGACTTTCGCCATCATAAATTTTAGAAACATTTTCAAAATATATCATAATAGATTAGAAGAATGGCGTACAACTCCTTATTAGCCCTAAAAGCAAGCTACCATATATATCGATCCTACATCAAGATGTAAGTTGAATGTCGAAAATAATTGTAAACCAGCAGATTGTCATCCTCGACTGCAGCCTCGCGGCCTGGGCTAGAGCCTGTCCTCGGTACTCCGGGGAATGACAAAGCTTCAGCTAAAAATCAGCGTATGGCATACAAGGCATCTCCATTGGCGATAAAGCGATGCCCCTGTTTCACAAAGCGCTATAACCTGTGTATACTTAGCGCCAATATTGATAAGAGAGGTCTTCATGGGTGTTTACATAGAATTTGCCAAGAGTCATTGGCTACTGTCTTTAGCGATGTTGGTGGTTTTGGTGGCTTTGGCCGTGAATGAAATCATCATCAGAATGCGTGGCCTGAGCAAAATAAGTACACAAGAATTGGTAAATTTGGTTAATCGCGAGCAAGCCTTGGTGTTGGATCTGCGTACTGTGGAAGAATTTAAGGCGGGTCATATCGCTGGGGCAAAACAAGTGGATCCAGCGAAACTGACCACTAAAATAGAAACTTTAGTAAAAAATAAAACGGATCCCGTTATCCTCGTTTGTGCGCTAGGGCAGAAATCTTTAAGCCATGCACAGCAAGTGGAAAAATTAGGGTATAAACGTGTTTATTATTTGGCGCAGGGCATGGCTGCGTGGCGGCAAGACAACTTGCCATTGGTTAAGTAAGCGGAGGAAACATGGCTAAAGTTCTAATGTATACACGTACAGTTTGTCCTTACTGCGATCAAGCCAAGGCCTTATTAAAGCGTTATAATGTCGCTATCGATGAAGTGAATATCGATGCGGATCCCAGTAAAGCCGCAGAAATGATAGAAAAGAGTCAGCGCCGTACGGTACCACAAATTTTTATCAACGATGAGCACATAGGTGGTTGTGATGATTTAGTTGCATTAGAACGTGCCGGAAAATTAAAACCAAAGTTAGAAAGTGAATAGGAGTAATCAGTAATGAGTCAAGAAAAAGCAGCACCAGCCGCAGAACAAACCGCACAAATGCATATACAGCGCTTGTATGTCAAAGATATGTCTTTCGAGGCACCTAATTCCCCTGAAGTGTTTCAAGCACAAAATTGGCAGCCACAAATAGAAGTAGAATTGAATACTCAAGCAAAACAATTAGTAGATAATTTGCATGAAGTAGTGATGACCATCACTGTGACGGCTAAATTAGAAAGCAAAGTAGCGTATTTAGTCGAAGTGGCGCAAGCGGGTGTCTTTTCAGTGATTAATTTCCCGCAAGATCAAATATCCTATTTAATGGGTGCTTATTGTCCCGCGATTTTATTTCCTTACGCGCGCCAAGTCGTTGCTGAAGCCATTATGAATGGCGGCTTTCCTGTGTTGCATTTAGCGCCTATGAATTTCGAAGCTTTGCATGCGCAACAAATGATGCAACAACAAGCAAACGCTGCTGGTGATGAAGGAATCATTCAAATCTGATGACCACACGAATCGCAGTATTAGGAGCAGGTTCTTGGGGGATGGCGCTGGCCTTGTTGCTGGCGCGTAATCAACACGCTGTTTCTTTGTGGGGTCATGACATGGCGCATATGCAACAAGCTGCGAAGACGCGCCGTAATCCTAAATATTTTCCCGAAGTTACTTTCCCATCTACCTTAGAAGTGAAGCTTGATTTAGAGGATGCTGTGCATGCTGTAGATCATGTGTTATTGGTAGTTCCTAGTCACGCTTTTAGCACTACCGTAGAAGCCATCGAGCCGTATTTAGCCGCAAAAACCGGCGTATTTTGGGGCACTAAAGGCTTAGACAGCGATGGACGTTGGTTACATGAAGTGGCGGAACAGCATTTAGGAAAGAAACGCAAGCTGGCGGTTTTATCCGGCCCTTCTTTTGCCAGCGAAGTCATTGCTGAAAAACCGACTGCAGTCACCATTGCTGCGAATGATCTCAGCTATGGCGAAACCTTATGTCAATTGTTTTCCAATTCTTATTTCAGAGCCTATCAAAGCAGCGATTTAATTGGCGTGCAGTTAGGCGGCGCTGTTAAAAATATCTTAGCAATTGCTGCCGGCATAGTGGACGGTTCAAATTTAGGTGCTAATGCGCGCAGCGCTTTGATTACTCGTGGTTTGGCTGAAATGATGCGTTTAGGGATAGCCGTAGGCGCTAAACCTACGACTCTAATGGGCTTAGCAGGTGTAGGGGATTTAGTGTTAACTTGCACCGACAATCAATCGCGTAATCATCGTTTTGGCTCTTTGCTAGGACAAGGTTTAACAGTCAAGATGGCTTTGGAGCAAATCGGTCAAGTGGTTGAAGGGGTCAAAACTACCGAGCGCGTACAACGACTGCGTGCGCATCATAACGTGGATATGCCGATTACTCAATGCGTAGATGAAGTATTACAAGAAAAGATCAGTATCAAACAAGCTCTGCAACAATTAATGGCCAGGCCGTTGCGCTTCGAGTAATGTTCTTCTTTTTTCAGGGTGGCTATTTTCAGGGTCGCTGTGAAAGATTGATGAGACAGCTTTACGTTTTTTATTGGCACTATCTTTAGATGGAGAGCTGCTGAAAAAATGTATCTTTATGGGTGATTTTCCTAGATTATCATCAATCGTATCTGCTGAAAGAGGGGTTAGCGGGCTGACTATATTTTTCTTATTAGGACTATGTACAGACTGAGAACTGCTGAGAAAACTTTTTCTGGGTGATATAGGTTGTACTGGATCAACACGGTTTTCATCTGTTATAAGAAGAGTATTATCTAATAGTCCATAACAGAGACTGATTTTCATGGACGTATCGCCTTCGCGTTGCACATAAATATCAACAAAAGCATCGCCATGGCTAGGGAAAAAATGGCATTCGGGTTTCAATGAACCACCGATGGTCGTGTTATCCGGTAAAATGGTTTTGAACGGGTCGGTCTGTTCCAATGCAGCTTGTAAAGCAAGCACTTCTTTTTCAGTACCGCGGCAATTTTTATCTTTCTTTTGACCGCCGATAAAGCAAAGCTGGTGCAAAACAATCCTAATGCCTTCATCATCGCCTATCTCTAAGGCGGTTTCTTCAAAAAAATCATATAGATTATCGCGCCCTAGTTGAAGAAGGTCTTCTTCTGTTATCGGTGACTGTTTACTATCGCTATAGTGTCGGAGTGCTGCAAAATAATGCCCTGTTTTGTCATCTGCATCTAGATAATATCTACCGCTGGCTAAGAAGGCGATACAAGGCCCAACGCCCATCGTAGTTAAGATAACCGCCTCACTTGTAATGGTAGGATCTTCCACATAAACATTTGTTCTATCCATTTCTACATTTAATGCAAAGCCCTGATGCAAAGCGTCTACGCCATCTTCATCTATTGTGTAAATCATAACCCTTCACCATTTGATTTATTATTATAGCTGCGTTATTATCAGCTTATCACTATGATTCATAAGGATTTTTACATGAGCGCTCATTTTTCTCTTTACGTTTCTGACGTAACTGAACTTAGAAAAAGATATGGTCGCTGTCAAAGGATAACTGATGCTAATGAAAAATCCGCAGAATTGTCGAAGATTTTATCAGAACTAAAGGCTATTGACAAGAATAATTGCTCTGAGGATAAAAAAATATCATTTGCGTTTGAGGTTGAGGAAATTCAATTACATATCCTTTACACCGCTTTTAATTCAAAGACTTTACCTCAAGAACATGAAATTAGTTTAGCGGAGTTGACAAAAAGATATCAAGACTTGGTTCACAGTCCCGGCTATAAAGATCTGAAGCCCTGGGAAGCAAGAAAACAGAAAATAGACAGATATCTGGCTAAATTAGAGTCTGAGTCCAGACAGAGCGAAGGGCTAACTTTATCTCGATAATAGTATTATGTAATTTTGAGTGAATATATACCCATCGCCAATGAAGATGCGAGATCTAGCTGAATACTATAGATTTGAATCGAAGCTTTGTCATCCTCGACGCAGTCGGGGATCCAGGATCAAATCAAGTTTTTTCTGGATCCCCGACTGCGGCCTCGCGGCCTGGTCGAGGATGACACAACTCTAGTCTGTAGTTGCTTGTAGCATTGAATTCGCATCTTGAAGTGCATTGGGTATATACCCCATGCACTTCATAAAGCAATACTATAACCAGGAGCAAAAATGTTTTCTACAGAAATAGTGGTAACCATTGACCAAATTAATTATGGTGGCCATGTAGGTGTCGATGCCTATTTAGCGATAGTACATGAAGCAAGAATGCGCTGGTTAAAATTGCATGGCTTATCGGAAGTCAACTTAGGCGATGACATTGGTTATCTTATTCTTAAGGCTTCTATGCGTTATAAAGCATTGTCTTTTCATGGCGATATTCTTATAGTTGAGTGCACTTGTGGAAATTTACAAAAGAAAACCGTGGATTTTTATTACAAAGTAATAAAGCGCGATTCCGGGAAGATTGCGGCAATAGGCGAAACAACACACGCTTTTTTTGACCCCAAATTAGGAAGAATTACAAGTCCACCGAAAGAGTTTGTGGACAAATTTATCGAGCCAGTATAAAAATTTTATTAGAACAGAAATTATGACGCTTTCCTCTATCTATACCTATTCTACCTCAAGATGCGGGAGTAATACTTTCTGCGAACGCAGTACTAAAACGTTGTTATCCTCGACTGCGTCGAGGATGACAGAGCTTTGATTCAAATCTATAGTACTCATCAAGATCTCGCATCTTCAAGTACGATGGGTATATAACTACCTGATATGAATTCTTTTTGAAAAAAGCGCGTGTAATTATCAGAAATAAATAGTTCAGAGGCGTTTATGTTAAATATATAATGATAGTGGGGGTTGCTAAATGGACTAAATTAGTTTAGCCTGTTAGCAAGGTATGATGAAAATCGAAGCCTATTTGCGCAGCTTTTTATCGATTATATTGAAAAAGGCTAAAAATATGAATGCAAAAGAAATAAATTTTAATGCGTACAAATATGCAGAATCAATAGCACCTCTATTGAGCGAATTGTGTAGCCCACTATTTACAATGAACATAAAAGTTTTTGCTTATTTTAGATTTTTTAATAATGGTAAATATCTATATTTGTGTAACAATTTAAAATGGGTTGAATTTTGTTTGCAAAATGTTCATAGTAATGAAGGAACCTCTTTAGGAAAAGAGATAGGTCGCGCATCGAAAGATGACTATCATTGCTTTTTATGGCCAACCGTAAAGTCGGACTATCTACTATCCGCTTTATATGATTTTAACATATGGAATGGTCTTAGCATTTTTAAACAAAGAGATGATTCTATTGAACTGTGGGGGGTTGCAGCAGATAGGCAAACCGATAATATGCAAAATTTTTATATTGAAAATATTGCGTTACTTAAGGATTTCACTGCTTCTTTTAATTTAAATGCATTTGAATTTATCAAGCCTGCTTCCGCAAGTTTAGCAGTATATAAAGACTTTAAGCCGAGTAATAAGCTTGATGAATATGATCATGCTAAGATTAATGAATTTATAAAAGCAACAAAAATAAATAAGAAGCCGATTATAACAACAAAAGGCGAGATCTTTCTGTCTACAAAAGAACTTGAATGCCTTAATCTTTTAGCGTCAGGAAAAAACGTAAAGCAAATAGCAAGTTATACTTTTGCTTCTGAACGCACTATTGAAAAACATTTTGAAAACATAAAGAGGAAAATCGGGGAAGATAAAAAAGAATCTATAATAAAAGTGTACAAAGAAAGTGTTCTTAATTGGTTATAATATTATGCTGAATAGAGATATGCTTAAAAATGTACAAGATATGAAAAACTTTTCCTCTATTTTAACAGCTATTGATATCAGTTTATTTCTTCATCTGCGCATAAATAAACAGAGCAAATTTTTTATTTTGAGTAACAATAGCCTTATTAAGGAAACAATCATTAATAGCAATGGTAGAATTGGTACTATGTTGGCTGGCTTAGCAACCTCTTCTGTTTGCGGGAAGCTTTCAGTTGCCTTGTGGCAGTCTTATGAAAATGATTTCCTTGTAGAAGAGTCCAATAAACTGGGAATTGGGAATGGTATTAGTATTGCATTGCCCTTTCATGAATATATTGATATTTTTTCATTTGCATCGGCTATAGACAATGTGAAAATAAATAGTTTTTATTTAAACTACTTCTGGCTTCTTAAGAGGGTTATCGTATTTTACAGGATTAAAAATAAAAGAATGATTGAAAGCACTATGCATAGTCCAATGTTTGATCTCTTCGAGAAGGTGGACTTTTATAATTTGACGATTTCAGAAAAATCATCCAACATGAAGTGTATTCGAAATAAAATTCAACCACGGGAGATTTCAATAAAAACAGCCACTTCAAAAAAGATAAAACTTAGCGAAAAAGAAACAACGTATTTGCTTCTGCTCTTAGAAGGGAAAAGCGTCTATTCTATTGCTAAAGAATTAAATGTATCGCAAAGAAGCGTGGAGCATACCCTAGACAAAGTTAAAAATAAGACGGGATATGTCTCGAAAGTTGAATTACTTACTTCTTTCATTGAAGACCAAATTTATCAACCGAGTATTAGTGATGACAGACATTATTTATATTGATGAGCTAAAAATAGAACTAAAAAAATTTGCAGAAAATAGGGGTTGGACTAAGTTTCATAGCCCTAAAAACATAGCAATGGCAATTGCTGGCGAGGTAGGGGAGTTACTTGAGATATTGCAATGGATGACAGAGCAAGAATCGCGAATGGTAAAAGACGATGCTGATCTAAAACAACAAATAAGCTATGAGCTTGCCGATATTCTATTATATGCCATTCAGATGGCGGATGTATTAGACATAAATTTGAATAAAGCGCTATATGATAAAATTCAAATAAATGATATAAAATATCCTTGTAAAAAATGAATGATGGAGTTTAAGAATATCTGAACTATATAGAGCCATAATCACTACCTTAACATAAATGATGCACTTAACATCAACCCAAGTCCAGATTAATAACTGTTGACAAACTTCTATACGATTTAGAAAAGACATTATTTTTAAAACTACGTACTTTTTAACGTGATTTTAACTTATCTCAATGCTATCGTCTTTAGACACGGTGAATGATTCCGTAAAGATACGAGGAGAAGGTCCATGGAATGCCCATCATTGTTAAATTGTGAGCAATTTTATCGTAGCTCTTGTAAAAGATATCCTACTTTGATATTTTATTTTATGCACTCTGACGTATGTGAATTGATGCTAAATCCTGAAGGTTTATTATGTGTTGATCTTAAACATAAAACTTCTACTTACATTGATGCTTTACTGCAAAAGCAAACACTGTTTCTAGTGAATGAACTAAGGCGCGTACATGGCGTAAATAATAGACTATCATTGGCCTATACTGAGTTACAGCCTAGTCTTTTTTTAAAGAAAAAAAGCAGTGGATTGTTACGTTTAGACAACGCCTCACAACAATCCTTTTATGAAGAAGGTGTTTTAGAGTTAGCAATAACGGGCCATAAAGAAGGAATCTTGTATGTTTATGCCTTAGCGAGCAAAATACACGTCAATTACGTTGAATATTCTTACTTTTTTGGCGTACGTAACTAATGTTTTGAAAATATCTGGGTAAAAGGATAGAGTTTATATGAAATTAAACCTGTATGACCATTTTTATCTACAATAACATGCGCTCTGGCTCAGAAGGTTTCTTTATAAAAACCATCTTTTGGATGTGGTTGTAGACCTAATTTGGTGATGATGCGATTTATTTTTAGGTCTATACCCATCGCCAATGAAGATGTGAGATCTAGCTGGATACTATAGATTTTAATCGAAGCTTTGTCATTCTCGACGAAGTCGGGAATCCAGTTTCAAATCAAGT
Source organism: Pseudomonadota bacterium (assembly GCA_021778015.1). Taxonomy (GTDB): domain Bacteria; phylum Pseudomonadota; class Gammaproteobacteria; order UBA1113; family UBA1113; genus VFKP01. The sequence goes on from JAJYCX010000023.1 coordinate 24,513, forward strand.
TTTTCCTGGATCCCCGACTGCGGTCTCGCGGCCTGGTCGAGGATGACACAACTCTAGTCTATAGTTGCTTGTAGCATTGAACTCGCATCTTGAAGTGTATTGGGTATATATCTATCGCCAATGAAGATGTGAGATTTGAATAAACGTATTTAACTTTAATCGAAGCTTTGTCATTCTCGACGAAGTCGGGAATCCAGTTTCAAATCAAGTTTTTCCTGGATCCCCGACTGCGGCCTCGCGGCCTGGTCGAGGATGACACAACTCTAGTCTATAGTTGCTTGTAGTATTGAACGCGCATCTTGACGTGTATTAGGTCTATCTCGTTTGGTGTGTTCAACATAGCTAAAACCCTTACTGACCAATAATCTCTTCTGTAGTGACCAAAGGAGCCAATCCTTTAGCGGAATAAACACCCAGCATAATTTGATGCATGTCTTTTTCGGTTACATTTGCAATTGATTTTGCGAGAGTTGCATCTTTGACCAAATGCATTTTATGTTTTTTTCTTCTCGCTTCTTCTAAGGTAGATAAACAACACATGACAGTGTTGTAACCTATCAGATAGATATTGGGTGTAGGCTGTTTTGATGAAAATAACTCCGATAGATATGTACTAAACTCCGGGCTAGAATAACAAGAGAAATCCATTTTCACAAAATGTTTCTCTGAGTTTACAGGGGTAAAACCATCCGCAAAATCGAAATATTCTGTTTTGGGGTTGAATCGTTCCGCTGCGTCGCCATTGGAGTGTTGAATATGAATTATTTCCCAATCATTTTTGCGTGCAAATGTTAATAGCTGGCGGCTATTCTCAAGGCTGGGTTCAATGCCAGACAAATAGTAAGACCTTCCTGGAGTGACATACTCTTTTTGTATATCAATTAGAACCAATATATTTTTGGGAAGAATAATTGACATAAGCCGCTCCCTAAAGACTTTTTTTGATAATAACTTGATTATTATTAGTGTATCACACTCCCTTCAAAACCGCTTCCAAATCCTCATACAGAGGTGCTTCTACACTGAGCTTAAGATTGGTCTTAGGATGGATAAAAGATAAGCGATAAGCGTGTAAGAATAAACGGCATTTTTCAGTGACAGCCAAATTCTGATCGAGTTGGCGTTGACCATACTTTGTATCGCCGACTATAGGGTGACCTTTATAACTCAAATGCACTCGCAGTTGATGGGTACGCCCTGTTTTAGGGGTTAAGCGCAAGAAAGAATGATTAGCATAACATTTTTCAATATTTACCCTAGTTAAAGCTTCTTTACCCTCTGGGTGTACCTGCACTTTACGTTCGCCCGAGGCTAAAGTGCGTTTTAGTAGCGGGGCATCAATAGTATGTTCGTTTTTTGGCCAGCGACCGTGTACTAAGGCTAGATAAGTCTTTTGGCAGGCACCTTCTTGCAATAATACGTGTAAAGCCTTTAAAGTGTCTCTTTTTTTAGCAATCATCAAACAGCCTGAGGTGTATTTATCCAAACGGTGTACTAACTCTAAGAAAGGGGCATCTGGGAAGGCTTGGCGAAAGATGTCGATAATGCCAAAACTGTTCTCTGTGCCGCCGTGTACGGGCAATCCCGGCGGTTTATTCAAGATAATCAAGTCATCATCTTCATATAAAATGGCATCCAGGATGCGATCCTTTAGATTTTGCGGTAAGATCACTTTTTCTGTGTTATTTTGATACAGTGGCGGCAGGCGTACTTGGTCATCTAAGAATACTTTGTCGCTGGCCTTAGCTCGCTTCTTATTAATACGCACTTCACCCGTGCGTAACATGCGGTAAATACGACTTTTAGGGATATTTTTCAATGTCTTGAACAAAAAATTGTCGATTCGTTGCCCTTCGCTTTGCTCCGTGACGCTGATGATGGAGGCTTTTTGGTACTGTTCTAGGCTCATAGTAAAGATGCTCTCTTTGAAATAAAAGGTTTTTTTTGATATACTCTTACGCGTCGCTTGTACAGATGATATCCAAGCGAGTTTCATCAAAAAGCAGTGCAATAATAGGGCACTGCAGGATGAGTGAGATGCTAACAGATTTGTGGCCATTTAGTAACTGCTTATCGTGCTTTAGTGAGCCTAGAAGCAGAATGAAGGCTATATACTCTTCGCATTTGATTTTTAGGGGGTGTTGCCTTCGCCCATCTCGCACCAGTCATGTAGAGTACTACACTCCTGATGCTCGAGAGCTCGGCGCCTACCCTAAAAACCAACTGCTGTGAGTATATCATTGGTGACCAGCCAACAAATAATATGACTGGTTAAGAATTAAATAACACGTTTTGATCCGCCAGAGAATGTTGGGTAAGAGGTAAGCGTGTATGGTTATAGAGAATGCCGTGCTAGACGTCAATAATGATTGCGCCGAATACCCATCCATAAAGATATTTCCTCTGTACTATACACCGCACGCCCTCTTTTTTGGCCGGTATTAATGTACTGGAGAGAATTATGATTGAAAAAGAGATAACTGAAAAGAAACAGCTCAGCCGTTTACTGATCAATGGCACCCACAGCGAAGAATTACGTTTGGCCATATTAGATGGTTATCGTTTAGAAAATATCTACATTGAACAACTAGGGCAGCAAAAGAAAGGCAATATCTATAAAGGTGTGGTCACCAGAGTAGAACCTAGCTTGCAAGCCGCCTTTGTGGAGTTCGGTGCGGAACGACAAGGCTTTTTACCCCTTAAAGAAATCAGTGAGCTTTATTTTAATAAAGCTGTGGATAATCCACGCCAGGTGAACATAGGCGAAGTGATCAAAGAAGGACAGGAATTAATCGTTCAAGTTGAAAAAGTAGAGCGTGGCAACAAGGGCGCTGCTTTAACTACCTTGGTTAAGATCGCAGGTTCCTATCTAGTGTTAATGGTCAACAGTTCACGTTCGGGTGGTATTTCACGACAAATCGATGGTGATGAGCGAGATAGTTTAAAAGAAATTTTAAGCCAATTAGCGCTGCCAGAGGGTATGGGTATTATTATTCGTACAGCGGGCGTGGGCAAAAGCTATGAAGAATTAGCCTGGGACTTAGACATACTATTGCGGTTATGGCAGTCTATTCAGGATGTCAGTAAACAAGTGCCAGCACCGGCGCTCATACATCAAGAAAGCGATTTTGTGGTACGTGCTTTGCGCGATTTCCTACAGGTAGACACCGATGAAATCATCTTAGATGTGCCTGAACTGTATCAACGTGCCAAAGAACATCTAGAAAAGATACGACCCGAGTTGGTAGAAAAACTTAAACTATATGAAAATGCCATGCCTTTATTCGACCATTATAAAGTGGAAGAACAAGTTGAGACGGCATTTCAATCCTCGGTACGTTTACCGTCGGGTGGTTCTATCGTTATTCAACCTACAGAAGCATTGGTTAGCATCGATGTAAACTCTTCTAAAGATACTAAAGGTGGGCACATAGAACAAACGGCTTTAAATACCAATCGCGAAGCCGCGGTCGAAATTGCACGGCAATTGCGTTTGCGCGACTTAGGCGGTTTAGTGGTAGTAGACTTTATCGATATGGTGTCGCAAGAGAATCAAAAAGACGTAGTCAATGTTTTCCAAAATGCTATTAAGAGCGATCGTGCGCGTGTGCAATTCGGCCGTATTTCTAAGTTTGGTTTGATGGAAATCTCTAGACAACGTTTGCGTCCCTCATTGGCTGAAGCTAATCAAGGCATGTGCCCACGTTGCAATGGTCAAGGTACGATTCGACAAGTTGAATCTTTGGCTTTGTCTATTATCCGACAAATGCGTCAAGAATCCTTAAATGGCGCTGTGCGTGAAATTATTGCCTATGTGCCAGTAGATGTAGCGACATTGTTAATGAATGAGAAGAAAGCAATGGTCGCCGATTTAGAAGTCAAACAACAGGTACGTATCATTGTTATTCCGCATCGCTATCTAGAAACACCGCATTACCGTATTGAGAAAGTTTACAAATCTTCTGCACGTGGTCAGGAAGAGAGTAAAAGCAGTTATATGCATCAATATGAATTAAGCGGTGAGTTACAAGCCTTAAAAGACATCAGTGTCCATCATGGCGCAGCGGTTGAAACACCGTTGATCGTCCACAGCTTACCCGAAAGCCCTAAGCCACAAGGACGCCAACAACCTAGTCTGTTAAAGCGTTTGTGGAGTAAATTATTTCCGCGTACGCCAGCTGTAGCAACGCCGAATACCGCGTCTCAACCTGTTAGACAACAAACCGAAAATAGGCCGCAACATTCAGGTGGTCATAGGAATAGAAATAGCAATAATACCAGTGGCGGTAGCGGTCAGCCGCGCCGTAAATACAATCGTCATGGGCGTAGTAACAATAGACCGCGCACGCCTGGCGCTGCGGGTGGCGGACAGCGTCCTCCTGCACCACCGCGTGATGGCCAGTAAAGAGTAAACTATTTTAGGGACAACCTCTTCCGTGGTTGTCCCAAATTCTTGTAACTATCCGTGTCTATGAAATAAATTCTTTTAGCAAAGAAATAACCGTACCGTCATTGCGAGCAAGCGAGTCACTGATCCACAATAGCCTTACTGTACGATAGCATTCACAAAATGATAAAGTGGCGTGAAACCAGACGAGCGTAGTGTGGCAATCCAGTAAAATACTCGTTTTATACGTATCACAGTGTTTTAAAAATTTCTCGGTACAAAAAGTTAATTTTCATCATTCAAACGCTGGATTGCCGCACTGCGCTCATCCAGTTCCGAGAAATTCTACTATTCAAAAGACATTCACACACATAGACTTCTTTATAATATTGTTTTTCCGCTGGTTCGCAATGACTGGCTCCGCGTGTAACAAACGTACCATGAAATTTTAGAGTTCGTTGAGACTCGCCTACTATTCTATCAACGAATTAATTAACCTTTACAGCAATGACGATATCGAGAAATTCAATAGATAAACGGCCGTCAATAATTATTTTTAAAATAGTTTTTACTTAAACCGCATCTCTATCTCAGCTTGCCATTCTGCAGGCGGAGGGGTTTGTTCGTAGTAACGGCAGGTTTCTGCATAAAAAATTAAAACGCCATCATTAGGATTGTCTTTCAATAGGGCCTCAAAACCGAGTTTTGCAGCCTTAAAGTCTCGTCCCAGATAAGCTTGATAATAAGTTTCAAATAAAGGCAATTGCTCTATGTGCAGGGCACGTTCATTCGCATCGCGTATACTGTCTAACAATTGCCATACTGTCATGGCCTCAGCGCGGCCCATTAAAATAATCTTACCTACAGGGCGCAAATGATAGTGTTCTTCTAGTGGCAAGGTGATTTTAACCGCATCGCTAATCAAACATTGAGTCTTAAAGGTTTTATTCAATGCCTCTAATCGTGAAGCCACATTGACGGTATCGCCAATAACCGTGCCCTCTATATGCGTTGATTCGCCCACTATGCCCAACATCAAAGGACCATAATGTAAACCCATGCCGACTTCTAATTTTACATCGGTGCGGCCTCCAGCAAAATCGGCAATTTTGTGTTGCATCTCCAGACAGGCTTTTAAAGCCTCTTTACTTTCACCGGGGAATAAGGCCATAACACCATCACCTAGAAATTTATCGATGAAACCGTTATGACTGTGTATCAGAGGGGTTACTTCCAACAAATAGTCATTGATAAATTGGAAAACCGCTTCGGACTTGTATTTTTCTGAATAACCGGTAAAGTTCCGTATATCCATGAATAACACATTCATATTTTTACTGACAGAATCGCCCGCATCTAAGTCAAAGATATTCTCTTGTCCTAATTGGTTCAAGAAAGGCTTAGGCACAAAGCGCTCGAACAACGTATATAATCTCGAGTTATCGATGAATATAGACATCTGTATGGACAAAGCGCGTAATACCATCAAGCGATCGGCGGTAAAAGAATCGGTAGATAATTTGTTTTCACAATAGATAACGCCTATCACCTCATTACCATCGGCATTGAAGATAGGTACGCTGATTAAGGACTTGGCCTCGGATTCTTGTAAATAAGGACTGCCCTGAAACTCTTCACTTTTACTCACATCCATGACCAGAATTTCTTTTTTCTCACGCCAGGTTTGTAAAAAGACTTCTTGGGAGATTTTAGCTTCTTTCCAAGGCGTGTGCGTTAAAGTTTGAATACCGCTTTCTTTACTGCCATAATAGGCTTCTATCCAGAATTCACCTTTTAACATCAAACACAAGGCGCCACGAGTAGCCGCAATGTTTTCAATGAGGAGCTGCATAACGTTACCCAACAAAGCACCCAATTGCATAGACTTGTTAATGACACGAGTCGCCAAGATGATGCTACGCGCATCCAAACCATAACGGGCATTATAATCTTCTTTGCTGAGTTCTTGTTGTGTGGACAAAGCTTTAGATTCCGGAGTTAAGTACAAAGCATATTTTTCTTGTAGCATTTTCACTACACCAAAAGCGCCCCATGCGGCATA
>JAJYCX010000043.1 GCA_021778015.1 Pseudomonadota bacterium
AACATTTAGAGCATGAGCTAACTCAAAAGTGAATCTAGAGGCTTGCGCTTTACTGGATAATAGATATTGTAAAGCCGCGGCTCTAATGCCAATTGCTCTGGCCAGAGCAGCTTGTGAAAACCCTTCTTTTTCCATTGCAAATTGGAGTCTGCCAGAAAGAGTATCCAACATCTTTATCCCCATATCCGCCATTCCTTTTCAATTATTACAATTAATCAATTGGGGCTAAGTATAACACAAGCCCATAACTTTTTGATAATTATACGTTTATAAAAACATGTTTTTTATTAAAACGAGCCATTTAACAAAAAAATATGTTTTTTAGTCCGGTTTTGACAAAAAAACTATTGTGGTCTATAATAAAAACAAGTTTATGGGCGCATCTTTAATGTTCTTTTATTAGCCACTTTATGGAGGCAAACTATGTCCTCTCTGAGGAGAGAGCATGGTAGCAAAGATTAACGACCAGGTAAGAAGCAAATTGGGAAACCCTATTTTAACGAACGGAGACACATATGAACCCTATTAAAGAACTCTCTTTGCCCAACTACACCGCTGTAGCGATTTTAGAACAGCTCAACATTTTAGATCCCACTCAAAAGCAAATTGATATCCTGGAATCCATGATATTGATGATGAGTAACCCTCAACAAATAGAACCTGAAACCATTCGACAGTGCGTAGGAAATGATGATCTCGCCTATTATTTTTTATTCGTAAAAACCAACGAATGGTGCCAGTTAAAAAGCGAAGATGCTTTCTTCGTTGATTTTGAAAATGAACTAGAGGAAGCTGCATAATAATATTTTGTTCTATTTAACATATATTAACCCATTATTATTTTTTAAGGAGAAAGTCTATGTTAATTTTAACCCGCAATCTGGGTGAAACTATCGTCATCGGCGATGACATTCATATCTCTGTATTGGGGGCTAAGGGCGGTCAAATCCGTTTAGGCATCAGCGCCCCTAAAGACACCAGCGTACATCGATTAGAAGTATATCAACGCATTCAAGCTGAGAAAAAAGAAGGCTTGGAAGAAAAAGAACCCGAATAATTTTTCTTTGCCCTGCCCAGCAAACCTTACCCTCTTTTTGCACTAATGCAGAAGGAGGGAACCTTTGCAGCGGCCGCTTTGGCAAAGGCCCGTTCTTCCTCAATATTTTTTACACTTTTCCATTCATCACGCTCAATGGAATCCAGAAGTTCTTGTTCTTCTGCGTCCAGCTTTACTTCAAATACATTTCGCTTCTTCTTCTTCATCATACACCTGCCTTTCCTAAATATTTTTTTGTACATTTTCAACTCGGGAAAATAATTTTACCATCACCATTCACCAAGGTTCTCAATAAGTTTTTTAGGGCGCAATACCATATCCAATTCGAGTATAACCAACAAACGAAATAAAGTTTCCAGCCGTGTTCCTGAAGCCCCATTTTCAACACTAGACACCGTCGATTGTTCTATCAATAGAACACTTCCGGTCTGTTTTTGCGTTACCCCCTTTTTTACGTATTCGCTTTAACTGTACTCCCAAAGTTTTCGGTGAATAAGCCAGATATTCCATAGGATCCCATATTTTTCATAAAATATTTCTATGCAGCTATAATTTTGTAATATAGCTGTAAAGACATATTTTTCTACTCCTCCCAGCCTTGCTCTTAGCCCCCTTTTCTGTAATCATTCGCTTATAGTACTTATCAAAAGGACACACCATGACCGCAAAACCCATTGTTTATAATTGGCAAGATCCCCTGTTATTTGATGAACAATTAAGCAATGAAGAACGCTTGATCCGCGATAATACTGCACAGTTTGCGCAATCGGCCTTGATGCCTAGAGTACTCAAAGCCTATAGAGCAGAACACTTCGACCCCGCTATACTGCGCGAAATGGGCGACGCTGGCTTATTGGGCGCTACCTTGCAGGGTTATGATTGTGCCGGGGTAAATTATGTCAGCTATGGCTTAATTGCGCGTGAAATCGAACGCGTCGATTCAGGGTATCGATCGGCAATGAGTGTACAATCCAGCTTGGTTATGTTTCCTATTTATACCTATGGTAATGAAGCGCAAAAGCAAAAATATTTGCCTAAGTTACGAACCGGCGAATGGATAGGTTGTTTTGGTTTAACCGAAGCCAATCATGGCTCCGATCCCAGCGGCATGGAAACGCGCGCTAAAAAGGTCAGCGGCGGTTATAGGTTACATGGCTCTAAAATGTGGATCACCAATTCGCCCATCGCTGATGTTTTTATCGTTTGGGCTAAAAATGATGCTGGCCGTATCAATGGTTTTATTTTAGATAAAGGCATGAAAGGTTTATCGGCGCCCGTCATAGAAGGCAAATTCTCTTTGCGCGCTTCCATTACCGGTGAAATCGTCATGGACGATGTCTTTGTTCCCGAAGAAAATCGCTTAGAACATGCCGATGGTTTAAGCGGACCCTTTGGTTGCTTGGAAAACGCGCGCTTCGGTATTGCTTGGGGTGCTTTAGGTGCAGGCGAATTTTGTTGGCATACGGCTCGTCAGTATGTGTTGGATCGCAAACAATTTGGTCACCCTCTAGCAGCTAATCAACTCATTCAATTTAAATTAGCCGACATGCAAACACAACTCACTTTAGCTTTACAAGGTTGTTTGCGTTTAGGGCGCTTGAAAGACGAACACAAGATGGCCAGCGAATGCATTTCGATGATGAAACGCAATTCTACTTTAGTGGCTTTAGATGTAGCGCGACAAACACGCGATATGTTAGGCGGCAATGGCATCGTCGATGAATTTCACATTATACGCCATATGAATAACTTAGAAACCGTTAAAACCTATGAAGGCACTGCCGATATACACGCCCTTATTCTAGGCCGTGCTATTACCGGCATTCAAGCCTTTAAACCTTTAGGCAATCCACAAAGGAGCTAAACTATGACTCAGGAAGTGATGACTTACGATGTGGTTATTGTAGGCGCTGGTCCCGCGGGATTAGCCGCTGCTATTAAATTACGGCAACTGTCTAGCAATATCAGTGTGTGTATCATAGAAAAAGGCAGCGAGGTAGGCGCGCATATATTATCGGGCGCTGTCATCGAACCGCGCGCTTTGAATGAACTATTACCCGATTGGCAACAACAAGCCTCTCCTCTTAAAGTTCCTGTTACAGAAGATCGTTTTTTATTTTTAAGTAAAGACAAAGCTTGGACTGTACCCAATTTCATGTTGCCTTCTACCATGAAAAATCATGGCAATTACATCGCGAGCTTAGGTTTAGTCTGTAAATGGCTCGCTGAACAAGCCATTGCTTTAGGTGTTGAAATTTACCCAGGCTTTGCTGCCAGCAAAGTATTATTCGGCGATGAAGGCCGCGTCATTGGCGTTGCCACTGGCGACATGGGTGTGAATAAGAAAGGAGATCCTAAAGCGACCTTTACTCCTGGAGTCGAACTACATGCTAAATATACTTTATTTGCCGAAGGTTGCCGCGGTTATTTGTCCGAACAACTGATGAAACAATTTGGCTTACGACAAAGTTGTGACCCACAAACCTATGGCTTGGGCATTAAAGAATTGTGGCACGTAGAAGCCGAACAGCATCATCCCGGATTAGCGCAGCACAGTGCGGGTTGGCCCTTGGATAACAGCGTTTACGGCGGTTCTTTTATTTATCATTTAGATCAACAAAAAGTTGCTGTTGGTTTTGTAATCGGTTTAGATTATCACAATCCCTATTTAGACCCCTTCATGGAAATGCAACGCTTTAAAACACATCCCGCCATAGCGCCTCTTTTTAAAGGTGCCAAGCGTTTGGCTTATGGCGCACGAGCTTTAAATGAAGGTGGTCTGCAATCTATTCCTAAATTAGTTTTCCCCGGCGGCGCTTTAATTGGTTGTGCGGCTGGATTTTTAAATGTGGCTAAAATCAAAGGCAGTCACAATGCTATGAAATCGGGCATGCTCGCTGCGGAGACTATCGTACATGCGCTAGAAAAAAATAGTGGGGGTAAAACCCTGCTAGATGAATACCCCATATTATTAGAACAATCGTGGATTTATGATGAATTAAAAATATCGCGTAATTTCAGATCGTATTTTCGGTATGGTTTATGGGGCGGTACTGTATTAGGTGGCTTAGATCTAAAGTTATTTAAAGGAAAATTGCCGTGGACTTTGCATCATACACAGAAAGATCGCAATACTTTAACTCCTGCTAAAAATGCCAAACCCATTGCTTATCCTAAAGCCGATGGCGTGCTTACTTTTGACAAAATGAGTTCGGTTTATTTAGCCAATACGCAGTATGATGAAGATCAACCCTGCCATTTAAAATTGCGTTCTATAGGCAAAGAGTTAACCGTCAATTACGCACAATACGCCAGCCCAGAACAACGCTATTGCCCTGCAGGCGTGTATGAAATTACCATGATGGATAACAAACCCAGCTTACACATCAATGCTGCAAATTGCGTGCATTGCAAAACCTGCGACATTAAAGACCCCGCCGACACCATCCGTTGGACAATCCCGGAAGGTGGCAGCGGGCCTAATTATAGTGAGATGTGATGATCTAGACTTTATTTGCTATTATTGGGACCAATTTTACTTCCTGAAAGTAACGGATTCGACTCAGCAGGAGCATCAGTTGTTATATAAGTATCGAGGACATTGCTAAAGAAAGCATAGAAGGAGAAACTGTCTTTTTCTTTAGGTTCTGATTTAGCTTCAGGTTCTAATTTAGCTTTAGGTTCAGCTTTAGGTGGAAGTGAAGAATGACATGCTATCACTAATTCCCAATTAGATCTCTTCTGTCCCATATTTTCCATATTTTTCATATCTAGTTACCTCATTTTTAATTGTTAAACCGTGACCCCAAGTAAACACTTAAGGCCACAAAGATCAACGCATAGTTTATCTCATTTCAACCAATCTGTAAATATAATGTACTGCTTCCTTTTAAATCAATAACTTTGCTTGTATTCACCCCCCCTGCTTGTTACAATTAAAGTTACTTCTTAATTACGGAGAATTCTATCATGTTAGTTCTATACAGTAATCCTTTATCTTCCCCTGCTAATAAAATACGTTTTTTATTGAATTATTTAGCTATTCCCTATGACCTTAAAATTGTTAATCTAGGTGCAGGCGAACAACAACAAAGTGATTTTTTAAAAATAAATCCTTATGGCAAGGTTCCGGCCATTGATGACAACGGTTTTAGATTAGCAGAAAGCAATGCCATTTTGCGTTACTTGGCCGATAAACACCATTCTAGCTTATATCCTAAAAATCTAGAAGAACGCGCTATCGTCGAGCAATGGTTAGATTTTGCGGCAAACCATATTGCAATGGCCACTGCAAAAGTGATGTTTAACACGTACTTCTATCGTTTAAAAGGCGTGGCTAAAGATGAACGTTCTTTGCAAGATGGTCGTTTGTGGCTAGATAATTATCTCCCGATGCTGGAAAAACAACTGGCAAAACAAGCCTATATTGCCGGTAATAACCTAACCATTGCGGACTTTTCACTGCTAGCTGCACTGGATACCGTTGAATTAATTAACATTAATTTGACACCTTACCCCTACTTGAAAGCGTGGCGACAAAACTTAATGGCTGAGTCCTTCTATCAAGACTGCCATAGTAGCTATGCCGCCGCATTTAAAGCCGCTGTAGGCACGGCACTGGATGAAGCAACTAATTGACAGCCTAGCTCAAATTGGTTACAATAGGCCTATATTTGACCAATTATAGGCCTTATCCGATGAAAAAATACATATGTCTATTGTGCGGCTGGACTTACGATGAAGCTTTAGGCTGGCCTGAGGAAGGCATCGCTCCAGGTACTCGTTGGGAGGATATTCCGCTCAATTGGTGCTGCCCTGATTGTGGCGCGACTAAGATGGAATTTGAAATGGTGGAAGTGGGTGTTAGTGCTGGTTAATGCACATCACCTTTTCCCGTTCGACAATTCTTCTACTACCATATCCCGCATGTCTTCTAGCAATTTGACTTCTTTGGGATCGAATATCCTAGGCCTTATATCCGCAATACACAAAGTCCCCATGCAATAGCCATTTTTTAAAATCAGCGGTGCCCCTGCATAAAAACGCACATGCGGTTCTGCTGTAACTAAAGGATTATCGGCAAAACGATCATCTAATGTAGTATCGTTAATGATTAAGGTTTTATTTTCATACACCGCATGAGAACAAAATGATACATCTCTAGGCGTTTCTCTAACTTTTATACCCTGAGCCGATTTAATCCATTGTCTATCTGCATCAATGAATGAAATCATCGCTGCGGGCACATGGAATAAGGCGGTCGCTAAACGCGTGATCCTATCAAAACGTTCTTCTTGTGCTGTATCTAAAATATTTAGATGGCGCAATGCGGACAGGCGATCTTTTTCATTTTCTGGAAATGGTGCCGGTTGCCATCTACAAGATACTCGCAATAACCATGACAATATTTTAGTTTGCACATAGGCCGCACTGAGTGGCATCACTAATTGCTCACTAATACCTTCATGTGATTTCAACATGCTTTCTCTATTGGCACTGACTATAATGATGGGCGTAGCATCCACTTCCGCACCCAAGGTTTTACGTAAAGTCTTTACAATCTTTTCTGCATCTTGTTTCGGGGGATTATGCTCTATCACCAATAAGGATTTTTTTTTGCTTTTAATTTCTTTTTCTGTCGCTTCTATATCGTTAACAAAGAT